>NZ_CP063815.1:2613829-3267287 GCF_015277895.1 Microbacterium abyssi | reverse complement strand
TGGTGTGCGAAGCGGCGGACGAGCCGAGGACTGCGCGCGGGCAATTTGCTCTCCGCGCCGCCAAGACGTACCCTTAGTCGGTTGACTTATGCCCGGTTCAGGGCAGTTCCCCATGTCTCCGGTCGTACTCATCCGGTGACACCATTTCCGGAGTGATTCCATGAGCAAGCGTACGTTCCAGCCCAACAACCGTCGTCGCGCCAAGAAGCACGGCTTCCGCGCCCGCATGCGCACTCGCGCCGGCCGCAGCATCCTGTCGGCTCGCCGCGCGAAGGGCCGCACCGAGCTCTCGGCGTAAGCCTCGTGCTCGCCCGTCCGTTCCGACTGACGCGAGGCACTGACTACAGGTCGGTCGTCCGTCGCGGTGTCCGGTGCGGGGGCGCCCGAGTCGTCACCTCCATGATGACGACCGGAGAAGCGCGCGAACCCCGGTTCGGGTTCATCATCAGCAAGCAGGTGGGTACCGCTGTGATCCGCAACACCGTGCGTCGACGGCTCAAAGCCGTATGCGCGGACGCGATCACAGATGTCCCTCAGGGCACGGATGTCGTCATCCGTGCCCTTCCTGCGTCTGCAACGGCGACGTTCGCCGAACTCAAGGCCGATGTGACGCGTTGCCTGGCCAGACTCGACCGCACGACGGCACGGACATGAGTGCGCTGCCGTCCTATGCCCTGGGCACGGGACATCTGCATGCCGGCGACCTGGTGCGCAGCATCCCGCTGATGCCTCGCAATCTCGTTCTGGGATTCCTCACCGCATACCGCGCCGTGATCTCCCCCATCTACGGAGATGTGTGTGCCTATTACCCGTCCTGCTCCGCTTACGCTGTAGGTGCGGTGCAGCAGCACGGTGCGCTCAAGGGAGCAGCTCTCTCGGCCTGGCGCGTCCTGCGATGCAATCCCTGGAGCAAAGGCGGCGTCGATGACGTCCGTCCTCACGACCATTTCCGACACGACCTGACCGCCCGAGGTTTCGTCGTACCTTCTCGAAAGGACTGATCAGTGGGTCTTGACCTTCTGCTCGCCTCTGCGACGCCCGCCCCGGACTCCGGAGGCGGTGG
The DNA here is from genome assembly GCF_015277895.1 of Microbacterium abyssi. Classification (NCBI taxonomy): domain Bacteria; kingdom Bacillati; phylum Actinomycetota; class Actinomycetes; order Micrococcales; family Microbacteriaceae; genus Microbacterium; species Microbacterium abyssi. Next base: position 3,266,224 of record NZ_CP063815.1, on the reverse strand, counting down.
CTTCGATCTGCTCGGCACGATCCTGTGGCCGCTGAAGTGGGCCGTCGAGCTCATCCTCGTCGCCTGGCACTGGCTGTTCACCACGATGGGTCTGCCGGCAGCATCCGGCGTCACCTGGATCCTCGCCATCGTCGGCCTCGTGATCGTCGTCCGCGCATCGGTATTTCCCCTGTTCGTGCGGCAGATCAAGAGCCAGCGCAAGATGATGGAAATCGCTCCTGAGATGAAGAAGGTCCAGGAGAAGTACCGAGGCAAGAAGGATCAGCTCTCGCGCGAGGCGATGAGCCGCGAGACCATGGCCCTGTACAAGAAGCACGGCACATCGCCCATGTCGAGCTGCCTGCCGCTCATCGTGCAGATGCCGATCTTCTTCGCGCTGTTCAGCGTGCTCAACGATGTCACCAAGCACGCGGTCGCCGGTCAGGGCGGCGTCGGTCTGCTCAGTCCTGAGTTGACGAAGGAGTTCTACGACGCCACGATCTTCGGCTCGGTGTCGCTGCACGGAACGCTCGGCGAGGCCGTCGAGACGCAGAACACGATCGCGATCGTTCTGTTGGTCATCCTCGTGGTCCTGATGATCGCTTCGCAGTTCTTCACGCAGCTGCAGATCATCTCGAAGAACCTATCGCCCGAGGCCAAGACCGGCCAGGCGTACCAGATGCAGAAGATCATGCTCTACGTGCTGCCGCTGGGCTTCATCTTCTCGGGTGTCTTCTTCCCGCTGGGCGTCGTCGTCTACTGGTTCATCTCGAACCTGTGGACCATGGCCCAGCAGTTCCTGGTGATCCGCGAGATGCCGACGCCCGGCTCGGAGGCCGCCAAGGCCCGCGAGGAGCGTCTGGCTCGCAAGGGCAAGGCGATCGATTCGTCCGGCAAGGTCGTCCCGATGGCCGTGTACGAGGCTGAGCAGCAGCGTCTGCTCGACGAGGTGGAGAAGGCGAAGCAGGAGGCTCCCAAGCGTCAGCAGCCGGTGAGCAAGAAGCGCGCCAAGAAGAAGGGCACGAACTGATGACGACCGAGAACATCGCAGAGCGTTCTGAGCCCACGGTGGAGCAGCTCGAGCAGGAGGGTGACGTCGCTGCGGACTTCATCGAAGGCCTGCTTGACATCGCCGACATCGACGGCGACCTGAACCTCGATGTTCGTCAGGGACGTGCGTACGTCTCGGTGGAGTCGGAGGATGAAAGCCTCTCGGTTCTGTCCGAGCCCGACACCGTGCAGGCACTGCAGGAGATCACGCGCCTGGCTGTGCAGAGCACGACGGGGTCATTCTCGCGGCTGATCCTCGACATCGGTGGCTCGCGTGATGCGCGCCGTCGTCAGCTCGAGAAGCTGGTGGATGCTGCGGTCGTCAGGCTCGACGAAGGGGCATCGCAGGCATCGCTGCCGTCGATGTCGAGCTACGAGCGCAAACTGGTGCACGACATCGTCGCGGATCGAGACCTGGTCTCCGAGTCCTACGGCGACGGCGCTGATCGCCACACCGTCATCCGCCGTCGCTGATGTTTCACGTGAAACATCGCGTGGAATCTGTCTGAGTCATGACCATCGAAGCCGAGCCCGAAGTCGCGTCATCGTTATTCGGCGACCGTATCGAAGTCGCACGAGCGTTCACGGCGAACCTTGCCGCACAGGGGGAGGAGCGCGGGCTGATCGGTCCGCTCGAGCTTCCGCGTCTATGGACCAGACATGTGCTCAACAGTGCGATCGCCGCACCGCTGTTCCATGGATCGGCGGCGGACATCGGTTCGGGGGCCGGCCTTCCTGGAGTCGTGCTCGCGATCGCTCGCCCGGACGTCAGTTTCACACTCGTTGAGCCGATGGAGCGTCGCGTCGCGTGGCTCACGGAACAGGTCCAAGAACTCGCGTTGACGAACGTCACCGTGCTGCGGTCGCGGGCAGAAGACGTCGAGCCGAAGCAGTTCGACGTCGTCACGGCTCGAGCGGTCAGTGCCCTGCGCACGCTGCTGCCGTTCACGGCGCCGCTGGTGCGGGATGGGGGAGAACTTGCACTCCTCAAGGGAAAGAACGCTGAAGCCGAGATCGATGCTGCGGCGAAGCAGTCGAAGAAGTACCGGCTCAGTGATGTGCGGGTCGAGGTGCTCGGCGAGGGTGTCCTGGCTGAGACCACCCGCGTTGTCCGGGCCGTCGTTCGCTGATTTTCTTCTCGCTGCGTTTACGCGCCGATGTTTCACGTGAAACACCCTCGTGCGGGTCGTTGAGCGGAGGCGGCGGAGCCGCCGGAGACGAAGCGGGGTGAGCGAGCCGAAGGCGAGTCGGGTTCTCTGCGGCTGGTGACGTTTCGACTCGTCGCCTGCGGCTCCTGGCTCAACGCGTTTCGTCTCGCTGCGCTCGCTCAACGACCCGTGGTAGCCCCGTTCACGGAGCGGAGTGTTTCACGTGAAACGTCATTGGTTGCGGGTCGTTGAGTGGAGGGCGAAGCCCGGAGACGAAGCGGGGTGAGTGAGTCGCAGGCGAGTCGAAGCCGTGACAGCTGTGACGCTTCGACTTGTCGCCTGCGGCTCCTCGCTCAACGCGTTTCGTCTCGCTGTGCTCGCTCAACGACCCGCGGTAGCTCCGTTCACGAGCGGATTGTTTCACGTGAAACGTCATTGGTTGCGGGTCGTTGAGTGGAGGGCGAAGCCCGGAGAGGAAGCTGGGGTGAGCGAGCCGCAGGTGAGTCGAAGCCTTGTCAACTGGTGCCGCTTCGACTTGTCGCCTGCGGCTCCTCGCTCAACGCGTTTCGTCTCGCTGTGCTCGCTCAACGACCCGCGGAGGTCCCCTTCACCAGCGGGGTGATTCACGTGAAACGCCAGGTTGCGGCCCGTTGAGCTGAGGGCGAAGCCCGCAGACTAAGCCCCGTCAACTGGTGACGTTTCGGCTTGTCGCCGGCGGCTTCTCGCTCAACGCGTTTCGTCTCGCTGCGCTCGCTCAACGACCGCGGTAGTTTCCCTTCACCCAGCGGGGTGTTTCACGTGAAACACCAGTGGGTGTGGGTCGTTGAGCGGAGGGCGAAGCCCGCAGACGAAACGCATTTGAGTGAGCGGAGCGAGTCGAAGTGTCAGCGGGCTAGGAGAGTTCGCGTCGCCGCGCTCGCTCGACGATCCGCGGGGGAGTAATCCGGTGCGGGCAAGGTCGGTGGGAGCGATTAGAGTGGAACGCGGCCATCGAGAGGAGTGGATGTTTCACGTGAAACAGTCCGAGCAGACTACGCCGAACGAGGCTTTCGGGATCGATACGCCCCTGGCACGCGAGATCGCTGATCTGAGCGCACGACGCCGCAACCTGGCGGACGTCGAACTCCACTTCACCGGCGACACACGCGTCCTGACGGTGTCCAACCAGAAGGGTGGCGTCGGCAAGACGACGACCGCCGTCAACGTGGCATCCGCGCTCGCATCTTTCGGCGCCAAGGTCCTGGTGATCGACCTGGATCCGCAGGGGAACGCCTCCACCGCCCTCGGCGTTCCGCACAACGCGGATACCGCGAGCATCTACGACGTACTGATCGACGATGTTCCCCTCGCCGAGGTCGTGCAGCAGAGTCCCGAGTCGGAGAACCTGCTCTGCGCTCCGAGCACGATCCACCTCGCCGGTGCAGAGATCGAATTGGTCTCTCAGGTCGCACGAGAGCACCGGCTGCGCCGCGCTCTGGACCAGTACGTCGAAGCCAACGCCGTCGACTTCGTCATCATCGACTGCCCTCCGTCGCTCGGACTGCTCACGATCAATGCGTTCACCGCGGCATCCGAGGTCTTCATCCCGATCCAGTGCGAGTACTACGCGCTCGAGGGCCTGAGCCAGCTGCTCGGCAGCATCCAGATGATCCAGAAGCACCTCAATCCCGAGCTTCACCTCTCCACGATCCTGCTCACGATGTACGACGGACGCACCCGTCTTGCCCAGCAGGTAGCCGATGAGGTGCGCACCCACTTCCCCACACAGGTCCTGAACACGGTGATCCCGCGTTCAGTACGGGTGTCGGAGGCCCCCAGCTTCGGCCAGACGGTGATCGCCTACGACGGATCCTCCGCCGGCGCGATCGCCTATCGCGAGGCCGCTGTCGAGATCGCGTCCCAGAAGACGCAGAGCAAGGAGAACTGATGGCGAAGCGCACTGGATTGGGCCGTGGAATCGGCGCCCTCATCCCCGTATCCGACCAGGCGGCGCGTCCGGTCGACGTGTTCTTCCCCGGTGGGTCGATCCGCCCTGCAGCCGAGGAACCGGCCGATCAGGCAGCGGATGCCGTAGAGCCCGCGCCCGAGCTCGAATCGGTTCCCGGCATCCACTTGATGCAGGTGGATCCGAACAAGATCGTCCCTAACCCGCGACAGCCGCGCACGCACTTCGACTCGGATGATCTCGCTGAACTCGTCCACAGCGTCCGCGAGTTCGGGGTGCTGCAACCCGTCGTCGTGCGCAAGAACGAAGACGGTGACTACGAGCTGATCATGGGCGAGCGGCGTACTAGGGCCGCCCGCGAGGCCGGCCTCGAAGCGATCCCCGCGATCGTGCGCGACACCGCTGACGAGAACCTCCTCAGAGACGCACTCCTTGAGAACCTGCATCGTTCCGAGCTGAACCCGTTGGAAGAGGCATCCGCATACCAGCAGCTGCTCGAGGACTTCGGCATCACTCAGGAGGAGCTCGCGACGCGCATCGGTCGATCCCGCCCCCAGATCAGCAACACGATCCGACTGCTCAAGCTGCCTGTCCCGGTTCAGCAGCGCGTTGCTGCCGGCGTGCTCTCGGCAGGCCACGCCCGCGCGCTCCTCTCGCTCGACGACCCGGAGCAGATGCGGAAGCTAGCGGACAAGGTCGTCAACGAAGACCTCTCGGTGCGCGCCACCGAGCAGGCTGCCAAGGCACTCCCGGTTGCCGGAACGAAGAGCATCAAGCCGCAGCCGGGCGCCCGCCGGGCCTACCTCGACGAGGTCTCCGGCAAGCTCGGCGACCGCCTGAACACCCGGGTGAAGATCACTCTCGGCGCACGAAAAGGCCAGGTCGCGATCGAGTTCGCGTCGATCCAGGATCTCAACCGCATCCTCTCCGAGCTCGGTGAAGAGCAGTACGGATCCTGACCGACACCGCCCACTTATCGCTCTGGCATCCTCCTGGCTCCTAGAGTGGGCTCAGACAGGGGAGGGGCACATGTCTCAGAACAAGAGCAAAGCCGGACGCTTCAGCGCCCGAGTCATCGGCATCAGCATCGCGGCCGCGCTCGGCGGATTCCTGTTCGGTTTCGACACCGCGGTCATCAACGGCGCGGTGGATGCTCTGGCCGGAGCGTTCGAGCTCGGCCCGGGCCTGCAGGGCTTCGCCGTCTCATCGGCGCTGATCGGCTGTGCGGTCGGCGCGTGGTTCGCCGGCAGTCTCGCGAACAAGCTCGGACGCATCCCGGTCATGCTGATCGCCGCTGTGCTCTTCCTGGTCTCGGCGATCGGTTCCGGTCTGGCGTTCGGCGTGATCGATCTCATCATCTGGCGTGTGATCGGCGGCCTGGGCGTCGGCGCGGCATCCGTCATCGCCCCGGCCTACATCGCCGAGGTCTCTCCGGCCAAGGTTCGCGGTCGGCTCGGATCTCTCCAGCAACTCGCGATCGTCACGGGTATCTTCACGGCACTGCTCTCGAACGCCCTCCTCGCGAACATCGCCGGGTCCGCGGCGAACGTGCTCTGGTTCGGGATCGACGCCTGGCGATGGATGTTCATGGTCGAGGCGATCCCGGCCGTCGTCTACGGCGTCATGGCGTTGCGCCTGCCGGAATCCCCGCGCTTCCTCGTCGCTCGCGGCAAGGTCGACAAGGCGTCCCAGGTTCTGCTCGACTTCACCGGTGAGACCGATGCGAACCTCAAGATCGAGGAGATCCGGAAGACGCTGAACGCCGAGCAGAAGGAATCGCTGAAGGACCTCCGCGGCGACAAGTTCGGGCTGAAGCCGATCGTGTGGGTCGGCATCCTCCTCAGCGTCTTCCAGCAGTTCGTCGGCATCAACGTGATCTTCTACTACTCGACGACGCTGTGGCTCTCAGTCGGGTTCGAGGAGTCACAGGCCCTGCTGACCTCGGTGATCACCTCGATCACGAACATCGTCGTCACGATCGTTGCGATCCTGCTCGTCGACAAGGTCGGGCGGCGTCCGATGCTGCTCACAGGATCGATCGGGATGGCCGTGACCCTGGGCATGATGGCCGTCGCGTTCTCGTTCGGCACCCTGCAGGATGGCGCGGTGGTGCTGCCGCAGCCGTGGTCGCTGATCGCCCTGATCTGCGCGAACGGTTTCGTGGTCTTCTTCGGCGCCACCTGGGGTCCGCTGGTCTGGGTGCTGCTGGGGGAGATGTTCCCGAACAGCATCCGCGCCGGCGCCCTCGCCGTGGCCGCCGCCGCGCAGTGGGTCGCCAACTTCTTCATCTCCACGACGTTCCCGGCCTTCGCCGAGATCGGCCTCACCTTCGCCTACGGCTTCTACGCGTTCTTCGCGATCGTGTCGTTCTTCTTCGTGTACTTCCAGGTTCCCGAGACGAAGGGCCGAGAACTCGAGACGATGACGGATGTCGTGAACCTCCCGCGCCGCGGAGGCCGCAAGCGCGCGTAGGCTGGATGCATGTCAGAAGCCGTTCCACGCCGGGCCAGCCTCGAAGTGCTGCGCGCCGAGGCATCGGACGAGCTGGCCGTTCTCATCCAGGAGCGGCTGCTGAGCGGCGAGGACCCGTGGGACTTCATGGAGGACCTCCCCAGCGTCGACGAACTCGTCGTCTACCTGCTGCGCGCTGACAACATCGCCGCGAACGACGGTGTGCGCCCCAACGCCGCCCGCAATTACCGGGTGATGCGCCAGATCGCGTTGGAGTACCCGGAGCTCACACCCGCCGTGTGGGGGCTTCTGGGCGAGGGATCCCGTCACCGCCAGTGGGATGCCACGATCGCCGACGCGTCGTAGCATCCACACGTCTCCGACAAGAAGAGCCCGCCCCTCCAGAGGGAGAGACGGGCTCTGATGCGTTCGGGATCAGCCGATGAACGCGGCGAGATCCTGCTCGAGCGCGGGCTTCGGCTTCGCGCCGATGATGGTCGTCTTGACCTCACCGCCCTGGAAGACCTTCATCGCCGGGATCGACGTGATCTGGTACTTCATCGCCAACTCGGGGTTCTCGTCGACGTTGAGCTTCATGATGGTGATCTTGTCGGGGTGCTCGGCCTGGATCTGGTCCAGAACCGGCGCGACCATGCGACACGGACCACACCATTCGGCCCAGAAGTCCACGAGGACGGGTCCATCGGCCTGCAGCACGTCCTGCTCGAACGTCGCCTGGCTCGTTACCTTGGCAGTCATCTGCTTCTCCTGGTTCTTGTTGATCGAACTGATCGAAGTTCACCGTCTGCAACAGCAGCGGCGTCGGAAGTGTTCCCTCAGGCGATGATCTCGGCGGCTTCGGCAGCCGGGACCTCGACCGAGGCGTCCTCGAGATCGGCGAGGAAGTGCTCGGCGTCGAGGGCTGCGACCGTTCCTGAGCCGGCGGCGGTGATCGCCTGGCGGTAGATGGGGTCGATGACGTCACCGGCGGCGAATACACCGGGCACTGAGGTGCGGGACGAACGGCCGTCGACCCAGATCGTCCCGGCGTCGGTGAGATCGAGCTTCTCGTGCACCAGGTGGGTGCGCGGGTCGTTGCCGATCGCGACGAAGAGGCCCGTCAACGGCAGCTCACGAGTGGATCCATCGACCGTCGAGCGCAGCGTGACGCCGGTGACGGCATCCCCGCCCTGGATCTCGGTGACCTCGCTGTTCCAGATGAACTCGATCTTCTCGTTCGCGAACGCCCGCTCCTGCATGATCTTCGAGGCGCGCAGGGTGTCCTTGCGGTGGATGACGTAGACCTTGTCGGCGAAGCGGGTGAGGAACGTGGCCTCCTCCATCGCGGAATCGCCGCCGCCGACGACCGCGATCGTCTTCTCGCGGAAGAAGAAGCCGTCGCAGGTCGCGCACCACGAGACGCCGTAGCCGGACAGGCGCTCTTCGCCCTCGACGCCGAGCTTGCGGTAGGCCGAGCCGGTGGCGTAGATGATCGTCTGCGCCTCGTGCACCGCGCCGCTGCCCAGCGTCACCTTCTTGACGGTGCCGTCGAGGTCGAGCGAGGTCACGTCGTCGTAGACGACCTCGGTGCCGAACCTCTCGGCCTGCGCCTGGAACTTCGCCATCAGGTCGGGGCCCTGGATGCCGTCGGGGAAGCCGGGGTAGTTCTCGACCTCGGTGGTGTTCATCAGCTCACCGCCGACCTCGACCGAGCTCGCGATGAGAAGCGGCTCGAGGTTCGCGCGCGCGGCGTAGATGGCGGCGGTGAATCCGGCCGGACCGGAGCCGATGATGATGACCTTGCGCATGTGCTCTCTCTTCTCGCGTGCCCGCAGCGTGCCTGCGTGCACCCACTGCTAGGAACCAATCGTAACCGCGCGGCATTCCCCGGCAGGGTTCGTGTCAGGGAGTCGGCTCAGAATCGGCGGACGGAGCGGGCGCAGCATCCGGTTCGCGCTCCTTGCGGCGCCGGACGATGGTGCGGACGACGCCCAGGACGAGCAGCAGCCCGATGACGCCACCGAGGATGCCGAGCCCGATGCTCTCCCACTCGGCGCGAACCGTCACCGTCGCGGTCTGGTCAGGTCCGATCTGCACGCCGGTGGGCGAGACGAGACCGAATCGCACCTCGAGCTCTCCGCTGCCGACGCGCGCCTCGACCGGGACCTTCACGCGGGTGTTGCTGGCGGGCTGCGCCTCGACCGGCGTGCGCGGCTGGATGCCCAGGCGTGCGTCGGAGGGCTCCGAGGTGAGGGTGAGGGTGACCGGCCATGGAAGATCGTTGTGCACCCAGACCGGCAAGGGGGCCGCGGCGGTGAACAGCTGAATGGGGCTCGGCTGCTGCACGCCCACGGCGTTCAGCGTCGCCGTGGTCTCGGTGCGGTGGGTCGCGGAGTCCACCGGGAACGTCTCGGCCGTGCCGACGCCGATCAGTCGCATGATCGCGAGTCGTTCGGGGGAGAGGAGGACGAGCGGGTCCTCCAGGATCGAGGAGAACGACGTCAGCCGGCCCTCGTCCGCGAGCAGGTTCTTCAGCGCGGCCGCACGGTCGTCCGAACTCTCGCTGTCGAGTGTGGCGGATGCCGGCGCTGAGGATCGAAGCTCCGCGAAGCTCGTCTGCTGACCGATCGAGGAGACCGACAGGATCGCCTCCCGCAGCGCATCGGCGGTGCGGGTCTCATCGCGCTCCAGGCCGACGAGCAGCGACGACTGATCGGCAAAGCTGAGCTGGGCCATCGCCTCGGCGATCTCGCGCTCGCGCTCCGCGTCATCGATCGTGGCGGCGGCGTCCGACAGGCTCGCAGAGGCGTCGGCGTCCGTCACGAGCACGCGATGGCCGTCGACCTCGACGACCGCGCTCGGCGTCGCCGCAAACGAGGTGGACGGCAGGATCGTCGTGACGTCGGTGCCGAGGTAGGCGTCGAACGTCGCCAGATCGGTCTCCTGGGCGCCGCCGAGCGGCCACAGGATGCCGGGCTGCGCACTGGGTACCGACGTGAGCTCTTCGGTGGTGGGAAGATCCGGCTCGGCAGGCGTCGTCGACGGGGAGGGGGTCGGCGTGGGCGTGGGTGTGGACGTCGATGTGGTGTCCGTCGCCAAGAAGTTATCGGGGGTGAGGAGGGAGTTCAGCGGCAGGGGCGCGAGCAGCTCGGGGAGGCCCGCGCGGGCCTGCACCGTGGCATCCGCATCGCCGGCCTGCAGGGTGAAGCGCTCGTTCGAGAGCGCTTCCATCCGGGTCAGCCAGGTGACCGCGCTCACCGGTGCGGCAGTGCCGAGGGCTCGGATCGAGGCGGGGATGAGCGGGTCGATCGCGAGCACGGCGGAGGTCCCCGTGACGCCGTCCAGCTGCGCAGTGAGCGCGCCGTCGGGATCGGTGAGCTCAGTGAGCTCGTCCGCCGTGAGCAGGGCGCCGTCCGCTGGAGATGCTGTGATCGGCACGAGCACCGCGACCTGCGGGCTGTTGCCGGCGTCGAGGATGAGGACGCTGGTTGCGGTGAGCGTCCCGGGTGCGTCGTCGCCGATGAGGCTCGCGCGGATCGGGTAGACGCCGGCGTCGAGACCGTTCAGGGCCGTGGCGCTCGCGCTTACGAACGCCGTGGACGTCTCGGACGCCGGGACGTCCACGGACTCCTCGGTGCCGAGAGAGGTGAAGGCGCCCTCCGCCTCGTCGGCGTCGAGCCAGGCGGCCAGCGCCGCGGCGTCGTCGAGGGGCGTCGTGTTGATCTCGATGGTGATGACACCCGGCGTGATCGTCTCGTCGCTGCCGTTGTCGATGATCACGGACGTGGTCAGCGGGGTGTCGGGTTGCACGACGCCGTGCACTCCGGCCGACAGCGACAGGCGCGCCGTGCCCTCGTCCTCGGGCGCGGGCGTCGCCGACGCGGTCGCTGTCGGCGCGCTGAAATGCGGGGTGGCGATCAGCCCGAACGCGAGCGCGAACACCGCGGCGACGCGTGCGAAGCGGTGCGCGCGGGCACCGCTTCCGATTCGGGGGCTGATCAACGTCTCTGGTCTTCCTCGGGTGCCGCGGCGGCGAACCCGTGAGTTGTGACGCCGTAATTCTAGGCGGGCGCGTTCGGGGATGCCTGAAGGCGCGTAGAGTGACGGCCGTGTCAGACGCACTTCCGCCCGTCCCCGATCCCGCTCTCGTCGCCGCGCTCGCCGCCGATCTGGATGCTGCCGACTACCGCTCCGAACCGCTTCGGCGGCTGTGGGGTGAAGAGGCCGACGACGCGCTGGGCCGCGGTGTGCGCGAACCCATGCTGCGTGCGATCGCAGGCGACGACGACGTACTCGCGACGCTCGGTCGCCTTCTCATGCTTGGGATGCCGCAGCCTGCTGCCGCGGTCGCGGCGGCGTTGCCGCGACTCGGCGTCGACGGTCTCGCCGCAGTGGGGCTCGCGCGTGCGGCCGGTGACGATCTCGTGCCCACGGCGTTGCTGCGACCGCAGTCGTTCGTCGATGCCGACGGGATCGGCGAGTGGTGGATCGCCAGCGACCTCGACGAGCTGGCGCTCGGCACCGAGCTGCCCGCCGATCACGTGCTCGGCGTGGGCGGGGCATCTCGCACGCTCGCTGAGCTGATCGTGCCCGTTCCCGTCTCCCGGGCGCTGGATCTCGGCACCGGATGCGGAATCCAGGCGCTGCTGGTCGCCCGTCACGCCGGGGAGGTCGTCGCGACGGACGTCTCTGCTCGTGCACTCGCCTTCGCCGCGCTGAACGCCCGGCTGAACGGCGTGAGCAACATCACCTTCCGACACGGGAGCATGTTCGAGCCCGTCGCCGGCGAGGCGTTCGATCTCATCGTCTCGAACCCGCCGTTCGTCATCACGCCGCGAGTGGACGGGGTCACGGCATACGAGTACCGCGACGGCGGCCTCATCGGCGATGCGCTGGTCGAGCAGTTCATGCGGCAGGCGCCGGAGCACCTCACACCCGGCGGCGTCGCGCAGCTGCTCGGCAACTGGGAGTCGCTCGACTCCGGCGACGGTCTGCAGCGCCTCGAGTCGTGGATCGATTCCGGCCTCGACGCCTGGGTCATCCAGCGCGAGGAGCTGACGCCGCTCGCCTACGCCGAGCTGTGGATCCGCGACGGCGGCACGACGCCGCGCGAGGCCGCTTTCGGGCGGATGCTGGAGGCCTGGCTGGATGACTTCGCCGCGCGGGGCGTCACCGCGATCGGGTTCGGGTACGTGCTGCTGCGTCGGGCTCCGGCCGGCCGCGACCCGCTGCGCCGCTTCGAGACGCTGTCTCAGCCGCTTTCGGCTCCGGGGCGTGCGCTGCGCGACGGGCTGGCCGCGCACGATGTCCTGGGCGCCGGCATCCCGCAGACGCTCGTGACGGCAACCGATGTCACCGAGGCGCGGCATTACATGCCCGGCAACGATGACCCGAGCGTGATCGAGCTTCGTCAGGGCGGCGGGTTCGGGCGCACGATCGCGGCGGATTCCGCGCTCGCCGGGTTCGTCGGCGCGTGCGACGGCGAGCTCACCGTGTCGCAGATCGCCGCGGCCCTCGCCGACCTGTTCGAGGTGCCGCTGGCCGAGTTGTGGAGCGAGCTCGAGCCACGCATCCGCGAGCTCGTGCGGGACGGGTTCCTCGTTCCGGGGGAATAGCCACCGGCATCCATTCGTTCGAATGCAGCATGAAGGCATTCGGATTCCTCTCGTTCGGGCATTACGCGCCCGTGCCCGGATCGGGCACGCGCACGGCCGGCGACATGCTGCACCAGACGATCGATCTGGCGGTCGGCGCCGATGAGATCGGAGTCAACGGCGCCTACGTGCGCGTGCATCACTTCGCACGCCAGGCCGCATCGCCCATGCCGCTGCTCGCGGCGATGGCGGCCAAGACCGAGCACATCGAGGTCGGGACCGGCGTCATCGACATGCGGTACGAGAACCCGCTGCAGTTCGCCGAGGAGGCCGCGGCGCTCGATCTGATCGCCCGCGGCCGCATCGCACTCGGCGTCAGCCGCGGATCACCCGAGACCGCGCTGCGCGGCTACGAGGCGTTCGGCTACGTCGGCTCGGACGACCCGCGCGGGGCCGATCTCGCCCGTGACAAGTTCGAGCTTTTCCTCGAGGCGATCGGCGGCACGGGTGTCGTGCAGGGCGACCCGAAGCAGGTCGGCGAGGGCCGGTACCTGGCCATCGAGCCGCGATCGGAGACGCTGCGCGACCACATCTGGTGGGGATCCGGTTCACGGGCGACCGCCGAGGAGACCGGCCGCAAGGGGCTGAACCTCATGAGCTCGACGCTGCTGACCGAGGCCACCGGCGTGCCGTTCCACGAGCTGCAGCGCGAGCAGATCGACCAGTACCGGGCTGCATACAAGGCCGCCGGCCACACCGGCACGCCGCGGGTGTCGGTGAGCCGCAGCGTCTTCCCGCTCGTCTCCGACGTGGACCGCGCCTACTTCGGGCTGCGCAGCGCCGAGAACGGCGACCAGATCGGCATCATCGACGGCTTCCGCTCGACGTTCGGCAAGACGTACGCGGCCGAGCCCGACGTGCTGGTCCAGCAGCTGCTCGCCGACGAGGCGGTCATGGCGGCCGACACCCTCATGCTCACGATCCCCAACCAGCTGGGCGTCGACTACAACCTGCACGTGCTTGACGCGTTCGCGAAGCACGTGGCGCCTGAGCTCGGCTGGAAGCCGAACACGGAGGGGCCGGTGCAGGGCGACCCGGTCTGAGCCTGCGCCCCGCTACGCTTCGCGCATGAGCTATTCGCTGAACGGCAGTTCGAACGACGACCGCGTCGATGCGCTCAAGCGACAGCACCAGCAGCGGCAGACCCGCTTCTTCATCGCGTTCGCGATCATCGAGGGGATCGCCCTGCTGGCGGGCGTGGTCGTGGTCTACCTGCTGGAGCTCATCGATCCGGAGCAGGGCATCTGGCTGCTCGTCGCCATTGCGCTCATCGGCGGTTTCATCCTGAGCATGAGTCTCGTGTCCATAGGGCGCCGCCACGCCCAGGAGATGCGCGACCTCACCGGCCGCTGAGCACGCGCTTCGCCACCTCGTCCGGATCGGGCTGCTCGGCGACGAGCCGGATGATCGGACCCAGCACCGACCGCACGGTCATCACGCGCATCGCGGTCTCCCGCAGCCACGCGATGATCCTCCCGCGGCGGAACATCAGCTTCGCCAGCATCCGCGAGTTCGACTGAGCGGATTCCACTCGCGGCTTCTGCACCCGCTCCCACTCGGCGAGCAGCGCACCCAGATTCGAGCGGTCGGCGTGCGCGAGCATCCGCCCCAGTATCCATGCCGATTCCATCGCCATGCCGGCTCCGATGCCTGCGGTGGGGAGGAATCCGGATGCGGCGTCGCCGAGCAGGACCGCGTACCCGGCGTCGCTCCCGGTGAGCCACCGTTCGGCGCGCACATCGGTGAGCGGCCACAGATACGGGTCGGGCTCGGCGGAGACGGCATCCAGCGCCGCACGCAGACGAGCGTCGATCCCTGGCGCCGCGTCGCGCACGCGTGCGGCGAACGCCGAAGGCCCGATGTCGAGGTCTCCGACCGGTCCGCCGAGGAAGACGCCGAGCCTGTCCTTGACCGGGTAGACGCCGAGGAAGAAGCCGTCGCCCCACAGCTCCTCGCCGAGCGCCGGGTCGTCGCCGAGCACCTCCGACCATGTGACCCACCCTGCCCAACCGGTGTCGACCGTCGAGACGTCCCCGACGTCGAACAGGTCGCGGGTGCGGGAATGGATGCCGTCGGCCGCGACCACCAGGTCGAACGAGGTCTGCGCGCCGGTGCTGAACGTCACGTGCCCGTCGTCGAACCGCGTGACGGTCGTGCCGAACGATACCGGGCAGCCGTTCGTCGTCAGCACCTCGATGAGCGCGCCCCGGTCGATGCCCTGGTAGTCGCCGTGGACCTGGAGCAGCGCGCCGAGATCGTCCGTGCGAAGCGTCTTGCCGCGATGCGAACGGAACGAGTAGCGGGCGAGCGGCGTGCTGCTCTTGAGATACGCGTCGTGCACGCCGATGTCCTTCAGCGCGGGATCGACCGTCGGCATGAGCGCGAGCATGTAGCCGGGATGGTCCATCCGCGGCATCCGCTCGATCAGGACTGGATGCAGACCTTGTTTGCGAAGCAGGGCTGCGAGCGTGAGACCGGCGATGCCGGCGCCGATGATGAGGATGCGAACGCGGTCGTCGCGCTGCGCGTCGATCTGATCCTGCAGCGTGGTTTCCGTGAGCATCGAGCTACCTTCGTTCTGGACCGGCTGGTCCACAGTCTAGACGAACTGGACCGGGCGGTCCATTAAGATCGCGCTATGACCGATCTCATGCGTCTGAGCCCCGAGCGCCGCAGGGCGCTCGCCGAGGCGACTGTCGCGGAGTTCGCACGCGCCGGGTATGAAGGGGCGTCGCTGAATCGCATCATCCGCGATGCGGGCATGAGTAAGAGCTCGTTCTATCACTTCGTCGGATCGAAGGACGAGCTGTTCGACACGGTCGTGCGGATGCTGATCGACGATGTCGCTGCGCTCTGGAGCCTCCCTGAGCCTGCAGACTTCGCGGATGCGTTCTGGCCACGAGTCGACGCGCTGCTCGAGCAGTTCGCCGCGCTCGCCGCTGAACCCGCGCTCCAGCACCTCGGTCGGATCTTCTACCTGCCGGAGGACTCGGCCGAGTCTGGAGCCCGTGCCGAACTGCTGCGACGGGTGCGCGCGTGGGTCGAGGAGGTCCTGCATGTCGGCCGCGACTCCGGTGCCGTCCGGGACGAGCTGCCACTGGACCTACAGGCTGATGTCGCGTTCGCCGTGCTCCGCGCGATCGACGAGTGGGCGCTGGGCGGCGGCGAGGGCGCGACTGGCGCGCGGGCCGTCGTCGCGGCATCCGCCCCAGGCCTTGTGCTGCGCCGGCTGCTCGAGCTCTGAGAGCAACAGGCCGGGCACAACTTCGGAATGTCGTGCGGAAACGCCGGTGACCAGGCGGATGCTGCAGCGCGTCGCCGCCGGGATCCGAACCTGTGCCCGCGCGCGGAGACCTCGGACGTCAGCACACGCCCGGTAACCTGGAACCCATGCTGAACATGGCCGAGGGGCTCGCACGTCTGCGCGCGCTCGCAGAAGAACCGGTCGTCTCGGCGGTGGCCGTCGCATTCGAGAAGGCGGGGTTCGAGCTCGCCGTCGTCGGCGGACCGGTGCGCGACGCGCTGCTCGGACGCGACGTGCACGACCTCGATTTCACGACGAACGCGTCCCCAGACGAGATCCTCCGGATCGTCACCCCGATCTCCACCGCCCAGTGGGACATCGGTCGCGCGTTCGGAACGATCGGCGCGAGAGTGCGCGGCGAACAGGTCGAGATCACCACCTACCGTGCCGACAGCTACGACGGCGTCACGCGCAAGCCGACCGTGGAGTTCGGCGACACGATCGAGAGCGACCTCGTGCGCCGCGACTTCCGTGTCAACGCCATGGCCCTGCAGGTCCCCGGTATCAAGCTCGTCGACCCGACCGGCGGCGTGGAGGATCTTGTCTCGGGCATCCTTCGCACCCCGACCGACCCGAACGTGAGCTTCGGCGACGACCCGCTCCGGATGCTGCGTGCCGCCCGCTTCAGCGCGCAGCTCGGCTTCGACATCGACGGCGACACCCGTGACGCGATCGCCCGACTGCGCGAGACCCTGAAGATCGTCAGCCCCGAGCGCATCCAGGGCGAGCTCGTGCGGCTCATGCAGACCGACGACCCCGTGCGCGGCATCCGCGTCCTCGTCGACACCGGACTCATCGAGGAGTTCATGCCCGAGGTCAGCGCGCTGCGCCTCGAGGTCGACGAGCATCACCACCACAAGGACGTCTACGAGCACTCGCTCACCGTGCTGCAGCAGACGATCGAGCTCGAACACGCTCGTCACCCCGGCGACGCCCCCGACGTCCCGTTGCGGATCGCCGCCCTGCTGCACGACATCGGCAAGCCCCGCACCCGCAAGCTCGAGCCCGGGGGAGCGGTGACCTTCCACCACCACGACGTGGTCGGTTCGCGCATGGCGCGCAAGCGCCTCCAGGCCCTGCGCTTCGATGGCGAGACCACGGATGCCGTCGCCACTCTCATCGAGCTGCATCTGCGGTTCTTCGGCTACGCCGAGGGAGCGTGGACCGACGCCGCCGTCCGCCGCTACGTGCGCGACGCCGGCGACCTGCTCGAACGCCTGCACATCCTCACCCGCGCGGACGTGACGACCCGCAACCGGCGCAAGGCCTCTCGCCTCGCATCCGCCTATGACGACATCGAGAAGCGCATCGCCGACCTGCGCGAGCAGGAGGAGCTCGACGCCATGCGTCCTGAGCTCGACGGCAACCAGATCCAGCAGATCCTGGGGATCCGGCCCGGACGCGAAGTGGGCGAGGCGTACCGGTTCCTGCTCGACCTGCGCCTGGACGAGGGCGTGATCGGTCCGGATGCCGCCGAGCAGCGCCTGCGCGACTGGTGGGCCGCGCGGGGGTAGTCCCCTCCCCGCGAGAATTGCCTTGCGCGACGAGAATCGCGCTGGCAATCAAATTCTCGCCCGGCAAAGCAATTCTCGCGGAGCGCGCGGTCCGGAGGTCGGGCGGGCGGGCCCGGGGTGCCTAGACGCGCGCCAGTTCTGCGGCGACGGCATCCGCCAGCCACCGCCGGTAACGCTCCGGCGACCACCCGGACTGCGCGA
Organism: Microbacterium abyssi; assembly: GCF_015277895.1. NCBI lineage: Bacteria > Bacillati > Actinomycetota > Actinomycetes > Micrococcales > Microbacteriaceae > Microbacterium > Microbacterium abyssi. The sequence continues at coordinate 3,248,978 of NZ_CP063815.1, read as the reverse complement.
CCAGCTGCTGGTACGCCTCGGGGGAGAGCAGGAACGACAGGGCGGCCGCCGTCCCCTCGACGTCGGATTGCGGCGCCGTCAGCTTCCGGCGCATCAGCTCGGTCACCAGTTGGACGTTGTCCGCGGCGCGACGTCCGAGCATCCCCTGCAGGGCCTCGTCGACGACCGGATCCGACAGCGCGGCGCCCAGCAGCACCGTCCACAGCGAGTGGGCGCGGGCATTCGCGGTGGCGATCTGCGTGAGCACCGTGTCGAGGAACACGGCATCCGGCAACTCGACGATCCCGGCCGCCACCTCGGTGTCGGCCAGCGATCCCGCTCCCTCGGAGCCCGAGAACGTCACCTCGAACGCCGCGATCAGCAGCTCGGCCTTCGATGCTGCGGCCTTCACTGTTTCGGCGGACACCCCGGCCTCGCGCGCGATCGCCGCGATCGTCGTCGCCTGATAGCCCTTGGTCGCGAACAGCGAGGCGGATGCTTCGATGATCCGTCGCCGCGTCGCGACGGCCTGCTGAGCCCGCAGCTCGGAGCGATACGAGCGGGGTGCATCGAAAACCATTGACTTTCCTAACGGGGTGATGAATACTTCTCGAGTACATTCAACCTTACGGAAAGAACTCCGCATGTCCACTTACCTCATCGCGTGCACGCCGGCGCACGGCCACGTGCTCCCGCTGCTGCAGATCGCACGGCACCTCATCGAACGCGGCGACGATGTGCGCTTCCTCACCAGCAGCCGCTACGCCGATCGGGTCGTCGAGATCGGCGCGCAGTTCGTCGCGCTGCCGGCGGACGCCGACGTGGATCTGGACGACGCGGATGCCGCCTTTCCCGAGCGGGCAGGACTCACCGGGCCCGCCGCGCTCCGCTTCGACATGAGCAATCTGTTCATCCGGCCCGGCACCGCTCAGCTCGCGGCGGTGCGGGAGCAGATCGCCGGCGGCGACATCGACGCGATCCTGTCGGAGCCCCTGTTCGTCGGCTGCGCGCTCCTGCAGCTGCTGCCGAAGAGCGAGCGCCCTCCGGTGGTCGTGCTCGGAATCTTCCCGCTGGGTGCGCGCAGCCGCGACACCGCGCCGTTCGGACTCGGCGTCACGCCGATGCGGGGACCGATCGGCCGCCTGCGCAACGCCGTCCTCCGCACCGTGGCCGAGCGCGTGATCTTCGGCGGCGTCCAGAAGGAGGCCGACGCCATCGCTCAGCGTGAGACCGGGCGCTCGCTCGGCGGATTCGTGCTCGACTGGCCGGGCCGCGCCGACTCGTACGTGCAGTTCACCGTGCCGGAATTCGAGTACCCGCGCCCGGATCTGCCCGACACCGTGCGCTTCGCAGGGCCGTTGACACCGGCGCCGAGCGGCGCGTCGCTCCCGGAATGGTGGGCCGATCTCGATGGATCGCGGCCGGTGGTCCACGTGACGCAGGGCACCATCGCGAACTCCGACTTCGCGCAGCTCGTCATTCCCACGATCACGGCGCTCGCGGCATCCGACGTCCTGGTCGTCGTGTCCACCGGGGGCAGGCCCGTGGAGGCGCTCCCGGCAGATCTCCCCTCCAACGTTCGGGTGAGCGAGTACCTGCCGTACGACCGGCTGCTCCCGCTCGTCGACGTTCTCGTCACGAACGGCGGCTACGGGGGCGTGCAGCAGGCCATCGCGCACGGCGTGCCGATCGTGGTGGCCGGGCAGACCGAGGACAAGGTCGAGGTCTCGGCGCGGGTGGGCTGGTCGGGCGTGGGAGTGAATCTCCGGTCCACGACCGTGGCGCCCGAGCGCGTCCGTTTCGCGGTCGACACGATCCTGCGCGACGGGTCGTATCGCGCGAACGCCGAACGCATCGGCGCCGCCATGCGCGCATCCGACGCCGAGACTGCGCTCGTCGATGCGCTGGAGGCCGTGACGCACTCGTGGTCACGGCCGGCCGGCGCCGCTAACTGAGGATCTGCAGGAAGATCCAGCCCGCGGCGAACAGAACGATGAACACGACCGCGACCCACGATCCGCTCCGCTTCAGCCGCCGGCCCTCCCTGGCGACGCCGGGCGGAGGCGTCAGCATCCCGGCCGGCGGGGCGAACGGGAGGGCATGCGACCCGGCGCCCTCCGCCTGCGTGGCCGGCTGACCCGCCGCCGCTGCCGACATGGCCTGCGAGAACGTGCGCCCCTGCTCCTCGACCAGCCGGTCATCGCGCCACCGCGCCCACTGGTCGAGCTTCGTGATCAGCGCGCCGACGGCGCCGAACAGCCACGCCCAGCTCGCCGCATCGAGCGTCGACGCCTCGCGCTTGGTGTACAGGAACAGCCAGTCGTCCACGATCTCGACGTCGAGCTCGGCGGCGCTGTCGATGAATCGGGCCATGATGTCGGGCGTGAACAGGTACAGGGCGTCCTGCTCGTACCCCTCGGGGCAGTAGAGGGTGAAGTACCGGTCGAAGTCGCCCTCGAGCGACAGGCGCTGATCCTTGCGGAAGGATGCCGGCAGGTTCGAGCCGAACCCGTTGTTGCCGCGCGCGTCCAGCACGATGTTCGGCAGCGGCACGTCGAGCTTCACGGCCACGTACCCCCACTTGTACGTCGTCGAGTTCTTGCCCGACTTGACCGTGTACTGGTAGTTGCCGAACTCCACGAACCGCGGCGAGTGACCTCTGACCAGCCGCTTCGCCTGCCGGGACCGGCCGATGCTGAAGATCATCCCCGGCAGCGCGGGGTCGTCGACGCGGTCCTCATAGGTCATGCCGTTCGCCGTGGCGAAGCGGTAAAGGCGGTAGCGGGTGACGCGGCTGTGCCGGTAGCCAAAGAACGCCACGACGCCGATCACCGCGATGACCCCGAGGATGAGCACGAACGGCAGACCGACGACGGCCGACCCGCTGCGGATGCCGGCCACGACCCCGAACACGACCATCGGCACGGCGATGACGAGTATCAGCGCGACCACGACGACCACTATCACCGTGCTCGCGGAGATCCCGCCGCCCGCGACGCGCGCTCGCATCTCGCGGATGAACGCGCTGACGTCCTTCGGGTCGACCGGCTCGGTGAGCGGCCGTGCGTCGAATGAGAGGGGAGTGGGCGTCGTCACGCCTCCACGGTAACCGGTCACCTGGCGTTAACGTCCGGGTGCCAGCATCAGGGTCCATGCACGCCGCCCAGGTCACCGCGATCCTCCCCGCGAAGGATGCCGCGCCCTACATCGGTACGACGCTCGAGACCCTGCTGCGCCAGTTCGACGATCCCTCCGCGCTCAAGCTCGTCGCGATCGACGACGGCTCGAGCGACGGCACCGGCGACATCATGCGCGCCTACGCCGAGCGGTTCGCGCACGCCGAGGTGCTAGTGAACCCGCACGCTCGGGGGCTCGCCACGGCCCGCAACCAGGGACTCGCGCACGTCGACGGCGACGCGTTCTGCTTCATCGACGGCGACGATTGGATGCAGCCGCACCGCCTGCAGGTCCTCACCGCGCAGCTGGCGCAGCTGGACTGCGACTTCGTCCGCACAGACCACGTCCGCGTGACCGGTCAGGACCGCAGGCTCGTCCGCGCTCCCTACCCATGGCGCGGCGTCGTCGCCTCTCCGCGTGACGCGATCCTCCCCGCCGACGACAAGACGATGGTCGACTACCCCTTCGCGTGGGCGGGCATGCTGCACCGCCGCGTCATCGATCAGGGCCTCGCGGCCTTCCCGGACGGGCTGTTCACCGCGGAGGACCGGCCGTGGATATGGCGGCTTCACCTGCAGGCCCGCAGGTTCGCCGTCGTCGACGCCCCGGCGCTGCTCTACCGGCGCGGCGTCGCGACGTCGCTCACCCAGGTCGGCGATCGCCGCCAGCTCGACTTCGCGGCGGCGATGCGCGACGTGCTCGATCTCGTGCAGCAGGATGCTGACGCGGAGCGCTTCCTTCCGAAGGCGGTGCAGACGATCCTCGCCCTCAGCTCGCACCACATGGTGCGCTCACGGCGCATGACGCCGACGCTGCGTCGCGACATGCGCGCCAGCATCCGCGCCCTCCTCACTCGCCTCCCCGCAGCCGAGACCGGACGCGCCCTTCAGCGGCTCGACGGACCGCGCCGGCGAGTGCTGGCGCGGTCGCTGCGACGGGCGGGGCGCACGACGTGACCGTCCTGTTCGCCCTGCACAGCGCCTACGGACTGACGACAGCCGCCGCCGGCATCGACGAGGGTCTGTTCGAGGGTCGCGGTGAACGGGTGCTCGTGCCGTTCAACTCCGCCCGTGTCCCCGAGACGACGATCGGACTCGACGCGCATCCGCACCTCACCTCCCTGCGCGCCCGGTTCGATCGGATCGAGTCACTCGACGCGCTGCTGCAGCCGCGGCATCCGAGCTCCTGGGAACCGGACGAGGACGAGCTTCCGGTCCTCCGGCGCCTGCTGGAGCGGGCGTGGTCGCTCGACGACGACCTCGAACTCTGCGTCCAGAGTCCGCAGGTCGCGCCCGCCCGCACGCTGATGTCGCTCTTCCCGAACGCGCGCCTTACGATCATCGGCGACGGCCTCATGACCTATTCGCCGATCCGCGTCGAGCTGCCGCGCAGCGTCGTTGCCCGCATCGGCCGCGTCGTGTACGCCGACGTCGTCCCGGGCGTCGAACCGCTGGTGTTCCGCGAGGCGGGCGCAGAGCGGATGCCGGTCCTCGCCGCCCGCTTCGCCGCAGCGCTCGCCGAGACCGGAGGCGACGACCCCGCCCTCGACGCCCTCGCGGACGGTACGCCGACCGCTCTCGTCCTCGGGCAGTACTTCGCAGCTCTCGGGCTCGTCGGGCCGGACGAGGAGATCGGGATGCAACGGCAGATGATCGACCGCGCGCTGGCATGGAGTCCGGCCCGCATCGTGTTCAAGCCGCATCCCTCTGCGCCGCCCGCGCTGACCGACGCGGTTCGCGCACACGCGGAGAGTCACGGGCTCGACTTCGTCGTCTATCGCGGTCACGTGCCGGCGGAGATCGTGGCCGAGCGAGTGGACGCGGTCGGCGTCGTCGCCGGTTTCTCCACCGCCCTGCCGACCATCCGGGCTCTGTATGACCGGCCGATCGCGGCCGTGGGCACCGGCACGATGCTGCGGCGACTGAGCCCATACGAGAACAGCAACCGGGTGCCGGCGACCATCGTGGACGCCCTCACGCGCGCCGGATCGACGTACGCCGAGTCCGCACAGCTGCAGCTGCTGGTCGATGCCGTCGGCTATGCCATGCAGCCGAAGATCGCGGCGCACCTGCGGCCGCGCGCCGAGCAGTTGCTGCGAGCCATGACGCGCGAGGACAGGGACCGGTACTTCGACCCCGCACGCCTGGCGAGGCTGCAGCTGCCCGGAGCGCCGCGGGAGAGCATGCCGCGGCGCGTGCTCCGGTCGGCCGGAGGCGTCGGCCGGGTCGAGGAGCTGCGGCTGACGGTCGACGGTGTGCGACGCCGAGCCGCACGAGCATGGAAGGTGGTCCGAGGACTATGACGCAGCACGAGGCTCTCACCGTCGCGATCATCCCCGCACGCGGAGGATCCAAGGGCGTCCCGCGGAAGAACCTCCGCCGCGTCGGCGGTATCCCGCTCATCGAGCGCGCCATCAAATCGGCGGCCGCGGCATCCGCCGTCGATCTCGTCGTTGTCACCACCGACGACGACGAGATCGCCGCGATCAGCACGGCATCCGGGGCGCGGGTCATCCGCCGCCCTGCCGGGCTCGCCGGCGACACCGCTTCTTCCGAGAGCGCGCTGCTGCACGCCATCGACGAGCTCGAGGCAGGTGGCGACCTCGTCGGCACGGTCGTGTTCGTGCAGGCCACCTCGCCGTTCATCCCCAGCGCGGGAATCGACAAGGCCGTCGCGCACATCCAGGACGACCGCTTCGACAGCGTGCTATCCGCGCACGAGACCTACGGGTTCCTCTGGCGCCGCGACGAGAACGGCCGGGCGGCTGCGATCAACCACGACGCCGCCCATCGGCCGCGCCGTCAGGACCGCGAGCCGCACTACCTCGAGACCGGAGCGTTCTACGCTTTCTCGGCAGCCGGGTTCCGCGCCGCAGGGCACCGGTTCTTCGGCCGCATCGGGATCGTCGAGGTCCCGGAGCAGACGGCGATGGAGATCGACGACGAGCAGCAGCTCGCCGCGGCATCCGCCGTCGCGGGTCTCATCGACCAGCCGGGCGTGATCGACGTCGCGGCAATCGTCACCGATTTCGACGGGGTGCACACCGACGACACGGTGCTCATCGACAGTGAAGGCCATGAACATGTACGGGTCAGCCGCGAGGACGGCCTGGGCGTCTCGCGCCTTCGGCGTGCCGGCATCCCGATGCTCATCCTGTCGACCGAGACGAACACGGTCGTCGGCGCACGCGGACAGAAGCTGCGGGTGCCGGTGCTGCAGGCGATCGACGACAAGGCGCAGGCGCTCGCCGAGTGGGCCGCCGAGCAGAACATCGCGCTCGGCGACATCGCCTACCTCGGCAACGATGTCAACGACCTCGACGCCATGCGATCAGTGGGCTGGCCGATCGCGGTCGCCGACGCGCATCCGCTCGTGCGGGCCCAGGCCCGCGTCGTGCTCTCGCGCAACGGGGGAGACGGCGCCGTGCGTGAGCTCATCGAGCGCGTTCTGTCAGCCGACCGACGCCGGTAACCTGCCCGACGCGTCATGTTCACTGTCGCGGCGTACCCAGGAGGTGGGGGCGACGACAGGAGGACGAAATGACCGTCAGCATCGGATCGAACGTGGTCGGCGGAGGATCGCCGGTGTACGTGATCGCAGAGATCGGCCTGAACCACAACGGCGACGTCGAGATCGCCAAGCGGCTGATCGACGTCGCCGCGCGCGCGGGAGCGAACGCGGTGAAATTCCAGAAGCGCACGCCCGAGATCTCCACCCCGGAGCACATGCGCGACGTTCCACGCGAGACGCCGTGGGGCACGATGACCTATCTCGAGTACCGCCGCCGCGTGGAGTTCGACCGCGACCAGTACATCGAGGTCGGCGACTACGCCACCATGCAGGGCCTCGACTGGTTCGCCTCGCCGTGGGATGTGCCGAGCGTCGACTTCCTCGAAGACCTCAACGTGGTGGCGCACAAGGTCGCCTCGGCGAGCCTGACGGACATCGAGCTGCTCGATGCGATCCGCGAGACCGGCAAGCCCGTCATCCTCTCCACCGGCATGTCGACGCCGGAGCAGATCGACCGGGCGATGGGCGTGCTGAACACCGACCGCCTCATCCTGATGCACGCCACCTCCACATACCCGATGGAGCCGGAGGAGGCCAACCTCCGCGTCATCTCCACTCTCCGCGATCGCTACCCCGGTGTGCCCGTCGGCTACTCCGGTCACGAGCGCGGACTGCAGATCTCGCTGGCCGCGATCGCCCTCGGCGCGGTCGCCGTCGAGCGCCACATCACGCTGGACCGCACGATGTGGGGCTCCGACCACGCCGCGTCCCTGGAGCCGGCGGGACTCGAGCACCTCGTGCGCGACATCCGCGTCATCGAGACGGCCCTCGGCGACGGCGTGAAGCGCGTCTTCCCCGGCGAGCAGGCGCCCATGGCGAAGCTGCGCCGGGTGGGAGCCTGAAAGGCGTCGCATGACGGATGCGCTGCGCGTCGTCGCGATCGCGGACGCCGACTCCTTCGTGAAGTGGTCGGCGGCACTGCTCGACGCGATCCCCGACACCTCGGCGGGTTCGGTGCTCGATGGGGCCGCCGGTATCCGTCGCCATATGCTCCTCGTGCGTACGCCGCTGACGGTGAGCCGCGAGCAGGAGCACATGGCGCTCGCGGGAACGTCCATCGGCGATGGATCGGTCACCCGGGTCGGCTTCGATGAGGTCGCGGGGTGGCTGCAGGGACACCTGCCCGACGTCGTCGTACTCGCCGGCCGCGGACACTTCGTGCGCCTCATCGCCCGAGTGATCGACGGGCTGAAGCGCCGACCGGTCGTCGTGAGCGGACTGCCGGGAATGTCGCTCCCCGCGCAGCGCGGAGCGCTCGAGTACCGTCGCGAGTCCGATCTGCTCGTGCTGCACTCGCATCGTGAGATCCGGGCGTTCGAGGCGCTCGGAGATCGGCTCGGCATCGCCGTGCCAATGGCGTTGGCTACCCTGCCGTACGCGCGATCGAATGCGGGTGGGTCGATCACCTCGCGGGTGCGCTCGCGAGGACGGGCGATGGATACCGCCGGCGTCGGCGATGCGACGCGGGGAGGAGTCGCGGTCGCCGAGCGGGACCGCCGCGGCACGGATCTGGTGTTCGCCGCACAGGCGCTCGTCCCCGCCGAACGGCATGAGCGCGAGGCGATGGTGGACATCCTCCGCCGTGCGGCCGCCGCACGCCCGAACCGGCGCGTCGTGGTGAAGCTGCGCTCGCGGCCGGGAGAGGCCGAGACGCACCTCGAGCGCGACGCTTACACGGAGCTGCTGGCGGACCGGCCCGCGAACCTCGTGCTGTCATACGAGCCGATGGCTCTCGCGCTCTCACGCGCCGAGGGGCTGGTGACGGTCAGCTCTACCGCCGCCGTCGAGGCCATCGCGCGGCGTATTCCGGTCATCGCACTGGACACCTTCGGCGTGCACAAGTCGCTGCTGAACACGGTGTTCGCGGGAAGCGGCCTGCTCGGCAGCGCCGATGACGTCGTCGCGCGGCGGTTCCGGCATCCGGACGCCGACTGGATGCACGACAACTACTTCCACGCGTCTCACGAGTCGGACTGGTGGGAGCGCGTGCAGGAGCTCGTGATGCTGCGTCGTGGCGGAGCGCTGCCCGCGAAGGTCGTGCCGACTGGTCGCGGGGGAGCGCTGCACGCGGCGTGGCATCGCAAGAGCGTGCTCGGGTCGGAGGACCGCTCGTTCACCGGCCAGCTCGCACTCGGCATCGGCGCCCCGCTCGTGCAGGGGATCGTCGGCCTTCGCCGCGTTCGCGGCCGCGCCGGCACGGACACCTGGTCCGACCCCACGCTGGACTACACGCTGGAGCCGACCCCGCACAAGGATCCGGTCCGGCGCTGAGTCGCTCCGGTCGTTGAGCCTGCGACTTCGACTCGCTCCGCTCGCTCAGCCCGTTTCGTCTTCGGCGCTGCGCGCCTTCGCTCAACGACCCGCAAGCTGCCCACCGTGCGGGTCGTTGAGCGAGCGTCAGCGAGACGAAACGCGTTGAGCGAGGAGCGCAGCGAAGAGTCGAAGCGTCGCTCAGCTCAGCGGTTGATCTCGTCGGCGTCCCAGTGCAAGGAGGAGCCCTCGCGGATCGGGAGAGCCTCGATCGCGGGGTCGGTGCAGATCGCGCGGATCAGCTCGTTGGAGCCCGCGACGATCGTCGAGTCGTGATCGATCTCGCTCACCATCACCCACGCGCGATCCTCGGGCCACAGGATGCTGGGATGCTGAGCGTCCGGCTCGAACCCGTGCGATTCGGCTTCACGATCGCGCCAGGGCGCCTCAAGGATCCAGTCCGGGTTCGCGAACACCGCCGGAGCCGCGGAGAACAGCACATGACTGCGGTCGGGCAGCTCGAACCTCGGCCCCTTCGAGATCTCGTCGGAGAGGATGCCGGGGTGCCACTTGGCTTTGCGGAACGGATTCTCGAAGCTCTCGCGGAGGCTGCCCCACCACATCGGCTCGCGCGCCACCTCGTCCGTGAACTCGATGAAGCCCCGGCCGTTGCCGCCGTGGCCTCCGAGGAGACCACCCCAGCCCTCCCAAACGGCGGCGAATCCGGCATCCGGGGTCGAAGTGTGCGCGATCAGGTGCCCTGCGATAGCGGCGAGCAGCTCGGGCGGCATCTCGCCTTCGGACGGCGCGGAGAACTCCCGTCCATCCTGGGCGATGCGCGTGCGCCAGTCGCCGTTGGTCGGCGTCCGGACGAGATGCTGCCAGGAGGCGTGGGCGTGCAGGGTCGTGCCGAACGCCGAGGCGGCCTCCGCCCAGGTGGTTGCCGTTTCTTCGGCGTCCGCATCGTCGCGCACGAGAGCGGGGTGGAAGATCCGCGCGTACGCCTCGAAGCCGTGCGGTACGAAGTGGTGCATCGACCAGTCGTCGTCCAGGCGCTCGCGGAGCCAGCCGCCAGCCGTCATCGGGTCCGCGATCCACTCCATGCCGATCACAGTACCCGCCGCATCCGACGGGCGTAGCCTGGGCGCGTGACGGTGCTCATCGCGTTCCTCGCCAACATCCTCGTGGCGGTGGCCAAGACCATCGCGGCCTTCCTCACCTCCTCGGCATCGATGGTCGCCGAGGCCGCGCACTCGTGGGCGGATGCCGGCAACGAGATCTTCTTGCTCATCGCTGATCGTCAGGGTCGGCGCAAGAAGGATGAGCGGCATCCGTTCGGGTACGGCCGCAGCGCCTTCGTGTGGTCGCTGATCGCGGCGTTCGGCATCTTCACCGCCGGTGCGATCGTGTCGATCATGCACGGCATCCAGGAGCTCGCCTCCGAGGATCCGGTCGAAGATCCGGTGATCGCCTACGTCGTGCTCGGGATCGCGTTCGTGCTGGAGGGGGCGTCGTTCACGCAGGCGCTCATCCGCTCACGGCGGCTGGCACGGGAGCGGCGCACGTCGACGTGGGACTTCGTGATCCAGACGAGCGACACGACGCTGCGCGCGGTGTTCTTCGAGGACGCTGCGGCGCTGATCGGCCTCGTCCTGGCGGGCGGATCGATCGCGCTGCATCAGTTGACCGGAGAGGCGGTGTGGGATGCCGTGGGGTCGATCCTCGTCGGCATCCTGCTGGCGATCGTCGCCGTCGTCCTCATCGGACGCAACCTCGCCTTCATCGTCGGCACGAGCGCTTCGCCAGACCTGCGGTCGCGAGTGGGCAGGGCGCTCCTCGAATCGCCCGCGATCGAGCGGGTCACGTACCTGCACATCGAGTACGTCGGTCCGAACCGTCTGTTCATCGTCGCCGAGATCGACCTCGCGGGCGATGAGCGCGAGCACGATGTCGCTCGCCGACTCCGTGAGGTCGAGCGACAGATCGAAGCGCATCCGGTCGTCGAGACCGTCGTCCTCTCGCTCTCCGTGGACGACGAGCCTTCGCTCCCGTTCGCGACACGCCCGGAACTGAAGTAGACTGCTGTGGTTGTCTGCTCTCCGGTCCGCATTCTGCGGTCCATGGGCGGGCACGTGCACACACCCTCCTGCTTCCGGGAAAGTCCCGGAAGCCGTTCAAGTCCGAAGGAGGTGGGTAAGTGACGCACCAGTACGAACTCATGGTCATTCTGAACCCTGAGGTCGACGAGCGCCAGGTTGCGCCCACGCTCGACAAGTTCCTGAAGGTCATCACCAACGATGGCGGTTCAGTGGACAACGTCGATGTCTGGGGCAAGCGCCGGCTCGCATACGAGATCCAGAAGAAGAACGAGGGCATCTACGCCGTCGTCAACTTCACCGCTACCAGCGAGGCCACGCAGGAGCTCGACCGTCAGCTCAAGCTGAACGAGCAGATCATGCGCACCAAGGTCCTCCGCGCCGAAGAGGCACAGGCCATGATCGCGTCTGAGGCCAAGCGCTCCGAAGAGAAGGCTGCCCGCAAGGCTGCCAAGGCTGCGAAGGCCTGAGTCTGATGGCCGGCGAAACCGTCATCACCGTGGTGGGAAACCTCACGGCCGACCCCGAGCTGCGCTACACGCAGAACGGGCTGCCGGTGGCGAACTTCACCATCGCATCGACGCCGCGGACCTTCGATCGTCAGGCGAACGAGTGGAAGGACGGCGAAGCGCTGTTCCTCCGCGCGTCCGTGTGGCGCGAGTTCGCCGAGCACGTGGCGGGTTCGCTGACCAAGGGCATGCGCGTCATCGCGCAGGGCCGCCTGCGTCAGCGCTCCTACCAGGACCGTGAGGGCAACAACCGCACGGCCATCGAGCTCGAGGTCGACGAGATCGGCCCGTCGCTGCGCTACGCGACCGCTCAGGTCACGCGCGCCGCTTCCGGCGGCGCAGGTGGCGGCGGACAGCGTCCGGCTCAGCAGCAGCAGGTGTCGGAGGAGCCGTGGTCCACGCCCGGTTCTTCGACCAGCGCCGATGCCTGGAGCACTCCGGGCAGCTTCGGCGACGACACCCCCTTCTAATCACAACTTGGATCCGGTCCCTGAGCTTGTCGAAGGGTCGGCATCCGATCATCAATAAGGAACAACCATGGCTGGAAAGTCGAGCGGCGATCGCCGCAAGCCGCGGAAGGGTGGCAAGCCCACCGCTCCCGCGAAGTCGATCCGGGTCGGCGTCATTGACTACAAGGACGTCGCAACGCTTCGCAAGTTCATCTCGGAGCGTGGGAAGATCCGCGCCCGTCGTATCACCGGAGTCTCGGTGCAGGAGCAGCGTCTGATCGCCAAGGCGATCAAGAACGCGCGCGAGATGGCTCTCCTGCCCTACGCCGGCGCTGGCCGCTAAGGGGTACCGACATGGCAAAGCTGATTCTCACGAACGAAGTTGCCGGGCTCGGAAGCGCCGGTGATGTTGTCGAGGTCAAGAACGGGTACGCCCGCAACTACCTCATCCCCCAGGGCTACGCCACGGCGTGGACCCGTGGTGGCGCCAAGCAGGTCGAGTCGATCCAGGCCGCCCGCAAGGCACGCGCCATCCACGATCGCGAAGAGGCAGTGGCTCTCAAGGACAAGATCGAGGCCCAGAAGGTCCGTCTGACGGTCAAGGCCGGCACCGGCGGACGTCTGTTCGGCTCGGTCAAGACCGAGCACGTCGCAGACGCCGTCGAGGCGTCGGGTCTGGGCGCCATCGACAAGCGCAAGGTGACCATCACCTCGCCGATCAAGTCGACCGGTGACCACGAGGCGACCGTGCGTCTGCACGAGGACGTCGTCGCCGTCATCACCCTTCAGGTCGTCGCCGCCAAGTAAGGCTGCACGGCAGGGCGGATGCCCCGAGATCTACGGATCTCGGGGCATCCGCCTTTTCTGTGCGCGACGTCAGTCCGCTGGGATCGGACCGTCATCAGCCGGTGATGGGGATCAGCCGGTGACGCGACGTCGCAGCAGTCCGGCGCCGATGAGCAGCAGCATCGTGGCGAACAGTACCGGAGCGACTGGGATGTCCGCTCCGGTCTTGGCGAGCATGCCGCCGCCTGCCTCCACGACGTTTCCGCCCTGTCCGCTGGGGACGGGGGTGGCGTCGGAGTCGGTTCCCGGAGCTTCTCCGGGGTCAGTGCCGGGGTCGGTTCCCGGGTCTGTACCGGGGTCGGTTCCCGGGTCGGTGCCGGGGTCGATCACGGTGCTGTCGCCGATCACGCCGATCGCATTGCCGCCGACGTCCAGCGGGATGCTGATCGGAGCAGCGATCTGCGAGCCGCCCAGGAGCGAATCCAGCCCCGACGTGACCGTGTCGTCACCAGTGGACGGCGTGGACACCGGAGCACCGGCGCCACCGCCCGTGACGGCGCTTTCACCGACCAGACTGATCGCATTGCCGCCGACCGTGACGGGTGCCGTCACCGGTGCGGTGACCTGGGTTCCGCTGGCGGTGCTGTCGGTGCCGTCGGTCATGGGCATGGTGCCGGTGGTCCCGTCGGCCGGTGGCGTCGTGCCCATTGTGGTGTCACCGGATGCCGCGCTCTCACCCAGCACGCTGATCGCGTTGCCGGTGGCGTTCACCGGCGCCGTTACAGGTGCGGTGACCTGGGTTCCGTTGGCGGTGCCGTCGGTTCCGTCGGTGGTGGGCATGGCACTGGTGGTTCCGTCAGCCGGCATGGTGCTTGCGGTTGCGTCGCTGGATGCGGCGCTTTCGCCGAGCACGCTGATCGCGTTGCCGGTGGCGTTCACTGGTGCGGTGACGGGTGCGGTGACCTGGGTTCCGTTGGCGGTGCCGTCGGTTCCGTCGGTGGTGGGCATGGCACTGGTGGTTCCGTCAGCCGGCATGGTGCTTGCGCTTGCGTCGCTGGATGCGGCGCTTTCGCCGAGCACGCTGATCGCGTTGCCGGTGGCGTTCACTGGTGCGGTGACAGGTGCGGTGACCTGGGTTCCGTTGGCGGTGCCGTCGGTTCCGTCGGTGGTGGGCATGGCACTGGTGGTTCCGTCAGCCGGCATGGTGCTTGCGGTTGCGTCGCTGGATGCGGCGCTCTCGCCGAGCACGCTGATCGCGTTGCCGGTGGCGTTCACCGGCGCCGTGACAGGTGCGGTGACCTGGGATCCGCTGGCGGTGCCGTCGGTTCCCTCGGTCATCGGCATCGTGCCGGTGGTTCCGTCGGCCGGTGCCGTGGTGCCCATTGTGGTGTCATCGGATGCCGCGCTCTCGCCCAGCACGGAGACGGCGTTGTCCGTGACCGTGACGGGCACGTTCACGTCCAGCAGCGCCTGCGTGCCGCTGAGCAGCGAGTCGGTGCCGGAGGTGCTGACGGCCGGTGCGGTCGGCGTTGCCGGTTCGCTGGCCGCCGGAGCCTCGGCTGGAGCGGCGACATCGGAGGAGCCGAGCACGCTCACACCGCTGTCCTGAACCGTCACCGGGAGGTCGACGGTCACGAGCGCCTGCGTTCCGGAAGCCGTTCCGTCCACACCGCTCGTCTCCGCGGCGGGAGGCGGGGCAGGTGCCGTGGCAGGAGCGGACGCCGAAGCATCCGCATTCGACGTTCCGAGCAGCGAGATCGCATTGCCGGAGACGTCGACGGGCACCGAAACGGGGGCGACCGCCTGGGTTCCGGAGAGGATGCTGTCCTCTCCATCGGTTTCTGCCGCGTTGGCGGCAGTCGCGCCGAGCAGGGTGATCCCGCCGGCGATAGCGACGCCCCACAGGGCGCGCTTCACGAAGGTTTGCATGATTCAACTCCTGACTGAGATGGGTCGGTTGAGCGCGCGCGAACGGGGCGCACGCGGACGTATGTCATCCGCGAGGGATGACCGGACCCGGGTCAGTCAGGAGAAGCGTCGGTCTCGAAGACCGGAGAACACGGAAGAACGTCATCGGTCGCGCCGAGCGGGTGCTTCCAGGCGCGAAGCGCATCGTCGGACGTGTCGCCGGGGCGGGCGGCATCGCCGACAGGGCCGCCGTGGCCGGTGGACGACGAGGGTGCGGGAGAGCCCGGCGGCAGGTGCGCAGCGCGTGCGGGCACACCGGATTCACCGGCAGCGTCCGCTTCGGAGATCGCGGCCGTCACCGCCGCAACCGTGGCGGCACCCGCGCTCACGCTCGTGGCAGTCTTGTCCATCGCAGGCATGGCGGGCTCGCGCATCGGCGACGGATCGGCCGCGTCTACTTCCGGCGCAGATGCGTCCGGACCAGAGGGCACCGCACGGTCGACCGTCTCGAGGACAGGAGGAAAGGCATCCTCGACCGCGCCTCCGAGTACCCCGGCCGTGGCGTCGACAGTGCGGGAGATCTCGGTCGCGGCATCAGTGATGGACAGGTCCTCAAGTACGTCGCCGACGATGTGGATGTCCGAGACCGCGTCGAGAACCGGATCGGTGACCTGTGAGACAGGGGAGTCCTTGAGCAGCTGGGTCACTGGAGCGGTGACCTCCGTGGCGGTCTCGGTCGCCGCGTCCGCAACCGGGGCGACGACGGGCGGGACCACATCGCGGACGACCGGGATCGCGTCGACAGTCTGGGACACGCTCTGCGCCACGGGCTCGGCGGCGGTGGGGACGGTCTCGGTGACGACGGGTGCCACGTACTCGACTGCGGGAGTGACGGTGTCGGTCACGACATCTGAGACGAGGTCTGTGCCGGCGCCGACCGTCGACCCCACGAGAGACGTGAGCCCGTCCAGTGGTCCGTCGGTCTCCTCGTCCGCGTGCGCGGTGCCGGTGGAGGTCAGGAGGGTGAGGGCAGCCCACGCGAGCACAGCGAACGCGCTCCATGCGACGCCGGTCGAGATCCGGCGAGATGCGGTAGTACTCACGTTCACCTCCCCCTCTGAGGGAAACGCCATCTGACACAAGTCGTGTCGCGGCCGACGATACTCGCGGACGTTCACCCTGTCCAGGGTGTTCGCGTCGGATCGCTGCCTGATCTCGGCTCGGAAAGGGCGTTCGAGCGACAGAAAGTCATGGACGCGCCCGAGAAAATCAAGTCTTGACTTCTCCCCAAGTTGTACACATCTCACCGCATCAGAAGGAACCTTCAATCAGTCGTTTAAACAGGTTCTCGTCCACAGGCTGAGGAAAATATAAATCCCAGGTCACGCTGGCTAAGACATTCGGATGTGCGTTGCTGTCACAGGGTTATCCACATCCGTTCTGCACAGACACTCCGAGGTTCTCCGCACACTCTCCACATAGTTATCCACAGGCCGTGTTGCATGAGAAAAACTCCGCTCATACCGTGGACGAGCGACGAGATGTCGGTGGTGTGTGGTTCGCTCCCAGCGACCGCGAAACACTCCGCTGTCGCCAGCCGGGGAAGCCACAGCATCCCTCTGCCGCACCACCTGCCAGCCGCACCGAAGGGAGCACAGTGTCGATAGCCGACATCTCGGAGGAGCGTCTCGGAGGACAGCGCAAGCCGGAGCGCACGCCGCCGCACGACCTTCTCGCCGAGCAGAGCGCGCTCGGGGGCATGCTGCTGTCGAAGGACGCCGTCGCCGACGTGATCGAGACGCTCAAGGGCGCCGACTTCTACATCCCCAAGCACGAGCTCATCTTCGAGGCCATCCTCTCGCTGTACTCGCATGGCGAGCCGACCGACGTCGTGGCTGTCACCGACGAGCTGATCAAGACCGGCGAGCTCGGCAGGGCCGGTGGCGCCGACTACCTGCACACGCTCACCTCGATCGTGCCGACTGCGGCGAATGCGGGGTACTACGCGGGCATCGTGTCGGAGCGATCGATCCTGCGTCGCCTGGTGGATGCCGGCACGCGCATCGTGCAGCTCGGCTACGACGGTCAGGGCGACGCGACCGACATCGTCAACAACGCCCAGGCCGAGATCTACTCCGTGACCGGCACCGAGACAGCGGAAGACTACGTTCCGCTGACCGTCGCGGTGGATGCCGCAGTCGAGGAGATCGAGGCGGCCAGCGGCCGCGACGGGTCGATGACCGGCGTGCCGACCGGGTTCAAGGAACTCGACGAGCTCACGAACGGCCTGCACGGCGGACAGATGATCGTCGTGGCGGCGAGGCCTGCTATGGGCAAATCAACGCTGGCTCTGGATTTCGCACGTGCCGCCGCGATCGGGCACAACCAGCCCGCGATCTTCTTCTCGCTCGAGATGGGCAAGAGTGAGATCGCGATGCGTCTGCTCAGTGCCGAGGGCGCGATCCCGCTGCAGCACATGCGCAAGGGAACACTCGACCCGCGCGACTGGACGACGGTCGCCTCGACCCGTGGCCGCATCAACGATGCCCCGCTGTACATCGACGACAGCCCGAACATGACGCTCGTCGAGATCCGGGCGAAGTGCCGTCGCCTCAAGCAGCGCGCGGGACTGAAGATGGTCGTGATCGACTACCTGCAGCTGATGACGAGCGGCAAGCGCGTCGAGTCGCGTCAGCAGGAGGTCTCGGAGTTCTCGCGTGCTCTGAAGCTGCTGGCAAAGGAGCTGCAGGTTCCGGTCATCGCGCTGTCGCAGCTGAACCGTGGTTCAGAGGCCCGACAGGACAAGAAGCCGCAGATCAGCGACCTTCGCGAGTCGGGATCGATCGAGCAGGATGCCGACATGGTGATCCTGCTGCACCGCGACTCGGTCTACGACAAGGACGTGCGTCCCGGCGAGGCCGACCTGATCGTCGCCAAGCACCGTAACGGCCCGACCGCGACCATCAACGTCGCGTTCCAGGGCCACTACTCGCGATTCGCCGACATGGCGCCGGGCGGGGACTTCAACTGAGGTCGCAGCAGCGACGACCATGAGGAGCCACCGATGACGTTCGCCGACATCTCCATCGTCCCCGTTCTCAGCGACCGGAAGGCCGCCTATCTGGCATTCTCGGAACGCGTGGCCGACGTCTACCGCGAGCACGGCGCGACGAAGATCACCGACTACTGGCAAGCAGGTTCGGCGGCCGACCAGAACGACTTTCATGCCGACGGCACCTCATACGCTCCCGGTGAGTTGCGGGGATTAGCGGCCGTTGCCGGCGCCTCCGACTCCGAATCGGTCGTCGTGTCGATCACGGAGTGGCCGTCGAAGGAAGCCCGCGATCGCGGCAACGCTGCGGCGATGAAAGACCCGCGTGTGCTTGCCACGCTCGACGAGGAACCTATCTTCGATGGAGGACGCGTGATCGGCGAGAGCTTCCACATCGCGTCGCAGCAGCAGACCGACGTCTAGCCTTTCCCACGTGCTGCGGGCGGTTCCAGCACGGATGGTGACAGTCCCAAACTGCCTGGCGTGTCACAGTGTGATGTCGGCAGGATCGCTCAGCGGGCGCCACTCATCCGGACGCGCGCCTCGCACGTTCAGCACATCGGCCGCGGCCAGCGGCCCGAAGTCCACGCCACTGATCCCGGCGATTTCCTCGATCGGCACCTGGAACGTGCGGAACACTCCCAGCGGCGGCGCCGCGAGCAGCCCCTCGGCAGTGTCGACGAGCTCGGTCTGATCGAGGATGAACCCGGCCGCCGCGAGTCCGCCCGGCCCCTGCCAGGCCGCGACCTTCCAGAATCGGAGCGGGATGCGGATGCCGCGATAGGGCGGATCGTCATCGCCCAGCACAGGCGCCGTGAACACCGACACCCGCTGGTCGGTCGCCTGGGCGTACTCGAGAACGTGGTCCTCGAGACCCAGCCAGAGCTCTTTGGACTGATTGAACCCGGCCGCCTGAGGCGCGGCATTCGGGTAGAAGAACGTCGCCTCCGTGGCATCCCGTGCCTCGTCGGCCTCACCCCAGCCGGGGTCGCGCCGTCGCACGAGGTGGCCGCGATCGAGATCGTTGCGGCTGTAGACATCAGGGCCGGTCTGCTCCGCGGCATCCACTCTCGGATCCAGGCGCCAGTCGCCCGTGCGCGGGACGTCTCGGAGAAGCGCGCCGTCGATGTTCACGGCCGTGACGGCCGCGAGCCGTCGTTCGGGGTCGAGCAGCACCGAGAACCGCGGGTAGGTGAGCTCGCGAGTTCTGCCCGCGGATCGAGGGAGGGGAAGCGAGGTGGTCAGGAAAGCGGAGTCGTATCCGTCGGCCATGCCTCCATGGTGACGGATGCCGCGGACATCGTTCGCCCTCACGCGCGGGCGATCACAGCACTCACGACTTCGGCGGCTCCAGCGGCAGGCGCGGACCGTGGTTCCACGCCAGGATCGCAGGGTGCTCGCGGTCATAGCCGAGCACCGACACGGATCCGGCACCGAAGGTGATCGATGCGCCGAACCTCGGCGCCTGCCGCAGGAACACGGCTGCGAGGATCCGCAGATAGTGTCCGTGCCCGACAAGTGCGACGTCGCCGTCGACCATCGCGGGAAGCACCCTGGTGAGCACCCGAGAGGCGCGCGCCGCGACCTCTTCGACTGTCTCGCCTGGTGTCTCGCCACGGATGACGCCGTGCGTGAAGGCCGACCAGTTGTAGCCGAGCTCGGCGCGGATCTCCTTCGTGGTGCGGCCCTCGTACCCTCCGTAGTCCCACTCGACCAGCAGCGGGTCGACCTCTGCGTCCAGTCCTGCCAGCTCGGCGGTGCGGCCGGCGCGCTGCAGCGGCGACCTGAGCACCAGGCGGAAGTCGTAGTCGCGCATCAGCTCACCGGCCGAACGCGCGAGCTCCTCACCGTGCACGGTGAGCGGGATGTCGGTCAGCCCGGTGTGCCGGCCGTCGCGCGACCACTCGGTCTCGCCGTGCCGCAGCAGCACGAGCTTGCCCTGCGGGTTGTCCGGGGCGGGTCGATCGGGCAGCGGGTCGGTGGCGTCCACAGGGCAACCGTACCGGCGCAGCCGCCGTCGGTGCCGGAACCCGCGAACGGGGTTACGTCGCGGCATCCGGCGGCGTAGGATCGCCGCGAAAGCCGGCCCGGCCTCCTGCGCCGGTCGTTCACGGATCGCGCATGGAGGATCGGATGCAGAGACTCACGATCGACTTCATCATCTCGCTCGACGGCTACGGTGCCGCCGAGGGCTGGCCCGGGTGGTGGGGGCTGGAGGGGCCCGAGTACCTCGGCTGGCTCGAGGGCCTTCCCGAGAAGGACCATCCCATCCTCATGGGTGCGACGACCTACCGGCTCATGTCGGCCTTCGCGGCCAGCGAGACGGAGGGTGTGGAATCGCTCGACGACGTGCCCAAGTACGTGTTCTCCTCGACGCTGAAGGAGCCGCTCACCTGGCCGAACTCCACCCTTGTGCGCGAAGGCGCGGTGGATTTCGTGCGGAAGCTGAAGGAGACCTCCGACCGCCCGCTGCGCACCATCGGCAGCCTCTCGCTGTGCCGTTCGCTGCTCACGGCGGGCCTTGCCGACCGCTATCGCGTGGTGATCTTCCCCGTCATCACCGGCGCCACGGGGCAGGAGCGGATCTTCGACGGCTACCCGGACGTGCGCCTCGATCTCATCGAAGCGCGCACTTTCGACGATCGCAGTCAGCTGCTCGAGTACATTCCCACTGTCCTTGACGGTCCTCCCGGTGCCTGACCGTGAGCATTCCGATCAGCGACGAGACGCGCGAGCGGGTGCGCGCCGCCTTCGCCGCGGTCCCGCGGGCGGATTTCCTCCCGGACGAGGTGCGCCACCTCGCCGACACCGACCGTCCGGTCATGATCGGCTGGGATGCCACGAACTCGCAGCCGTCGACGGTCCGGCGGATGCTGGAACTGCTCGCCGTGCAGCCCGGCGACCGCGTGCTCGACGTCGGCAGCGGCTCCGGCTGGACGACGGCCCTGCTCGCGCACCTCGCGGGCCGCGACGGCGCTGTGATCGGCGTGGAACGGGTGCCCGAACTCGTGGAGTTCGGCCGGGACCGGCTCTCCGCGGCGGGCATCGACGCCCGCATCGAGCAGGCCACCACGGGGACGCTCGGCCTCCCGGCATCCGCCCCGTTCGAGCGCATCCTGGTCTCGGCCGACTTCGGGCGCGTACCGGACGAGCTCATCGAGCAGCTCGCCGACGGCGGGCGCATGGTCGCACCGATCTCCGGAGCGATGACCGTCGCCGATGTTCGGGACGGCCGCGTCAAGCGCAGGAACGATGCCGGGCTCTACAGTTTCGTTCCGCTGAGGGAGGACTGACGGCAGGGGGCGGCCTACGCTTCAGGGGCGCACGCGCACCGTCCGGCTCTCGAACGTGACGAGGTCGCCGTCACGGAGCTGCCGTCCGCGGCGGCGCTCCTCCTCGCCGTTGACGTTCACGTAGCCGTCGATGATGACCTCCTTGGCGTCTCCGCCGGAGTCGAGGAGCCCTGAGAACTTGAGGAACTGGCCGAGGCGGATGACGTCGCCTCCGATGGATACGTCGTCGATCGGGTCTGAGTTCGCCATTCCTGAATGCTAGCCGCCGCGGCTCCTGCGAAGCTTCGGTCTACTCCTCCGGGAAGCGGGCTTCGGTGAGCTCCTGCGAGACCATCCACATCCTGCGGGCGTCGTCCTCGCTGCGGAGCCGCGTGTACAGCTTCTGCTCTGCTGGAGCCCCGCCGAGGTGCCCGGGGCCCTTGGGCCCATAGAGACGTCGTGCCCCGGCATCCGGCGACGTGGCGGCGTAGAGGGCGGG
This sequence comes from Microbacterium abyssi, assembly GCF_015277895.1. Classification (NCBI taxonomy): domain Bacteria; kingdom Bacillati; phylum Actinomycetota; class Actinomycetes; order Micrococcales; family Microbacteriaceae; genus Microbacterium; species Microbacterium abyssi. Next base: position 3,227,431 of record NZ_CP063815.1, on the reverse strand, counting down.
CAGGGCGGCGGTGTCGGGGGTGCCGACGATGAGGCCGCGGGCGGACAGCCAGCGGATCAGGCGCACCTGCCGGGTGTCTGCCGAGCGTCCCACTTCGGGGCGCGCCGACAGCAGACTGGTCGGCGCGACGCCGGGGTGCGAGAGGTTGCTCGTGACGCCCCAGTCGTATGCCGCACTGCGGCGATCGAGTTCGAGGCCGAACAGGCCGAACGCGATCTTCGACTGGCTGTAGGCGCGCATCCCGTCGTAGGAACGTTGCCACTGCAGGTCGTCCCAGTTGATCGCGCCCTGGTTCGCGGCGATGCTGACCTGTGAGGTCACGCGCGCCGAACCCGCCCGCAGCAACGGCAGCAGATGTGCGACGAGAGCGACGTGCGCGAGGTGGTTCGTACCGAACTGCAGCTCGAAGCCGTCGCTCGTGGTCTGCCGATCGGGCGGGGTCATGACGCCGGCGTTGTTGATGAGGTAATGGATCGGCGCGCCCTCGGCGCGCATCGTCTCGCCGAGGGCCGCCACCGAATCGAGCGACGACAGCTCGAGGGTGCGCAGCGACACCTGGGCGTCCGGTGCCGCCTTCTGGATGACGGCGATCGCTGACTCGCCCTTGGCGGTGTTGCGCACCGGCAGGACGATCTCGGCGCCGGCTGCGGCGAGACGGGTGGCGATGCGAAGGCCGATGCCGTCGCTGCCTCCCGTGATGACTGCTCGCTTTCCGCTCAGGTCTGGAAAACGGATGTCGATGGACGTGGATGCCATGGGCTGATCCCTCTTGCTCTGCCGTGGATGTTCGTGTGTGCAGTTCCACCTTCGCGGCGCGGGTGGAGACTATCCAGGACTCGTCAGTCAGTGGCTGGCGGGACCGCACCGCGGTAGAACTGGTTCAGAATCGATGGGAGGGGAGTGCATGGCGATCGACCGGGATGGGCTGGCGGCGTTCCTGCGAAACCGCCGGGAGGCGCTGCAGCCCGAGGACGTCGGGCTCACACGCGGGCCCCGGCGGCGCACCGGCGGACTGCGGCGCGAGGAGGTGGCGCAGCTGTGCCACATGTCGACGGACTACTACGCGCGCCTCGAGCGCGGCACCGGACCCCAGCCGTCCGAGCAGATGATCGCGTCCATCGCACAGGGCCTTCACCTGTCGATCGCTGAGCGTGACCATCTCGTGCGCTTGGCCGGGCATCGCCCGGCTCCTCGAGGTGCGCACAGCGCGCACATCAGTCCCGGACTCCTGCGCATCATCGACCGCCTGCACGACACCCCCGCCGAGATCGTGACGGAGTGGGGTGAGACTCTTCGACAGACCCCGCTCGGAGTCGCGCTCACCGGCGACCTGACCGGGTTCGAGGGGCCGGAGCGCAGCATCGGCTATCGGTGGTTCACCGATCCGGGTGTGCGCGAGCGCTACGCGCCGGAGGATCACGATCACCTGTCGCGCCTGTGGGTCTCCGGGCTGCGCGAGACGATCGCATTGCGCGGCCCCTCCTCGCGCGGGGTCGAGCTCTCCGAGTCGCTGCTGGCGCAGAGCGCGGAGTTCCGCACCCTCTGGGAGCGCCAGGAGGTCGGCGTACGGCCGAGCGCGGTCAAGCACTTCATCCACCCCGAGGTCGGCCTGCTCGAACTCGCATGCCAGACGCTGATCGACCCCGACCAGTCGCACTCGCTGCTGGTCTACACCGCGGTGCCCGGCTCGGAGAGCCACGAGAAGCTGCAGCTGCTGTCGGTGATCGGCGGTCAGCGGCTGTGATGCCGCGTTCAGGGTGAGCCGCGACCGGCGTCGAGGTCAGACGAAGCGGACGGTGTGCTGCAGGCGGGTGCGTACGTCGAACAGTTCGTTGCCGCCGATGTCGCGGGCGCCCGGCACGCCCTGCCGCAGGACCATGCTCAGCGCACTGCGGCGCACGACGACGACGGGTACGCCGCGCACCTTGCCGAGCGCCGTCACCGCCTGATCGAGGTCGTCGTCGGGGAGGACGATGATCGCGCCGCCGAAGCGCACCTTCGCGGCGCGGGCGATGGCGCGCATGCGGGCGAGGAGGGTGGCGACCGGCGCGCGGCCGTCGACGCCGCGGCCGATGATCTCGCCGCGGCGGAAGCGCACGACCTCGGCGAAGTCCTCCGACATCACGCCGTACAGGCCGGACGGGCTCAGGACGACGTGGTCGAGCTTGTCGGCAGGATCGGCACCGGTCGCGACATCGTGCCAGACCGTGAATCCCATGCCGAGATCGGAGACGGTGCTCGCGGTCGCCTCTTCGGCGAGGGCGTCGGCCAGGAGCCGCCGGATCTCGAGCGGGGCGGTTCGCACCAGCGCCGGGTCGTAGGGGTCGGGCAGGTCGACGCCGCGACCCGCCCACTCGCGGATGAGTGTCAGATAGCGCTCGCGGCGCCAGCCGCCGGGATGCCCGTACGCGCGTGCTTTCGGGCGGGTGTCGGTGCGCGGCGCCGGCGCGCGCCATCCGCTCCAGTCCTGTTCGCCGGTGGTGGTGCTGGATGCTGTCGCGAATCCGTGGCCGCGATCGTAGGCGGCGCGCCCCTCCGGGGTTCCGATCAGCTCCCAGGCCCGCTGCACCTGGATGAACGCCGAGGCGTCACCGCCGGCATCCGGGTGTGTCTGACGCAGGCGGAGGCGGAACGCGCGCTTGATCTCTTCCGCGGTGGCGTCGGGCGCGACATCGAGCACCTCATAGGCGGAGGCGGAGAGCGGGCTGTCGAACATCAGTCCCTATTCTCGTCGCTGCTCACGCGAGGGTCGGGCATGATGGTGTCGATGTGCGGCTTGGCGTTCGCCTGCGCTCGCCACCAGACGACGAAGCCGATGGCGGTGAAAGCGCCATAGAAGACGTACATGAATCCGGTGGCGTAGTAGCCCGCGCTGAACAGCAGCGGCACGCCGACCACGTCGACGGCGATCCAGATGAGCCAGAACTCCGTCCAGCCCTTGGCCATGCCGTAGGTCGCGAGCAGTGAGCCGACGAACGTCCAGGCGTCCGCCCAGACCGGTTCGTACGACCCGAGAACGCGAAACAGCGGAGTGACGGCGACGGTGCCGATGACCAGGGTGACGACCAGGCCGACGCGCGCGCCGTTGGAGGCCCAGCGCGGAGCCACCTGGCCGGTTCCGGATGCAGCCTGCCGCCAGCGGATCCAGCCGTAGATCGCGACCGTGATGAACATGACCTGACGCCCGGCCTGCCCGAGCAGGTTCGGCAGGTCGTGCTCGGGGCTCAGGATGCTGCCGAGGAAGACGGTGAGCAACAGCAGGTTGCCGATGATGCCGACAGGCCACGCCCAGACCCTGCGGCGCATCCCGCCGAGCGCGCTGGCGAGTCCGAAGACGTTGCCGACGACTTCGCGGATGAGGAGCGTCTGTCCACCGGGCAGCATCCACTGCGAGTTGAAGGCGTCGACCAGCCAGCGCAGAAATTCCATCTTCGTCGCGCGTGTCGTCGGCGGCGTCCTACGCCGCGACCTGCACCGGCGACTCGCCGCCCTCGTTGAACGAGGGCCGCCTGCCCAGCATCCGCGCGATCAGGAGCACCACACCGACGACGATGAGTCCGACGATCAGACCGGCCACTGCCGACACGATCGTCTCGCCGATCCACGCGATCACCGCTCCGGCCGGGGCGAGGAAGTCGTGGATGCCGTGCAGCATGTCGCTGAAGAACACGATCCCGACCTCACCGAGGTTCGCCAGCAGCAGGTGCCCGCCGACCCAGAGCATCGCGACGGTGCCGACCACGCTGATGACCCGGAACACCGCCGGCATCGATCGAACGATCCGGGCACCGGTGTGCCGCACCCGGCGAGACGGGTTCTTGGCCATCTTCAGCCCGATGTCGTCGATCTTCACGAGGAGTGCGACCGCGCCGTACACGAGTCCGGTCATGGCCAGGGCGATCACGGCGAGGATGGCGAGCGTCATCCAGATACTCAGTCCAGCGTCGAGATTCGACAGTGAGATGAGCATGATCTCGGTCGAGAGGATCAGGTCGGTGCGGATAGCGCCCCACACGAGCTTGTTCTCGTTGCGGGCGCCTTCGTCCGCATGTTCGTGATGGAACCCGAACCACTCCAGCACCTTCTCGGCGCCCTCGAAGCAGAGATAGGTGCCGCCGATGATCAGCAGGAACGGCAGCACCCACGGCGCGAACGCCGTCAGCAGCAGCGCGATAGGGATGATGATGACGAACTTGTTCACCAGCGACCCGATGGTGATCTTCGCGACGACCGGGAGCTCGCGTGCCGGCGTGATCCCCTGCACGTACTGCGGGGTCACGGCGGCGTCGTCGATCACCACGCCGGCGGATTTCGCGGACGCCTTGAGCGCCGCGCTCAGGATGTCGTCGACGACAGCGAGCAGACCAACCGACATGCGTCCCCCTGTGAGACCTCGCGAAACTTCAGGAAAGCAACACTACTGCCACCTCAGGAGCGTCCCGTGAACTGGTCCATCGACGAGTAGACCTTGAACACGTGGCGGGCCAGGAGATCCCAGGCCGCCGTCGGCAGGACTCCGCGCAGCGCCATCGACAGCTTCACGGTCCACGGGCGCAGCACCATGGGAGTTCCGCGCAGCATCCCGTTCCACGCGGCGGCGGTCGCATGCCGGGGCGTCATGATCGGCGTGAGCAGCGGCCCTCGTGCTCCGGCGAACATGCCGGTGGAGATGTAGCTCGGGCAGAACGTCGTCACCTTGATGTGCCGATGACCGTGGGCGGCGAGCTCCAGGCGCATCGATTCGCTCCAGCCGATCATCGCCCATTTGGATGCCGCGTAGACGCTCATGTTCGGATTCGCCAGTGTTCCCGCGGCCGAGGCGATGTTGAGGATGCGCTTCGGCCGAGACGTGTCCGCGATCATTTCCGGCAGGACCTCGCGAGTCAGCCACATCGCCGCGAGCGAGTTGATACGCATCGTCGCCTCGATGTCACGCACCGGGTCGTGCTCCCAGAACGCGGCGCCGCGCACGATGCCGGCGTTGTTGATCACGACGTCCGGAGTGCCGAAGTCGGCGCGCACCCCTTCGAGGCCGGCGACGATCTGCTCACGCTCCGAGACGTCGATCCGGTATCCGCGCACGTCGACGCCGGAGCGGGAGAGTTCGGCGGCGAGTGCGTTCGCGGCATCCTCATCGATGTCCCACAGCGCGACCGCGCGAGCGCGCGCGGCGACGGCGCGGCGGGCGTAGAGCTCGCCCATGCCGCGCGCGGCGCCGGTGATGAGGACGAGAGCGTCAGTGATCGGGTTCGCATTCATGCGTGAAACGCTATGCGGTCACGGCATCCCGACACGGAACTTTGTGACGCACCGACCACGCGGGATGCCTTTCGTCGGTTGAGAACGGGTCGAAACCGACGAAACCCCTCTCGCATCCGAGCGTCACCCGACCCGCGATCGGATGCCGAGACCGGGCTTGCGCTGGTGCACCGAGAAATAGCGCAGGCCGTCGTCGCCCGCGATGAACCGGCGCTGCGAGCGGGCGGGCAGCCAGACGATTCCGCCGGGTTCGAGGGCGATCGCATCCGCCTCGGTCTCGAGCGTGCCCGAACCCGTCAGCACCACGATCACCACGTCCAGCTCGGGTCCTGTGTGCGTCCGGATCTCATCGCCGGCCGGCAGCACGATCACGTTCGCGTCGAGGCCACGCTCGGCGGGCTCGAGCCGCCAGGCCGATCCGGCCTCCGCGGCGGATGCGGTCAGGGCATCACCCACGATCCGGGGCAGGAGGTTCGCAGCGCCTGCTTTGTCGGCATCCATCGATCGTCTCCCGTCGGCACGCACTTCCTGAGTGTTCCTCAAGAATGGCACCCGCGCCCGGATCGTGCGTCAGACTTGAAGGGCGAAAAGGAGTGCATATGACCGAGCCCGGCACCATCACCCGCACACCCGGCACCGAGACCGCCGTCCTCGCCGGCGGCTGCTTCTGGGGCATGGAGGATCTCATCCGCCGCCAGCCCGGCGTGCTCGACACCCGTGTCGGCTACACCGGCGGTGACAACGCCGACGCGACCTACCGCAACCATCCCGGCCACGCCGAGGCCGTGGAGATCGTGTTCGACCCGACGAAGACGACGTACCGCGACATCCTGGCGTTCTTCTTCCAGATCCACGACCCGTCGACCCTGAACCGCCAGGGCAACGACGTCGGCTCCAGCTACCGCTCGGCGATCTTCCCGCTCAGCTCCGAGCAGGAGCAGATCGCCCGCGACACGATCGCCGACGTCGACGCCTCAGGCCTTTGGCCTGCCAAGGCCGTCACCGCGATCGAGCCCGAAGGCCCGTTCTGGGAGGCCGAGCCCGAGCACCAGGACTACCTGCTGCGGATCCCGAACGGCTACACCTGTCACTTTCCGCGTGCGGGCTGGGTGCTGCCGAAGCGCAAGGCCTGAGCCCAGGTCGCAGAATCTGCCGTTGCGGCACGCTGTTAGCGGCGACTTCTGCGACCCGAACCGCAGCGGCTACACCCCGGTGACCGTGAACCGCGATCCCCGCAGGCGGACTCTGCCGCTGCGGGTGGCCTGCCCGCGCGGGGCGCCCGCAGCGTCGTAGGTGCGGCCGTCGCCGGACGCGAGGGGCGGCACCCGCAGATCCTCCCGGGTGCCGTTGGCGTACAGGACGGCCGCCCCCGCTGTCGTCTCGTAGACCGCGCTGGCCACCTGCGGCTGGATCAGGAGCGCGTCCAGGCGCACATCTCCGCGGCTCGTGCACCGCACGACGGTCGCGCCGTCGCCCAGCGCGCCGTCCAGTCGCTGCGGGACCAGCATCCCCTCGGCCTCGGTGAGACCCGCCGCCCCGCTGCCTCCCGCCGGCGTGATCGTCGTCCAGCTGCGATCCTCGGCCAGGAAGCTCCACTCGGCATCGCCGGCATCCTCGGCGCGACGCCAGATCAGCGCATGCAGGATGCCGCCGGGCTCGGTGATGTCGAACTCCACCCACTCGCCGTCCGGAACGCGCACAAACCTGCCGCCGGAGAGATTTCCCTCGCCGGTCCACGATCCGCCCTCGGGCTTCTCGATCGTGCAGCCCGGCGACATCCGCGCGGATTCCGCGTCGATCGCTCGCAGACCATGGTGCGAGCGCAACCCGGTGACGGATGTCGCGATCCTCGCGATGTCACGATGCGCGTCCAGGAGCAGCATCGTGAGAAGGCCGTGGATCGTGGACTCCGCCCCGGAGTTGCGGTTCACGCGGCCGTCGGTCTCGATGCCGTCGAACGTGACGCCCGTCGCCGGGTCGTAGGCGGGCTCGCCCGCGGCGTTCGCGCCGAAGAACCAACCGGCTGCGAGACCGGCCAGCACCCGCAGCCCGGTACCACCCGACTCCGACGCCTGCAGCGCGCCGGCCACCCTGCCGTGCGCTCCGTACGCGATCTGCGCCTCCGCCGGCAGCGGCGCCCACGCGTTGTGCGGCCCGCCGTTCGCGAGGACGAGCGGCGTGAACCGGCCTGCATCCGTAATCGCCGCATCGGTCCACGTACGCTCTCCGAGCAGCGCCCCGGCTCTCCCGAGCGCCTCGGGCGCTGCCGCGCCCCACGCATGCCAGAATCCCAGCGATCCGGTCCACGGGAGCACCGCACCGAACGGCCATCCCTTATCGGCATCTGTCGCCATCGCCGCCACGGCGTTGCCGTACGCCTGAAGCGCGCGACGGATGCGGGAGTCGCGGGGCGCCGCGGTCAGTGCGGCGCTGAGCCCGAGCATCGCCTCGGCCGTGGCATCCGCACCTCCCACGATCAACCAGTCCGGCAGCGGGACCCCGTCGCTCGTGACGAACTGTCCGACCCGTGAGAGCGAGTCCTGCTCCAGTGCGTCCAGGCACAGGTGCAGCCGCTCGAGGAGGAACGCGGCGAGAGCGCGATCCACGCCGCGGAACGCCGCGTACCCCTCGCCGAGCGCCCACACGGTGCGGGCCAGCCAGTACGACTCGGCCGAGTCGGACGGGTCGGGGAGCTCCACCGGGATCGCGCTGGGGTTGAGCGCGCCGTCGTCCTGCTGCCACAGCACCACGCGACCGGCATTCGGTCCGCTCGCCGTCTGCAGGAAAGCGAGTGAGCGGAGCAGGCCCCTGGCCTCATCGCGGCTCTGCCTGTCGCCGGTCGCCTTCCAGTCGCGAAGGAAGACGACCGCGGCACGGGCGATGTCATCGGCGTTGTACGCCCCCTGACTCCAGTGACCCGTCGCCGGATCGAGAGTCCCGCCCCCGATGCGACGGAACCCGCCCGCACCGTCGGCGTCGGCATAGGTCCACGGTGCCAGTACCGTCGGCTGCGTTTCGATGCCGAACGTCGTGTGCGCAGCGCTCGCCGCGACCGGGACCTCAGCCAGCAGGAACCGGAGATGGGCGAGGTTGGTCAGCCGGCGCCCACTGCCGTGACCGCCGCCCCGCCCGGTCGAAGCAGACCCGGGGGTCCCTCCGAAGGCGACGTCGGCCGGCAGCAGCGCCAGTGCCGGTGCGGCCGCGCACAGCGTCAGGAACACTCTCCGTGAGGCATCCATGTCAGCTCACGCTTCCCGCTCCGCGCGCAGCGCGCGACCCCACGGCTCAGCGGGGTCGTGGATGGCGACGGCGAGGGTGGTGTCGGACTGCCCGTAGTACGCGAACCACCTGCCGTGGAACTTCACGAGTCCCTCGACGAACGTGACGTTCGAGACGAGCCCGTTCATGTCCTCGAACGTCTGCGGGCGCAGCCAGGGTTCCTGCAGGCGAGCGATCACCTTCGTCGGCTCATCGGGGTCGATCGCGATCTGACCGCAGCGGTAGTCGACGTCGACCGAGCCGTCCTCGTGGACGAGGCGCGTCGCGCCGTTCGTGAGGAACACGAGCAGGCCGTTGTCCGAGAGCACGGGCGAGGTGCCGATCTCGACGAGCGCCTCGTCCCAGGTTCCCGGCGTCGGGGAGTACATCGGTTCGGTGTCCGGCGCGCCGGGCGTCCAGTGGATCAGGTCATCGCTGGTCGCCCAGTAGATCGCTCCCTCGCCGAAGTACATCCACCACTTTCCGTGCATCTGCTGCGGCACGATCACCCCGGCCTTGGACCAGTTGAACCCGCGCGGGTCCATGGTCTTGAAGGTGTCGAAGTCGTCGAACAGAGGGCCGTGCTTCGTCCACGTGCGCAGGTCCGTCGACGTGGCGAGGCACAGCTGGGCGCTGTGGCGGTCCCAGCCGGTGTAGGTCAGGTAGTACGTGCCGTCGATCAGCGCGATCCGAGGATCTTCGCAGCCGAAGCGCTCGTAGTCCTCTGACGGAGAGAGGATCGGGGCATCCTCGCGGGTGAAGTTCACGCCGTCGCGGGAGCGCGCCATGCCGATGTGCGACACGATGTCGTCGGCGTGTGCACGGTACAGGAGAACGACTTCATCGCCGTCGATGAGCGCAGCCGGGTTGTAGAGATTCGACGATTCCCAGCTGTCGCCACGAGGGCGAAGGATGGGGTTGCGCTCGTACGGGGTGAACGGTCCGAGGGGGAAGGTGGCTTCGGTGAACATGGATGCCCTTTCTGGCTAGCCCTTGACGGCTGCGCCGAGGTCGGTGGCTTTGAAGAAGCGCTGGAAGACGACGAACAGGATCACGACGGGGAAGGCGAGCGCTGTGGCGCCGGCCAGGATCGCGCCGTTCGGGTTGGCGGTGGACTGTGCGACGTTGCTGATGTAGTTCGCCAGTGACACCGCGAGCGGCTGCAGCGAGGCGTCCTTCGTGATGAGGAACGGCCAGAGGAACTCGTTCCACGGGCCGATGAAGGTGACCAGGATCACGGTCACCAGCACCGGCCGGATGAGCGGGATGGCGACCGACGTCAGCAGACGGATCTCGCCTGCGCCGTCGATCCGCGCCGCCTCGAAGATCTCCACCGGCAGCGCCTTGAAGAACTGCACGAATATGAACACCGCCGTGGTGTTGATGAGGAACGGCAGGATCATCCCCATGTACGAGTCGCCAAGGCCGTAGTTGCGTGTGATCTGCACGTAGAGCGGGATCATCAGCAGCTGGAACGGCACCATCTGCACGAGCAGCATGAGCACCCAGATGACGCCGCGACCGCGGAAGTCGAGGCGGGCGATCGCGTACCCGGCGAGCAGGCCGAACACGACGGTCCCCAGCAGCACGCCCGCCGTGAAGATGAGCGAGTTCAGCAGAGAGCCGACCAGGTCGATCCGCGAGTCGATCGCGATGAAGTTGTCGACGGTCCACCCGCTGGTGGGGAAGAGCTGACTGGGAGAGTTCGTCGGGCTCTCCTGGAACGCTCCGACAAGCATGAAATAGAACGGGAAGGCGAAGCCGATGGCTGCGACCGTGAGCAGGATGATGCTCAGGATGCGGGGCAGTGAACGCTTTCGAGTCATCATCGCTCCCTGTTGGCTCGGCCTGCGGCGAGGGACAGCAGACCGACGAGGACCACGAGGATCATGCCGATCGCCGCGGCGGTGTCGGGATTCTGCTGCTGGATACCAAGCTGATAGATCAGGAGCACCGGAGTGGTCGATGCGCCGTCCGGGCCGCCGCCGTTGGTCAGCAGGTACGGTTCGGTGAAGAGGTTCGCGCCGGTGATGATCGAGAGGATCAGCACGAGAGTCGTGGCGCTGCGCACGCCGGGGATCGTGACGTTCCAGAACCGCGAGAAGGTGCCGGCCCCGTCGGTCTCTGCCGACTCGTAGAGCTCCTTCGGTACGTTCTGCAGCGCCGCCAGGTACAGCAGGATGTAGAACCCGAGCTGCTTCCACGTGACGTACAACGCGATCATCGGCATCGCGAGCCCGCTGTTCACGAGCCAGGACGGGTCGGGGGCGAGCGGGCCGAGAATGGTGTTGACGAGACCGTTTCCGGAGAACAGCAGCATCCAGACGCCGACGAGCGAGACGCTCGCCGTCAGGTACGGTACGTAGAACGCGACGCGGTACGCCGCGACCCACCGGATGCCGGTGTTCAGCGCCGCAGCGAGCACCAGCGCCAGTACGGCCGTGAGCGGCACATTGATGACCAGGAAGATCAGGGTGTTGCGGAATGAGCCCAGCACGCGTGGATCGGTGAGCACCGCTACGAAGTTGTCGAAGCCCACGAAGGGACGTTCGACATCGATGCCGGGTGCCGTGAAGAAGTAATCGTGGAAAGCGATGTAGACGGCGAACGCGAGCGGATACGCGAAGATCGCGATCACGAACACGAAGTACGGCAGCGCGAACAGGCCACCGACGGGCTGCGCACCGAACCACCTGGTGCGCAGCCGCCGCTTCTCGGTCATGGCCTCACTCGGCGACGAGGTCATCGATCTTCGATGCCGCGTTTCCGAGGAAGTCGTCGATCGACTCCTTGCCGAAGATCACGGCCGCGGAATACTCGTCGCGGAACGCCTGCCATGCCTCCACCGAGTTCGGGATGCTGGGGACATCGGCGGTGGCCTCCGCCTGCTCGGCGAACGCCACGTAGTTCGGGTTCTCGGCGAAATAATCGCCGTAGGTGTCGGTGAGCCCGGTGCGCATCGGCATCTGTCCGGTCAGCTCCAGGAGCTGTCCGTCACTGTCGACGCTCGTCGAGAACTTGAGGAACTCCCATGCGGTGCCCTGGTTCTCGCAGGCGGTGAACATCGACACGCTCTTGGAGTCGGCGAAGGTCGTCGGGTTGTCGCGGCCGTCGCTGGTCGGGACCGGCATGAAGCCGACGTCGACGGTGTCGGCGTACGACGGGATCGCCCACGGACCCGCGAGCTGCATCGCGGTGGTGCCCGCCGACATCGCGTCGTCGGTGGCCGCCTCGTTCGGGGAGAGCTTCTCCTCGTAGAACGTGGCCCAGAACTCGGCGACGGTGCGACCGGCATCCGAGTCGAAGGTGGACTTGCCGTCCTCGACGAGCATGGTGCCGTCGGTCTCGGCGAGGTAGAGCGGGTAGAAGTCGAACCACGGCTGGAAGAACTCGCTCGTGGGCGATGGCCAGATGGCGCTCTGCACACCCGAGTCGACGATCGCGCGGGAGCCCTCGAGGAACGCCTCGTGGGTGTTCATCTGCGGGTCCTCAGGGTCGATTCCCGCGGCCTCGAACAGCGCCTTGTTGTACATCACCATGACGGGGTTCGACTTCCACGGCAGCTGGTAGAAGCTGCCGTCGGTCGCGTAAGCGTCGACATCGCCGCCGCGCTCGGCGATGTAATCGCTGCCGCCCTCGATCGAGCCGAGGTCGACGAGCCCGCCCTGCTTCACCCAGCCCGACACCGCCGCGGGGGCCACGTTGTAAACGAGGCAGGGAGCTGTGCCTGCTGTGATGGCGGCCGTGATGGCCTCTTCCGAGGACGAACCGGCGGGGATCTCCTGCGCGTTCACCTGTTCGTCGGGGTGCTCGGCGTTCCAGGCGTCGACGACGGCGGTGCCCCAGGCGACCTCCTGCTCGTTGTTCGAGAGCCAGACGTCGATGGCGCCGGTGCCCTCGGCGGAGCCCTCGCCGCCGCCTCCGCCACCGCCCGCTGAGCATCCGGTGGCGACGAGCGCGACGGCGCCGATGAGCGCTGCTGCACGGATCTTCTTCATGATGTCCTCCTTGACACTGTTGGTGATGGGGATGCCGTGCTCTCGCGGAAGTGCACGACGTTGCAGTCGACGACCTCGGTTCGCGGCTGCGCGCCGAGGATGTCTGCCCGCAGAAGGCGGGCTGCCGCGCGACCACGCGCAGCGGGATCGGACGAGACGCTCGTCAGCGCCGGCGAGAGGTGGGCGGACAGGTGATCGTCGTCGAAACCCGAGATGGCGAGGTCTCTCGGGATCACCAGGCCCTGCGAGCGTGCGTAAGAGAGACCGGCGATCGCCATGGTGTCGTTCGAGTACAGGACGGCTGTCGGGCGGTCGCGAAGGCCGAGCAGCTCGGCAGTGCGCGTGCGGCCGCTCGCGGCCGTGAAGTCACCCTCGCGAAGCAGTTCGTCACTGCCGATGGCATCGATGTACGCCTTCGCGCGCGCGTTCGAGTGCACGTAGTCGAGCGGGCCGGAGACGTGGGCGATGCGCTCGTGCCCGTCGGCGCGGAGGCGTGCAATGATCTCGCGGACCGGCGCGGCATCGTCGGTGCGGACGCACGAGAATCTGGTGGCCTGATCGTATGCGCCGACGAGCACTGCGGGCAGGCCGAGATCGTCGAGGAACGGGATGCGCCAATCGTCGGTGCGCAGGTCGAGAAGCAGCGCGCCGTCCGCGCGGCCGTGCCGGAGGGTGCGGTACGCGCGTTCCTCGGCGGCGCGGTCCGGGACGACCTGGAGAACCAGCGCCGTCTCAGTCGGAGCGAGCACGGATTCGACTCCGGCGATGAACGCCGGGAAGAACGAGTCGTTGGCGATGACGTCGGGGTTGCGGGCGAGCACCACCGCGATCGCGTTCGCGCGACTGGTCGCCAATGCTCGCGCGCTCTGACTCGGCACCCAGTTCAGCCGCTCCGCCGCCGCGAGCACCTTGCTGCGGGTCTCATCGGAGATCGGCCGGTTGCCGCTGAGGGCGTGCGAGACCGTCGCTTTCGTGACGCCGGCCTCGCGGGCCACATCGGCGATCGTCGTGCGAGTCATGCCACCTCCTCGTAGCTGCTGCCGAGCGCACGCGACGAACTGTCACGTGTGAACCGGTTTGACGGAACTGTAAACCGGTTTGACTCAGGGTGTCAACGGGTTCCGGCTTTCCGATGCCCCGAGGCTCGGGGCGCTCAGGTCGCAGAAATCGCCGTTGCGAGCCGCTCAGAACGGCATCGATCGCGACCTGAACCCCGGCCGAGCGAGGGCGTCAGCCCTTCAGCGTCTCGATGTCGATGACGAAGCGGTAGCGGACGTCGGATGCCAGCACTCGAGCCCAGGCCTCGTTGACCTGGTCGGCCGAGGTGATCTCGACCTCGGGCGCGATGCCGTGCTCGGCGCAGAAGTCGAGCATCTCCTGGGTCTCGGCGATGCCGCCGATGTTGGAACCCGCGAACGAGCGGCGACGGCCGATCAGCGTGCCGGCGCTGACCGGCATCGGCTCGGACGGTGCGCCGACGTTGACCAGCGTGCCGTCCAGGGCCAGCAGCTTCAGGTGGGCATTGATGTCGATCGCGGCGGACACCGAGTTGATGATGAGGTCGAACTCGTTGCGGAGGGTGCGGAGCGTGTCGGGATCCTCCGTCGCGAAGTAGTGGTCGGCGCCGAGGTTGAGCGCGTCATCCCGCTTCGCCTCCGAGCGCGACAGCACCGTGACCTCTGCCCCCATCGCGTGAGCGATCTTGACGGCCATGTGGCCGAGCCCGCCCAGACCGATCACCGCGACCTTCTTGCCCGGTCCTGCGTTCCAGTGCCGCAGAGGCGAGTACGTGGTGATGCCGGCGCACAGCAGGGGCGCCGCCTTCTCGAACGGGATCTCGTCCGGCACACGCAGCACGAAACCTTCGGTGACGACCACGGAGGTGGCATACCCGCCCTGCGTGATCGTGCCGTCGACATCCTTCGCGGCATATGTGCCGGTCGCGCCGTTCTCGCAGTACTGCTCCTCGCCCGCTGCGCAGCTGGCGCACTCGCCGCACGAGTTCACCAGGCATCCGACGCCGACGCGGTCGCCCACGGCGAATCTCGTGACCTCGGCGCCCACCTCGGCGACGGTGCCGACGATCTCGTGCCCGACGGTCAGCGGATACGGCTGCGGACCCCAGTCGCCTTGCACGGTGTGGATGTCGGAATGGCAGATGCCCGCCCAGCGGATGTCGATCCGCACGTCCTTCGTGCCGATATCGCGGCGCTCGACGGTGCCGGTGAACAGCGGCTCGGTGGCGGAGGGCGCGACGATGGCGGGAATCTCGGTGGGCATGTTCCGAGCGTAGACCGGATGCCGGCACCCGGCACGTCCGTCAGGCCTCGGTGGTGCCGAGGAACTCCAGTGCGGCCTCCTTGAACGCCCGCGAACCCGGAGCGTTGAAGTGGTGACGGCCGGGGATCTCGAAGAACTGCCCGTTAGGTGCGGCGCTCGAGAGGGTTCGCGAGCCCTCGATGATGGCATCCTCGGATCCCGTCGCGAACAGGATCGGCCGGGTCGGGGCGTTCGCCGGGTCGGGGTCGACGGTGCGCGTCGTCCGCATGCCCTCTGCGAGGGCGAGCAGAGAGCGCAGGTCGTTGCCGGGCACGCGCTCCGTGAGCGTGATGTAGTTCTGAGTGGTCCGGTCGGTGACCGGCGTGCCGTCCGCGACGTACGCGCGCACCTGGTCGAGATCGAGTCTTTCGAGCGGGATGCCGTCGGGCACTCCGCCCAGCACGGCTCGCTCGATGCGCTGCGGAAGGTCGCGCACGACCTCCCAGCCAACCCGCGACCCGAGCGAGTACCCGACGTAGAACGCCTCCTCGACGAGATACGTGTCCATCACGGTCTCGACATCGCCCACGAGCGTGCGGATCGCATAGGCGCCCGGCTCGTGCGGCTTGTCACTGGCGCCGTGGCCGCGCTGGTCGAGCGCGAGCACGCGGTAGCCGGCCTTGGTCAGCTCGCGCACCCAGCCGGTGAGCACCCAGTTGTCGCGCACGTTCGAGGCGAAGCCGTGCACGATGACGACCACGGGCGCATCGAACGCGCCCCAGGTGTAGGTCGCCAGGCGCGTTCCGTCGGCGGCGTAGACGAGCTGCGGATCCGGCATCCGCGACAGTTCGGAGAGAGGTGCGGCCACCCCTCCATCATGGCCTCCTGCGCGCGCTGCGGCGGCTTCTCGGACCCGTTTCCGTAACATCATCCTTTCGGCTGATGCGGGGGCGTCGCGAAGTACGTACCTTGAGAGTGACGGAGGCGACCGGGGGGTCAGAATGTCAACGATCGGTGTGGTGCGCGACCTTGCAGAGGTCTTCCTGTGGATCGGACTCGCGGGAGCAGGACTCGCCCTGATGTGCGCGATCGTCGTGGTCGTCGCGCTCGCAGTCGGAGCCCCGGGCGTGGCCGGCGGAGCGGCGGCGGTGTGGATCGGGGCAGCGATGCTGAGCCTGACGTCCGGCTTCTCCGGACAGTGGATTCCGGCGCTCGTCGCAGCCGGCGGTCTCGTTGCGGCGCTTCTGCTGGGAGCCTTCGCGCGCCCCGTGGTCCGCAGATTCGAGGCGCGCCCCAAGTCCGAACCGGTGGCCGCCGCAGCGGCTCCTGCGGCACCCACGGCGCCCCGGCGAATCGGCGGCGTCCGCACTGTTGGCCCCGAATCGATTCGATAGACTGATCGCCCGCCGGTCGCCGGCGTCCGATCCCCCGATCTTCGTTCCGGAAGCCCTTTCCCCGTATGGCCACCTCCCTCACCACGGGCCGCCCCTGGCGCGTCATCCTCGCATTCTCCGTGCCGCTGCTCATCGGCAACGTCGTGCAGCAGCTCTACCAGGTCGTCGACACGATCGTGGTCGGGCGTGAGCTCGGCGTGAACTCTCTCGCCGCCGTCGGTGCCACCGGCAGCCTGCTGTTCCTGCTGCTCGGCTTCGCGTGGGGCATGACGAGCGGTTTCGCCATTCCGACTGCGCAGGCGTTCGGTGCGAAGGATGCCGCGGCAGTCCGCCGCTCGGTCGCCACCGGCACGCTGCTCTCGGCGGTCGCCAGCATCCTCATCACGGTCGGCGGCCCGCTGCTCGCCGAACCGGTCCTCGTGCTCATGCGCACACCCCCTGAGCTGCTCGCCGAGGCGACCCTGTTCACGCAGGTGAGCTTCCTCGGAGGCGGCGCGACCATGTTCTTCAACTATCTGTCCGCGATCATCCGCGCTATCGGCGACTCGAAGACGCCGCTGATCTTCCTGACGATCGCCTGCGCGCTGAACGTCGTGCTCGTCATCGTGCTGGTCGGGCCCGTCGGCTGGGGAGTCGCGGGGGCAGCCCTGGCGACGGTGGTCGCGCAGGCGGTGTCGGTGCTGCTGTGCCTCGAGTTCGTCAGGCGCCGGATGCCGGTTCTGCACGTGCGGCGCGCCGACTGGAAGGTCACCAAGAACGACATCGCCGACCATCTGCGACTCGGACTGCCGATGGGATTCCAGGCCTCCATCATCGCGATCGGAACACTCGTCGTGCAGGTGGCGCTCAACGTCCTCGGCGCGGAAGCCGTCGCGGCGTACACGACCGCGTCACGCGTGGACAGCCTTGCCACGGCGCTCCTCGCGTCCCTCGGCCTCGCCGTCTCGATGTACGTGGCGCAGAACTTCGGCGGCAGGCGTCCTGACCGCATCCGCACCGGAGTGAAGCAGGCCACCGTGATGGCCATCATCGCCTCGCTCCTGCTCGGCGTCGTGCTCATCGCGTTCGGCACGCACCTGGTGCGGCTGTTCGTGGGCGAAGGCTCGGACGAGGTCGTCGAGCTCGCGCACCTGATGCTCATCATCAACGGATCGACCTACGCGCTGCTCGGCGTGCTGTTCGTGCTTCGCGGTGCGCTGCAGGGCCTCGGGCAGGCGATGATCCCGACCATCACCGGCGTCGTCGAACTGTTCATGCGCGTGGGTGCAGCCGTCGTGCTCGGCGCAGTGCTCAGCTTCGCCGGCGTCGCGATGAGCAACCCGCTGGCCTGGGTCGGCGCTGTCGTGATCCTCATCCCGGCGTACGTGCGCGCGCATCGGGCGCTGGCGAAGATGCCGGTCGATCCGCTCGAGCCGACCCTCACTACGCCGATCGCCCTCGTGGGCCCTGACAACAGCTCGCTGAACGTGGATGCCGTGGTCACGCAGGCCGTGCCGGTGGTCGTGCAGCGGAGGTGGAAGAAGCTGCTCCGTCGCTGAGGGTCGTTTCAGGGAGTCGAAGCCGCCTCAGCTGTTCAGCATCCCGCGGCCGTCGCGCAGTTCGAACACCAGCTGGGTCTCGGTGCCGCGGACCACCGGATGCACCGTGATGTGCTCCAGGACGATGTCGCGGAGGGCCGCGGCATCCTGCACGGCGACGTGCACGAGGAAATCGTCGACCCCGGCGACGTGGAACACCTGCAGCACCCTCGGCGTCGCGACGAGCGCGTCGAACAGCGCGTTGACCTTCTCGCCGGTGTGGTTGGCAAGCCGCACCTTGATGATCGCCTCCAGCGGGTAGCCGAGCGCCGTCGCATCGAGCCGGATGCGGCTGTCGCGGATGATGCCACGATCGCGCAGACCCCGCACGCGGTGCGCGCAGGTGGATTCCGCGAGCCCGAGCTGCTGCGCGAGCGCCTTGTTGGTGAGGTCGGCGCGCGCGCTGAGCGCGGCGAGGATCTCCAGGTCGAGCTCGTCGAGTTGTGCTTTCGCCAACCTCATCGCCTCCATGGTGCGCATCTTTGCTGAAGAACGCCATTCAGGCCGCGTTAGCGGCGGATGCTGTCGAATTCTCCCATCGTCATTGGGATTCCGGCAACGTGGGGGTATGAGTCTGCATCCCGACACCGTCGCCGTGCACAGCGGACGCGGCGACCTCGCCGCACTCGGCGTGCACGCCCTGCCGATAGATCTGTCCACCACGAATCCGCTGCCAGATGTCGAGCGCGGCGGTGATTCGTACGAGGCGATGGCGGGCGGCGGCCGTCCGATCGAGGACGGCAGCCTGGTCTATGCGCGGCTGTGGAATCCCACCGTCGCGCGGTTCGAGGACGCGCTCGCCGAGATGGAGCATGCCGAGGCCGCAGTCGCGTTCTCGTCGGGCATGGCCGCGATGACCGCGGTGATCCTTGCGATGACATCCGCGACCGGCAGGCGACACGTCGTCGCGGTGCGACCGCTCTACGGCGGCACCGATCATCTGCTGGGCACGGGGCTGCTCGGCACCGAGACGACCTTCTGCCACCCGTCGGAGGTGGGCGTCAGCATCCGCCACGACACCGGTCTCGTCGTCATGGAGACCCCCGCGAACCCGACGCTCGACCTCGTCGACATCGCCGCTGTCGTCACGGCGGCGGGAGGCGTGCCGGTCGTCGTCGACAACACGTTCGCGACGCCGGTCCTGCAGAACCCGCTCGACCACGGCGCGGCGATGTCGCTGCACAGTGCGACGAAGTACCTCGGCGGGCACGGTGACGTGATCGCCGGCGTCGTCGCCTGCAGCGAGGAGATCGCCGAGGCGCTGCGCAGGGTGCGTGCCGTGACCGGCGGCCTGCTGCACCCGCTCGGCGCGTACCTGCTGCACCGCGGTCTCACGACGTTGCCGGTGCGGATGCGTCAGCAGCAGGAGAACGCGCGGCAGCTCGTGCAGTGGCTGATCGATCGGCCCGAGATCGACGAGGTGTTCTTCCCCGGGCTCGACGGTGACCCGCTCGGGATCCTCGATCGGCAGATGCGCGGGACGGGAGCGATGATCGCCATGCGGATGCGGGGAGGGTACGCGTCGGCGAGTGCGGTGGCGTCCGCGGTGGAGCTGTTCACCCACGCGGTCTCGCTGGGCGGCGTGGACTCGCTCATCCAGCACCCAGCGGCGCTCACGCATCGTCCGGTGCCCGCGGATGCACGACCGGATGCCGACGTGCTGCGTCTCTCGATCGGTCTGGAGAATCCGGCGGATCTCATCGCCGATCTCGCCCAGGCCTTCGCCCGCGTGGACGTCGAAACCGTCCGGCAGGGCTGAAACAGCGGGTCGTTGAGCGGAGGTGGGCAGCCGCCGCAGACGAAACAGGGTGAGTGAACGTCAGCGAGTCGAAGCCACTGAAGCCGCAGCCCGCCGCGCGCGCCAGCGCTTCCCGATCACTCCCTGCCGCGGCGAGAACAGGTACACGAGCGCGAACACGCACCCCTGCACGACGACGACGAGTCCGCCGGATGCCGCGTCGATCCAGTAGCTGAGATAGATCCCCACGACGCTGCACACCGCCGAGAGGACGGGTGCGATCACCAGCATCCGCCCGAACCGATCCGTCAGCAGATACGCCGTCGCACCGGGGATGATGAGCATCGCCACCACGAGCACGACGCCGACCACCTGCAGCGCGACGACCGCGGTCAGCGCCAGCACTCCGAGCAGCAGCGCGCCCAGCATTCGCGGCGACAGGCCGATCGCGAACGCGTGCGTCGGATCGAACGCGTACAGCGTGAGGTCGCGGCGCTTGACGATGAGCACGGTGAACGCGACCGCCGCGAGGATGCCGATCTGCACGAGGTCGGCATCCGATACGCCGAGGATGTTCCCGAAGATGATGTGATTCAGATCGGTCTGACTGGGCGTCATCGAGATCATCACCAGTCCGAGGGCGAACAGGGTGCTGAACACGATGCCGATCGCGGCATCCTCCTTCACCCGGCTCGTGCCGCGGATCAGCCCGATCAGCGCGACCGCCAGCAGCCCGAACACGAGTGCGCCGATCGCGAACGGCGCCCCGAGCACGTAGGCGAGAACGACGCCCGGCAGCACCGCGTGCGAGACGGCGTCGCCCATCAGCGACCAGCCGACCAGCACCAGCCAGCATGACAGCAGCGCGCAGACGATCGCCGCGATCACCGTCGTCACCAGCGCCCGCACCATGAAGTCGTACTGCAGCGGTTCGAGAATCCAGTCGAGGATCATGGCGCCTCCAACCCGAAGGCCCGCGCGAGCTGCGAAGGCTCCAGCGCCTCATCCACCGATCCGTGGAACAGCACCCGCCGCAGCAGCAGCACGGCCTCGTCGGCGAGCGAGGGCAGCGCGTGCAGATCATGCGTCGACACCAGCACGGTGCTGCCCGCCGCGGCGAGCTCGCGGAGCAGCCGGACGATCGTCGCCTCACTGCGCTTGTCGACGCCCGCGAACGGCTCGTCGAGCAGCAGGATGCCGGCACCCTGGGCGATGCCGCGCGCGACGAACGCGCGTTTGCGCTGTCCGCCGGACAGCTGCCCGATCTGCCGGTCGGCGAGATCCGTGAGCTCGACGCGCTCGAGGGCGTCGGCGACGGCATCCCGATCCGCTGGTCGCGCGCGTCGCAGGAAACCCTGCCGCCCGTACCGGCCCATCATGACGACGTCGCGGACCGAGACGGGGAACGCCCAGTCGACATCCTCGCTCTGCGGCACGTACCCGATGCGGCCGCGCCTGCGAGCGGATGCCGGGTCGCCGCCGTCGATCGAGACGGTTCCGGATGCCGGATGCACCAGCCCCAGAATCGTCTTGAACAGCGTCGACTTTCCGGAGCCGTTCATGCCGATCAGCCCGGTGACGCGACCGGGCTCGACCGTCAGGGACACATCCTCGAGCGCGAGGACGTCGCCGTACCGGACGGTCGCGCCCGCGACCTCGATGCTGCTCATGATCCGCTTGCCCCGTCCGCTCGCGCGGTGAGGCCGGCGACGATCGCGTCGGCGTCGTGCCGGAGCAGGTCGAGGTAAGTGGGCACCGGGCCGTCGGGCGTCGACAGCGAGTCGACGTAGAGGATGCCGCCGAAGTCGGCGCCGGTTGCCTCGACCACCTGCTGCATGGCACGATCCGACACGGTCGACTCGCAGAACACCGCCGGCACGTCGTTGTCGTTCACGAACTCGATGGTCGCGGCGATCTGCCGCGGCGTCGCCTGCTGCTCGGCGTTCACGGGCCAGATGTACGCCTCTGCGAGATCGGCGTCGCGTGCGAGGTACGAGAACGCACCCTCGCACGTCACCAGTGCTCGCTGGCTCTGCGGCAGCACGGCCAGTTCGGCGACCAGATCGTCCTGCACCTGCTGTAGTTCGCTCTTGTACGCGTCGGCGTTCGCGGCGAACTCCTCGGCGTGCGATGGGTCGAGCTCGGCGAACGCGGTGGCGATGTTGTCGACGTATAGCTGCACGTTCAGTGGACTCATCCAGGCGTGCGGGTTGGGCGTGCCGGCGTACGCGTCCTCCGTGATGTCCATCACCTCGACGCCGTCCGAGACGACGACGTGCGGCACGTGCACCGAGTCGACGAACTGCGCGAACCAGGCCTCCAGATTCAGGCCGTTGTCCAGGATCAGTTCGGCGTCGGTGGCCTGGCGCACGTCGCCGGGGGTCGGCTCATACCCGTGGATCTCGGCGCCGGCCTTGGTGATCGACTCCACGCGCAGGTGATCGCCGGCGACGTTCTGCGCGATGTCGGCGAGCACCGTGAAGGTCGTCAGAACGACAGGACGGTCGTCGGGCGACGCGGGATCCGGGCCCGTGCACCCGGTGAGAGCGGCGGCTGCCACCGCGACGAGCGCGAGCCCCCGAGGAACACTTTTAGGCACACCGAAAATCTAGCTTTTAGGCGTGCCGAAAACAAGGCGACGCCGCGCGCGGCGGTCATGCGCTGTTGACCGCAGGTCAACCACGTTTGTGGACTAGCGACATAAAACTGAGTACCACCTGAAGAGAAACCTGGTTTCCATGCGCAAAGTCCGGGGCGTGCGAGCAGGACGGCCATACGCTCACCGATGGCGACGACGCCACCGACCCTTGGAGTCCTCAATGACGAGTTCTACATCCCACGCGCACGGAAACGGCATGCGCATCACCGCAATCGTCCTCAGCATCCTGCTTGCGGCGATGGTCATCCTCTTCTTCGTGACCACAGGCAAGATCGCCGCGGGTGCGGCTGAACTGTCCGATGGCACCGTCGCGGCGAAGGACGGCTCGTCCGATCTGGCCGCCGGTGCGGCGGACCTCACGACGGGTGCCGACAAGCTCGCCGCCGGCACGGAGGAGCTCGCCGAAGGTGCAGCGAGTGCCCATGACGGTTCGCAGAAAGTCGCCGACGGTGCGCTCAGCGCTTCGACCGGCGCGGCGTCTCTTGCGGCGGGGGCAGACACTCTCGCCGTCGGTGCATCCAGTGCTGAATCGGGGGCGAGCCGGGTGAGCGAGGGGGCGCGGTCCGTAGCGGCCGGGGCGCAGCGGCTGACCTCGGGCCTGTTGCAGGCTGATGTTGGCGCCCGGTCGGCGATCGATGGCGCGCAGAAGGTCTCCGGCGGCGCGCAGGACGTGGATGCCGGTGCCGAGCAGGTTCTCGATGGTGTCACGGGCCTCTCGGCAGGAGTTGCCGGAGCACACCAGTACGCCAGCGCTGTGCTCGGGGCGGCAAGCGGATTCAGCGCGCAGCTCTCGGACGCCGTTACCCCTGAGCTGCAGACCCTCGCCAGCGACGGTGCAGCTGCGGCGATCACAGCAGCGGCGACCGGCGCCCCGGCGAACTCACAGCAGCTGGCCGCCGATCTCGCCGACCTCGCCGCTGCGAACCCCGCAGATGCGCAGCTGCAGCGACTCGCCACGCTCGCCGCCGAAGTCGATGCTCAAGTGGACGGCATCGCAGGGGCGGCCAAGACTGCACCGCAGCTCGCGAAAGGCACGATCGCTGCGGCGGGTGGCGCACAGCAGGTCGCGGGAGCGGTGAACGCGATCGTGACCGGCGATGCCTCGAAGGGCTGGCCGGGCACCGTCGCACTGGTCGACACCGAGAAGGGGGCACCGGCGCTGCTCAAGGGCGCCAAGACGCTGAAGGCGGGCACGGCCAAGCTGTCCTCAGGCGCCGAACAGCTCGCCACGGGCCTGCAGCCGCTGAAGACAGGGACGGCCGAGCTCGCATCTGGGGCAGCCACGCTCACGGGCGGACTGTCGGATCTCTCCGAGGGCGCGTCGACGCTGCACGCAGGTTCCGCACGACTGAACTCGGGCGCCGCGAGCCTCGACGACGGTGCGGCGAGGCTCGCCGAAGGGACCGCCACTCTGCAGCGCGGAGCCGCCGATCTCGACACCGGCATCGGCACGCTGGCCGAGGGGGCGGCGACGGTATCCGAAGGATCGGGCGCACTCGCCGAGGGAGGCGGGACGCTCGCCGCGGGCGCCGCAGACCTCGCGGCCGGCAACGGTCTCATCGCCGACGGGTCGGGCACGCTGGCGACGGCGACCGCGGGCGCCGCACCGTCGATGCTTCCCTGGATGCTGGGCACCGCGCTGGCCGGTCTGATCGCCATCGGCTTCTGGATCGGTCACCGCATCAGCCACCGGAGGGCTCTCGCGCTCGCATAGTTGAACCAGCGGTCCGCAGGACGGGGTGCACCGCCCGGCCTGCGGACCGTTCGCTTCTGCCGCTCTGCCCACGGCAGAACGGCTCTGAGCAGATTCCGACGCGGGGGCGTGCGGGTAGGCGCAGGCTGAACGCATGAATGAAGAGAACCCCATCCCGCAGTTCGGCCCCGAGGCCAGACGCGCCCTGTTCCACGACCGCATCCTGGTGCTCGACGGCGCCCTCGACGACGACAACGGAACGCTGCTGATGACCCAGCTGCTGACGCTGTCGGCCGAAGACCCCATCGCCGATATCGCCCTGTGGATCCACTCCCCGGGCGGCTCTGTGCCGTCGATGCTGGCGATCCGCGACATCATGAACCTGGTCCCCAACGATGTCGCCACCCTCGCACTGGGAGTCGCCGCCAGCGCAGGGCAGTTCCTGCTCTCCGGAGGCACGAAGGGCAAGCGCCGCGCGCTGCCTCACGCGCGCATACTCATGCATCAGGGATCGGCGGGCATCGGCGGCTCCGCCGTCGAGATCGAGGTGCAGGCCGACGACCTGCGACAGATGCGCGACACCGTCCTCGGACTCATCTCCGATGACACCGGTCAGCCGGTGGAGCGCATCTTCGAGGACTCGCTGCACGACCGCTGGTACACGGCCGATGAGGCGAAGCAGTACGGATTCATCGACGAGATCGTCACATCGATCGCCGACGTCATGCCCCGCCGCCGCGCGCGGGTCGGATTGGGGGCGGATGCCGGGGCATCCGCGCAGGAAGGAGCGAAGTCGTGAGCAGCTACACGATCCCGAACGTCATCGCGCAGCATCCCAGGGGCGAGCGCGTCATGGACGTCTACTCGCACCTGCTCGCCGAACGCGTGATCTACCTCGGCACCGGCATCGACGCGGGAGTCGCGAACGCGCTGATCGCGCAGCTGCTGCATCTGGATGCCGACAGCCCGGACACCGGCATCCAGTTCTACATCAACAGCGAGGGTGGCGATCCCGGCGCAGCGCTGGCGATCTACGACACGATGCAGCACATCCGCCCGGCGGTCGCGACGACCGTCGTCGGCCAGGCGATCGGGCCGGCAGCGCTTCTCGTGGCGGCCGGGACGACGGGGCAGCGAGCGGCGCTCACGCACGCGCGAATCGTGCTGCACCAGCCGGCCGGACAGTCGCGCGGCGCGATCCCCGACCTGATCATCGCCGCCGACGAAGTCGTGCGGGTGCGCTCCGATCTGGAGTCGATCCTGGCCCGGCACACCGGTCGCACAGTCGAGACTCTGCGCGCCGACACCGACCGGGATCGGGTGTTCACGGCCTCCGCTGCCCTGGACTATGGCCTGATCGACACCGTGCTGGGGGAGCGGGCGGCCTGATAGTCGACATTCTGGGGGCCGGATGCACGGACGTCGGACCTATTCACGGCCTCCGTCCGACGTCCGTGCTCGAGGCCCCGAAGTGTCGGCGCGGTCACGCGCGAAAGTGTCGGCGCGGTCACGCGCGAGGCCGGTTCGGGATCGGATCAAGCCGCGAGAGCGAGCGCCCCGCGGCCGGCCGAGACCATGGCGGATGCGGGAGCCGCGGCCGTGCGCAGCTCGTCGGCCACGTCGCTCGTGAGCTCGATGAGCGAGGTGTCGAGCGCACCCGCGATCGCGGCGATCATCTCGCTGGACGGCTCCTTCAGCCCGCGCTCGACCTCGGAGAGGTACTGGGGAGAGACGCCGGCCTGCTCGGCCGTCTCGGTGAGCGTCTCCGCGCGCTCGTGCCGACGGCGTCGGAGCTGATCCCCGAGCAGGTGGCGCCAAAGCGGCTCGGGCCCGTTCTGCGGACGGAGCCGCGGATGCTGCGGGCGGGGGAATCGGACGATCTCGGCCATGCCTCACGCTAACCCCCTGATCGGTTGCCGCGACAGCCGTTCTGCTCAGAGCAGAATGGCCTGCGCGGTCGACACTTCGGGGGCCGGCCCCGGACCCCCAGAGTGTCGGCGGTCCGCTCGCCGCGCTGCCGATCACGTGCCTTCCCTCGCGGCGGTGCGAGGGCGTTGACTGTAATCACTCACAGAGAAGGAGAACATCACATGCGCGGAGTAGTCATGCACGGGCCCGGCGATGTCCGGGTCGAGGAGCGCGAGAAGCCGACCATCACCCGTCCGACGGATGCCGTCATCAAGATCGCCGCGACCTGCATCTGCGGTTCGGATCTGTGGCCCTACCGCGGCACCGACACTGTGCACGAGGCGCCGATGGGCCACGAATACGTCGGCGTGGTCGAGGAGATCGGCGCCGAGGTCAAGAACATCGAGGTCGGCGACTTCGTCGTGGGATCGTTCATGGCATCCGACAACACCTGCGAGATCTGCCGGGCTGGGTACCAGTCGCGCTGCGTGCACGTCGTGCCGATGGGGCGGTACGGCACGCAGGCCGAATACACCCTCGTCCCGCACGCCGACGGCACGCTCGTGGCGACCCCCGGTCAGCCGGACGCCGATCTGGTACCTGCACTGCTGGCCGCATCCGACGTGCTCGGCACCGGCTGGTTCGCCGCCGTCGCCGCCGAGGTCGGTCCGGGCAAGACCGTCGCGGTCGTCGGCGACGGGGCAGTCGGACTCCTCGGCATCCTCGCATCCAGGGAACTCGGCGCAGAGCGGATCATCGCGATGAGCCGGCACGCCGACCGCCAGGAGCTGGCGCGGAGGTTCGGCGCGACCGACATCGTCGAGGAGCGCGGCGATGAGGGCGTGGCGAGGATCAAGGAGCTCACCGACGGACTCGGCGCCCATTCCGTGATCGAGGCCGTCGGCACCCAGGAGTCGATGATGCAGGCTATCCGCTCGACGCGTGCCGGCGGTCACGTCGGCTACGTCGGCGTCTCGCACGACGTCGCACTGCCCGGCGATGAGCTGTTCTTCTCCGGCGTGCACCTGCACGGCGGACCCGCTCCGGTGCGCCGCTTCCTCCCCGAGCTCATCCAGCTCATCTGGGACCGCAAGATCGATGCCGGAGCGGTGTTCGACCTGACACTCCCGCTCGAGGACGCAGCAGAGGGCTACAAGGCGATGGACGAGCGACGTGCCACCAAGGTGCTGCTGACCGTCTGACTGACCGCCGGATCGGTCCATCCACCCGAACAGGTTCCGGCGGATGGCCGGACTGGTTAGGCTGGAAGACGAGATTCGCACCCTCGTCTTCCCATTTCCCTGCGGACCCGTCCTCCTGCACCGATACCCGGTGTTGCGGGGGTCGTGCGGCGAGCAGCGCTCCGAAAGGTGTTCCAGTGAACGATTCCGGCGAGAACCGCACCGACGAGCAGGGCGCGGACTTCTTCGACCAGCTCGCCCAGGGGCAGCCCCGCGAGCAGGGCAGCTTCACGATCGGCTTCCGCGGGTACGACCGCGGAGAGGTGGATGCCGCGATCGCGGGCCTGCGCATGCAGGTGCAGCGGGCCGACGCCGAACTCGCCGAGGCCCGCGCCGGCGTCAACCGCGACGTCGAGGCCGTGCGGTCGGAGGTCGAAGCCGTCCGCTCGGAGGGCGAGGAGCGGATCGCCGAGAGCGAGGCACGGATCGCCGAGATCGAGAAGCAGCAGCAGGAGCGCATCGACGAGGCCCGTGCCGAGGACGAGAAGCGCATCGCGGCCCTCGAGGCGGATCTCGCCGCCGCCCGTGCACAGGTCGATGAGGCGGAGCAGCAGGTCACCGCTCTGTCGAACGAGCTCGTCGACGCCCCGCGCAGCGAAGAGGACACCGAGGGGTCCCGACTGCAGTTCGAGGCCGTTCTTCGGGTCGCCGAGGAGCAGGCCTCCGTCCTGATCCAGAACGCCGCCGTCCAGGCCGAGCGTCTGCTGGAGGCCGCGCGCGAAGAGGCCGACGGTCGTCGCGCCGAGCTCGCCGCCGAGGTCGATCGGGTCACCGCCCAGGCCCAGCACGATGCCGACCAGGTGCGCCTGCGCATCGACACCGAGTACACCGCGCACGAGGCGCGGATACAGCGCGAGGGCGCGCACGCCGCCGAGAAGGTCAACCAGGCCGAGCAGGAGGCCGCGACCATCCGGACCGAGGCCGAGAAGGGCGCGGCCGCGCTCCGCTCGATGGTCACCCGCGAGACGACGCAGCAGCGCGCGGATGCCGAACGCGAGGTCCGTGAGATGAACGCGCGCGTGCTCGAGTTCGAAGAGACCCTCACCCGCCGGCAGGACGACGCGCAGCAGGAGTTCCTGCTGCTGCACAATCAGGCCGTCGCCCACGCCGAGCGCATCACGGCCGACGCGAACGAGCAGGTCACCTCGTCGCTGGAGCACTCCAAGCGCATCTCGGCGAAGGCCGATGATTACGAGCGGCTCATGCGCTCGCAGGCGCAGGCCATCGAGGCCGACGCGCAGGTGCGCGCCCGCGAGACCCTTGATCGCGCACGCCAGAAGGCGCAGAAGATCGTCAGCAGCGTAACGGGTCATACCACCGACGTGCTCCGCGACGCCGAGGACCGCACCCGTCAGCTGCGCTGGCAGCAGCAGCAGCTGAACAGCTTCATGGCCGAGGTGCGAGAGCTGATCCGTCCCGAGGGCGTCATCGGCACGGATGCCGCAGACTCAGAGGACGCGGATGACGTCGACGTGCTCGAGGAGGGCGATGAGGTCATCGAGCTCGCGCCCGAGAGCGACGAGGATGTACTCGACGAAGACATCGACGACGCCGACGAGGACGACGCCGACGAGGACGCTGCCAAGGGCTGACGCCGGAACGAGGTCGTAGCCTGAGACCATGTCCCATCTGGTGAGCGCGAACGACCTGGCCGATCTGGTGCGCGACGGTGCCGTGCGCGTCGTCGATGTGCGCTGGCGTCTGAGCGTCCCGGGTGGCCGCACGCAGCCGGATGGTCGCGAGGAATACCTTCGGGGACACGTGCCCGGTGCGGTGTTCGTCGATCTCGAGCGCGAGCTGACCCGGCACGGCCGGCCCGATGAGGGAAGACACCCGCTGCCGTCGACCTCGCAGGTGCAGGACGCCGCGCCGGTGGGGGCTGAACGACGGCGACGTGGTCGTCGCCTACGACGATGCGGGCGGGCTCCCCGCGGCGCGCGCCTGGTGGCTGCTGCGCCAGGGCGGCGTCGACGTGCGGGTGCTCGACGGAGGATGGCGCGCCTGGATCGATGCCGGCGGTGAGATCGAGACGGGCGAGGTGACGCCGGTCCCGGGCACGGTGACGCTGGCCGATGTCTCGGGCGACAGCCTCAGCATCGATGAGGCGGCGGCTTTCCCGGCATCCGGTGTGCTGCTGGATGTGCGGGCACCGGAGCGCTTCCGCGGCGAGACCGAGCCGCTCGATCCGATCGCAGGGCACATTCCAGGAGCGGTGAATCTGCCGACCACCAGACACGTCGCGGACGACGGCACCCTGCTCGATCTCGAGACGCTCCAGACGAACATCGCGGATGCCGGCATCGGCGACGGCACCCCGGTCGCCGCGTACTGCGGGTCGGGGATCACCGCCGCCCACACCGCGCTGGTCCTGGCCGAGGCGGGCATCCACGCGAAGATCTTCCACGGCTCCTGGAGCCAGTGGTCGAACACCCCCGGCCGCCCCGTCGCCAGGACGTGAAAGGAGGAAAGTGCCGGTTCTCGGCGCGCGAGGCCGACACTTTCCTCCTTTCACCGCGGTCACCGCGGCGGAGCGGGCGGCGCCTCACTCGCGCTCGCCGAACCCCCAGCGCAGCACGAGCATTCCAGGACCCCAGTTCTGGCGCACCTGGTGGATCGACGTCGCCCCGTCGAGTTCGATCGGCGTCACGGTCGTGCCGGAAGGCGTCTCCTCGACCTCGTCCATCCATGCGGGCAGCGCGTCGGGGTGGAACCGGGTCCACAGCACCAGTTCACGTGCCCGACGTGCGACACCGTGCCCGGTTTCTCTGGTGGGCGGGTAGTCAGGCGGAAACTCGAGCTTCCACTCCAGCATGGTCGTCTGCGCCGGGCCCAGCGGGCGCTCGAGCTCGAACATCGCGCCGTGCACCTCGCCGCTCGGATGTGAATGGCGGCGCGAGATCTGCCCGCCCGACACCACGCTGAAGATCGGAGCGGGCGTGCGGATGCCGGGTGTGAGGTCCAGGTAGGGCACGTTCGTTATGGTGCCCGAGGTGCATTGCAGCAGGGTGCGGGTAGTGCGCGAGGTCACGCTGCCGTCGGCGGCGACCTCGGTCACCGCTGTCGTCGACACGTCCCGGCCGGGATCCATAGCAGGAGCGCCGAGTGCGATGAAGGTCTCCGTCGTCGCCTGTTCGAGGCGGGCCTGCTCGAGCGGGTACTGCGGCGTTCCGATCGGCCCGACGCGCTGGTTCGGACCGATCTGCGAGAGCAGGATGCCGGAGTCGAGCTCGAGCAGCATCTCAAGATGCTCGACCGCGGCAAGGGACTGCGGGCCCTCAGGACGGCGGGCACCGGATCGCCAATAGCTGAGCGTGGCGGCAGACACCGGGTTGCCGCTCGCCGCGAGACGTTCGCGCAACCAGGTCAGCGTGACACGGCGCGCGTCGATCGCCGCACGCAGGGTCGCCGAGAAATCCGGACGAGCCGCGGTCGACGCGGTGTGCTCAGCCTGCATCACAGCCCCTCCCCGGGTATGTGACGGACAACGAAGTATCTTCGAGCATACGACCAGACCAGGACGCCTCGGGCCCGAGGCGTCCTGCGCCGGTCGAGTGGTCGGATCGTGGCAGCTGGGGCCCGCTTCTGCATACGCCTCGACCGACGCAGTGCCCTCCTGCGCGCAATGCGGGGTTCGCGGATCGTTCTGGGGACGCATCCGCTGAGCCCCGCATGTGCGCGCGGGCGCCCCGGTGCTCCCGTGCTCGCGCCCCGCGTAGACTGGAGGGACACCCAGGACCGAGGAATCGTCATGTCTGCCCCAGCTCGCGCGTTCACCGTGCGCCACGTCCAATTGCTGCGCGCGCTCTTCGCGGCGGCGGCGGCGCTCATGATCACGTTCTCGCCGGATCACTCCGCCGCCATCGGATTCTCCGTCTTCGGCGGATTCACTGCCGCGAGCGGGTTCATCCTGATCCTGGCAGCCTGGGTCGTGGCATCCGCCGGCAATCGCTGGCCCTTCATCCTCCTGGCCGCCGTCGACCTCGCCGCGGCGATCGTGAGCGGCATCCCGACCTGGCGTACGGACGGCGCCTTCTTCATCGTCGTGATCGTCTGGGCCGCCGCGACCGGCCTGGTAGAGCTCATCGCGGGCCTTCGCGCACGACGCACCGATCAGGCCGCGAAGGATGCCATCACGGTCGGTGCTCTGGGTCTGCTGCTGGCCGTCGTCCTCCTGCTCATCCCGGCCGATTACGCGCTGCAGTACTCGGTCGGTCCGGAAGCACTGACGCTTTCCGGGATCATCCTCGCCGTCGGCATGTTCGGCGGATACTCGGCGATCGTCGCGGTCTTCCTCGCGATCGCGGGATTCTCACCGCGCCGCACCGCGTCGGTGAGGGATGCTGAGGCCGCCGACGCTGCGAGCGAATCGGTCGACACGGGAGGCGCTGCGTGAGCGAGAAGAAGTCCACCCGCCGGGAGCTGCTGCGTCCGCTGCACCTGCTCGGCATCGCCCTGGCCGCTGGCGTCTTCGCCGCGGTCGTGACTCTCGTCTCGACGGGCGCGTTCACGGCGCGCGTCAACAACGCGATCGCCAGCGGCACGTATCAGGGGCTGACGCCGGTCGGCCTGGGCCTCGTCGTCGGCGGAGGCGCGTTCATCGTGACGCTGCTCATCATGTCGATGCTGATCCTCGCCGTCGACCCGCGCGAATACGAGCAGAAGACGCTCGAGCGCCCCGTCCTGTTCGACGAGGAGCCGGGCGACGCGCCGTCCTTCGAGGCCAAGCGCCAGGGTTCCGCAGGGACCGGGTCTTCGGCGTCCTGACCGGCCGCTAGCGCGCGAGGCGCTCGGCGAGACCCGTGTAGCTCGCGGGGGTCAGGGAGAGCAGGCGCTGTTTCGCGGCATCCCCGATCTCGAGGCCCTCGACGAACTCGGCCAGTTCCGCAGCCCCGACGCGGTGTCCGCGCGTGAGCTCCTTCAGCAGGGCGTACGGGTCGCTGATCGTCGAACGGCCGGCGACGACCTCGGCGCGGATGACGGTCTGGATCGCCTCGGCGAGAACTTCCCAGTTCACGTCGAGATCGGCGAGCAGCACGTCGCGGGCGAGGGAGATCTCGTTCAGTCCGCGGCGCAGGTTGTCCAGCGCGAGCAGCGAGTGCCCGAACGCGACGCCGATGTTGCGCTGCGTGGTCGAGTCCGTGAGGTCGCGCTGCATCCGCGAGGTGACGAGCGTCTGCGACAGTGACCCGAGCAGGGCGGCGGAAAGCTCGAGGTTCGCCTCGGCATTCTCGAACCGGATCGGATTGATCTTGTGCGGCATCGTCGACGACCCGGTCGCGCCCGCCACCGGGATCTGCGTGAAGTAGCCGATCGAGATGTACGTCCAGATGTCGGTCGCGAGGTTGTGCAGGATGCCGCCGGCATGACGCACCCGGTCGTAGAGCTCGACCTGCCAGTCGTGCGACTCGATCTGCGTCGTGAGCACGTTGAAGCCCAGGCCCAGACCCTCGACGTACTCGCGCGCGATGGTGGGCCAGTCCGCGTCGGGGTCGGCCGCGAGGTGCGCCGACCAGGTTCCGGTCGCGCCGGAGAACTTCGCGAGATAGTCGGATGCCGCGATCTGCGCACGCACGCGCTCCAGGCGCCACGCGAACACCGCGATCTCCTTGCCCATGGTCGATGGGGTCGCGGGCTGACCGTGCGTGCGGGAGAGCATCGCGGCATCCGCATGCTCCAGGCCGAGTTCGCGCAGCTTCGCGATCACGGCGTCCAGCGCCGGCAGCCAGACGTTCTCCACCGCTCGCTTGACGGTCAGCGCGTAGGACACCGAGTTGATGTCCTCGCTCGTGCAGGCGAAGTGGGTGAGCTCGGCGATGGCATCCAGCCCCAGCGCGGAGAGACGGTCTCGTACGAGGTACTCGACGGCTTTGACGTCGTGACGGGTGACGGCTTCCCTCTCAGCCAGCCAGTCGATCTCGGATTGACCGAAATCGCGATACAGGTCGCGCAGACGGCCCTTGTCAGCGTCGGCGAGCGGCGCGGTGCCGAACAGCGACCGGTCGGTCAGCGCGATGAGCCATTCGACCTCGACCTCGACGCGAGCGCGGTTCAAACCCGACTCGGAGAGGTAGTCGCCGAGCGGAGCGACGGCGGGGCGGTAGCGTCCGTCGAGGGGGCTGAGCGGCTGGACGGGGAAGACGTTCGGGGAAGTCAGGGGAATCCTCCTGATCGGGCCCCGTCAGTTCTGGGGCGTCGTGCGGGGCGTCGTACGGCTCTGACGAAGCGCGGGTTCGAGCTGGCGGAACAGGCCTCGGGTCGCGGTCTCAATCATAGCCAGCACCGCGTCGAACATCGCGGTGTCGGCGTAGTACGGGTCGGGGACGTCCAGCCCGTCGGCGTCGCGATCGTAGGCGAGCAGCAGCGTGACCTTGCCCTCCTGATCCTCGTCGCGCGCCCACTGGCGGAGGATCCGCTCGTGGGTGCGGTCGAGGGCGACGACGAGATCGTTCTCCTCGAACGATGCCGCGGTGAACTGCCTCGCACGATGCTTCGAACCGTCGTAGCCCCGGCGGCTCAGCGCCTCGAGCGTGCGCTCGTCGGCACGCTCGCCGACATGCCACTCACCCGTGCCCGCACTGCTCGAGGTGATGAGCGGCCCCAGCCCCTGGTGCTCGGCCAGATCACGGAAAATCGCCGCGGCCATCGGGGAGCGGCAGATGTTCCCCGTGCACACGAAGATGACACGGAAGGGATCTGTCGGGGACACTCGTCCATTCTGCCGCTCACGGCCGCCGGTGCACACCTCCGAGTGCGCGGTCACGTCTTGTTCTGCACATCTCGGGCCCGGCGGCGGCTCTGCACGGTTCGCGGTTCTGCCGCGATCGGACGCATCCGCGACGGAGCATTCTGGGCGCATGCTGAACTTTGTCGCCGCCGAGGCATGGAGCTCCGACGCCCTCTGGTCCTGGTACGCCGGCCGCCGTGCGCTGCAGGACGCGCTCGCCGCGCTGGAGGACGCCGGCGCCGCACTGTTGCCGCTGGTCGCTGACAGCGAGTGGCACGCCAAGGGCGTCATGGCCCTGCACGAGCTCATCGTCGAATTGAGGGCGCGGACGGCCTCGGAGGTCGGTGAGCTGGAAAACCGGCTCTGGGAGATCGACGCGCTGGTGGCGTCATGAGCGACGGACTCGAGGTCACGCACGGCGGCGCGATCGCCGTCGATCCCGCGGCGCTGCGTGCCGTGGCGGACGCGCTGGTCGCACTCGCCCCGCGATTCGCGGATGCCGCCGCCGCTGCGCGTCTTGCGCACGGGCACCTCGCAGCCATCTCCACGACCTCGGCTGGGATCGACACGGTCGCGATGTGGGGCAGCGCCGAGCGCGCAGACGCGCTGCATGCGGAGTGCCGCGTGGCCGGGGAGAACACGCGGCTGATGGCCGACGTGTACGAGCTGGTCGAACGCCGGGTGGAGCTCGACGCGCTCCAGATTCAGGGACTGACGCCGTCGGATGCTCTCGTCGATCGGATCACCGAGCTCGAGGCATCCGACCCTCGCGTCGTCGAGATGGAGAAGTGGCTGATCGCCGAGTGGGAGGCGAATCGGTTCGAGGGCCTGGATCAACAGTTCGATCTGGAAGGGATGCAATCCGGCCCGGGCATCGCTGCGTTCTTCGCGGCTGCCGCTTTCGCGGGCGCCAAGGGGTTCGGCAGGCTCCCGCCGAACGCGGCGCTGTCCGGACGCTCGGGGCCGGTTTCGGTGAGTCCGGTCAGGACAACGGTCCCGATCGCACCCCCGACGAGCCTGGCTGAGGGACTGCGGCGTCTGGATGCATCGGCGGGGCAGCTCAGAGTCGAGAAGTACTCGATGTCCGATGGATCCCGTCGGTTCGTGCTGTATTCGAAAGGCACGCAGATCCTCGGATCGAACGAGCCGTTCGACATGGCCTCAAACGTCGACGCGTACTTCGGGAAGGAGTCGGCGTCGTACGCGGCCACCATCGAAGCGCTGGAGCAGTCAGGTGCAGAACCGGGCGACGAGGTCCAGGTGTACGCCCACTCGCAGGGTGCGATGAACGCCGCTTATCTGTCGACGCAGAGCGAGTTCGACGTCTCGGTCCAGGTGACCGCCGGAAGCCCGCTTCACCCGACGCTCGATGGAGATCAGCTGTTGATCGAACTGCGGCACCCGGACGACATCGTCAACACGCTCGCCGGCGGTGGTCTGCCTGGCGGTTCCAGCTCACCGGACAGCATCGTCGCCACGCGCGACGGGAGCGCGATCGATCTCGGGCTTCCGGCCCACATGCTCGGCAACTACATCGAGACGGCCGAGATGCTCGACGCGTCGGGCGACGTCCGGCTCGAGGCGTGGCGGGACAAGGCGAGGGAGCTCAATGAGGCGGTGTCGATCGAGTCGACGGAGTACGTCGCGAAGCGGGAGTGACCGATGTCAGTCGCGACGCTTGCGCTTCTGAGGGCGCAGGATGGCTCCGAACACGGCGTTGATGATCGTGATGATGATCGCCGCGAGCACGCCCCACCAGAACGACTCGACGGTCAGGCCCCAGCCGAACCCGGAGGTGATCCACGCGGTCAGCCACAGCAGGAACCCGTTGATGATCAAGCCGATGAGGCCGAGCGTGAGGATGTACAGCGGGAACGCGACGATCTTGATGACGGTTCCGATGATCGTGTTCACCAGGGCGAAGATCGCCGCGACCGCGAGCAGCGTCAGCACGAGCTGCAACGTCTCGCCAGGGGCGAACGGCCGGATCTCCACCTGCAGGGCAGGGATGAGCGTGACCACCCAGATGGCGAAGGCGTTGACGACGACTCGGATGATGAAGCGCATGGTGCACTCAGTCTGGCACGACCAGCATCGTCGACACCAGGCTCGGCGCTCGTAGACTCGGACTCGTGACCGAGCCGATCCTTCCCCGCATCCGCCCCGAGATCGCCGCCCTCGCGCCGTACCGGCAGGGCAAGCAGGCCGGTCCCGACGCGTTCAAGCTCTCCAGCAACGAGAACCCGTTCGAGCCTCTTCCCTCGGTGCTCGAGGCGCTGCA
Source organism: Microbacterium abyssi (assembly GCF_015277895.1). Lineage (NCBI taxonomy): Bacteria > Bacillati > Actinomycetota > Actinomycetes > Micrococcales > Microbacteriaceae > Microbacterium > Microbacterium abyssi. The sequence goes on along the minus strand of NZ_CP063815.1, from coordinate 3,191,442 downwards.
GGGCACGACGCCGATCAACCGCTACCCGGATGCGACGGCCACACGCCTGCGCGAGCGCCTCGCCGCGCGCTACGGCGTCGACCTCGACGAGGTGCACGTCGCCAGCGGCAGCGTCGCGATCCTGTACCAGCTCGTGCAGGCCGCGGCATCCGTCGGCGACGAGGTGATCTACGCGTGGCGATCCTTCGAGGCCTACCCGGGGCTCGTGCTCGTCTCCGGCGCGACCGGTGTGCAGGTGCCGCTCATCGAATCCGATGACCTCGCCAGCACCGGCCGTCACGACCTCGACGCGATGGCGGATGCCGTCACCGACCGCACCCGTGCGATCATCGTCTGCACGCCGAACAACCCCACCGGCCCGATCGTGACGAGCGCGGAGTTCGCGGCGTTCGCGACCCGCGTCCCCTCCGATGTGCTCATCGTCCTCGATGAGGCCTACGCCGAGTTCGTGACCGCCGGGGGTGCCGTCGACGGCCTGGGCGAACGCGTGTTCGAGAAGCACCCGAACGTCGTGGTGCTGCGCACCTTCTCCAAGGCCTACGGTCTCGCAGGACTCCGGGTCGGCTATGCGATCGGGCACGCGAAGGTGCTCGATGCCGCCCGGTCCACCGGCATCCCGCTCTCGGTGACGTCGGCCGCCGAGGTCGCGGCGATCGCGAGCCTCGACGCCGAAGCAGAATTGCTCGAGCGCGTCGCCGTGCTCGTCGAACGACGCACGGCGCTGCTCGGCGGTCTTCGCACTCAGGGCTGGACCGTGCCGGACAGCCAGTCCAACTTCGTGTGGCTGCCCGCCGGTGAGCGCACGGACGAGATCGCCGACGCCTTCCGCGCCGCGGACATCGTGGTCAGGCCGTTCTCGGGAGACGGCATCCGCATCTCCGTCGGCGAGGAGGCATCGATCGAGAAGGTCCTGCGCGTCGCCTCGGCAGCGCGCCCCTGAACCCCACATCTCCGCATTCCTGGCACTTGCGAGGGCGTCCTAGCTATACGTGACCGGGCATGCGAAGGCGGCTAGCGTAGAACGGTGACCTCGTCAGAGACCGAATTCGTCCGCGTCCTGGAGGCGGACGGCCGCTATGCGCCGAATGCCGCCGCCGAGCAGTACCTGCCGCTGATCGAAGCGATCAGCGATGCGGAGCTCGAGCAGTTCTACCGCGACATGGTGGTGATCCGCGCCATCGACAACCAGGCGACCAACCTGCAGCGTCAGGGCCAGCTCGCACTGTGGCCGCCGAGCCGCGGTCAGGAGGCCGCGCAGGTCGGGTCGGCCAGAGCCGCCCGCGCACAGGACACGCTCTTCCCGTCGTATCGCGAGCACGCCGTCACCCGCATCCGCGGTGTCGACACGCTGGGGATCATCAAGCTGATGCGCGGCGTCTCGCACGGCGGCTGGAACCCGACCGATCCGGTCAACGGCAACACCCGTCTGTACACGCTGGTGCTCGGCTCGCAGACGCTGCACGCCACCGGCTACGCCATGGGTCTGAACTTCGACGGCCGCTCCGGCACCGGCGACCCTGAGCGCGATGAGGCCGTGATCGTCTACTACGGCGACGGCGCCTCCAGCCAGGGCGACGTGCACGAGGCGATGGTCTTCGCGGCGAGCTATCAGGCGCCGACGGTGTTCTTCCTGCAGAACAACCAGTGGGCGATCTCGGTGCCCGTCTCGACCCAGACCCGGGTGCCTTTTGCGCAGCGCAGCAGTGGCTACGGCATCCCGAGCGTCCGAGTCGACGGCAACGACGTCCTCGCCAGCTACGCGGTCTCGCGCGTCGCGCTCGAAGAGGCGCGTGCAGGCAAGGGCCCGCGCGCGATCGAGGCGGAGACGTACCGGCTGGGCGCGCACACGACCAGCGACGACCCGACGAAGTACCGCACCAGCGACGAGGAGCAGTCCTGGGAGCAGCGCGACCCGATCGCCCGCATGCGGGCGTTCCTCGAGGGCAGGGGCGCCGCGGCATCCCTCTTCGAAGACGTGGATGCCGAGGCCGCGGCCGCCGCGGACGACCTGCGCGTGCGCACCCTCGAGCTCGGTCCTCCGCCCGCGACCAGGATCTTCGACCATGTCTACAGCGAGTCGCATCCGCTGATGGACGAGCAGCGCGCCTGGCGCGAGCGGTATGAGGCATCGTACGAAGGAGGCCCGCAGTGACTCTCGAGACAATGCCCTTCGCGAAGGCCCTGAACGCCGGGCTGCGCAAGGCCATGGAGGATGACGCGAAGGTCCTGCTCATGGGCGAGGACATCGGCCGCCTCGGGGGAGTGTTCCGCATCACCGAGCACCTGCAGCGCGACTTCGGCGAGCAACGGGTGCTCGACACCCCTCTCGCCGAGTCCGGCATCGTCGGCACCGCGATCGGACTGGCGATGGCCGGCTTCCGGCCGGTGATCGAGATCCAGTTCGACGGCTTCGTCTTCCCCGCGTTCGACCAGATCACGACGCAGCTGGCGAAGCTCACGAACCGCCACGAGGGCACCGTGTCGATGCCGATCGTGATCCGCATCCCCTACGGCGGGCACATCGGCGCCGTCGAGCACCACCAGGAGAGCCCGGAGGCGTACTTCGCGCACACGCCCGGTCTGCGGGTCGTGGCCCCGTCGACGCCGAACGACGCGTACTGGATGATCCAGGAGGCGATCGCCTCCAACGACCCCGTGATCTTCATGGAGCCCAAGAGCCGTTACTGGCAGAAGGGCGAAGTCGACGTCGCGCAGTCCGCCGTACCGCTGCACGCGTCACGGGTGGTGCGCACCGGCACCGACATCACCCTGGTCGGCCACGGCGCGATGGTCACGGTGCTGCTGCAGGCCGCGGCGATCGCGGAGGGCGAGGGGACGAGCTGCGAGGTCGTCGACGTGCGGTCGCTGTCGCCCGTCGACTACGGTCCGATTCTCGACTCGGTGCGCAAGACCGGCCGGATGGTCTACGCGCAGGAGGCCTCCGGTCATGCCAGCGTCGGCAGCGAGATCGCCGCGACTGTCATGGAACGCGCGTTCTACGCGCTGGAGGCTCCCGTGCTCCGGGTGTCGGGGTACGACACCCCGTTCCCGCCTGCGAAGCTCGAGGGAACCTTCCTCCCGGATGCCGACCGCATCCTCGAAGCCGTCGACCGATCCATGGCCTACTGACGCGCGGGTCGTTGAGCGAGCCGAAGGCGAGACGAAACGCATTGAGCGAGCGAAGCGAGTCGAAACGACTCGTCTGATCGAAGGGCACACCGCAATGACAACGCAGAACTTCAACCTCCCCGATGTCGGCGAAGGGCTGACCGAGGCCGAGATCGTGGCGTGGAAGGTCGCCCCCGGCGACACCGTCGCGATCAACGATGTGCTCGTCGAGATCGAGACGGCCAAGTCACTCGTCGAGCTCCCCTCGCCGCACGCCGGTGTTGTCGGCGAGCTGCTGGTCAGCGAGGGGACGACCGTCGAGGTCGGCTCGCCCATCATCAGCTTCGTGTCGGATGCCGGGCCCGCTGCCACTCCGCCGAACCCCGCGCCGGCAGGCGAGGAGACCGGAGGATCGGTCCTCGTCGGCTACGGAACCGGCGCCGGCGCGACGTCGCGACGCAGCCGCCCCGCTGTGCGCCCGGTCCGTTCCTCGGTCGGCGTGATCGCGAAGCCCCCGATCCGCAAGCTCGCCCGCGACCTCGGGGTCGATCTGTCATCGGTCACGCCGACGGGCGCGGACGGTGAGGTCACTCGCGACGACGTCGTGAAGCACGCCTCGCAGGCGAGCGTGTTCCGCAACATCGAGACGCCCGAGTGGGGCGACGTGCGCGACGAGACGGTGCCCGCCTCGCTCGCACCGATCGGCCTGTCGCGAGGCTCTGCTCCCAGCCAGCCTGGCGCCGACCCTGAGCGCACCGAGTCCATCCCCGTCAAGGGCGTGCGCAAGGTGACGGCGGCGGGGATGGTGCGCAGCGCCTATACAGCGCCGCACGTCACGGTGTGGAAGGAGGTCGACGCGACGCGCACGATGGAGCTCGTCAAGCGTCTCAAGGCCTCGCCGGACTACGCGGACATCAAGGTGTCGCCGCTGCTGATCGTCGCGCGCGCCGTGATCTGGGCAGTGCGCCGCAACCCCATGGTCAACGCCGCCTGGGTCGAGACCGACGGGGGCGCCGAGATCGCCGTCCGCCACTACGTCAACCTCGGCATCGCCGCGGCGACGCCGCGCGGACTGCTCGTGCCGAACATCAAGGATGCGCATGAGCTCAGCATGAAGGAACTCGCCCGCGCCCTGAACCGCCTCACCATCACGGCCCGTGATGGCAAGACGCCACCGGCCGACCAGCAGGGCGGCACGTTCACGATCACCAACATCGGCGTCTTCGGGATGGATGCCGGAACCCCGATCATCAACCCCGGCGAGGCCGGCATCCTCGCGATGGGCACGATCAGCCAGAAGCCGTGGGTGGTCGACGGCGAGGTGCGTCCTCGTTACGTCACCACGGTCGCCGGGTCGTTCGACCACCGCGTCGTCGATGGCGACGGCATGAGCCGATTCATCGCGGACGTCGCCGCGATCCTCGAGGAGCCCGCACTGCTCGTCGACTGATGTCATAGCTTTCGACTCGACTCGACTCGACGCTTCGCTTCTCGCTCAAGCCGTTTCGTCTCGCTGCGCTCGCCCAACGCCCCCGACGAGCTGGGGTTGCGGGTCGTTGAGCGGAGGGCGAAGCCCGCAGACGAAACGGGCTGAGCGAGCAGAGCGAGTCGAAGTCGCGAAGCCCTGCCCCCTCGTGTTGAGAATGGTTATCATTAGCGTGTAGTATCGATGCATGCAGAAGATCCATGCCGTCGCACTCCTCGCCGCATCCGCTCTCGTCCTGGCCGGATGCTCGACGTCGAGCGGCAATGCCGACGACGGTCTCGTCCACGTCACCGCGAGCACGAATGTCTACGGATCGCTGGTCGAGCAGATCGGCGGCGACCGGGTCGACGTGACCACGATCATCACCTCAGCCACGCAGGACCCGCACTCGTACGAGGCCACGGCCCGCGACCGCCTCGCCGTACAGGACTCCGACCTGATCGTGGGGAACGGCGGAGGCTACGACGCCTTCATCGACACACTGCTAGACGGCTCCGGCGCGCACATCTTCACCGCGGCCGAGTTCTCGCACGACTACCCCGGCAATGCCGGCCACGACGAGGAAGCGGCCGAGGATGCCGATGCCCACGACCACGCCGAAGAAGGCGACCACGCCGAAGAGGAAGGCCACGAGGGCCACGACCACATCGAGGGATTCAACGAGCACGTGTGGTTCGACCCGCACACGATGATCCACGTAGTCGAAGGCCTCGCTGGGGAGCTCGGCGAGCTCGACCCCGACGGCGCCGCCGACTTCACGGCCGCCGCGGACGAGATCGTGGCCGACCTCGAGAGCGCAGAGGCCGAGCTCGAGACCATCAAGACGGAGGCGGACGGCGCGGGAGTGTTCATGACCGAGCCGCTCCCCGGGTACATCGCCGCGGCCGCGGGGCTCACCGACCTCACCCCCGAGGGCTTCGCCGAATCCGTCGAAGAGGGCAGCGACGTCGCACCGGCCACCCTCCTCGAGGCGCTCGAGGTCATCGAGAGCGGTGATGTGGAGGTGCTGCTCACCAATGCGCAGACGGGCGGCGCCGAGACGGAGCGCGTCGAGGCCGCCGCCGAGGCCGCCGGCATCCCGGTCGTGGCATTCACCGAGCTGCTCGAGGACGGATCGTCGTACTCTGAGTGGATGCACGACGCGATTCAGAGCCTCGCCGACGCACTCCGTTCGTGAGTGCGGCCCTTCCACAGGCTCAGGAACCGGCGGAGGCCGTTGTCCTCGAGATCGAGGGCGCGGCACTTCAGCGCGGCGATCGCGAGCTGTGGTCCGGGCTTGACCTGACCGTCGAACCAGGTGAGTTCATCGCGGTGCTCGGGCCGTCCGGTTCCGGCAAGACCACTCTGCTGCGCGCGATCCTCGGACTGCAGCCGCTGAGCGCGGGCAGCATCCGGGTCGCCGGTCACGCCGTGCAGCGCGGGAATCCGCGGATCGGGTACATCCCGCAGCAGCGGCCCCTGCCGCCCGACACGAGCATGCGCGCCCGTGACGTCGTCGCACTCGGCGTGAGCGGCACCCGTTTCGGCTTGCCGATCCCACGTCGCGGCGACCGGGAGCGCGTCGACGCCCTGCTCGAAGGAGTGGGCGCATCGCACTTCGCCGACCGACGCGTGGGCCTGCTGTCGGGCGGAGAGCAGCAACGGCTGCGGGTGGGGCAGGCGCTCGCCGACGAGCCGACCCTCCTGCTGTGCGATGAACCGCTGTCGAACCTCGACCTCGCGAACCAGGTCGGGATCACCGAGATCATCGACCGGCAGCGCCGTGAACGCGACGCCGCCGTGCTGTTCGTCACGCACGACATCAACCCGATCCTCGGCCGCGTCGACCGCATCCTCTACATCGCCGGCGGCCGCTTCGTGCTGGGAACTCCGGACGAGGTGCTGCAGAGCCGCGTGCTCACCGATCTCTACGGCACGCCCGTGTTCGTGCTGCGCGCCGGTGACCGGCTGGTGGTGGTCGGCGCCCCGGATGCCGAAGCGCATCACGAGCACGACGACGACCATGAGGACAACGGATGATGGCACCGCTGCTCGACTGGGGCGACGTCTTCTCGTTCCAGGACTACGGCGCGCTCGTCGCGCTGCTCGCCAACTCGATCGTCGCCGGCGCCGTGCTCGGTATCGTCGGCGGACTCATCGGCGTGTTCGTCATGCAACGCGACCTCGCGTTCGCCGTGCACGGTGTGAGCGAGCTGTCCTTCGCGGGCGCAGCCGCGGCGCTGCTGTTCGGCGGCAGCGTGGTGGCCGGCTCGATCGGCGGCGCGCTGGTCGCGGCCATCCTCATCGGCATCCTCGGCTCGAAGGCACGCGACCGCAACTCGATCGTCGGCGTGCTCATGCCGTTCGGCCTCGGTCTCGGCATCCTGTTCCTCTCGCTCTACGACGGCCGCAGTGCGAACAGGTTCAGTCTGCTCACCGGTCAGATCGTGTCGGTGTCCAGTCCGGATCTCGGCTGGCTCATCGGCATCAGCGCGTTCGTGCTCGTCGGACTCCTGCTGATGTGGAATCCGCTGCGGTTCGACTCGCTCGACCCGGTCGCGGCATCCGCCCGTGGCATCCCCACCCGCTTCGTGAGCCTGGCGTTCATGGTGCTGCTCGGCCTCATCGTCGCCGTCAGCGTGCACATCATCGGCGCGCTGCTCGTGATGGCGCTGCTGGTGACGCCGGCGGCGGCCGCGATGCGCGTCAGCGCAGGGCCGCTTGCCGTGCCACTGCTGGCGGCACTGTTCGGCTTCGTCTCCGCCGTCGGCGGCATCCTGCTCGCGCTCGCCGGCACCCTTCCGGTGAGTCCGTACATCACCACGATCTCGTTCCTGATCTATGTCGGATGCTGGATCGCACAGCGAATCAGGAATCGCGTGCGACGGACCGCTGCTTCCAGGCCGGGCACAACGCTTCCGGCCTAGAATCAGGGCATGGCTCAGCGGAACACCTGGCAGCGCGAACGCGTGCGCGAAGCGCTCGCCGACGCGCGCGGATTCGTCAGCGCGCAGAGCCTGCACGCCACTCTCCGTGAGGAGAACACCGGCATCGGGCTCGCCACGGTCTATCGCGCGCTGTCCGGTCTTGCGGCATCCGGCGATGCCGACTCGCTGCAGAGCCCCGAGGGCGAGGCGCTCTACCGCGCGTGCTCGACCGAAGGCCACCATCACCACCTGATCTGCCGCTCGTGCGGGCTCACCGTGGAGATCGAGGCGAAGGACGTCGAGGCCTGGGCGCAGCGGACCGCCGCCCTGCACGGATTCAGCGAGGCAGAGCACGTCGTCGACATCTTCGGGCTGTGCACCCCGTGCGCCAAGCTGCGGGCGGCCACCGAAGGGTCCGCGTGAGCACTGCGACCTCGGCGCGCAGCTCCCGTCCGCAGACGAGTCGCGCACCGCAGAAGCGCTCGCCGTGGATCGGCGTGGCGGTCGGCGTCGCCGCCATCGCCGTGCTGTTCCTCATCGACCGGTTCGCGCCCGCTCTCTTCCACGATTCGCTGCCGACGCGGATGCAGGACGGTCTCACGCTCGCGCTGAGCGTCCTCATCGAGGCGCTGCCGTTCGTGGTGCTCGGCGTCGTGCTCTCGATCGTCGTGCAGGTGTGGCTGCCGCCGGATCTCATTCAGCGCTGGCTGCCGAAGGCCGGATGGGCACGACGTGCGGTGCTGTCGCTGCTCGGGATGCTGATCCCGGTCTGCGAGTGCGGAAACGTCCCCTTCGCGCGCGGCCTGATGATGCGCGGCCTCGCGCCGGCCGAGGCGATGACGTTCCTCATCGCCGCCCCGATCGTGAACCCGATCGTGATCATCACCACTCACGCCGCGTTCGGGTTCGATGGCGGCATCCTCGTCATCCGCCTCATCGGCGGCTACCTGATCGCGAACCTCATCGGCTGGATCTACAGTCGTCACCCCGACCCGGACGCCATGCTCACCCGGCGGTTCACCGAGACCTGCGAGCGGGTCACGCACGAGCACGGCACCCCGACCCGCCGGAGCCTGAGCCAGTTCGTCATCGAGCTGCGCGCGGTGATGCCGGCGCTCGTGATCGGCTCGGCGCTCGCCGGAGCCGTGCAGGTGCTCGTCCCGCGCGACATGCTGCTGGCGATCGGGTCGAACCCCGTGCTGTCGATCGTCGCGATGATGGCGCTGGCGATGACCGTCGCGATCTGCTCGAACGTCGACGCGTTCTTCGCGCTGTCGTTCGCCTCGACGTTCTCGTCCGGGGCGCTGATCGCGTTCCTGCTCGTCGGGCCGCTCGTCGACATCAAGATGCTCGCGCTGCTGCGCACCACCTTCACCGCGCGCACCCTGGCGGGCGTCGTCGCCGTCGTACTGATGAGCGCGTTCGCGATCGGGATCGGGGTGAACGTCTTTGGCTGAGTCGCGCACCCCCCGCTGGTCCGCCGTCGGCACGCGCTGGCTGGGCATCGGCCTCGCCGCGGTCATCGCGGTCGTCACGCTCGGCCTGGGCTTCTCCGGCCAGCTCACGCTGTACATCAGTCCCGAATCCATCTGGTTCGCCTGCGCGGGAGCGGTCGTCGTGCTCCTCGGAGCGATCTGGTCGTTCACGCTGCCGCTGGGTGCGGAAACCGATCACGGGCACGATCACGGGGACGCGCACGATGAAGATGCGGATGCCGCGGCATCCCGCCGTCGCACGCTCACCGCCGTCGGCACCGTCTCGGCCGGCGTCGTCGCGACCGGAGTCGTGGCCGCAGCGCTCGTGCTGCCGCCCGCGTCGCTGTCGGTGGAACTCGCGATGTCACGCGCGGACGCCGACCCGACCCTGTTCGCCGGCGCAGACACTCCCACGCTCGGCGTCGCCGACACCACGACCTTCGGGGTCGGGGAGTGGTCGAGCGTGTTCGCGACCGCGTCGCGTCCCGAGGCGTACGACGGGTCGCCGGTCACGCTGGTCGGGTTCGTCACGCCGGGCGAAGCGGATGCCGTCAACCTCACCCGCATGATCATCACGCACTGCGTGATCGACGCGCAGCCCGCCGCGGTTCCGGTGACGATGGATGCCGCGGAGTACGGGACGGGCCAGTGGATCGAGGTCACCGGCACGGTCAAGGCGGATGCCGACGGGTCGCTGCGCGTGCTTCCGACCTCGGTCGTCCAGATCGATGAGCCCGGGGATCCGTATGAGTACTGAGGATCAGTCCGGGGCGGAGCCGCCGCGGACCCGCGCCGAGGCGCGCGCTGCGCGCGAGGCCGCGGAGCGTGAGGCTGCGGAGGCCCCGTGGGGGGAGAGTAGGGCGGGAGGATCTTTACGCGGGTCGTTGAGCGAGCGGAGCGAGACGAAACGGGTTGAGCGAGCCGAAGGCGAGTCGAAACCTCCTGAGATCCCGCGTGCCCCTGAGGGCGAGCGGCTTCGACTCCCTGCGGTCGCTCAGCCCGTTTCGTCTCCGGCTGCTGCGCAGCCTCCGCTCAACGCGCCGCAGCAGGAGCCGTCCTCGCAGCCTCCGCTCAACGACCGGTCGAAGGCCAAGGACCGCCGGTTCCTGTACACGATCCTCGCCGTCGTGGGCGTGCTCACCGTCGTGGTCGTGGGGCTCGGCGCCGTCAGCCTGTTCCAGGGGCCGCGGATCAGCGAGGTGCAGGTCGACCCCGCCGAGGCGATCCAGGTCTCCGGCAGTCGCGTCATCCTCACCGCGAACCAGTCGCTGCAGGAGATCGACGAGTCCCAGGTCACGGTCGAGCCTGCGGCGCCGTTCACCATCGACGCCGCGGGGCGCAGCATCGGCATCCGCTTCACCGTCCCACTCGACGACGCGACCGATTACACGGTGAAAGTCGCCGGTGTCGCCGGCAACGGCGGCGGGCCGACGTCCGACCTCACGACCACTTTCACGACGCCGGCATCCGAGATCTTCCTGCTGAATCGATCCGACGAGGACGATTCGATCTTCCGCACCGACCTCACCGGCGAGAAGGCCGTGCCGGTCTTCACCCACGCACGCATCAACGACTACCGTGCGACGTCCACCTCCCTGATCGTCGCGGTCGAGGACGGTGACAGCTCCCGCATCCTCGTCATGGATCACGACGGCGACAACATGCGCGAAATGCCGCTTCCAGGCGACGGCTTCGTGAGCTCGGTACAGGTGTCCGAGCGCGGGGGACTGGTCGGGTACACCTACTCCGACAAGGACCTCACCGAGGACAGCGGTCGGGCCAGCGTGCTCGTGACGCAGCCGCTCAGCGGCGAAGGCGAGCCGCAGATCGTCACGGTCGGCGATGAAGAGGCGAGCATCGCCGAGTGGCAGTTCGTGCCGGACTCGGCGGCCGTGCTCTTCATCGACTTCGCCGGCACGCTCTCGCTCGATGACCGCTCCGGCGAGGCCGGTGCGCAGAACATGGGGCTCGCGATGCGCCTGCTCGGTGTCTCACGCGGCACGTACACCGCCGTCGTCGAGCGCGTCGATCAGAGCATCGTGGAACTGAATCTCGCCGACGGCTCGGAGACGCCGCTCGCGGCATCCGATCCCGACTACGGTGGCGCGACCGAGATCACGCCGTTCCCCGGCGGCACGCTGCGCCACGTCGTCGCCCGCGATGCGGACGGGCTGCCGACCGGGCAGGCGATCATCCGCGTCGACGACGAGGGCAAAGCCGAGCCGCTGATGGAAGTCGAGTCCGGCAACGCGATCCTCCAGGCCTGCGCGTCGCCGAGCGGGCAGTACGCCGCTGTGACGGTGGCCCCGAACCTGACCGAGAACACCTACGACGACATGCTCGTTCCGCTGCCGAAGACCCTCGAGACGCACCTGTTCGACCTGAGAAGCGGCGAGGAGCTCGTCGCCCTGACCGGCTTCGACGTGTCGTGGTGCCAGATGGCTCCGTCGTTCTGATGATGCTGCGCCGTGCCACCAGGAGCGAGCTCGAGGGGCTGCCGCTCGAGGTCGCTCCGCGCCTGCTCGGCGCTGAGCTGCGCACCGTCGTCGACGACGTCCGGGTGCGGCTGCGCATCACCGAGGTCGAGGCGTATCACGGCCAGGGGACGGGCGACGTGCCCGATCCCGGGTCGCACGCGCGCATGGGCCGCACGGCGCGCAACGCCACGATGTGGGGCGAGCCGGGTCACCTCTACGTGTACCTGAGCCACGGAATCCACTCGTGCGTGAACGTCGTCTGCGGGCCGGAGGGCACCGCCGGCGGTGTGCTGCTGCGCGCCGGTTCGGTGATCGGAGGGGCGGATGCCGCGGCACTGCGCTCGGGTCGCGCCGGCCGCGACCTCGCGCGAGGCCCCGGTCGATTGGGGCAGGTGTCAGGTCTTCGGCATGCGCTGCACGACGGGGTCGACGCCGTCACCGGATCGGAGCTGAACGGCGCCCGTGCCGAGCTGTGGTGGGGGTCCGAACCTGCCGGCATCGTGTCAGGCCCGCGCGTCGGCGTCGCGGGCATCGCCGGGACGGATGCCTTCCCGTGGCGCTTCTGGATAGAGGGGGAGCGGACCGTCTCACCGTTCCGCTGGGGTCGCGGCGCTGCAGAAGCGCAGGCCATGCTAGACTGACTCCTTGTCTGTGCACACTCCTGTGCGCAGTTCGTGTGCTGTGATCCAGAGTTCGTCTCCGGATCAGGCGCGCAGACAAGGGATCTTGGGTGAGGCCGTCCGGTCTCACGGTAATGAAGGAGTAATCACATGGCAGCAGTGTGCCAGGTGACAGGAGCTGTTCCCGGCTTCGGTCACAACATCTCGCACTCACACCGCCGGACGAAGCGCCGCTTCGACCCGAACGTGCAGAAGAAGACCTACTACGTGCCCTCGCTCGGTCGTAAGGTCACCCTGAACGTGTCCGCCAAGGGCATCAAGGTGATCGACGCGCGCGGCATCGAGAAGGTCGTCGCAGACCTCAAGGCGAAGGGTGTGAAGCTCTAATGGCCAAGAAGGCTCAGGACGTCCGTCCGATCATCAAGCTCCGTTCGACGGCGGGCACCGGTTACACCTACGTGACCAAGAAGAACCGTCGCAACACCCCCGACCGTCTCGTGCTGAAGAAGTACGACCCGGTCGTCCGCAAGCACGTCGAATTCCGAGAGGAGCGTTGATCCATGGCTAAGAAGAGCAAGATCGCTCGCAACGAGCAGCGCAAGGTCATCGTCGAGCGCTACGCCGAGCGTCGCGCCGAGCTGAAGAAGACGCTCGTCGACCCGAACGCCACCGACGAGGCCCGCGAGGCCGCTCGCGTCGGCCTGCAGAAGCTGCCGCGCAACGCATCGCCGGTGCGCGTGCGTTCGCGCGACGCCATCGACGGACGCCCCCGCGGAATGCTGACGAAGTTCGGCATCTCGCGCGTGCGCTTCCGCGACATGGCCCACCGTGGCGAGCTGCCCGGTGTGACCAAGTCGAGCTGGTAAGCATCGCTTGGAAAGGGGCGAGGATCTTCGGATCCTCGCCCCTTTCGCGTTCCCGCGGCATCCCGTCGGCGCCCATGGCGTATGACTTATGCCGGTCTCGCGCGCGCAGAGCCGGCACAAATCATCCAGCCTGGCGCGGACGTACGAACGGCGGCGTCGGCATCCGGCACGGCCTGAAATCTGTGACTGGAGTGACTGATGTGACTCGACACGCGGAGGAAAACCCCAAAACCCGCGAAATGACGCGGAAATACGGGCTTCGGTTGATACATTCGAGGCGGTCGATCGACCAACGGGCGGCATCCGCCACCCGCACCACAACTGATGCGACGTGAACTTCGTCGCTGGAGGATGACATGGCTGACAAGTCCATCACCAAGACCGAGCTCGTCGCGAGCATCGCTTCCGCCACCGGCCAGAGCCAGGCCACCGTCTCGGGCGTCCTCGACTCGCTCTTCGGCACGGTCTCTGACGCTGTTGCCAAGGGCAGCAAGGTCTCGATCCCGGGCTGGATCTCGTTCGAGCAGGTCGACACCGCTGCCCGCACCGGCCGCAACCCGCAGACCGGCGCCGAGATCAAGATCCCGGCCGGCAAGCGCGTCAAGGTCACCGCTGGCTCCAAGCTCAAGGCTGCCGTCAAGTAAGACCGCTTCCCTTCACGAAGGCCGTCCCATCCGGGGCGGCCTTCGTGCGTGGCGCTGGCGCCGCAGATGCGAGCTTAGGCTTGAGGGGTGAGTTCTCCCGGCGCGCGCACCGCGCATTCGACGAGCGCAGGTGGCGCCCTCTCGTCGTCGTACCGTGCTGCCGGCATCCTGATTCTGGGCACGAGCGCGGCGATCGCGCTCGTTGCCGCTCTCGTCTTCGGCGGTGCGGCCGCACCGCTCCTGATCGGCGACCCGGGCGACGTGATCCGCTGGAGCCTTCCGGTCGCGCGCCTGATCAACAACCTCAGCGCCGCTCTCATGATCGGGCCCATGGTGCTCGCCCTGTTCGCTCTGCGTGCCGGCGAGAAGCCGTTCGAGACGGCGATGGACACGGCATCCATCGGAGCCGCGCTGTTCACGATCTCGTCCGCGGCCACCGCATTCCTGACCTTCCTCGCCGCGTTCAACCCGCAGATCAGCCTGGAGGACCAGTTCGGCGAGCAACTCGGCCGGTACCTGCTCGAACTCCCGCTCGGCCAGGCCTGGCTCATCACCACGATCATGGGCGCGGTCGTCACCATCCTCGCCTTCGCCTGGCGCAGCTGGACGCCCACGCTCATCACGGCGATCATCGCCCTCGCCGCCCTCCTGCCGATGGCCCAGCAGGGGCACTCGGGCGAGCTCTCCGGGCACGTGATCGCGGTGAACTCGATCCTGCTGCACACGATCGGAGCGGCCGTCTGGCTCGGCGGTGTCATGCTGCTCGTGGTCCTGCACTTCACCAAGGGCTTCGACGAACAGGCTCTCGTCCGCCGGTACTCCAGCATCGCGATCGCCGCATTCTTCGTCGTAGCGCTGTCCGGCATCGTCCGCTCGACCGTCGGCCTCGGCGGCTGGGACGGGCTCTGGTCGCCGTACGGCATCATCATCATCGCGAAGGGCGTGCTCCTTTGCGGGATCGGCCTGCTCGGCGCCTGGTACCGCGTGCGCCTGATCCCGCGGATGCGCGGCGAGCGCGCTTCGCGCTGGTTCTGGATGCTGATCCTCTGCGAGGTCGCACTGATGGGACTGGCATCCGGCGCCGCCGCCGCGCTGGCACGCACACCCCCGCCTACCGGGGACGCGGCCGCAGAACGCCAGACGCCCGCAGAGATCCTCACCCGCTCACCGCTGCCGCCCGAGTTCACGCTCGACAAGTGGTTCACCGGGTGGGACTACGACATCCTCTGGGCTCTGGCCGCAGCCCTCGGCGCGTTCTTCTACCTCGCCGGAGTCTGGCGCCTGCACAAGCGCGGCGACCGCTGGCCGATCCAGCGCACCGTGTTCTGGATGCTCGGTCTCCTGCTGCTGGTCTGGGTGACCTGCGGCCCGATCAACCTGTACCAGGAATACCTGTTCAGCGTCCACATGCTGGGCCACATGATCCTGTCGATGGCGATCCCGCTGCTGCTGGTCTCCGCGGCGCCGATCACGCTGGCCCTGCGCGGCATCCACAAGCGTGACGACGGCACGCGCGGCGGTCGCGAATGGATCCTGTGGGCGGTGCACTCGCCGTTCTCCCGCGTCGTGACCCACCCGTTCGTCGCGGCCGGTATCTTCGTCGGATCGCTGTGGGCGTTCTACTTCACCGACCTGGTGCGCTGGTCGATGTACGAGCACCTCGGCCACGAGTGGATGATCATCCACTTCCTCATCTCGGGCTACCTGTTCGTGATGAGCCTGGTCGGCATCGACCCCGTGCCGTACCGGCTGCCCTACCCGGGGCGCCTGATCACTCTCATCGCCGTCATGGCGATGCACGCGTTCTTCGGCATGGCGATCATGATGCAGGAGGGGTTGATGGTCGCCGAGTGGTTCGGATCGATGGGGCGCACCTGGGGCCCGACCCCGATGGACGACCAGTACATCGGCGGCGGCATCGCCTGGTCGGTCGGTGAGATCCCGACGCTCATCCTCGCGATCACGGTGGCGATCCAGTGGAGTCGTGACGACACGAAGGTGCAGCGCCGTCGCGACCGCCACGCCGATCGCACGGGGGATGCCGAGCTCGAGGAGTACAACGCCAAGCTCGCCGCCATCGCCGAACGCGATCAGCGTTCGGCGCGCTGAGTCAGCTCTCGCCGGGCGAGCCCACCCTTATCGACGCCGACCCGTCGGGGAGGATCGAGATCGTGCCGTTCACGCGGAACGGAACGTCCTCCGAGACGTGCTCGATCGAGCCGTCGAACAATGACCGGATATCCGCCTCGATGTGCGCGACCGCGTCGGTCGGAGGGATCATCCACTGCGTGCCGTCGGGCTCGACGGACACGACGGGCTGAGCGGAGATCGACCACACCGGCGGCTCGACGAGGCGGTTGTCCACCTCGAGCCCGAACGGGCACGCGGTCGGCTGCAGCACCTGCTGCGTCGTGCATTCGGTGAGGAACTCTTCGACCCGCGTCTGCACGACGTCGACGAACTCCTCGGTCGGAAGGGTCTGCAGCTCGACCGGCGTCTGCGTGAGCGGCGAATCGGCGAGGATGCTGACGCCGGGCGACTCCGAGATCGCGGTGTCGACCGTGACCGAGTACAGCCCCGGGGTGAACACCAGCAGCGGAAGAGGGTCGGCGGGGGCCGCCTCGACGCCGGCAGATGACACCTGACGCCGATCGACCTCGAAGCCGTTCACGGCGAACCGGTCTGCGCCGAGCACCGTGAGCGAGACAGCAGCCAGCGGCGACTGGGTGAAACGCCAGTTCGGGGTCACACCGGCCCAGCCGTCCTGCGTCACCTGGAAGGTGCTGGTGCCCGGGTGGGAGCCCACGACGTAGGACACCGTCACGGATGTGACGTCACCCTCGGTCTTCTCAGCGACGATCTCGACGTCGGCGAGCGGTGCGAGCGCCGCCTGACGCAGTAGCGCCTCGGATGCCGTCGCCGCGATGCCCGACTCCTCGAGCGTGCTGTGGTCGATCGATACCCCGGGGATCCGCAGCGCGTCGGCCGCGCGGCCCGTCGAGAGCAGATCGAGGTACCGTCCGACGAAGGCGGAGGGCCCGTAGAACTCCTTGTAAAGCACCGTCACGCCGGCGCCGAGGGCTGCCACCAGGAGGACTCCGACGACAGCCAGTGCCGTCAGATCGAACCACAATCGGCGGCGCCTGGGCGTCGTCGAGGGCTGATCCATGGCGCCAGTCTAGGAGGGCCGGCCTGTGACACTGCCGAGCGCGATGCGGGACGGCGACGTACCATGAGTGTCGTGTCTTTTCCCGCCCTCTCCGACGAACAGCAGGAGCTGTTCCGTCTCATCGAGGACACCAGGGAGCACGTCTTCATCACCGGCCGCGCCGGCACGGGCAAGTCGACGCTGCTGCAGTACTTCGCCTGGAACACGCAGAAGCAGATCGCGATCTGCGCACCCACCGGCGTCGCCGCTCTCAACGTCGAGGGACAGACGATCCACTCCCTGTTCCGCCTTCCGATCGGCCTGATCGCCGAGAGCGAGATCGAGCAGAACGACGCCACCCGCCGCATCCTGAACGCCATCGACGCGCTCGTGATCGACGAGGTGTCCATGGTGAACGCCGATCTCATGGACGGTATGGACCGCGCCCTGCGCCAGGCGCGCGGGCGCCGGGCCGAACCGTTCGGCGGTGTGCAGGTCGTGATGTTCGGCGATCCGTACCAGCTGGCGCCGGTGCCGCCGCGCGGCGACGAGCTGCGTTACGTGCAGGACCACTACCGGTCGTTCTGGTTCTTCGACGCGAAGGTCTGGGCAGGTGCGACGATGGGCGCGTCCGACGGCCTGATCGATCTCGGCCGACACGGCGCACCGCTGCACGTGCGCGAGCTCGTGCAGATCCACCGCCAGTCCGACGACGGGTTCAAGTCGATGCTGAACGCCGTGCGGTATGGGCGGGTCACGGCCGAGATCGCCGAGGTGCTCAATCGTCAGGGCACCCGCACCCCGCCCGATCACGAGCCCGGCGAGATTCCGATGATCACGCTCGCCACGCGCAATGACATCGTCAACAACATCAACCGCCGTCATCTCGCCGCTCTCGCGGGCAAGGAGCAGACCGCCAGGGCCGAGATCAACGGCGATTTCGGGCGGGGCGACGGCAACTACCCCGCGGATGCCGAGCTGAAGCTCAAGGTGGGGGCGCAGGTGATGTTCCTCCGCAACGACGTGTCGATGACCGGGGAGCCGTCGCGGTGGGTGAACGGCACGATCGGCACCGTCAAGCGCATCCTCGGCGGATCCGTGAAGGTCGAGATCGACGGCGAGGACGTCGACGTCGAGCCGGCCGTCTGGGAGCGATTCCGCTACTCGTACGACGCGAACTCGAAGACCCTCAGTCGCGACGTGATCGCGGAGTTCATGCAGTTCCCGTTGCGGCTCGCGTGGGCAGTGACGATCCACAAGTCGCAGGGGAAGACCTACGACCGTGCGATCATCGACCTCGGCGGCGGGGCGTTCGCCCCCGGTCAGACGTATGTGGCGCTGTCGCGGCTCACCTCGCTCGACGGCCTCTACCTGTCACGGCCGTTGCGCCCCAGCGACATCCGGGTCGATCAGGACGTGCGCCGATTCATGCGCGAGGCGTGGGAGACGCGGCACTCGTCCACGCCCGAGGTGTCCGGCGGCTGAAGGTCAGGCCGCGACGCGGGCCCTGTCGAGGTCCTCGAAGAGCTCGGTGTTGAAGCGGTAGGCCAGCAGAACCTCGTCGATCACGCGCTCTCGTTCCGCATCATCCCAGGGGGCGGCATCCAGCTGCTCGCGGTAGACGTCCTTGAAAGCGTTCGGGTCGGCGATGTCGTCGAACAGGTAGAAGCCGACGCCATTGGTCTCGAAGCCGAATCGGCGCTGCATGACGCGGCCGATGAAGATGCCGCCGGAGAGGTCGCCGAGGTAGCGCGTGTAGTGGTGCGCGACGAAGCCGCCGGCCCAGGTGGCGCCGACCTCGTTGATCCGCTCGACGTAGCGTCGCGTCGTCGGCAGCGGCGTGATGATCTCGCGCCAGTCCGGACCGAGGAGGAACGCCAGGTCGGCCTCCAGCGCCGGCAGCCGGGTGAGCTTTTCGCTGATGAACACCGAGGCCACAGGATCGCGGCGCATCCGCTCGCCGGCGGACTCGAGTGCTTCGTAGATGAAGTAGTGCTGCGACACGAGGGCGATGTAGTCCTCGCGGGAGCCCTCGCCCTTGAGCAGGTCGGCCATGAAGCCGGCGTGCTCACTGCGCGAGTGCGACCCGGACGAGCGCTCTCGGAGTGCAGCGGAGAAGGAGAGGATTTCAGCCATGGCCCCAGTGTAAGGGCATCCTTACCTAATTCGGAAGCCTCTCCGGCTCGTCGAGCCTCAGGCGTGCGGGCGTGGCTCGATGCCGAGCTTCTCGCACGCGGCGTCGTAGACGGCCACGACCTCACGCCGTACGGCGGGACGCTCGTCGATGGGGCCGCCGGGCCATGGCACGCGGAGCTCCTCCGCGACGCCCGCGCGGGTGATCTGCCACACGCCGCCGTCGCCGTCGAGGTCGGTCATCACGGCATCCGTGATCGGCAGGGCCGATGCCGTCGCGAACGCGCGCGCGATGAGGATGTTGTCGTCCGCGTGGTCGCCGTTCATGTGGCGGAGGATGGCCGAGACCACCTCGGGGTCGAAGATGTGGGGCATGGCATCACTGTACGTCTGCCGGGAGCGGGGCGAAGCGCACGATGTTTGCGATGGCGCACCATAGACTCGTCTGACAGACCACCTGGAGCTTCCTTCATGCATCTTCTCTCGCCCCGACGCTGGCGCGCCGTCGCCGCGGGCGCCGCCGCTCTCGCCCTCGTCCTGACCGGATGCTCGTCTGAGGAGTCGTTCTCGTACACGCCGCCCGAGCAGGTCGACCAGGCGCTGCCGGAGGAGACTGCGGCACAGCTGCAGGCCGCCGTCGAGCATGCCATGGCCAACACCGGCGCGACCGGCGCGATCGCCGCCGTGTGGGTGCCGTGGAGCGGCACTTGGGTCAGCGGGCTCGGCACGCAGTCCGTCGAGGACCAGACCGCCGTCACCACCGACATGTCCTTCCGGGTCGCCGATGTCACGCGCCTCATGACCTGTGACGTGCTGTACGCGCTCGCCGACGACGGGGTCGTCGAGCTCGACGACCCCGTGACGGAGCACGCGTCCGGCGTCGCCCAGATGGACGGGGTCACTCTGCTCGACCTCTGCAACGGCACGAGCGGCGCTGGATCCTCCGAGGCATCTGTCAAGAGTGCATGGCTGAACACCCCGGAGCGGGTGTGGGCGCCGCTGGAGCTGGCGTCCTTCGGGCTCGGGAAGACGCCGGCGGAGCCGGGCACCACGTATCACGACTCCGACGCCGGGTACCTGCTGCTCGGGCTCGCGCTCGAGCGGGCCTCGGGCATGAGCGCGTCCGACCTCATCGACAGGTACATATCGAATCCCCTCGACCTCGAGAACACCTCGTTGCCGGGGCCGTCCGCCGCCGAGCCCGGCGATGACCCGCTCAACGGCAACTATCTGAAGCGGACTGAGGGCGGCTACGACTGCACGGCTCCCGTCGACATCACCAAGCTGTCGTCGAGCACGGGATTCACCGACTCGGGCGCCGTCTCGACCATCCAGGATCTCGGCCGGTTCGTCCAGGCGTCCGCGCGTCAGGCACTCCGCGAAGAAGGCGCAGAACCCGACCAGTTCGGCGCCCCGCTGCCGAGGTCCGCGACGTCGGCGTCCTGGTACCAGGCGACCGGTGGCGCATACCAGGTCGGTCCGCTGATCGGTCAGCACGGTTGGACCCCCGGTTACGTGACGGGCGCATACTCCGACCCCGAGACCGGCTTCACCGTCGCCGTGGTGCTCAACAATTCCACGGCAGGATCCGGGGTGGCCGCCTACCTCGCCTGGGAACTCGCGGCCATCGCCTCGAAGGCACCGGCGGCCGACGGCCAGACGGCGCCGGAGTTCGGCCTGCCCTTCACCGCAGAGCAGTACCACGAGAAGATCTCGGCGCTCAGCATCTGCGCCACGCCGCCCGCAGCGGAGTGAGCCCGCGGGACGCCCCTCTACTGTGGGGGCATGTCCCAGACGGAGAAGTCTGATCGCGTCCGCCGGATCGTCGTCCTGCTCACGGTGGCCGGATCGATCGTCGCCGCAGTGTTCGGCTCCGGTCTGTTCGGCGGTGCGGGAATCTCGGATGCCGCGGGCGGCGCGTTCGCCGCTGATGCCACAGTGCTCGCCCCCGCCGGCTTCGCATTCTCGATCTGGTCGGTCATCTACCTCGGCCTCGTGGGGTACGCGATCTGGCAGTTCGTGCCGGCGCAGGCGGCGAAGCCGCGGCATCGTGCGGTCGGCTACGGGGTCGCGGCATCCGCTCTGCTCAACGCCGTGTGGATCATGTGCGTGCTGGCATGGCGGATCGCCGAATCGTTCGTCATCATCATGATCCTGCTGGGCGTGCTGCTGGTGACCTTCGTCCGCGTCTGCCGGCGGCCACGGCGCGGCACCGTGGCGGAGATCGTGCTCATCGACGGCGTGATCGGGCTGTACCTGGGCTGGGTGACCGTCGCCGCAGCCGCGAACCTCGCCGCCTGGCTGGCCGACGTCGGTATCGCAGCGTGGTCGGAAGCACCGGGAGTGCCCGGCACGATCACGCTGATCGGTACCGGTCTCGTCGCCCTGTTCACCGCCTGGCGCGGAGGGCGGTGGACGCCGGCGATCGCGACATCCTGGGGGCTGGTGTGGATCGCGATCGGCCGCTGGGCAGAGGATCCGGCTGCGCCGACGGTCGCCTCGACGGCCGTCGTGCTCGCCGCCATGGTGCTCGTCCTGACCGCCTGGCGGTTCTGGTTTCGCACGCGCAGTCGCGATAGTCAAGCCCTTGCCGCCGACGGCGGCGACGCCGATACCGTGGCGGCCAGGAGGTCATGATGGCAACGACTAAGGCAACCACGACGACCCGCCGCTCGGCACGGGGCGGCACCGGAGAGAAGAGCACGCGGCGGCAGAATGCCGAGAAGGGCTTCGTCGCATCGAAGCAGCTCGGTGAGAACCTGCAGGCCGTGCTGGTCGATCTGCTCGAGCTCGCGATGCAGGGCAAGCAGGCGCACTGGAATGTGATCGGGCGAAACTTCCGCGACACGCACAAGCAGCTCGACGAGATCATCGAGGCGACGCGCGAGTTCAGCGACACCGTTGCGGAGCGGATGCGGGCGCTGCACGCCATTCCGGACGGACGCAGCGACACCGTGGCATCCACGACGACGCTCCCGGAGTATCCGCAGGGCGAGATCGACACGACTGAGACCGTCGACCTGATCACGGTTCGTCTCGAGGCTGTCGTCGGAACCATGCGCGAAGTGCACGACGCGGTCGACGACGAGGATCCGACCAGCGCCGACATCCTCCACGCGATCATCGAGAAGCTCGAGCAGTTCGCCTGGATGGTCAGCGCCGAGAACCGCAAGCCCGCTGCGCGCAGCTGAGCCGATGGTCAGCACCGATCGCAGGGCGATCGTCACGGCCGCGGACTCCGGCATCGGCCGGGCCGCGGCCGTCGCGCTCGCCGCAGACGGGTTCGACGTCGGAATCACCTGGCATTCGGATGAGGCGGGTGCCGAGGCCACCGCTGCCGAGGTGCGAGAGCACGGCGTGCGGGCTGTGGTCGCGCGCCTCGATGTCGCGGACATCCCGGCCTGCGGCGATGTCGTGGACGGCCTCATCGAGCAGCTCGGCGGACTGGACGTCTTCGTCAACAACGCCGGCACCGGCATCAAGACGCCGTTCCTCGACGTCGAGATCGACCAGTGGCGGCACGTGCTCGATGTCGACCTGACCGGAGCGTTCGTCTGTCTCCAGCGTGCCGCGCGCCACATGGTCGCCGCAGGAAGGGGCGGTCGTCTGATCGCCGTCACGAGTGTGCACGCTCATCAGCCGATGGTCGGCTCGAGCGCCTACGACGCGGCGAAGCACGGGCTGAGCGGGCTGATGAAGAACATCGCCCTCGAGCTCGGCAGCAGCGGCATCTCCGCGGTCAGCGTGGCGCCCGGGGAGATCGCCACTCCCATGACGGGAAACGAGGATGTCGACCCGAACGCCGTGCGTCGCCCCGGCATCCCTCTGGGGCGCCCGGGCGATGCCCGCGAGGTCGCGGCGCTGATCGCCTTCCTTGCGTCGCCGAAGGCGGCATACATCTCCGGAGCGTCCGTCGTCATCGACGGCGGGATGCTGCAGATGGGGCCGCAAGCGGGTGCCGATCTCACGAGCGACGAATGGCGCACAGTCTGACACCCTCTTCGTCGGGCGACGTCCGCGTCGGCACGTCGGGGTGGAGATACGCGAGCTGGCGCGGTGACTTCTATCCGCGCGGCCTCGCCCAGCGCAGGGAGCTCGAGTACATCGGATCACGGTTCTCCACGGTGGAGCTGAACGGCTCGTTCTACTCGCTGCAGCGACCGTCGAGTTACCAGCGGTGGCGTGACTCGGTGCCGGGCGGATTCGTGTTCGCCGTGAAGGGCTCCCGCTACGTCACGCACATGCTCCGGATGCGCGGCGCGGAGACTGCGCTCGCGAACTTCTTCGCATCCGGGGTGCTCGCCCTCGGAGAGGCGCTCGGTCCGGTGCTCTGGCAGCTGCCGGAGCGGCAGGAGTTCGAGACCGAGATCATCGACGAGTTCCTCGGGATGCTGCCGCGCTCGACGGGCGCCGCACTGGAGCTCGCACGGCGCCATGACGAGCGGCTGGAGGGACGCGCCTGGCTCGAGATCGATGAGGACCGTCCGATCCGATACGCCCTGGAACCGAGGGCCGAGAGCTTCCGCGAGGCAGGCGATCTGCTGCGCCACCACGGAGTCGCGATGGTCACCGCGGACACCGCCGGTCGCTTTCCGCGCTTCGACGAGACGACGGCGGACTTCGCCTACATCCGCCTGCACGGTGCGCAGGAGCTCTATCACAGCGGGTACACCGCCGAGGAGCTCGACGGGTGGGCCCGGCTCATCGACGAGCTGACCGGGAGCGCCGAATCCTCGCACGGCGTCTACGTGTACTTCGACAATGACGCCCGCGGCCATGCGCCGCACGATGCACTCGCGCTTGCCGCACGAACCGAGCACGCGCGATGAGCGCACTCGACCGTCTCAGTCAGGGTGATCTCCGACGCGGATGTCCGCGACGAGCGGATAGTGGTCCGACGGAGGAAGCCCGCCTGGTTCGTCGCGGACGATCCACGCATCGGTCGCCCGGGCGCCCAGGAGCCCGGGCGCGTAGAGGATGTGGTCGATGCGGCGATCGAACTGAGAGGTCGCCTCGCGAGGGGCGAACCGGTTGGTCGCGCTGAGCGTTCGCGGGTCGGCGTCGACGACCGCGGCGTCCCAGGCGTCCTCGAGATCGATGTCTGCCAGGGGCGGTTGAGCGCGGTCGTAGTTGAGATCGGCGAGCAGGATGCTGGGGAGCGCCCGGGTTGCATGGGAGTCCCGGGTGAGAGCTCGCAGCTCCTTCACCTGTGCAGTCGTCTCGGCCATCCGCTCGGGCTCCCAGCTCGTCGCGCCCACGACGAGGCGCAGTTCCCCGAGCGGGTGATCGACGCTCGCCAGGAGAGCCGCATTGACTCGTCCGAACGAGGGCATCGGCACCTTCTCGGCTCGGGCTATCGGCCAGCGACTGACCAGCCCGAGCCCCATCACCGCGCCTTCCTGTGACGGATCCTCGAGCGGAGACGGCGTCGGTGGCAAGCCGACGTCGACGAAAGCGGCGTGACCGCCCAGAGCGTCAGCGAGCACGTGTGCCTGCGTGGTCTCGGCGTCGCCCCAGCATTCCTGCACTCCCAGGACATCGGGTCGCTGGTCACGCACGACCGCGATGAGGCCGGGTTCGCGCTGATCCCAGTTCCCGCCGAAACGCCACCATACGTTCCAGGTCATCGCGCGGATCGACTCCATACAGCCATGCTGATGGTGCAACCGTCGTGCGGTCAGTCCCTTGACAGCGGGCCGCAGGCGCCCGCGGCGATCAGTCCAGCGACCAGCCCGTGTAGGCCTCGGCGAGGTAGGTGCGACCGGCCTCGGAGTCCGTGACCGAGCGCAGCTCGCCGAGCTGGCGGCGCCGGTCGAACTCGCCGGACTCGGGAAGCCGGTGGAGCATGCTCGTCATCCACCACGAGAAGTGCTGCGCCTTCCAGATGCGCTTGAGTGCCAACTCGGCGTATCCGTTGATCAGGCGTTCGTCGCCTTCGCCGAGCAGGGCGCGCAGCGCGCGGGAGAGCAGCACGACGTCCGCGATCGCGAGGTTCATGCCCTTGGCGCCGGTGGGCGGCACGGTGTGCGCGGCGTCCCCGACCAGCGCGGCGCGGCCGCGCCGCAGCTCGTGCGCGACGAAGCTGCGGAAGCGCAGCACGTCGCGCTGGAAGATCCGACCCTCGTGCAGCGTCGTGCCCGGCACCCGCGACTGCAGGGTTTCCCAGATCTCCGCCTCCGACATGGCGTTCGGATCGGCGTCGGGAGCGCACTGGAAGTACATCCGCTGCACCTCCGGACTGCGCTGGCTGATCAGCGCGAACCCGTTCTCGGAGTTGCTGTAGATGAGTTCGTCAGCGCTCGGCGGGGCCTCGCACAGGATGCCGAACCAGGCGAACGGGTACTCGCGGAAGTAGCCGCTGCGTGAGTCGCCGGTGATGGCGGGGCGCACGACGGAGCGCGAGCCGTCGGCGCCGACCACGAAGTCGGCGTCGATGATGAGTTCGCTGCCGTCGGCGTCCGTGGCGATCACGCGGGGACGCTCGGTGTCGATGCCTTCGACCCGGGACGCCGTGACGTCGAAGCGCAGGTCCTGCCCTGCGGCGAGGCGCAGGGCGAGCATGTCCTTCAGCACTTCATGTTGCGGGTAGAGCCAGACGCTGCGGCCGACGAGGCCGGGGAAGTCGATGCGGTGCCCCTCGCCCTGGAAGCGCAGTTCGATGCCGTCGTGCCGGTGGCCGACCGTGTGGACGCGCGTGTGCGGATCGATCGCGGTGAGCAGGTCGACGGTTCCCTGCTCGAGGATGCCGGCGCGGATGGTCGATTCGATCTCTTCGCGTGAGCGCTGGTCGATGATCACGGAGTCGATCCCTGCATCCGCGAGCAGGTGGGACAGGATGAGGCCGGCGGGGCCGGCGCCGACGATCGCGACCCTGGTTCTGATCGTCTCGTTGCGGGTGCTCATGAGGTCTCCTTCGACGGATGGATGCTGCGCACCAGTGTGCCGCGGGCGGAGATGCTCCCGCGTGGAATCCCATTGAATGGGCACCCTTCCTCACCTCAGCGGCTGGTGCGAAGGTCTCGCTCTATCGCCTTCGCGGCAGCAAGGAGCGCGTCGACGGCGGGAGCGGTTGCGGTGTCACGGGGCAGGACGACCGAGAGTGCCGCCACCACTTCTCCGCGGTCGCGCACCGGAACCGCGACACCGGTTGACACGTATTCGATCGAGCCGGGCGCCACGACGAACCCCTGTCGCCGGATCGTGGCGAGCAGGCGCCGCAGCATCCCTGCATCCGTCACCGTCTCCCGCGAAACCGTACGGAGCGGCAGGCTCAGCACACGCTCTCGAAGCGCCGGGTCGGCGTACGCGAGCAGGACGAGCCCGGACGAGGACGCGTGCAGCGGCAGGCGTCCCGCGATGCGGGTGATGTTGGCGCCGGCGTCCGGGTGCGAGAGACGCTCGAGGAAGAGCGCCTCCTCATGCTCGAGCACGGCGAGCTGAGTGTGCTCGCGGATGGTCGTCTGCACGTACTCCATGTGAGGGAGGGCGGCCTGGCGCAGGCGCAGCGCGCTCGATCCGCGCAGAGCCAGTTCCCACAGCCGCATCCCGAGGCGGACGCGCATCTCGTCGTCGCGCTCGAAGAGGCCGGCCGCGATGAGGTCTCCGACGATTCGATGGGCGGTCGAAGAGGGAAGCCCCGTTCGCTCGGCGATCTCGGTCGCGGTCTGCATGGTCCGCTCCGTGGTGAACGTGTCGAGCACGCGCACGAGTCGCTCGGTCATCGAGTCGCCGGAGCGGGAGTTCGCCATGGGGTTACCTTCTCATGCGGCATCCGTGTACTATCGTTGGCACCCCAACTAATCTGGTGCGAAGCATCAGGGCACCGGAGTGATCGAAGGAGATCCCATGCAGTTCCACCGCGACGGATATCGCCCCGGCGACCCGGATCTCCTGCCGGCCGCGCCGCAGGTGCAGGACCGCAGCCCGGGACTGCCGGACGCCGTCGACGTGCTCATCGTCGGCACGGGGCCCGCCGGCACCGTGCTCGCCGCGCAGCTGGCGGCGTTCCCCGACATCACGACGCGCATCGTCGAGCGCCGCCCCGGTCCGCTCGAGGTCGGACAGGCCGACGGCGTCGCGTGCCGCACGGTCGAGATGTTCCAGGCGTTCGGTCTCGCCGACGCTCTGGTCCGCGAGGCGTACTGGGTCAACGAGGTGCGCTTCTGGGGACCGTCCGAAGAGGACCGCTCGAAGATCGTCCGCACCGGCTGGGTGGAGGACACCCCCGCAGGGTTGAGCGAGTTCCCGCACGTCATCGTGAACCAGGCGCGCATGCAGGAGTTCCTGCTCGACCACGCCGCGAAGTCCGCCAGCAGGCTCGAAGCCGACTACGGCATCGAGTTCGTCGGCTACGAGATGAACAACAGCGACCACCCGGTCACCGCTCTGCTGCGCCGCACCGACGGCACCGAGATCACTGTCCGCGCCAAGTACGTCATCGGCTGCGACGGCGCTCGCAGCAACGTGCGCCGTGCGCTCGGCATCCGTCTCGAGGGTGACGCCGCGAATCACGCCTGGGGCGTCATGGACGTGCTCGCCACCACCGACTTTCCCGACTGGCGCACCAAGAACGTCGTCCAGTCCGCCGGGAAGGGGAGCCTGCTGATGATCCCGCGCGAGGGCGGGAACATGGTGCGCTGCTACGTCGATCTCGGTGTGGTCGAGGCCGGCGACGCCGAGATCCGCAAGACGACGGCGGCGCAGCTGGCGGAGGTCGCGAACGCGATCCTGCACCCTTACTCGATCGACGTGCAGCAGGTCGCCTGGTCGAGCGTCTACGAGGTCGGTCAGCGGGTCGCCGACCGCTTCGACGACCTGACACCTGAGTCGCCGGCGGATGCCACCCCGCACCTGTTCCTCACCGGCGATGCGTGTCACACCCACAGCGCCAAGGCCGGTCAGGGCATGAATGTCTCCATGCAGGACGCCTTCAACCTCGGCTGGAAGCTCGCCGCCGTCCTGCAGGGACGATCGGATGCCGCGCTGCTGCGCACCTACTCCGAGGAGCGTCAGGCGATCGCCGCGGACCTCATCGCGTTCGACAAGCACTGGTCGGCGTTCATCGCGCAGCCGGCGCTCGATCCGGAGCATCCGGAACTCGGCGGCGTCACGCCCGCCGATATGCAGGCCGAGTTCGCGCGGCAGGGCCGTTACACGGCCGGCGTCGCGACGAAGTACCCGCCGGGGGCGCTGACCGGTGCGACCGCGCACCAGCAGCTCGCGAGCGGGTTCGAGATCGGCACACGGTTCCACTCCGCGCCGGTGCGTAGGGTGGCCGATGCCAAGCGCATGGAGCTCGGCCACTCCCACCGCGCCGACGGACGGTGGCGCCTCTACGCCTTCGGCGACGCCGATGGGGTCGCACTGCGCGAGTTCGCGACGTGGCTCGCCGCGGGGGAGGACTCGCCCGTGCGCCGCTTCACGGCCGAGGATGCCGATATCGACAGCGTGATCGACGTGCACGGCGTCTTCCGCGGCTCACACCATGACTTCGACGTGACCGCGCTGCCGTCGATGCTTCTCCCGCAATCCGGTCCGCTGGGACTGCAGGACTGGGAGAAGGCGTGGGCGACGGACGACCAGGTCGACATCTTCGCCGAGCGCGGGATCGCCACCGACGGCGCTGTAGTGGTCGTGCGGCCCGACCAGTACATCGCGCACGTGCTGCCGCTGACGGCGCGGGGCGAGCTGCGAGATTTCTTCGGCGGATTCCTGCTGCCTGCGAGCGCGCCGGTCGCCGCACGCTGAGAGCCGCGGATTCTGTACGCCAGCCCGGATGAGTTTCGTCGGTTGACGTGCACCATTACCGGCGAACATCATCCAGCATCGCCCGTACCGCCGTTGCACGGCCTGAGAGGATGGATGCCGTGATGACCATGGCCGAGCTCCCCGAGCCGCAGCGCCACGTCGGCAACCTCATCCGCCGCGCGCAGCAGCTGCATCTGGCGACCTGGGCGCGGGTGGCCGATCCCGACATCACCAGCACGCAGTACAGCATCCTCGCCGTGCTCGAACGACTCGGCGAGGCGAGCCAGCGTGAGCTCGGCGACGAGGTCGACCTCGACCGTTCCACGATCGCCGATCTCGTCCGCCGCATGGAGAAGTCGGGACTCATCGCGCGGCAGCGCGCGGCAGGCGATGCGCGCCGGAACGTCGTGACCCTCACCGAGCACGGTGCAGCAGAGTATGCACGTCTGGTGCCGCGGGTCGTCGAGGTGCAGCGCGAACTGACGGCGCACCTGGACCCGGCCGAGTCCGCGGCCCTGTTCCGCGGGCTGTGGCGAATGCTCGAGCGGTAGCCTCGATCCATGGCACCATCCGCATCCGCCTCCGCGACGCCGTGGGAGCCGCTCGAGCCGTCCGCGGTCGCCGAGCTGCTCGCCGCGGCATCCGTGCGCTGGTGGCTTTCGGGCGGAGCCGCCCTCGATCGCTGGCTGGGCCGGACGATCCGGGAGCGTTCGAACATCGACGTGAGCGTCGTCGCGACCGATCTCGCCGATCTCGTCGCGAGTCTCCCGGAGAGGTTCAGTGCCTGGGCTCCGTCTGAGGATGCCGACGACGAGATCGTCCCGTTCGCCGATGCCCCCGCGGACGCGGACCTGCAGCCCGTGCTCATCCGCGACGACGTCAAGGGCGCGTGGGTGCTGCAGATCAACGTCGAGGACGGCGCACCGCGAGCGTGGGTCTACAAGCGCGACCCCCGCCTGACCCTGCCCTGGGATCGCGCGGTGCTCGATCTCGACGGCATCCCGACCGGTGCGCCGGAGGTGCAGCTGGTGTGGAAGGCATTGCGCCCGCGCGCGGAGGACACCGTCGACAAGGATGCCGTGCTGCCCAGCCTCCCGCCGGAGGCGGCTACGTTCTATGAGACGGCGCTGCTGCGCATCCACCCGCACTCGACGTGGGCGATCCACGTGCGCAGCCCCTTCGCGCCGGCGAAGGCGAGCTGGAACCGCAAGAGGTCCTAGCCGGACCGCCGCCGGTACTCGCCGGCGGCGACGGCATCCAGGACCACGGCGCGGAACCACTTCTGCGCCGGTGACAGGCTCGCCTCGCGGCGGGTGTACAACGAGACCGGTGTGCTCTGAGCCGGCCACGGCAGGTCGGCGATCCGCAGCCCGGCGAACCACCCGCTGAACACCTCGGCGACGTGGCGTGGCAGCAGCACGACCAGGTCAGTGGACTGCAGTACGGCCGGCACGGTGGCGTACTCCTCCACGGTCAGCGCGACCTGCGCCATGAGACCGTGCTCGGTGAGCACCTGCAGCGGGAACACGTGGCCGCCGCGAACGGAGACGCGCACGAAACGCCGGCCCGCGAACATGTCCGGCGCGGTGTCGGGCAACGGATGTTGCGCTGACGACAGAGCGACGTATTCCACTGCGCGCACGTGCGTGCGCCACAGCCGCGGGCTTCCGATCATCGACACGGTCATGGCGAGGTCGATCGATCCGCGGATCAACCCGTCCTCGACCTGATCCGAGTCCAGTCGCGCAACCTGCAGGTGCGGGGCGGATGCCGCACGCGAGAGCGCCGCCATGATGGGCGGGAGGAACGTCTGCTCGCCGATGGAGGTGAGCCCCAGCGCGAGCTCGCCGCTGAAACCGGCCGGCTCGAACGCCTCGGGGTCGCTCACCGTGTC
Source organism: Microbacterium abyssi (assembly GCF_015277895.1). NCBI lineage: Bacteria > Bacillati > Actinomycetota > Actinomycetes > Micrococcales > Microbacteriaceae > Microbacterium > Microbacterium abyssi. Next base: position 3,160,938 of record NZ_CP063815.1, on the reverse strand, counting down.
GTCGATCTGGGCGAGTGCCTCATGCAGCGGTGCGAACAGAGCGGTGGCCTTCGCGGTGGGCACCATGTCGCGCCCTTCCCGCCGGAACAGCTCATCACCGAACTTCTCCCGCAGCCGCCTCAGCGTGTAGCTGACGGTCGGCTGCGTCACGTGCAGCCGCTCCGCCGCAGCCGTCACGCTGCGCAGTTCATACAGCACGACGAAGGTGCGCAGCTGGTTCAGATCCGTGAGCGCCAACTATCGATCCTCTCTATGGAAGGTGCCCCTCATATCTATTGGACTATATACATCCTCCGACCTAGAGTCGTGAACAACAGCATCCGAGTGACAAGGACGACACGCGTTGATCATCGACATCCACGGCCACTACACGACCGCCCCTGCGCAGCTGGGCGCCTGGCGTGACCTGCAGATCGCCTTCGCCGACGGCAACGGCGAAGCGCCGGACCCGGCATCCCTGCACATCAGCGATGACGACATCCGCGAAACCATCGAGGCCAACCAGCTCAAGCTCATGAATGAGCGCGGCAGCGACATCACGGTCTTCAGCCCGCGTGCCTCGTTCATGGCCCACCACATCGGCGACTACGCCGTCAGCGAGACCTGGGCGCGCATCTGCAACGACCTCGTCGCGCGCGTCAGCGAGCTGTTCCCCGACCGCTTCCTCATGGGTGCGATGCTGCCGCAGTCTCCCGGCGTCGACCCCGCCACCACGGTCGCTGAGCTGACCCGCGCCGTCGAGGAGCTCGGCGCCGTCACGGTGAACCTCAACCCCGACCCGTCCGGCGGCAAGTGGTCGGCCCCGGCGCTCACCGACCGCTCGTGGTACCCGATCTACGAGAAGCTCGTCGAGTACGAGATCCCCGCGATGGTGCACGTGAGCACGACCTGCCGTCCTGACGTGTTCCACACCACCGGCGATCACTACCTCGGCGCCGACACGACCGCGTTCATGCAGCTGCTCAAGGGCGACCTCTTCAAGGACTTCCCCGACCTGAAGCTGGTCATCCCGCATGGCGGCGGCGCGGTGCCGTACCACTGGGGTCGGTTCCGCGGCCTGGCGATGGCGCTGAAGAAGCCCGAGCTCGAACAGCACCTGCTGAACAACGTGTTCTTCGACACCTGCGTCTACCACCAGCCCGGCATCGACCTGCTGACGGACGTCATCCCGACCGACAACATCCTGTTCGCCAGCGAGATGATCGGTGCGGTGCGCGACATCGACCCGCGCACCGGACACTACTTCGACGACACCAAGCGCTACGTCGACGCGACCACCAGCCTCAGCGACTTCCAGCGCGAGCAGGTCTTCGAGGGCAACGCCCGCCGCGTCTACCCGCGCCTCGACCGCGCCCTCAAGGCTCGTGGACTCTGAGAGGAACACAATGCGACTGAACGATCTCGGCATCGTCCGCACGAACATCCAGCGCCCAGACCCCGACGACGTCGGGCGCCTTTCACAGTTCGGCGTCGCGACCATCCACGAGGCGATGGGCCGGGTGGGCCTCATGCGCCCGTACATCCGCCCCGCCTACAACGGTGCGAAACTGTGCGGCCCGGCCGTCACCGTGCTCCTGCAGCCGGGCGACAACTGGATGTTCCACGTCGCCGCCGAACAGGTGCAGGACGGTGACGTCATCGTCGCCGGCTGCACCACCGAGAGCGAAGACGGCTTCTTCGGCGAGTTGCTGGCCTCGTCGCTCACCGCCCGCGGCTGCAAGGGTCTGGTCATCGACGGCGGCGTCCGCGACGTCGCCGACCTCGAGAAGATGGACTTCCCGGTCTTCTCCCGCGCCATCAACTCCAAGGGCACGGTCAAGGCCACCCTCGGCTCGGTGAACATCCCCGTCGTCGCCGCGAACGCCCTCGTGAATCCGGGTGACGTGGTCGTCGCCGACGTCGACGGCGTCGTCGTCGTGCCGCGCGCACTGGTCGGTGCCGTGGCGGATGCCAGCCAGAAGCGCGAGGACAACGAGGAGGCCAAGCGGCAGAAGTTCCGTGAAGGCGTACTCGGACTCGACCTCTACGGCATGCGCGAGCCGCTCGCCGCCGCCGGCCTGGAATACGTGGAGGACTGACGATGGCACAGGCCAATACAAAGCACGGCGACACCACGGGTGAATTCACCAAGTCAGAGGGCTGGCTCGACTGGTACGACGGCCCGACGAAGCCCACCTTCACGCTGCCCGAGGGCGCAGTCGACGCGCACTGTCACGTCTTCGGGCCGGGTGCCGAATTCCCCTACGCGCCAGAGCGCAAGTACACGCCCTGCGACGCTTCAGCAGACCAGCTGTTCGCCCTGCGCGACCATCTCGGTTTCGACCGCAACGTGATCGTGCAGGCCACCTGCCACGGTGCCGACAACAGCGCGCTCGTCGACGCTCTCCGACGCAGCGAGGGTCGCGCCCGCGGCGTCGCCACGGTCCGTCGCGACATCACCGACGAGGAGCTGAAGACGCTGCACGCCGCCGGCGTCCGCGGCGTGCGCTTCAACTTCGTCAAGCGCCTCGTCGACCGCGTGCCCACCGACTCGCTCCAGGAGATCGTCGCGAAGATCGCACCGCTCGGCTGGCACGTGGTGATCTACTTCGAGGCTGAGGATCTTCCCGAGCTCTACGACTTCTTCTCCAGCATCCCGACCGACGTCGTCGTCGACCACATGGGTCGACCCGACGTCACCAAAGACCCGAACGGCCCGGATTTCGAGCTGTTCCTGCGGTTCATGCGCGAGAACGCGAACGTATGGACCAAGGTCTCGTGCCCCGAGCGCCTGAGCGTGACGGGGCCCCGCGCCCTCCCTGAAGAACTCGGAGACGGCGAGCAGCACGCGTACACCGACGTGGTGCCGTTCGCCCGACGTGTGGTCGAAGAGTTCCCCGACCGTGTGCTCTGGGGAACCGACTGGCCGCACCCCAACCTCAAGGACCATATGCCCGATGACGGGCTGCTGGTCGACTACATCCCGCAGATCGCGACGACCCCCGAGCTGCAGCACAAGCTCCTCGTGGAGAACCCCCGTCGCCTCTATTGGCAAGAAGGAGAATGACCATGGCACTCGACAAGCCGTACAAGGACGTTCCCGGCACCACCATCTACGACGCCGAGCAGGCCCGAAAGGGTTATCACCTCAACCAGTTCGCGATGTCGCTGATGAAGCCGGAGAATCGTGAGCGCTTCCTGGCTGACCAGGAGGCGTACCTCGATGACTGGCCGCTGAACCCCGTCCAGCGTCAGGCCGTACTCGACATGGACATGAACACCATGATCGACGAGGGCGGGAACATCTACTTCCTGAGCAAGATCGGCGCCACCCACGGGCTGAGCTTCCAGCAGATGGCCGGGTCGATGACCGGCATGAGCGAGGCTGCGTACCGCGACATGATGGTCGGCGGCGGACGGCGTCCCGAGGGGAACCGCCTCAAGGATCTCGACGGCTGGACGCCTCCCGCGCCCGGCGAGAAGGCCGACACGTTCCGCCCGAACGCTCCGGCCAAGTACACCTCGGCACTGTTCACCTCGCACGTGCCGGCGATCGGTGCTGCGATGGACCTCGGCAAGACCGAGGAGCCGTACTGGAAGAAGGTGTTCGACGGCTACCGGTGGACCCGCAAATGGGCGAGGGAGAACACGCCCGACGTCGTCATCCTCGTCTACAACGACCACGCCACCGCCTTCGACGCGTCGATCATCCCCACGTTCGTGCTCGGGACGGGCGCAGAGTATCCGGTCGCCGACGAGGGCTACGGCCCACGCCCCGTGCCCGACGTCAAGGGTTACCCGGAGTTCGCCGCGCACCTCGCGCAGTCGATCATCCAGGATGACTTCGACCTCACCCTCGTCAACGAGATGGTCGTCGACCACGGCCTCACCGTCCCGCTGTCGCTGGTCTACGGCGAACTCGGCCCGGACGAGCAGTGGCCGGTCAAGGTCATCCCGCTCGCCGTCAACGTCGTGCAGTACCCGGTTCCGTCAGGTCGCCGCTGCTACGAGCTCGGCAAGGCCCTCCGTCGCGCGATCGACAAGTGGGACGGCGAAGAGCTCAACGTGCAGATCTGGGGCACCGGCGGCATGAGCCACCAGCTGCAGGGTCCGCGCGCCGGCCTCATCAACAAGGAGTGGGACAACGCCTTCCTCGATCACCTGATCGCAGACCCGATGGGACTGACCGAGTGGCCGCACATGGAGTACGTCGACGAGGCGGGCTCCGAGGGCATCGAGCTGGTGGACTGGCTGATCGCCCGCGGCGCGATGGATGACCAGTTCGGCGGCGAGTCGCCGGAGATGAACCACCGGTTCTATCACGTCCCGGCATCCAACACCGCGGTCGGGCACCTCGTCATCTCGAACCCGGTCGGCAGGACCACCGTCGCTTCCGACGAGGCGGACATGATCGAGCCCGTGGAGTCGGTGCTCGCCCCCGAGCCTGCGGAGACCGCGGCCGTGGCGAACGCCTGACAACCCGATACCGAACCGCGAAAGGGAGAGCGAATGAGCGACAAGATCCGCATCGCCGTCGTCGGCGCGAACGGTGCCTTCGGCATGAAGCACCTGGATGGACTTGCGAACATCGACGACGCCGAGGTGACCGTCGTGGCCGCCACGTCGCAGGAGAAGGCGGATGCCGTCGCGGCAAAGTACGGTGTCGCGAACGCGGTCGTCGGGCTCGAGGGAGTTCTCGAGCGCGACGACGTGGATGCCGTCATCCTCGCGACCCCGACCGGCCTGCACTCCTCGCAGACGCAGGCCGTGCTCGCCGCCGGCAAGCATGTTCAGGTCGAGATCCCGCTCGCGGACTCGCTTTCGGATGCCGAGGCCACCCTCGCTGCGGCCGAGGCATCCGACCGTGTCGCGATGGTCGGTCACACGCGCCGGTTCAACCCGTCGCACCAGCTCGTGCACGACCGCATCCGGGCGGGCGAGTTCAACGTGCAGCAGATGGACGTCCAGACGTACTTCTTCCGCCGCACGAACACGAACGCCAAGGGCGAGGCGCGCTCCTGGACCGACCATCTGCTGTGGCACCACGCCGCGCACACGGTCGACCTGTTCGCCTACCAGGCGGGCAGGATCGTCGAGGCGAACGCGATCCAGGGCCCGATCCACCCGGAGCTCGGCATCGCGATGGACATGTCGATTCAGTTGAAGAGCGAGTCGGGTGCGATCTGCACCCTGTCGCTGTCCTTCAACAACGAGGGCCCGTTCGGCACGTTCTTCCGCTACATCGGCGACACCGCGACCTACGTCGCCCGCTACGACGACCTGTTCACCGGCAAGGACGAGCAGATCGATGTGTCGGATGTGGCCGTCAGCATGAACGGCATCGAGTTGCAGGACCGCGAGTTCATCGCCGCCATCCGTGAGGGTCGCGAGCCGAACTCGTCGCTCCGGCAGGTCATCGACTGCTACCGCGTGCTCGGCAAGCTGGAGGAGCAGCTCGCGTGAAGCTCCCCCGCATGGGACTCGGTTGCATGAACCTCAGCCACGCTTACGGAATCCCGCCTTCTCCGGAGGAGGGGCTTGCCGTCTTGCGGGGCGCGCTCGACGCAGGTGTCACGCACCTCGACACGGCGACGCTCTACGGTGGTGGCCGCAACGAGGAACTGGTCGGGCGCGCTCTGAAGGGGCGTCGCGACGAGGTCGTACTCGCCAGCAAGGGCGGAATGGCGATCGTCGATGGTGTGAAGGTCATCGACGGGCGGCCTTCGGCGTTGCGTCAGCACGTGGATGCGTCGCTCGAGCGGCTCGGCGTCGACCATATCGACCTGTACTACCTGCACCGCTGGGACAAGAAGGTTCCGATCGGCGAGAGCGTCGGCGCGCTCGCTTCGCTCGTGGATGCCGGAAAGATCGGCGCCATCGGACTGTCGGAGGTATCCGTCGCGCGCCTGCGCGAAGCGCAGGACATCGCGCCGATCGCGGCCGTGCAGAACGAGTACTCGCTGTGGAGCCGCAACCCCGAGCTCGGGATGCTGTCGGCTACTCGGGAAGCCGGGATCGCGCTGGTCGCGTTCTCGCCCCTTGCCCGCGGGTTCCTGAGCGACTCGGTCGGTGACCCGTCCGGTCTCGCCGAGAAGGACATCCGCCGTGCGATGCCGCGGTTCTCCTCTGACAACTGGCCGGCGAACGAAGCGTTGCTGCCGGCATGGCGTGCGCTCGCCGCAGAGGCCGGTTGCACGCCCGCGCAGCTCGCGCTGGCTTGGCTGCTTTCACGCGGGGAGCATGTGGTGCCGATCCCGGGCACCACGAGCATCGCGCATGTGCGTGAGGATTTCGCCGCGCTCTCACTGCCGGTCGACGGGGCGCTGCTGGCGCGCGCCGGTCAGCTCATCGACACTCACACGGTCTCGGGGCCCCGCTATGCGCCCGGGCCCGCCGCCGAGGTCGACGCCGAGACATTCGAGGATGCCGCGTGAAGGCCATCTCGTCGATGGCGACCAGGCATGTGCTCGCCGACCTGACCGCGGCGGCTGCTGCGGAGCGACTGGCTCGAGTGGACGTCGAGTCGGTCGGGGGAGTGGACGCCGCTGAGCGGGTCGCCGCCGGGGAGGCGTTCGACCTGGTCTTTCTCGCATCCGGAGCGATGTCTCGCCTCGTTGCCGAAGGGCATGTGGATGCTGAGACGGTCACGCCGCTCGTGCTGTCGCAGGTTGCGGTCGCCGTGCCGTCCGGATCGTCCGACAAGGCTGTGCGACCGGACGGTCCGGCCTTCGCCGACGACGCCGGGCTGCGTGATGCGCTGCGCGACGCGGACAGGATCGGCTACTCCACCGGACCCAGCGGAACTGCGCTCGTGAAGATGATCGAGGACTGGGGCCTCGCCGAAGAGCTCGGAGACCGCCTCGTGCAGGCGAAGCCGGGAACCCCCGTCGCCCGCTCGCTCGCAGACGGTGACGTCGACCTCGGTTTCCAGCAGCTCAGTGAGCTGGTGGGGCAAGCAGGTGTCCGCATTCTCGGCGTCATGCCGGACGGCTGCGCCATCGACACGGTCTTCGCGGGCGCGGTGGCGACGGCATCCGTCGATCAGGCCCGGGCACGTAGGGTGCTGAGCTTCTTCGCGTCCCCGGCGGTCGCGCCCATCAAGACTCAGCACGCCTTCGGGCTTCCTGTCTGAGGCTTCGTCTCCAGGACTACTGCGGGTCGTTGAGCGAGCGTCAGCGAGACGAAACGGGCTGAGCGAGCACCAGCGAGTCGAAGCCGCCCACTTGCTGTACCCTATGAACACAGAGCGAACAAGCGTTCGCAGAGCGAACGGTGCAGGGAGGCGCAGTGATCGACAAGACCGTGGCGGATGCGGCATCCGCCGTCGCCGGCATCCCCGACGGCGCGACAGTGATGATCGGCGGATTCGGCCGCGCCGGGCAGCCCGTCGAGCTCATCGATGCCCTCATCGCGCACGGCGCGAAGGACCTCACGATCGTGAACAACAACGCCGGCAACGGTGACACGGGCCTTGCGGCGCTGCTCGCCAATGGGCTGGTCCGCAAGATCCTGTGCTCGTTCCCGCGGCAGAGCGACTCGTGGGTCTTCGACGATCTGTACCGTGCCGGCAAGATCGAACTGGAGCTCGTGCCGCAGGGCAACCTGGCCGAGCGCATCCGCGCCGCGGGAGCCGGAATCGGCGCGTTCTTCTCACCGACCGGCGTCGGCACCGAGCTCGCCGAGGGCAAGGAGGAGCGCGAGATCGACGGACGGCGCTACGTGCTGGAGTACCCGATCCGGGCGGACTTCGCACTCATCAGCGCGCTCAAGGGAGACCGCTGGGGCAACCTCGTCTACCGCGAGACAGCCCGCAACTTCGGGCCGATCATGGCGACCGCCGCGACGACGACCATCGCGCAGGTCGACGAGATCGTGCCGCTCGGCGCGATCGACCCCGAGACGGTGGTGACGCCCGGCATCTTCGTGGATCGCGTCGTCGCGGTCGGGGAGCGCGGATGGTTGGACGAGGGTCGCTTCGTCGGCGGCGTCGACCTGGAGGGCAGGCCGTCTGATCCCGCAGCAGAGGAGATCGCATCATGAGTACGCGCATCAGCCGTGATGCACTGGCCGCACGCATCGCAGCCGACATCCCGGAGGGCGCCTTCGTGAACCTCGGCATCGGGGCGCCGACCCTGGTCGCGAACTACCTGCCCGACAACCTCGAGATCATCCTGCACACCGAGAACGGACTGCTCGGCATGGGGTCGGCACCGGCATCCGATCGCATCGATCCCGATCTCATCAACGCCGGCAAGCAGGCGGTCACAGCCGTCGCGGGAGCGGCGTACTTCCACCACGCCGACTCGTTCGCCATGATGCGCGGCGGGCACCTCGACGTCTGCGTCCTCGGGGCCTTCCAGGTCGCGCAGAACGGCGACCTCGCCAACTGGTCCACTGGCGCACCCGGAGCGATCCCCGCGGTCGGCGGCGCCATGGACCTGGCGATCGGCGCCAAGGACGTCTATGTGATGACCGACCTGCTGGCCAAGGACGGCTCATCCAAGCTGGTCGCCGAATGCGCCTACCCTCTCACCGGCGTCGGCTGCGTCAGCCGCGTCTACACCGACCACGCCGTCTTCGACGTGACGCCCGAGGGCTTCCGCGTGCGCGAGGCGTTCGGCGAGAACACCGCCGAGTCCCTCGAAGCCCTCACCGGACTGGAGCTGAAATGACTTCGACCTACATCTATGACGCCGTCCGCACTCCGTTCGGCCGTGCGGGTGGGGCGCTCGCCGGCATCCGTCCCGATGATCTCGCCGCGATTGTGATGCGCGCGAGCGTGGAGCGGACGGGGCTGGATGCTGCGCGGATCGACGATGTGATCTTCGGCGACGCGAACCAGGCCGGCGAGGACAACCGCAACGTCGCCCGGATGGGCGCGCTGCTGGCAGGCTTCCCGACGACCGTGACCGGGACGACCGTCAACCGGCTGTGCGCGTCGAGTGTGGAGGCGGTCATCCAGGGGTCGCGAGCGATCGAGTCGGGGGATGCCGAGGTGATCCTCGCCGGCGGGGTGGAGTCGATGAGCCGGGCGCCGTTCGTCGTGGAGAAGTCCGCGAAGCCCTACCCGGCGACGGGGAACCAGACGATGTGGAACACCGCGATCGGGTGGCGCATGACCAATCGGGCGCTGCCGACGGCCTGGACCATCTCGAACGGTGAGGCCGCGGAGAAGACCGCGGCCTCATGGGGGATCACCCGCGAGGATCAGGACGCGTTCGCCGTGCGCTCGCACGAGCTGGCGGCGAAGGCCTGGGCCGACGGGATCTATGACGGCGAGATCGTCCAGGTGCCCGATACCGAACTCGCCCGCGACGAGGGCATCCGCGACGGGTCGACGGTGGAGAAGCTCGCCGGGCTGAAGGCGCTGTTCGCGGTGGACGGCACTGTGACGGCGGGGAACTCCTCGTCGATCAACGACGGCGCCTCCGCCGTACTGCTGGGGGCGGAGGATGCCATCGACGCCGAGCCGCTCGCCCGGATCACCGGCCGGGGCGTGCACGGCGTCGCCCCGGACGACTTCCCGATCGCGCCGATCGAAGCGGCGAACAAAGCCCTCGCCCGCGCCGGCCGCACCTGGGCGGAGGTCGACTTCGTCGAACTGAACGAGGCATTCGCGTCCCAGTCGCTGGCCTGCCTGCGCGGCTGGCCGGAGCTCGACCCCGAGAAGCTGAACATCCACGGCGGCGCGCTCGCGATCGGGCATCCGCTCGGCGCCTCGGGCGGACGGATCATCGGGCACGCCGCGCACGAGCTGGCACGTCGCGGCTCAGGTGTCGCGGTCGTCGCGATCTGCATCGGCGTCGGCCAGGGGCTCGCCGTCGTTCTGGAGCGCTGAGCGGATAGGGTTCTCGAGTGACCGAATCGGATGCCGTGCCCGTCGCTGATGCGACAACATCTGCGGACTTCGTGCGGTCCCTCGCACGCGGGCTTGCGGTCATCCGCACATTCGACGGCGACCCCGCCGAACTGTCACTCGCCGAGGTCGCTCGGCGTGCAGCCATCCCGCGGGCTGCGGCGCGGCGCTTCCTTCGCACCCTCGAGCAGCTCGGTTACGTGATCGCGACCGCGGATGCCCGATTCCGGCTGACACCGCGGGTGCTGGAGCTCGGTTACGGCTACCTGTCATCGCTCTCGCTTCCGGAGATCGTGCAGCCGCACCTCGATGAGCTCTCGCATCGGATCGGCGAGTCCGTGTCGGTCGCCGTGTTGGACGGTGACGAGATCGTCTACGTCGCACGCGCCGCCGCTCGCCGCATCATGAGCGTGCGGATCACGATCGGAACGAGGCTGCCTGCCGCGGTGACCAGCATGGGGCGCGTCCTGCTCGCGGCACTGACGGACGCCGGTGCGAGGCTGAACGCCGCAGACCTCGTGGCCTACACGCCTCGCACGCGCGCCGACCGTGCCGAGCTCCTTGCTGAACTCGACCGCGTGCGCGCGCAGCGCTGGGCCATGGTCGATGGCGAACTCGAGGAAGGGCTGCGCTCGATCGCCGTGCCGCTGCACGGCTCCGCCGGGGTCGCCGCGGCGCTCAACGTCTCGACGAGCACCGCGCGTGGAACGGCAGAGGAGGTGCGTGCCGAGCTGCTGCCGGCGCTGCAGGAGACGGCGTCTCGAATCGACGCCGAGCTTCGTGCTGCGCGCGTCTGATGTTGCACCCGCGTCTGCTCTACGGCGCGGACGGGCCAGACATCAGTCTCCGAGCAGGCTCGTCCAGGCGACGGCGAGGATGTCGAGTTCCGGACCGCTCTCGAGAGACCAGGGATGCCGGATCCACCTCAGATTCGCGCTGTTCAGCAGTTCCATGGCGAGGTAACCGCGGTACCGCCGAGTGTCCTCGTCGAAGCGTCCCGCTGCCGCGAGTCCGGTGGTGATGTCGTCGATGACCTCGCCGAACCAGCCGTCGCGCAGCTCGCGCATCTCCGGATCGACCGCAGCCGACTCCTCGACGACGGTGATGTATGGGCGGATGTCGGGCCAGTGAGCGGCCTGCGCTCCGATCCAGCTGCGGATGGCGACGAAGCTGCCTTCTCGCGCAGCATCCACCAGTGACCCCGCCGTGGAACCGTGCTCCGAATCCTCGCGACGATCCAGGTGCCGGTTCAGCTCGCCGAAGAGCGCGCGCATGAGCTCGGTCTTGTTCGGGAAGTGGGCGTAGAAGGTCACGCGGGTGGTGCCGACCGCCGTCGCGATGTCGTCGATCGTCGTCGCGACATAGCCCTGCTCCTGAAAGAGGCGCAGCGCATTGTCGAGCAGCGATTGTCGTGTCTGCTGCTTCTGCTTCTCGCGGAGGTTTGCCATTCGCCAACCCTAACCACATAACAGTCAGTAAATTCGCTTGACAAGCTATAAAGTTAGGGCCAATCTTGGCGAAGGCCCGCAGACCCGAACTGCGGGCCCCACCGCATCCGCACGAGAAGCACGGGACGAAGGAGTTCCCCTCATGTCAACGCAGACCACCACGATCATCGCCTCGCGCGGGTCAGTGCGGGCGACGTTCATCGCCGCCTTCCTCTCCGTGACGCTGGCGCAGACCGCCTACGCGGTTCCGGGCGCGCTCAACGGCGCCTTCGCCGCCGAGTTCCACGCCACCGGCGCGGGCCTCACCTGGATCACCGCGATCTTCGAGATCGGCATCGTCGCATTCGAGCTGACGTTCGGCCTGCTCGGCGACCTGTTCGGCCGCAAGAAGCTGATGATCGCCGGATCCTTGTTCGTCGTCGTCGGCGCCGCGTTGTCGGCGCTCGCCACCGACATCACGTTCATGATCATCGCGCAGGCCGTGATCGGCATCGGCGCGGGTCTGCTCTTCCCGATCGGCCTCGCGATGGTGTCGGCGCTCACGCCGGATCGGGCCAAGCGCTCCCGTGTCATCGCGACGTGGGCAGGGTTCCTCTCGCTCGGCGCCGTGATCTCACCCGTCATGGCCGGCGTCACCGCTCAGTTCCTGACGATCCCGGGTGCAGAACCGGGTGCGCCCAACGAGTTCAGCGGCTGGCGCGTCTCGTACTGGATCATCGCGGCGGTCGCCGTCGTGCTCGTCGCCGTCTCGGCGAGCACGCGTGACTCCTCGGCTCCGGCTGGCCGTCGCCTCGACCTGCCGGGGCAGATCACGTTCGCGCTCGGTCTCATCGCCGTGCTCTATGCGACGGTCACCGCGGTCGACCACGGGTTCGGATACTGGCAGGTCATCGCCGCTTACATCGTCGGCGCCGTGCTGCTGGTCGCGTTCGTCATCATCGAGCTGCGCTCGCCGTCGCCGCTGCTGCATCTCGAGCTCTTCCGCAACCGCACGTACTCGACGACCGCCATTGTCGCTGTCACGGGCATGTTCGCCTTCCTCGCGATCTGCTTCGCGACGTCGATCTCGGTCGGTGCGCTCGCTCAAGAACCCGTCTGGGTGATCGGCGTGCTGTTCGTCGTCATCCAGGGGCCGGCTTTCGTGCTGTCGCCGATCGTCGGCCGTCTCATCCACTCGGTCGCGCCGCGCTGGCTGCTCACGAGCGGTTTCGCGCTGATGGCGATCAGCGGGTTCTGGGTGTCGACCTTCACGCTGGGCGTGCCCGCTCGCTTCGGCGGCACCCCGTGGACCGAGTTCCTCGTGCCGCTGCTGCTGCTCGGCATCGGGTTCGCGCTCACGATCGGATCGATCACGGCGGTCGCGATCAACACCGTTCCGGAGCACCAGATCGGCATGGCTTCGGCAACGACGAGCCTGATGCGCGACCTCGGCTTCACCCTCGGCCCGGTTGTGGGTTCAGCCATCGCGTTCGGCGTCGGCGCCTCGGCGTTCGCGCTCCCGATCGTCAGCGTGCTGCAGGGTACTGGCATCCCGCCGGAGGCCGTCGAAGGGCTCTCGCACGTCCCGCCGCTCGCATGGCTGTCGGGCTGGGAGGGCGTCGTCGGCCAGCTCGCCGGCGAGATGACGGCCGCAGGCGCGCCGGCGGACGCTGTCGAGGGTGCAGTCGCGTCGATCACGGCAGCCCAGGGCGACATCATGGGCCTGGCCGGCTCGTCGCTCGGCGGAGGCTTCAGCATCGTCTACGCCGTGGCCGGTTTCGCAGCCCTGGCGTCGGCGGCGCTGACGATCTTCCTCCCCAGCGGCAAGCGGGCAGAGGCGGAACTCATCGCGGCGTGATCCGCATCCAGAACCGGCTCCGGATCGTTCCGGGGCCGGTTCTGCGTTGTCCGATGCCTATTCTTTCCATTCCGAAAAGTCGTTTGACAACATGTAAAGCGAATGGCAGGATCGACACATCTCCCGGACGCGCCGTCCTGCGTCTCGGGTGAGGACTCAATGGAGAGGGATCCTGTGAGCACAACCGTCAACACCGTCCTCGGACCGATCGCGGCCGAGGAACTGGGCGTCGTCGCGATCCATGAAGCACTGCTGTCGGTGGTGCCGGGCGCGCAGTTCGCATACGACATCGAGATCGACCGTGCCGAGATCTTCGAGGTCCTGAGGGACAAGCTCGAGGCGTTCAAGGCGGCCGGGGGAGGCGCGATCGTCGATCGCACCGGTATGTCCCACGGTCGGGATCTGCCGCTGTACGAAGCGCTGTCGCGCACGACCGGCGTGCACATCATCGCCTCCACCGGAATGGGCCCCGAGGAGAACCTCGGCGGCTACTTCCTCACCCCCCAGACCAACCCGCCCACGCCCTGGCCCGCCGAGCGCTTCGCCGAGCTGTTCGCCGCGGAGGCCACCGAGGGAATGGTCCTCCCGCGCGTCGAGCGCCGCGCATCCGCCGGACTCGTCGTCACGACGCAGACCGCCGGCGGCGCCACCCCTACCGACGAGAGTCTGCTGCGCGGAGCCGCGCGCGCCGCCGCGCAGTCCGGTGTCGCGCTGTCGTTCTCGGCCCCGGCCGATCCCATCGTTGCTCTGGAGGCCGTTCTCGCAGAGGGTCTTTCCGCCGACCGCATCGTCGTCGCGGGCCTGGATCGCGCCGGCTCCGCAGCCACCGCCCGCGCCGTCGCCGAGCGCGGCGCCTATGTCGCGATCGATCACATCGGGCAATCGGAAGCCGGCCTCATCAGTGACGACGACCGTGCTGCGCTGGTCGCCGAACTCGTCGCCGCAGGCCTCGGCTCGCGCATCGTGCTCTCCTCCGGCGCCGTCGGCGTCGCGAAGGGGCACCCCGGCACCGACGTCGCCTACGACGCCGTGCTCGCCGGCTTCGTGCCGACGCTGGCCGCTCACGGCCTCGACGAAGACGGCATCCGCGGCATCCTCGTCGACAACCCCCGCAACCTGCTCGCCGTGAAGGAGGCCTGACATGACCCGCGTGAACACCGTCACAGGAGCCGTCGCCGTGGAGCAGCTCGGCTTCACCTCGATCCACGAGCACATCGGCTACGGGATGCCCGGCAGCGAGCTCGACACCCGCTGGTGGAAGACCCCAGAGCAGCGCTATGAGGAGACGATCCCGAAACTGCGGAAGTTCGCCGAGTACGGCGGCCAGACCTTCGTGGATGCCACCGGCATCTGCAACGGCCGCGACATCGACTACTACCAGTCGATCTCCGACAAGACCGGCGTCAACATCATCGCCTCGACCGGCTTCGTCGGCGGCGACACGGCGCTCAAGCACTTCGCAGACGCCAGTGTGGAATACCTGGCGGACCAGTTCATCCATGAGCTGACCGTCGGGATCGGCCGCACCGGCGGCAAGGCCGGCATCATCAAGGTCGGGGTCAGCCGCGGATTCAAGATGACGCCGCTCGACCTGCGCATCTACCGCGCTGCGGCCCGCGCTTCGCTCGCCACCGGCGCGCCGATCATCACGCACCTCGCGGTCGACGCGCAGTCCGCGATCGACGTGTTCGACGAAGAAGGCCTGCCGCTCACCCGCGTGCTGTTCGGCCACGCCGACGACGGCGTCAGCCAGGGCAAGGTCGATGAGGAGGGCATCGTCTCAGCCGGTGGCCGCATCGGCTTCGACACCTTCGGCTACGACCTCGAGCTGCCCGACCCGCCGTTCTGGGGCCGCCACCGCGACGAACGGTTCCAGCACCTCATGCGATACCTCCGCTCGGGTCAGGTCGACAAGGTGCTCGTCGCCGCGGACGCCAACTGCAGCCCGCTGGGCTGGCCCGGTGTCAAGGGCCACACCATCAACTACCTGTTCGAGCAGCTCATTCCCGACCTCAAGCAGGACGGCGTCGACGACGCCACCATCAACCGACTCTTCGTCGACAACGTCGCCGACTTCTTCACGACAACCACACCCCTCGAAGGCGAGTGAACCATGGATCTCAACGGACTGAACGTCGCCATCATCGGCGCCGGATACGCAGGCGCGTCGACCGCGAAGGCTCTGAGCCTGCGCGGTGCCAACGTGACCGTCTACGAGCAGGCACGCCAGTCGGGTGAGGTCGGTGCGGGCATCGGTCTGCGGCCTTCCTCGATGGACGCGTTCCGCGAGTGGGGCGCCTTCGACGCCATCGCCGCAGTGAGCACGGCCAGCAACGGCATCCGCATCCTCACCCCGCAGGACCAGCTCGTGCACGCCGAGGAGTGGCCCGAGAAGGAGCAGTTCGGCACGACGACGCACCTCATCCACCGCCGCGACTTCATCGACGCGCTCATGTCGGTGCTCCCCGAGGGCATGGTCAAGTTCGGCCACCGCATGGAGTCCATCGTCGACAACGGCGACACGGCGACCGTCGCCTTCGAGAACGGCGAGAGCGCGACCTTCGACCTCGTCATCGGCGCCGACGGCATCGGCTCGCGCGTGCGCAAGGCGCTGTTCAGCGACAAGGGCCCGGTCTTCGCTCACGAGCACGCGTACCGCGCGGTGTTCGACATGTCGCTGGTGCCCGGCGTCTTCGACGAGGACGACGACTTCCGCGTCTACTTCGACGCCCCCACCAATCGGCATCTCTATCTGCTGCCGCTGCGTCACCGCGGGCAGGTGTCGTTCGACATCACGGTTCCCTCCGACGACGAGACATGGTCGCCTGCGGTCACCCGCGACATCATCGTGGCGTCGCTGAAGGGCTTCGACCCGCGCTTCGAGCAGATCACCGAATCGATCGACATCGACACCATCAACTGCCGATCGGCCTACGACATCGACCCCGTCGACACCTGGCACAGCGACTCGGTCGTGCTCGTCGGCGACGCCGCGCACGCCATGCTCCACCACCAGGGCCAGGGGGCCAACTCCGCGGTCCTCGACGCGAAGGGACTGGCGGATGCCCTCGCTGCTGCCCCCTCGGTGAGGGCGGGGCTCGCGGCCTTCCAGGCCGCACGCAAGCCGATCACAGACGGCTACCAGCAGGTGTCGCGCGGCGGCTGGGACCCCGAAGCCCTCGACGACGGCTTCCCCGGCCAGCACTCCGATGCCGAGCGCGGCGACGTCGTGCCCGCCGCAGCCAACTGAGGAGACGGACATATGCCCCTTCACCCCGAGATCGCCAGCATCCTGGCGTCCTGCCCCCATGAGGAGCCCGGACCGCTCGACCCCGCTGCGATGCGCGCGGGTGACGAGGAGCAGGTGCCGGCGCTCGAGGATCGTCACCCGGTCGCGCACGTCTCGGAGCGCGTCGTTCCGACGCCCGCCGGTGACGTGCCGGTGCGGGTCTACGCGCAGAAGGATGCCGAGACGGGCGCCATCGTCTACATCCACGGCGGGGCGTACTTCCTCGGGAGCCTGGACACGCACGATCACATCGCCCGCCGGCTGGCGACGGCCACCGGACTGCGGGTGTTCTCGGTGGGATACCGCCTGGTGCCGGAGCATCCGTTCCCCGCCGCGATCGATGACGTGATCGGCGTCGTGGAGTGGCTTCTTGCAGAGGGCGAGTCTGCCGGGTGGGACGGTACGACTCTCGCGGTCGTCGGAGACAGCTCGGGTGGCACGCTCGCCACCGTCGTGGCATCACTGCTGCATGACCGCGGCATCGATCGGATCACCCATCAGGTGCTCTATTACCCGTCGGTCGACCTCGACCTGATTGCCGACCTCGACGACCAGCACTACCCGTCGATGGTCGAGAACGCCACCGGCTACGGCATGGAGACCGCGGGCATCGCGCCGTTCAACGCGTTCTACTTCGAAAGCGGCGCCGACCCGCTCGATCCGCGCGTCTCGCCGATCAAACGCTCGGATCTGTCGGGGCTGCCGCCCGCGCTCATCCTCACCGGCGAGTTCGACCCGATGCGCGACGAGGGCGAGCTGTACGGTCAGCGGCTGGCGGATGCCGGAGTGCCGACCGTCGTGCACCGATACGACGGTGCGGGGCACGGATTCGTGCAGCACTTCTCCTGGTTGCCCGAGTACGGTGCGGCCTTCGCCGAGACCGCCGCGTTCCTTCGGGGCGAGTGATGGTCGACATCCACCCGCTCGTCGCTCCGTGGGGCCGGTTCGGCCTGCGCAGCTTCTTCATCGACGCGCCGGAGCCGGCGATCGTCGACACCGGTGTCACAGAGTCGATCGACGGCATGCGCGCAGGTCTCGACGCCATCGGCCGCCGCATCGAGGACGTACGCTGGATCCTCCTGACGCACGGGCACATCGACCACGTCGGCGGCGCGCATGCGCTGTGGGAGCTCACCGGGCGCAGGGCCGAGGTCATCATCCACCGGGCCGACGCACCGATGCTCCGCTCGCGCGAGGCGCACGTCGCGGAATGGCGCGCGGGCCGAGGCCGCTGGCTGACCGATCCCGAGGGCGAGGCCAAGCAGGGGGCTCAGCTGCGTGAGGCGATCTCGGGTGAGATGGAGCCCACTGTCGTCCTCGACGGCGGTGAGGTGCTCGACCTCGGTGGCGGCGCCCCCGTAGCCGCGCACTCGATCCCCGGTCACACCATCGGTGCGGTCGCGTACGTGGTCGAGCAGACCCGCGACGTGTTCGTCGGCGACGCCGTGCAGGCGTACGGTGCGGCATCCGGGTTCCCGGGGTATGAGGACCCCGACCGGTACCGTGCGAGCCTGGAGTTCCTGCGCGATGAGATCCATCCCGAGCGTCTGTACCTGGGACACCCGTACCGGCGCGCCGACGGCTCGCCGTTCCCCGAGGTGCTGGATGCCGCCGACGCACTCGAGGCGATCCAGGGTTCGATCGATAACGAGGCCCGGATCCGCTCCGCCGTCCTGGCGCACTTGGCGGACGGGCTGATCGAGACCGAGTCGCCCTACTCGCCGTTCGAGACGATCGCGGAGGAGCTCGGCTACACCGGCGACCCGACGCTGGAGCCGGCCCCCTTCTTCACCACCATGAACGCGTACGTCACGCAGTTCCGCGCTGAATCACTCGCCGCCGAGTCAGGAGCACAGTCATGACCATCCGCACCATCGCCGCCGGAGGGCGCTCCTTCGAAGTCCACAAGGACCTGCGCGTCCCCATGCGCGACGGCGCAGCCCTCGTCGCCGACGCGTACGGCGCATCCGCCGATGAGCCCCGCCCCGCGCTCGTCGCGCTGAGCCCCTACGGCAAGGAGCTGCAGGCACTCGCGCTGACGATGCCGCCGCAGCGGCGCCCCTCGCCGATGTGGGACGGCTGCATCGAGGCCGGCGACATCGCGCGGGTGGTCGATGAGGGGTACGTGCATGTGATCGGCGACCTGCGCGGGTCGGGCGGATCAGAGGGCGAGCACATCGGCAACTACAACGCCGGGGGCGTCTCGCTGGGTGAGGACGCCCACGACTTCATCGAGTGGGTCGCCGCGCAGCCCTGGTGCGACGGCCGCGTCGGCATGATCGGCATCTCGTACTTCGGCTCCATGCAGCTGCTGGCCGCCGCAGAGCGTCCGCCGCACCTCAAGGCGCTGTTCATCTCGGGCGGGCACTACGACTTCTACGAGACGACCTACCACGGCGGCATCATGTGGTTCATGCCGCGTGCCGCCCGCGAGGGACGCGGCGGCGACAGCGGATGGGCGTTCACGGATCGGGTCAAGAGCCGGATGCTGGAGACGCTCTCGGACGAGGACGTCAAGGCCCGCGTTGCCGCGCGCCTCGCCGATCCGGACGTGCAGGCGTGGCCGAACCTCGTGCACACGCTGCACTACCCGTCGAACCACGAGGCGTGGTTCGACATCATCACCAACGAGCTCGACGGCGAGTGGTACGAGGAGCGCAACCCCGTGAACCTGGCCTCTCAGGTCGAGGTGCCGGTGTGGCTGCAGATCGACCAGGGTCGAGGCTGGACCATCGACGGCACGATCGAGACGTTCAACCGGCTCGGCGGCCCGAAGAAGCTGACGATCGGTTCCTACCCGCCGATGCAGTCCCGGCCGTGGGTCGAGGAGCACGACAAGATGTTCCGCTGGTACGACTACTGGATCAAGGGCATCGACAACGGCGTGATGGATGAGCCGCCGGTGAGCGTCTTCGTGGAGGGCACGCGCGAGTACGCGGAGGGCGACGCATTCCCGCCGAAGCCCGTCGAGTACAAGCCGCTCTACTTGCGCACGCGCGGTCGCCTGTCGTCCGAGCCCGAGACGATGGATGCCACCGCAGCCGCCCCGGACGGCTTCTACCAGGCGCCGCTCACGGTGACAGACAAGGTCGAGGTGCTGCGCTGGGCAACGCCGGTGTTCGAGGAGCCGGTCGAGATGATCGGCACGGGAGCTGCGCACCTGTTCGTCGAGATCGACCAGCCCGACACGAACTTGATCATGCGGTTCTGGGACGAGGCGCCGGGCGGCAAGCGGCAACTTCTGACGAGCGCGTATCTCAAGGCGTCACACCGCGAGCTCGACCTCTCGCAGAGCTCGGAGGGCAGCCCGATCCACCCGCACACGCGTGCGGTTCCAGTCGAGCAGGGGAAGATCGAGGAGTACGTGCTGCGGATCTATCCGTTCGCGGCGACGCTGCTGCCGGGGCACCGGCTGATCGCGGAGCTGTCGAACGCCGAGCCGCTGGCCGACGAGCACAATGCGCTGCTGCCGCCCGACGCGTTCCACCTGCCGGTGGGCCGCCCCGTCACGCACAAGGTCTACCGCGACGCCGAGCACCCCTCGCGTCTGGTCCTGCCGTTCACCACGGTGCGAGGAGGCGGCTGGGTGAGAGGAACGGGCCCCCGCGGGTCGTTGAGCGAAGCGGCCGCAGGCCGCGCAGACGAAACGGGCTGAGCGAGCCGGAGGCGAGTCGAAGCCGATCCATCCGCCCGCCGCGCCCGCGTAGGCTTTTCGCATGCAGCTGAACGAGACGCGTGCCTGGAACCGCTTCTACGCCCCGGGCACCCCGATCGACATCGAACCGGTCGCAGGCTCTCTCAGCGATCTGCTCGACGAGCGCGTCGCGCAATGGTCCGATCGTCCCGCGATCGCCTTCTTCGATCGCACGCTGACCTACCGCGAGCTCGGCGACCGCGTCTCCCGCGTGGCGAACGGCCTGCGCGAGATGGGAGTGAAGGCCGGCGACCGCGTTGCGCTGATCATGCCCAACGCTCCCCAGCACGTCATCGCCTTCTACGCCGTGCTGCGCCTGGGCGCCGTCGTCGTCGAGCACAACCCGCTCTACACCCGCGATGAGCTCGAGGTGCAGTTCCGCGACCACGGCGCGGACGTCGTCATCACCTGGGACAAGGTCGTGCCGACGCTGCGTGCACTGCCCGACGGCATCCGCCCGCGCCGCATCGTCGCCGTCGACGTCACCCGCGCGATGCCCTTCACCACGCGACTCGCGCTCAGCCTCCCCATCGCAAAGGCCCGCGAGTCCCGCGCGAAGCTGACCGCGCCCGCACCGGGCGCGATCCCGTTCGCGAAGCTCGAGAAGAGCGCACCGCTTCCGGCGTCCCATCCGCGTCCGAAAGCCGGCGATCTCGCCTGCCTGCAGTACACCTCCGGCACCACCGGCACCCCGAAGGGCGCCATGATCACGCATGCGAACCTGTGGGCGAACGCCCGTCAGGGCGCGGCGTGGATGCCGGACTTCACCCGCGGCGATGGGCGCATCTACGGACTGCTGCCGATGTTCCACTCCTTCGGCGTTCTGCTCTCGGTCATCTACTCGGTCGAGACCGGCTCCTGCGCCGTGCTGTTCCCGACCTTCGACCCCGAGCTGGTCGAGAAGGCGGCGAAAAAGTTCCCGCCGACCTTCGTGCCCGCCGTGCCCCCGATGTTCGACCGGCTGGCCCGTGTGGCCAAGGAGGGCAAGCTCGATCTCTCGGGCGTGGTCTACGCCATCTCGGGCGCGATGACCCTCACGCCCGCGATCGTCAAGCGCTGGGAGGACCAAGCGGAAAGCATGCTCAACGAGGGCTACGGGCTCACCGAGACGAGTCCCGTCGCACTCGCGAACCCCTTCACCGATCACCGCAGGATCGGTGCCATCGGCATCCCGTTCCCGTCCACCGACATCAAGGTCGTCGATCCGAACGAGCCGACCCGTGAGGTCGCGCTCGGAGAGTCGGGCGAGCTGCTCATCCACGGGCCGCAGGTGTTCCAGGGGTACTGGAACCGACCCGAGGAGACCGCGGCGACCTTGCTCGAGGGCGGCTGGCTGCGCACCGGCGATCTCGTCGTCCAGGACGACGACGGATTCGTCACGGTCGTCGACCGCAAGAAGGAGATCATCATCACCGGCGGTTTCAACGTCTCGCCCAGCGAGGTCGAACTGGTGTTGGTGACGGTGCCCGGTGTCGCGGCATCCGCCGTCGTCGGCATGCCGCGCGGCAGCGGAGCAGAGGTCGTCACGGCCGTGGTGGTTCTCGAGGACGGCGCGAGCTTCGACGAGGATGCCGCCCGCGAGACGGCACGCGCGCACCTCGCCGAGTACAAGCGTCCCAGCGCCTACGTCGTGTGGGAGGAGCTGCCCACCTCACTCATCGGCAAGGTGCTGCGCCGCAGAGTGCG
This sequence comes from Microbacterium abyssi, assembly GCF_015277895.1. Taxonomy (NCBI): domain Bacteria; kingdom Bacillati; phylum Actinomycetota; class Actinomycetes; order Micrococcales; family Microbacteriaceae; genus Microbacterium; species Microbacterium abyssi. The sequence goes on along the minus strand of NZ_CP063815.1, from coordinate 3,139,149 downwards.
CGAAACGCTGATCGCCGACCGCAAGGCCACCCGCGCCGCCGAGGAGTGACCCTCAGCGCGGCTCCAGCACGTACCGGTCGCGCGCGGCGTACACGCCGATCCACCCCTGCAGCGTCATCGTGACGAGCAGGATCACCAGCGCGAGCGTCCAGCTGCCGGTGAGCGCATGCACCGCACCGAACAGCGCCGGCCCCACCGCGGCGATCGCGTAGCCCACGGCCTGCGACATCCCCGACAGTGCAGAGGATGCGCTGTGATCGCGGGCGCGTTCGGCCATCAGCGTCAGCGAGACGCCGAGCGACATGCCGGAGAACACCCCGAGCGGCACGACCCAGAGGCCGATGGCATCCGGCCAGAGCATGAGACCCGCGATCCCGGCGATGCCGAGCAGGGGGAGCGCCGCCGGCGTCAGGCGCGCGCCACGCCCGCGCATGGCGAGGGCGACCGTGAGCGAGCCGACCAGAGAGAAGACCTGATAGACCATCACGTCTATGCCGGCGAGAGTGTCGCTGCGCCCGGCATCCAGCGACATCGTCGCGATCCAGGTGACCAGCACGTAGAAGGTGGTCGACTGCACCCCCATGTACCCGGCGACCTGCCAGGCGATCGGGTCGCGCCAGATCCCCAGACGAGATGCCGGCAGCGGCGCTGCTGCGCGCATCGCCCGCATCTCGTGCCTGCTGACGAGCCACCACGCGAGAAGCGCGAGTGGGGCGACGGCGGCTCCGGTCAGCAGGAGCGACAGCCGCCAGCCGGTGCCGGTGTCGGCGCCGGCAGCGTTCGCGATCGGCACCGCGAGGCCGGATGCCACGGCACCCGCACCGCCGAGGATCGCCGAGTAGACGCCCATCATCATCGGCACGCGCAGCGGGAAGTCGCGCTTGATCACGGCGGGCAGCAGCACATTGCCGATCGCCAGGGCGACGCCGATGATCGCCGTGCCGATCCACAGCCAGGCGGCGGAACCCGGAAGGGAGCGCACGATCGCACCCACGGCGAGCAGCCCCATCGCGGCCAGAACGGCGCCGCCGAGCCCGAGTCGGCGTCCGAAGCCGTGCGCGAACGGCGAGACGATCGCCCAGGTGATCAGGACGATCGTCGGCAGCGAGCCCAGCAGGGCGAGCGGGATGCCGGTGTCCTGAGAGATCCGGTCGATCACCGGGCCGACCGCCGTCACAGCCGGACGCATGAGCGTCGCGACCAGGCACAGCGCGACGATCGCGAAGACCAGGGGTCGGCGCTCGCGCTGGCTCATCTCGGTCCTCTCACGCAGGTTCAGGTCGCAGTTTCCGCCGTTTTGAGCATGCCGTAGCGGCAGAAACTGCGACCTGAGGAATGTGCGTCGGCGCGTCAGGCGCTCTTGCCCTGCTCCTGACCGCCGGCGTTGTTCTTCGCTCGCTGGATCTCACCGTAGATGTGATGGCGCAGTTCCACGAATCGCGGGTCGGACCGGGTGGACAGCTGATCGCGCTCGTCCGGGAGGTCGATCGTGACGTCGTCCTGCACGACCGTCGGACGGTTCGACAGGACGATCACGCGCTGACCCAGGTACACCGATTCGTCGATGTCGTGCGTGACGAACAGCACCGTGACGCCGAGTTCCTTCCAGATCTTGCGGACCAGGTCCTCCAGGTCGGCGCGGGTCTGCGCGTCGACCGCCGCGAAGGGCTCGTCCATCAGCAGGATCTGGGGCCGGTACGCCACGGCGCGCGCGATCGCGACGCGCTGCTGCATGCCGCCCGACAGCTGCCACGGATACTTGTCCGCCGCGTCCGACAGGCCGACGGCCTCCAGGGCCTCGGTGCAGCGCTGCTGGCGCTCCACCTTCGGGATGCCGGCGCTCTTCAGCGGCAGCTCGACGTTGGCCTGCACGCTCATCCACGGGTACAGGCTGCGCCCGTACTCCTGGAAGACGACCGCCATGGTCTTCGGCGGACCGGTGATGGCCTTGCCTTCGAGCTCGAGGCGCCCCGCTGTGGCGGGCAGGAGACCGGCGATGCACTTCAGCAGCGTGGTCTTGCCGGCGCCGGACGGGCCGACGATGCAGACCAGCTGCCCCTGGGGGATGCTGAAGGTCAGATCGCGGATCGCCTCGACGGCGTCGGCCTGCGGCGTCGGCGCGGGGTAGATCTTGCGCAGGCCCTCGACGAGGAGGACGGGGGTGGTGGTGTTCTCAGGACTCACGTTGGACTTCTCTCAATCCGTGGTACCAGCGGAGGATGTAGCGCTCGGTGTAGCGGAACAGGACCGCCAGGCCGAGACCGATCAGACCCAGCAGCAGGATGCCGCTCCACATCTCGGGGATGGCGAAATTGCGCTGGAATTGGACGATGGTGAAGCCGAGGCCGGCAGAGGTGTACCAGAGCTCAGAGATCACCATCAGGATCAGGGCGATCGACAGGCACTGGCGGATGCCCGCCAGGATCTGCGGCGCCGCCGCGGGGAGGATCAGGTATCGCAGGCGCGCCATGCGGCCCAGGCCGTAGCTGCGCGCCGTGTCACGCTGCACCTCGTCGGTGGCGCGGACGCCCTCGACGGTGTTCAGCAGCACCGGCCACAGCGAGCCGAAGATGATCACGAACACCTGCATCCGCCAGTTGACGCCGATGATGATCATCAGCAGCGGCAGCAGCACCGGCGGCGGGATCGCGCGGAAGAACTCCAGCAGCGGCTCGAGCAGCTGCCGCACCGGCTTGAAGGATCCGATCACGAGACCGAGTCCGACGCCGACGATGATCGAGCCGGCGATCCCGAGGAACAGGCGCCCGATGCTGGGCAGCACGTCCTCGGTGAAGCGTTCGCCGAACCAGGTGTCGAAGAACGTGGTGATCAGCTCGCCCGGGGTCGGCACGAAGAAGCTGGGACTGACGATCGTCGAGAGCCACCACAGCAGGATCAGGACGATCGGAAGAGCGAGCAGGAAGAAGAGGGAGGTGAGGAGCTTCATCCGGCCACATCCATTCGCACCGAGGTGTGCCACGCGAGCACGCGGCGTTCGACGAATCGCGCGACCAGGTTGATCGCGACGCCGATGAGGCCGGTCGCGAGGATCAGGGCGTACATGCTCGTGATCGCCCCGCCTTCGCGGGTCTCGGCGATCTGCTTGCCGAGGCCGGGGGTGCCGATGATCAGCTCGGCGGTGATCGCGAGGATCAGCGCGACGGCGGCAGCAAGGCGCACACCGGTCATGAGGTACGGCAGCGCGGTCGGCCATGTGACGTGGCGGATGCGCTGGAATCTGCTGAGCCCGTAGCTGCGGGCCGTGGCATCCGCGACGGGGTCGACGTCCTTCGCTCCGTAGATGACCTGGATCAGCACCTGCCAGAACGCTGCGTAGACGATCAGGAGAAGACCTGCCTGGATCTTCGTGCCGAACAGCAGCACGGCCAGCGGGATCAGGGCCACGGACGGTACCGGGCGCAGGAACTCGATGGTCGAGTGGGTCAGGCGCTCGAGGAAGCGGCTGGATCCGATGAGGAAGCCGATCACCGTGGCCGCGACGACCGCGATGAGCAGGCCGAGCGACCAGCTGAGCACGGTGGAGCCGACATCGCGCCAGAAGGCCCTGTCGACGACGTACTGCCCGAACCGGACGAGGACCTCGCTGGCGGGCGGCACGAACCGGGTGTCGACCAGGCCCAGCCGCGAGACCGTCTCCCACAGTCCGAGGAAGGCGACCACGCCGACGGCGCCCAGCCACGCTCCCGCCCCGGAGGAGGTGCGGCGGCGGAGCCGCCGCACCTCGGTCACCGTGTTGAGGAGGGCTGTCACGGCAGCAGGCTGTCGAAGTCCGGCTCGGCCTTCAGGACGCCGTACTCCACGGCCGCGGCGGCGAGCTTCTCGCTGGAGGCGCGGTCGAATTCGGTGGGGTACTTGGGCAGTGTGATCTCGGCCAAGACGGCGGGGTCGGTCTTCGTGTAGGTGCCCATGATCTCGCGGACGACGTCGGGGTTGGCGTCGGCGAATTCGAGCGACTTCTGCATCGCGGACTGGAACTTCTCGAGAAGCTCGGCGTCGACGCTGCTCAGCGCGAAGTACGCGGCGATGTCGAGCTTGGGGTCGAAGTCGGCGTAGGCGTAGGTGACGACTTCGAGGCCGGCCTCGGTGGCGGCGGTCACGAAGGGCTCGACGACGAACGCGGCATCCACCTGGTCGTTCTCGACGGCGGCGATCGCGTCGGGGAACGGCACCTCGACGAAGTCGATCGTGGAGGAGTCCGCGCCAGCCTCGTCGACGACCGACCGCACCGCGGTGTCGTTGATGTTGCCGACGCTGTTGCTCGAGACGGTCTTGCCTGCGAGATCCGCCGGCGACGCGATGCCGGAATCGGGCTTTGTGATGACCGCGCCCATGTCCTTCGAGGTGTCACCGGTGGTGGCGACGGCGGAGCTGACCATCTTGATGTCGAGACCCTGGTCGGCCGCGACCATGAGCGAAAGCTGGTTGCTGAAGCCGAACTCGTAGTCGCCGGAGACGACGGCCGGAACGATGGCCGCGCCGCCGGTCGCGGTCTCGATGGTGAGGTCGATGCCCTCTTCCTCGAAGAAGCCCTGCTCGTCGCCGACGTAGATCGGGGCGGTGTCTGCGATCGGGATCACGCCGACCGTGACCGGGATCAGGTCCGCCGAGCTCCCGGAGTCTGCATCGCCGGAACCTCCGCTCGTGGGGGCATCCGAGTCGGTGCATCCGGTCAGAACCAGCGCCGTGATCGCCGCGAGGGCGAAGAAGCCTGCCTTTTTCATGTCACTCCGTTGTGTGAAAGGGGTATGGCGAGCGACCGTGATCGCTCGATGGCCCGAAGCTATCGAGGATCAGGCGGCGTTGTCAATAATGTTCGCGAGATTGATAACAATCGGCGCTGGACGCCTCAGCGCACGGCGGGAGCCTCGGCGAACGACCGCAGCGTCGTGATGACGCTTCCGACGTGAACCGACATCGCGTCACCGGCGGCCTCGGGATTCCGCGCGCACACTCCCTCGATGATCGCCAGGTGCTCCGGCAGCGACAGGCTCGGGCGACCCGGCACGAGGAACAGCCGGAACTGGTGTCGCACCATCTGGCCGTGAAGCTGCTCGAGAACCCGGGTGGACGCCGAATGGTCCGCGATGTCGCGAAGGGTCGAGTGCAGCGTCGAGTTGAGCTCCGAGTAGCGCATGAAGTCGTTCTGGTCCACCGCGGTGCGCATGTCATCGCCGACCTGACGGAGGAAGGCGATCTGCTCGTCGGTCACCTTCTCCGCCGCGCGAGCCGCGACCAGGCTCTCCACGGCCTGTCGGATCTCGGTGATCTCGATCGCCTCTTCGGCCGTGATCTCCCGGACCCGTGCCCCCCGGTTGGGCTGCAATTCGACCAGCCCTTCGGAAGCGAGCTGGATCAGGGCGTTGCGCAGCGTGAAGCGGCTCGCGCCGTACTCCTCGGCGAGGTCGGCCTCGATCAGGCGCTGGCGCGGTGCGTAGGCGCCCCGCAGGATCGCCTCCCGCAGCTGGTCACGGACGTCTGAGTTGTCGGGCACTCGAGGTTCCTCTCGGTGAGCAAGATTGTCGACAATCTAGCCCATGCTGTGCCGCGCTGACTACGCCGGGGTCTTCGGCTTCCGCTTCAGTCCGTCGACCACGCGGCCGATGGCCGAGCTGCGCCGTGAGGTCTTCTCCCACTGCGACAGCGCGACCGCGAGGAGCAGCGACAGCCCGTAGAACAGGTCGTTGACCCATCGGGGGGAGCCGGCGAGCTGCAGCCCCTTGATTCCGACGGCCAGCACGTACATCGCGACGATCGTGCCGAGCACATTGAAGCGCCCGCCCTTGAACTGCGTCGACCCCAGGAAAACCGCAGTGAGCGCGGGGAGCAGGAAACTCGGCCCGACGGTCGGATCGCCGGCGTTGAGCCGGCTGGTGAGCAGCGCGCCGGCCAGCGCGGCGAGTGCGCCGCCCGCGACGAGGCTGCCGATCTGCAGGCGCTCCACGCCGATGCCGGCGAGGCGGGCGGACTCGGGATTGAAGCCGACGGCGTACAGGCGTCGCCCTGTCGGCGTGCGCTCCAGCACGTACCAGCTGACGATGGCCACGGCCAGCAGCACCCACACCGGCACCGTGATCCCGGCGAACTGGGCGGCTGCGATTTCGCGGTAGGCGGGGTCGAGGCCGAGGATCTGCTGGCTGTTCGAGACCCAGGCCATGCCGGCGAGCAGGATCGAGCTCATGCCGAGCGTGGCGATGATCGGCTCGACCTTCAGCCGGGCGATCACCAGAGCCGTCACGAGCCCGATCAGTCCGCCCACGACGATCACGGCCGGCAGCTGCAGGGCGATCGGCAGGTGCATCTTGCCGAGCAGGAACGCGGACAGGATCGCACAGAAGCCGACCTGCGCGCCGATCGCGAGGTTCAGGGCGCCGGCGGTGAGCGGGATGAGGGCCGCGAGCGCGGCGATCCCGGTCAGTGCCTCGGCATCCAGCAGCGACCGCCAGACGCCGGGTTGCAGGAACTTCTCGGGGATCCACAGCGAGAACACGATGAACAGGATCGCGAGGATGTACAGCGCGCTGATGCTGCGGAACGACAGTGCGTGGGCGATGTCGGCTCGGGTGACGGTCACGGGAGCTCCTTCGGGTGACGAGTGCTTTCGGTGTGAGGGGGTCAGATCGTGGATGCTGCGATCAGGGCAGTCCGTACGCCTCGGCGACGAGCCGGCGTTCGGTGAGGCCATCGCCGCTGAGCTCGGCGCCGGCGACGCCGTCGCGCATGACGATCACGCGATCGCAGAGCAGAGCGAGCTCCTTGGCGTCGGAGGAGCTGACCAGCACAGCAGTGCCGTCCGCGGCACCGCGCTCGATCGCGGTGTAGATCGCCGCCTTGGCGCCGACGTCGACGCCCTGGGTCGGCTCATCGAGGAGCAGCACCTTCGGACGGTGGTGCATCGACTTCGCCATGACGATCTTCTGCTGGTTGCCGCCGCTGAACAGCGAGATGCGCTGCTCGGTGCGCGCCGGGCGCACGTCGTACTGCGCGAACGCCGTCGTGGTCTCGGCGCGCTCGCCGCCGGCCGCGATCGGTGCGAACGCGCGCGTGGTGCGGGCCAGGTGCGGCAGGGTGAAGTTCTCGCGTGCGCTCATGTCGCGCACCACTGCGAGGCGTCCGCGGTCGGCGGGGGCGAAGGTGATCCCGCGTTCCAGGCTCCGTGCCGGAGAGCGGCGGTCGTAGGCGGTTCCGTCGACCGCGAACTCGGATGCCTCGGCATCCGCCGCGCCGTACAGCAGGCCCGGCACGGCTTCGCGCCCCGAGCCGAGTGTGCCGGCCACACCCACGATCTCGCCGGCGTACAGCGTGAGGTCGAGCGACTCGACCGACCCGCCGCGAAGGCCGCGCACCTGGAGCGCGAGCTCGCCGCGTTCGCGATGTGCGCGCTCCGCGGCATCCGCGGTCTCGACACCGGTGACGATTTCGACGAGGTGGCCCTCGTTCATCTCGTCAACGGGGCGGTCCGCGACCTTGCGGCCGTCGCGCAGTCCGACGATGCGGTGCGCCAGCGATCGGACCTCGTCCAGACGGTGCGAGACGAAGACGATGCCGGCGCCGTCCGCGGCGAGGCGGCGGACCGCCTCGAACAGCACCTCGACCTCGGTGCGGTGCAGCGACTCGGTCGGCTCGTCGAGGAACAGGACGTTCCGCGAGTGCGTCCAGCCGTCCATCGCTCTGCTGATCGCGACCACCGCCCGCTGCGCCGGGGTGAGCCGGTGCAGCGGGCAGGTCACGTCGAACGGCGGCCCGAAGCGTGAGACGAGCTCGCGGGCACGGTTCTGCACCTGACGCGTGCGGTACGGGGTGAGAGCAGCGCGGCCCTCACCCCGTCGCAGCGCGAGGTTCTCCGCGGCGGAGAGCTGCTCGACCAGGGCCAGGTCCTGGTGGATGAAGTGCAGCTCGGTGCCAGGGGCGGTTTCGATGGTTCCGCCGTCCGCGGTGTACACGCCCGCGAGGATCTTCATGAGCGTCGACTTGCCGGAGCCGTTGTGGCCGACGATGGCCACGATCTCGCCGGAGTGCACGTCGAGATCGACGTGGTCGAGCGCAGTCAGCCCGGGGAAGGCCTTCAGCAGGCCTGCGACCTGCAGCAGGGGAGCCGTCATGAGTGATCCTTTCGGGAGGGGGCAGGGTCAGTCGACGAGCCAGTTCGCGGCGAAGCGATCCTGGTAGTCGTCGATGCCCACGTAGCCGAGCACGGGGTCCTCCGGGGCGTTCGAATCGTCCGTGATGCGCGTGAGGGTCGAGGCGCGCGTCTGCGCGTCGGGCCACTCGTAGGAGTCGCCGTTCATCTCGCGCAGCAGCTGGTCGAGCACCGTCCACATCATCAGGTTCAGATCGACCGACAGCGTCGCGTCCTGATCGCCGGCTGCGATCTGCTCGTAGTTCGGCGGGGCCGGCCACATGGCGATGCCGTCGACGTCGAGTCCCGCGAGCGAGAGCTTCTGCGGCAGGCCGATCTGGACCTCGTCGACCGCCGCGATGAAGTACTCGGTCTGCGGGTTCGCCTGCAGGTCGCTGACCACGCGGTCGGCGGCCGTGGAGCCGAGCTCGGCGATCGGGATGTCGACGACGCGCATCGTGCACTCGGGGCACAGCTCGGCGATGCGCGACTCGGCGCCGTCGAGTTCGTACGACGAGAACGGGAACTCCGGCACGTTGTAGAACACGAACTCCTCGGCACCGCCGGAGCGCGAGATCGCGGCAGCGCCGAGCACCTCGCCGTTCAGCGTCATCCAATCGGGACCGTTGAACGCCTCGGGAAGCCCGAACTCGACGGTGTTCATCACCGAGCCGCTGGCCATCGGGATGCCGGCCTCTTCGAGCTGCGCGATCTGCCCCTCGAAGAAGATCGGGTCGAGGGTGATGTTGATGACGCCGTCAGGATCGAGCTCGACGACGGTGTTCATCGCCGCGTTGATGCTCTGTGCGTCGCGGCCGGTCTCGACGCGTTCGAGTTCGAGGCCGAGCAGCTCGGCCGGCGCCTGCAGGTTGTTCCACATCACGGCGCTGACCGGGGTGCCGACGTCGAGGTAGACGACGTGCGTACCGGGTTCGATCGGCGCGCTGAGCGGTTCGTCGATCAGCAGGTTCTTGTCGCTGCCGCCGAGCCAGGGCTGCAGGAACTCATCGGCCGCCTCGACAGCGCCGGAGCCGCCCGGAGCCGGCTCGTCCGAGGTGTCGGGCTCCGCGGCGGAACAGGAGGTCAGCAGCAGTGCTCCTGCCGCGACGAGCGCGGCGGATCGCAGGGCGGTACGGGTTGAACGGTGCATCTTCGCACTTCCTCTCTCTTGGTCTTGCAGGGTGGTGGTGTTGCAGGGCGGGTGGTGTCACCGGGTGGGTCAGAACGGGTACGGCTGGATGTGGGACTGCATCGTGACCCACTGGGTGTCGGTGAACGCTTCGATGTTCGCGGCGTGCCCACCGAATCGGGCGCCGGTGCCGGAGTTGCGGGTGCCTCCGAACGGCGCCTGTGCCTCGTCGTCGACGGTCTGGTCGTTGATGTGCAGGATGCCGGCGTCGATGCGGTCGGCCAGCTCGTAGGCGCGGAAGGCGTCGCCGGCGAGGATCGCGACGGATAGGCCGTACTCGCTGGCGTTGACCAGGTCGATCGCCTCATCGAGGTCCTCGAACCGCAGCAGCGGGGCTACCGGGCCGAACACCTCCTGCGCATACGCCGGGTGATCGGTGCGGACCTCGCCGAGCACGGTCGGCTGGTAGAAGAGGTCGGTGTACTCGCCTCCGGCGAGTACGGTGGCGCCGGCATCTGCCGTCGATGTCACGAGCTCGTGGATCCGGTCGCGCTGACCGGCATCGATGATCGGGCCGAGTGGCGCGCCGGTCGACGGATCGCCGGCGGTGAGTCCGCGCGCCTTCTCGGCCAGGCGCTCGGCGTACTCGTCGTAGACGTCGGCGTGCACGAGGTGGCGGCCGGTCGTCATGCAGATCTGGCCCTGGTGCAGGAACGACCCCCAGGCGCCGGCAGATGCCGCGGCGGCGACGTCGACGTCGGGCATCACGATCATGGCGTTGTTGCCGCCGAGCTCGAGATGCGCGCGCTTGAGGTTGCGTCCGGCGCGCTCGCCGATGGCGCGGCCCGCCTGCGTCGAGCCCGTGAACGAGATCACCGGCACGGCCGGGTGATCGATCAGGACGGATGCCGTCTCCACGCCGCCGGGAATCACGGAGAACACGCCCTCGGGCAGGCCTGCCGCCTCGAGGAGAGCGGCGAGGAACAGCCCGCCGCACACCGCGGTGCGGGGGTCGGGCTTGAGGACGACGGCGTTGCCGAGCGCGAGCGCGGGGAAGACGGAGCGCGCGGCCAGGATCGCGGGGAAGTTGAACGGCGAGATGACGCCGACGGTGCCGACCGGCCGCCGGCGGGACAGGCTCAGGCGAGGGTGGGATGAGGTGAGCAGCTCGCCGTACGGCATCGTGGCGGTGGCGGCGGCGAGGTGCAGTTCGTCGGTGACGAGGCCGACTTCGAACGCGGCCTTGCCGTGAGCGGCGCCGCCCTCGGCGGTGAGCCACTCGGCGAGGATCTCGCCGTGTTCGATGAGCAGCGCCGCCGCGGTGCGCATGATCGTCGCGCGGCGCTCGGCGGATAGAGCTTCCCAGTCTCGCTGGGCGGCGTCGGCGCGCTCGATGGCCTCGGTCATCTCCGCCGGGCTGCCGATGCCGACCTCGGCGAGGGTCTCGCCGGTGGAGGGCGAAACGACGTCCGCCGTCCGATCGAAGCGGATCCAGCCGCCGAGGTAGCCCCGGCTGTGCCAGGTCTCTTGTGCGAAGAACGTCATGTCTCTCCCGTCGCCGTTGGTGGTGAGTTCCAGATTCACCCGGGGAGCGACGTTCTTCTCCGGCGTTCTGTGCACCCCGGTGGGCGTTGTGTGCACTCCTCGATGCGGCGTTTTGTGCAGTGCTTTCCGCCGGCCTCGCCGACCGTGGCGGAGCCGGGTAGGCTCCATGTCACCTGGGAGGCGAACGTGGTTGTTCTCGAAGTGGAGAGCGCCGACGAATGGGAGACCGTCGTCAGCGGATGCTTCGTGCCTTTGCGGTGTGCCGGATTCGAACCGTCCTTCCAAGGACGGATGGAGCACACCGGACTGGACGAGGCGGTATCGGTGTCTCTGGTGTCCACGAGCGGCACCAGCGCGGACCGGACCGAGGGCCTGGCCCACCGCGCGCACAGCGACGACCTGCATCTGTCGCTGCAGCGATCGTCGTCGGGAACCGTCGTCGCCGGCGGGGGATCGACCGCGGTCCGGCCGGGCTCGGTCACCGTGTACGCGACCGATCGGCCGTACTACCTGGACTACTCGCCTACCGGTCAGCAGCAGCTGATCGTGCAGGTCTCGCGCGCTTCACTGGGATTGCCCCGCAATATGGTCGAGGACGCCATGCGACGTCTCGCCTTGCCCGGGGGGTGGCGTGCGCCCGCAGCCCGCAACCTGTTCTCGTACGTCGATGCGCTGCCCGATGGCGCCGGGACGGAGGTCGGCGAGACCGTGCGGGATCTCGCGGCGGTGATGATCCGCTCATCGTTCGGTGAAGGAAGCAGTGTTCCGCGCACATCTCGTGGGCTGCGTCATGCGGTGCAGGAGTATCTGCGGGTCAATGCGACGCTGCGCGGACTCGACATGGATGCCGTCGCGCGAGAGCACTTCGTCTCAAGGCGCCGGCTGTACCAGGTGTTCGAGATGGTCGGACTGTCGCCGGCGTCCGTGCTTCGAGCGGAACGGCTGCGGATCGCCGAGCGTCTGCTGCGCGATGCACCCGATCGCACCGTCGAATGGGTGGGGTACGAGTCCGGCTTCAGCGATGTGACCACGTTCACCCGGGCCTTCGGGCGTGCGCACGGGGTCACACCACGAGAGTGGCGCCGGCAGACGCGGTCCGCCAGCAGCTCCGCGGCCTGATCCCGGTCGCACCACGAAGCCGGGCCGTGATCGATGTCACGGCCCGGCTTCGATGATCTGCGTCAGACGCGGTTCCGTCCGCCGATCACCCTGAAGAGGAACGCGATCAGGGCGATGACGCCGACGATGAGCGCGACCCACAGAAGCCAGCCGAGCGCCTCGGTGAGGCCGCCGACGATCGCGAGGACGATAGCGACGACGATGATGACCACCAGAGCGATGTTCATGGGGAGTCTCCTTCGGTTGTGATGTACCGATGCTGGCACGCTGAGTGCTCGCTGACAGTGGGGTTGACGGTCGGGTTCACGCGGTGCTAGCGCGCGTCGAGCACGCGTGACACGCGCGATATCACGGGGGAACACCGCCTCGCCTGCGCGTTCTTCAAGATGAGGCGTATAGGTTTGAGCGCGTTCAATCGGCAAGCGTTCCATCCGCCCTGAGGAGTGAAGATGTCCAGCCGAAAGAAGACCATCACACGTCGCAGAGCGCTTGAAGTCGACGACGTCCTCGTCGTCAAGAAGTCGAAACTGCGCACCGCGATATCCGGAACCGTCGTCGGCAACTTCATGGAGTGGTTCGACTTCGGCATCTACGGCTACCTCGCAGTGACGCTGACCACGGTGTTCACCGCCGACGCGCCCGGCGGGCTCGGTCTGCTCCTGACCCTGTTCGGGTTCGCGATCTCGTTCCTGGTGCGGCCGCTGGGCGGCTTCATCCTCGGCCCGCTCGGCGACAGGATCGGCCGGCAGCGCGTGCTGTTCCTGACGATGACGATGATGGCGATCGCCACGGGGCTCATCGGCCTGCTGCCCACGTCCGCGGCCATCGGCCTGTGGGCGATCGTCCCGCTGTACATCCTGAAGATGGTTCAGGGTTTCTCGACCGGCGGCGAGTACGCCGGTGCGACGACGTACGTGTCGGAGTTCTCGCCGGATCGCTCCCGCGGCTACTGGTCATCGTTCCTCGACGTCGGCTCCTACGTCGGGTTCGCAGCCGGTGCGTCGACAGTCGCCGTCACGACCTGGATCGTCGAGGGCATCTCCGGCGCGAACGCGATGGTCGAGTACGGCTGGCGTATTCCGTTCCTCGTCGCGATCCCGCTCGGCGCAGTAGCGATCTGGTTCCGCCTGAGGATCCCGGAGACCCCGGCGTTCGAGGCCGAGACCGAGGATGCCCGCGCGGGGCACCGCGACGATCCGCTCGGCCGGCACGGCATCCCGGGCATCCTCCGCCATCACTGGCGCGAGGTCCTCATCGGCATCGCCCTGGTGTCGGCGACGAACACGGCCGGCTATGCGCTGACCAGTTACATGCCGACGTATCTCGAGACCGAGGTCGGCGTCTCCAATCTGATGGCCGCCGTGGCCACGGTTCCGGTGCTCATCGTGATGAGCGCGTGCCTGCCGTTCATCGGCAAGCTCTCCGACCGGATCGGGCGCAGGCCCGTGTACGGCATCGCGGTCATCTCGACGATCGTGCTCATGGTCCCGGCCTTCACGATCATGCAGATCGGTCAGGAATGGGCGGTCATGATCGCGCTGGCGATGGTCGCGATCCCCGTGGCGTTCTACGTGGCGATCGCAGCATCCGCTCTTCCGGCCCTGTTCCCGACCGCCTCGCGATTCGGCGCGATGGCGATCGCCTACAACGTGGCAGTGTCGCTGTTCGGAGGCACGACTCCGCTGTTCAGCCAGGCGCTGATCAACCTCACCGGCAACACCTACATGCCGGCGTTCTACATCATGTTCTTCGCCGCCCTCGGTGGCGTCGCGATGCTCTCGATGAAGGAGACGGCCAAGCGGCCCCTGCTGGGCTCCTTCCCGACGGTGGAGACCAACGCCGAGGCCGAGGAGCTCGTCGCCGAACAGGACGGCAATGAACTCCTCGACACGAGCACGATGCCGCTGGACCTCATCCTTCCGGTGAAGGAGGGGACGGCGGACGCCGAGGGTCTGGGGGATGCCGGTCCGGCGGCATCGGGCAAGCATCCCGAACCGGTGTGACGCTGCGTCCGAGCGGTCTGCGGTTGACCCCGTACGCCGCTCGGGTGTTGCCTGGTGGCATGGACATCGTCACCTCCGCAGACGGAACACCGATCGCCACGCACTCTGTCGGCTCCGGCCCGGCCATCGTCATCGTGAACGGCGCGCTCTCGCGAGCGAAGGATGCCGCGGAGATCGCGCGCGCGATGGCCGCTGCCGGTTTGCGTGCGATCACCTACGACCGGCGCGCGCGGGGTGACAGCGGTGAGACGCGGCCGGCCGCACCCGAACGAGAGGTCGAGGACCTCGCGGCCGTGATCGCGGCGGCATCCGAGACCGGAACGGAGGCCGGTGGCGGTGCGGCGGTGCTCGGCCATTCCTCCGGTGCGGTGCTCGCCCTCTTCGCGGCGGGTGAGGGCGTGCCGATGACGCACCTGTTCCTCTCGGAGCCGCCGTTCCGTTTCGGCGAGGACGACCCTGCCGCTGATCTCGCCGATCGCCTGCAGACGATGGCGGATGAGGGGCGCCCGGGGGACGCGGTGGTCGCCTTCCAGCGGGAGGCGGTCGGCTTGCCGGATGCCGCCATCGAGCAGTTCCGCACGTCGCCGCTGTTCGCCGAGACGGCACCGCTCGGCGCGTCCACGGTCTATGACGTCCTGGTGACGCAGCGCGCCTCGATGCCGTCGGAGGCGATGCGCGAAGTGCGGATGCCCGTGACGATCCTGTGCGGCGTCGAGACGATGCCGTTCCTGGTCGGCGCGGCAGCTCGACTCGCGGAGCTGATGCCGGATGCCGAGTACCTGGAGGTGCCCGAGTCGGTGGGTCACAGCATCCATCCCGAGGCCACCGCCCGGATCGTCGCGGAGCGTCTGGAGGCATGACCGCGCACGCCTTCGACGCGATCACGGCGGCCGAGCTGCATGCCGCCGGCAGCGTCAAGTGGACCATGTTCCCGGACGCCATCGGCGCGTTCGTCGCCGAGATGGACTTCGGCGTCGCGCCCGCCATCACCGATGCGATCGACGAATCGCTGAAGGCCGGGCTGACCGGATACCTCCCGCAGCACCTCGCCACCGCGCTCCAGGAGGCGACGGCGCGCCGGTACGCCGAACACCACCGCTGGAGCCTCACGCCCGACCAGGTGCGCCTCGTGCCCGACGTCATCGTGGCGCTGGAGTTCGCGATCAAGAACTTCACGAAGCCGGATGCCGCGATCATCGTTCCCACGCCCGCGTACATGCCGTTCCTGTCGGTGCCGCCGCGGCACGGACGGCGCGTCATCGAGGTGCCGAGCATCCAGGTGGACGGCCGGTGGGTGATGGATCACGAAGGTGTCGCCGCGGCGTTCGCCGACGGCGGCGAGCTGCTCGTGCTGTGCAATCCGCACAATCCGCTCGGGACTGTGGCGACGAGAGAAGAGCTGCTGCGGATCGCCGACACCGTGGCGGATGCCGGCGGGCGGGTGTTCTCGGACGAGATCCACGCGCCGCTGGTCTATGCGCCGGCGACGCACATCCCGTACGCCTCGGTGTCGCCTGCCGCCGCCGCGCACACGGTCACGGCGGCATCCGCATCGAAGGCGTGGAATCTCGCCGGGCTCAAATGCGCGCAGATCATCTTCTCGAACGCCGAGTCGCTGGAGAAGTGGGAGGCCGACGACGGCTGGATCGGACACGGAACCTCGACGACCGGCGCGGTCGCGAACCTCGCGGCGTACACGGCGGGTGGCGGTTGGCTCGACGATGTCGTCGAGTATCTCGACGGCAACCGCCGGCTCCTCGTCGAGCTGGTCGCCGAGCACCTGCCGGACGTTCAGGTGACCATGCCGGAGGGGACGTACATCGCTCTCCTCGATCTCCGTGCGACCGGGCTCACCGGAGATCTGGGCGAGTGGTTCCGCGAGAATGCGGGCGTTGCGATGACCGACGGCGCGGCATGCGGGCAGGCGGCGGTCGGGTTCACCAGGTTCGTGTTCGCGACGCCGCGGCCTGTGCTGCGCGAGGCCCTGGAGCGGATGGGGCGGGCGCTGCGGGAGCGCTGAGCGGGGGCGTGCTCGAATACTCTGCTCAGGCGCGCGCGGCGATGGCCGCGGTATCCACACCCGGCGGCAGCGCGCCGTAGAGCGCACCGCCGAACGGATCGCCGGACAGCCTCGTCGCGCAGAAGGCATCCGCGACGGCGTGCGGTGCGTGGCGAACGAGCAGCGAGCCCTGCAGCGCGAGCGCGAGTGCGCCGACGAGGCGGCGGGCAGTGGCATCCGGCTGCGGGTCGGGTGCCACGTCGCGGGCGAGCCGGCGGATATGAGCGATCCAGTCATCGAGGCGTTGATCGGCGCCGGCGGCGCGCGACACCTCGGCGTCGAACGCCGCGAGCGAGTCGCCGTCGCGCCCGAGCGCGCGGAGAACGTCGAGGGCGATCACGTTGCCGGAACCCTCCCAGACCGCCATCACCGGCTGCTCGCGGTAGCGCATCGCGAGCGGGAAGGACTCGGTGTAGCCGTTGCCGCCCAGGCATTCCAGCGCCTCGTACGCGTGACCGGGCCCGCGCTTGCAGATCCAGTACTTCGCGACGGCGGTGGCCAGCCGCCGGAACGCGATCTCCTCGTCCGAGGCGTCATCGTCGTGTGCACGGGCGAGCCGCAGCGCCGTGGCGGTGGCGGCCTCGGTCTCGAGCTGCAGGTCGGCGAGCACCGACATCATGGCGGGCTGGTCGATCAGCATCCGTCCGAACGCCGATCGATTCCTCGTGTGCCACGCGGCTTCGGCGGTCGCCTGGCGCATGCCGGCGGTCGAGCCGAGCACGCAGTCCAGGCGGGTGCGGGCGACCATGTCGATGATTGTGCGGACACCGCGGCCCTCGTCTCCGACGAGGGTGGCGAAGGCATCCTCGTACTCGACCTCGCTCGACGCGTTGGCCCGGTTTCCGAGCTTGTCCTTGAGACGCTGGATGCGGATGCCGCCCGGCGCACCGTCGCCGAGGATGCGCGGCAGTAGGAAGCACGACAGCCCGCCGGGCGCCTGCGCGAGCACGAGGAAGGCGTCCGACATCGGGGCGGAGCAGAACCACTTGTGACCGTTCAGCAGGTATCGGCCGTCACCGATCGGGGTGGCGGTCGTCGTGTTCGTGCGGACGTCGGATCCGCCCTGCTTCTCGGTCATCGCCATGCCGAACAGGGCGCTGTGCTTGTCGGCCTTCAGCTCGGGGTCGTACGTCGTGCTGAACGTGCGCCGGAGCCATTCGGCTTCACCGTGCTGCTGCAGCACCGGAACGACGGCGTGCGTCATCGAGACGGGGCACGCGTGCCCGGGCTCGATCTGTGCGTAGAGCATGAAGGTCGCAGCTCTCGCGACGTTCGCGCCGGGCATCGGCTCGACGTAGGCGCTGGTGTGCGCGCCGTCGGCGACGGCCGCGCTGATGACCCGGTGGTACGCGTCGTCGTACTCGACCTCGTCGATGCGATGGCCGTAGCGGTCGTGCGTGTGCAGGACGGGCTCGTGACGGTTCGCGCGTTCGGCGTCGCGCTGGAAGGAGGCCGTCCCCACCCGCTGCCCGGTCGGATGCAGTCGATGGTGGGCCCAGGCGGCATCATGGCGTTCGACGCCCTCCACCAGTGCGATGTTCGTGGCGTACTCGTCGAGGTCGGTGCGCGGCGATGGCTGATTCACGACATCGTGAGGCATGAGGCCATCGAATCAGAAATGTTCGATGAGGTGGAGGGACTGACGGGAATCGAACCCGCGCTGTCTGCTTGGGAAGCAGAAGTTCTACCATTGAACTACAGTCCCGAGGCCTTGCGGCGTCTGGCCAGCATAACAAACGCGCGAGGCGGTGCACGCCGGACAGTAGGCTGAATCCCGTGCTTCTCAGCGACCGCGATATCAAGGCAGAACTCGCATCCGGCCGGATCGGCCTGAACCCGCATGAGCCGGAGATGATCCAGCCGTCGAGCATCGACGTGCGCCTGGACCGGTACTTCCGTCTGTTCGACAACCACAAGTACCCGTTCATCGACCCCGCTGAGGACCAGCCCGAGCTCACCCGCCTGATCGAGGTCAAGCCGGACGAGCCGTTCATCCTGCACCCCGGAGAGTTCGCGCTCGGCGCGACGTTCGAGCAGGTCTCGCTGGCCGACGACATCGCCGCACGCCTGGAGGGCAAGTCCTCGCTCGGCCGCCTCGGACTCATCACCCACTCGACCGCGGGCTTCATCGACCCCGGGTTCACCGGCCACGTCACCCTCGAGCTCGCGAACGTCGCCACGCTGCCGATCAAGCTGTGGCCCGGCATGAAGATCGGGCAGCTCTGTTTCTTCCGCCTCACCTCGGCCGCCGAGAACCCGTATGGCTCCGGCCCCTACGGCAACCGCTATCAGGGGCAGCGGGGGCCGACGGCATCCCGCTCGTTCCAGAACTTCCACCGCACCGATGTCGGCACCGTCGACACCGGATCCGTCGGCGGCTGACCACGAGCGGATCGCCGCACCCACACGTACTATCGAGAGCATGAGCGGCGAGAACACGGAGAACCCGCAAGATCCCGGCGAGGATGCCACGACCGATGCGTCCGTGTCAGGCGGTGAACCGTCAGCGCCATCCGCAGCCCCCGGCGTCGACGCTTTCGCCGTGCCGGCGCCGGAGACGGTCGCCGCTCCCGATGCCGAAGCGGCGATCGAAGATTTCGAGGTGCCGCCGCCGCCCGAGTTCAGCGCAGCTCCACCGGCCCCCGCGCCGGAGCCGGTCATCCCCCCGGCGCCGTCGGAGAACGGCTCGGCTGACGCGACAGACACTCCGGAAGCTCCTGCTCTTCGCAAGCGCAGCACCTGGGCGCCGAACGATACATGGACCTCGGCATCGGCCCACAAGCAGGAGGTTGTGCCCCCGACCGCTGCGCAGAAAGCGGAGTCACGCGCGGCCGCTTCACGCGCCGCGACTGCTCGCGACGAGGCGAGCCGGAATTACGTGAGCCCCGCCGCCGGCGGAACCGAAGGGAACAACTACCGCGGCTGGACCGTCGCGATCTATGCCGGACTGGCTGTGCTGCTGTTCGGTGCCGTCGGCTTCATGGTCTTCTTGGGGTTGCCCGGCTGACCGCGCAGTCCTTGTTCGCGTTCAGCACGTATGAGAAGTGCCGGTTATGACTAGCTCGTAACCGGCACTTCTCATACAGCAAGGATGTCGGGGGTCAGTGCTCGCCGCGCCCGCGGCCGAACCCGGCGTCGAAGCCGCGCTCGTAGGCACCCTGCGCGAACCGAGCGAACCGCGCCCGGCCGTGGCCGTGGTGGCCGTGGCCGTGGCGCCCGCGCTCCTCGCCATGCGCGAATGAATGCTCGTCGTGGCGGCAGTCGCGGCGCTCGCCGAAGCCGCGATCGCCGAAGTCCGCTGAAGCGTGGCCGACGTGCCCGAACCCGCGGGGGTCGAAGCCATGACCGAAGCCGTGCCCGTGCCCGAAACCGCGCCCGAACCCGCGGCCGAAGCCACGAGGTCCGAAACCACGACGTCCGTGACGATGTCCGCGTCCGCCCACGCGCGGAAGCGGCGTGTTCTCGTCCCAGCCGAACGCGCGAGCGAGCTGCTCGAGCGTCGCGATCGTGGTGGCGAGGTCTTCGGCGGGGACGGCGTCGGCGACCTTCGCGCGGATGCCGTCGACGATGTCGCCGAGGCGCTGCTTGGCGTCGCGACCTTCGTCGGTGAGGGTCCAGCTGCCATCGGCATCCGTCACCCAGCCGAGCTCGATGAGCCGGCCCAGCTTGTGCACCGTCAGCGGCCGGTCATCGCCCGAGACGGTGCCGTCGATGCGGTTCAGCAGGCGCCATTCGCGGCGCGTGACGCCGAAGGATTCGAAGGCGGTGGCGAACTCGGCGGCCATGAGGCGGTCGACCGCCTTCAGCCAGTAGCCGAAGGGGCGGGGGTTCTGTTCGTTGTTCTCAGTGGTGTTCATGAGAGAAGTCCTTTGCTTGTAACTGCGCATGTATATGTAGTGTGACATGCAATGCGAATGCATGTCAAGTCGCATGTAAAGTTGAGGTCGTGAGCACCGAGAATCCCGACCCCGCCGAAGCCATCGCGCACGCCCTGTCGCGTCTGCGCGGACGACGGATGCCCGGCGGCGGCCCGCACGGTCATGGCCACGGCGGTCCGCACGGCGAGCGCGGCGAGCACGTGCACGGGCACGGTCACCGCCCCGGATTCGGGATGCCGCCATGGGCCGGCGGTCCGGCAGCACCCGGCGGGCGTCTCGGCGGGCCGGCATGGATCCGGATGCTGGATGCTCTCGCGACGGCATCCGAACCACTCAGCGTCAGCGCGCTCGGCGAGGCGATCGGCGTGGACCAGCCGCGCGCGTCGCGGCTCGTTCAGCAGGGCGTCCAGCGCGGACTCGTGCAGCGCGAGGCCGACCCCGACGACGCCCGCCGCACCCGCATCGCGCTCACCGAGGACGGCCGTCGCATCGCACGCGGCATGCGCGGCGAGCGGCGCCAGGCGCTCTCGAAGGCGCTCGAGTCGTTCACCGACGACGAGGCTCGCGAGCTCGCGCGCCTGCTCGGCAAGCTCGCCGACAACTGGGGCTGAAGCGGCGTCAGGCCGCCGGGGGCGCCTTCACCGGCAGCAGCAGCAGGAAGCCCAGCAGCAGCACGAGCACGATGCCGAGGATGCCGAACGCCGTCGCGCTGGTGAGAACGATCAGCAGCGTCCAGGCACCGGATGCCATCCAGCTCGCGGCGCGTCCGGTCGTGGCGTAGAGGCCGAAGATCTCGCCCTCGCGTCCGGCTGGCGTCACGCGCGCCAGGAACGAGCGGGATGCCGCCTGCGCCGGCCCGACGAAAGCGCACAGCAGCAGCCCGCCGATCCAGAACACCACCGTGCCCGCATCCACGAGGAAGAAGACCGCGAGGCCCGCGACGACCATCGAGCCCAGCGCGACCAGGATGATCCGCTTGGGGCCGAAGCGGTCGTCGAGGCGGCCGGCGAGGATCGTCGAGACCCCGGCGATGAGGTTCGCGGCGATGCCGAAGATCACGAGTTCGAGGAACTCGAAGCCGAACACCTGACCGGCGATGATCGCGCCGAACGCGAAGACGCCGCCGAGGCCGTCGCGGAACACGGCGCTCGAGAGCAGGAACCAGAACGTCGGACGCGTCTCGGGCGAGCGATAGAGGCTGATGACGTCCTTCGTGAGCAGCACGTACGAGCGGAAGAAGCCGACCTTGCGATCGGGTCGGCCGAGCGAGGGCTCCGGGACGTTCAGGAAGATCGGGATGCTGAAGACGATCGCCCACACCGCGCAGCCGACGGCGATCAGGCGGAAGGGAAGGCCGCCGTCGTCGGGGAGCCCGAACCACCCGGTCATGTAGAAGATGACGACGATGACCAGCGCCACGATGCCGCCGATGTACCCGAAGCCCCAGCCGAGGCCCGAGATCTTGCCGACGGTCTTGGGGTTCGCGATCCCGATCAGCATGGCGTTGGAGTTCACCGCGGCGATCTCGCCGAACACCGAACCCGCCGAGATCAGGGCCACGCCCAGCCAGAACAGCGCCGGCGTCGGTTCGACGAACCACAGTCCGAACATGCAGAGGATGAGCGCGCCGGTGCCGATCCCGAGCCAGAGCTTCTGCCGGCCGGCGGCATCCGCGCGCTGTCCGAGCACAGGCGCGAGCAGCAGGATCGCGAACGCCGCGATCGTCGAGCCGAGCCCGAGGCCCGAGGCGAGACCGGCCTCGGCCGCCTTGTACGCGTCGCTGTCGGGGTCGAGCGCGGCGATCTCCGGCGGCAGGAAGACGTCGGTCGTCAGGTACAGCGCCGTGAAGATGAACGTCAGGATGACGGTGTTGAACGGCTGCGTCGCCCAGTCCCACAGCGCCCACGAGTACACCTGCTTCTTCGGAGCGGGGGTCTCGCCGCGAAGGTCGAGGCCGACGACGGCGACGGCGCCGCTGTTCGCGGTCGCCTCGGGGACCGGGACCGCACTGTTATCAGACGTACTCATGCTCGAAGTCTGGCCGGATCCGGTGAACGACAGGTAGCGGCGCGCCGCGTGCCCGCGGCCGGACGCCGTGCCTCACGCGTACGACGACGCCATGAGCTCGGCGAACAGCTCCTCCGCATCGCACTCCACGCGGTGCCGGGCGAACCAGTCGCACACGTTGACGCAGTCGCGATGCAGCAGATCGAGCCCCTGCGGGTTCGCGATGACGTCGACGATCTGCGGCAGATCGATCACCCGCACGCGCCCGTCCTGCACCAGAAGGTTGTACGGCGAAAGGTCTCCGTGCGCGTAGCCGGCGCCGGCGAAGATGTGCATGATCTCGACGATCTGCGCGTAATAGCCCGCGAGCACCGCCCGGTCGCCGCGCTCCTGAGCGAGGCGCGGAGCGGCCGCGCCATCCGTGCCGATGAACTCCATCAGCACCTCCGTCTCGTTCACCTGAACGGGATAGGGGACCGGAGCACCCAGTTCCCACATGCGGCTCAGCGCGTTGAACTCGGCGAACGACCACTCGGAGGCCGCCACCTCGCGACCGAACGCCGTCTTCTTCGCGATGGCGCGGGCGTCGCGGGACTTCTGCACGCCGCGACCCTCCGTATAGACGCCAGAACGGTGGAAGCTGCGGTGCTCGGGGCTGCGATAGCGCTTGGCTGCGAGCAGGGTGCGCTCGGTCGGACTGCCGGGCACGGCGCGTTCGATCAGGAAGACGTCGGCCTCCTTGCCCGTCTTGAGCACGCCGAGCTCGGTGTCGAGTGCCCCGGCGGAGGTCACGACCCAATCGGGCCATGGCTCGGGTCCTCGTTCGGACGGCGTGATCGCCGGCCACGTGGACCAGCGCTGGTCTTCGTCCGGTTCGACATCGGCGAAGGTGATGGACTCATCGAACTCGACGGAAGGGCGGAAGGAAAGGGATGCGTCGAATGACGCGAGGGGATCAGTCACGGTGGTTGCTCCGGAAGGGAGGCCACACGCGGATCAGGAGCGGGTGGCCTCGAGGGGAAGGTGGTCGGCGAGAGGCGCGACGACGACAGCGTTCATGTCACAGCTCCTCTCTCGCGGACTTTCTTCCGGGGGCGTCCCGGCGCAGGAGCGAGCTTAGGCGCGTGCCGCTCGCGTGTCCAGACCGGGTCGACACCGGACGATCAGTCGGATGCCGCGGACGGGTGGTCGGGCGCAGCATCCGCCCGGCTGCGAGGGTTGGATCATGACAACGACCGCGCCCATTCCCGTCGCCGCAGCGGCCCCTGCCGAACGCATCCGGTACGGAGCGCTCATCGTCGTGATGATGCTGAGCTTCCTGCTCGTCACGGCCGAGTTCCTCCCCAACGGCATGCTCACCGAGATGGCCGACGGGCTCGGCGTCACGCCGGGCCAGGCCGGGCAGACCGTCACCGTCACTGCGCTGGTCGGGCTGATCGTCGCGCCGACGGTCGGCATGGTCTTCCCGCGCCTGGACCGTCGCTCGCTGCTGGTGTGGATGGCGCTCGCCGCCGCGGCATCCAATCTCATAGTCGCGATCGCGCCGAACCTCGTCCTCGTGCTCCTCGCCCGCTTTCTGCTGGGCGCGGCGCTGAGCACGTTCTGGTCGATGTCGATCACGGTCGCCGTACGCATCGCCGGACCGGAGCGGCTCGGCCGGGCCGTGATGTTCACCTCCGCCGGCACGTCGCTCGCGACGGTCGCCGGCGTTCCGGTCGGCGTCATCCTGAGCGAGGCGATGGACTGGCGTGCGGTGTTCGCGCTCGCCGGCATCGTGACCGGTGTGCTGGCGATCGCGCTGCGGACGATGCTCCCGCCGGTTCCGGCCGCGCAGGTATCGAGCTTCCGGCTCCTGCTCGACACGATCCGCCGCCCCGGCGTCGGCCTCGGACTCGCCGGCCACGTGCTGGTCGTGCTCGGCCACTTCCTCGCGTACACCTACATCCGTCTCGCGCTGGAGCGGATGCCGGACGTCGACGCCGGCACGATCGTCATGCTGCTGGCGCTGTTCGGTATCGGCGGCCTGATCGGCAACCTCACCATCGGCCTGATCATCGACCGGTCGTTCCGGTTCTTCGCGGTGCTCGCGCCGGCCGTGATCGCCGCCACCGTCGTGGCGACCATCCTGCTGTCGGACTCGGTGCCCGGAGTCGGGATCGCTGTGTTCGTCTGGGGCTTCTTCTTCGCGTCCTGGCTGATCGTCGTCAACACCTGGGTCGGGCATCGGATGCCGGATCGTCTGGAGGCCGGCGGGAGTCTCGTCGTCGTCGGATTCCAGGCCGCGATCATGGTCGCGGCAGGTGTCGGCGGCATCCTCGTCGACAGCATCGGGGTCGAGCCGTCCTACGCGCTGGGCGCTGCCGCGCTGGTGGCCGGTGCCGCGCTGTTCGGGGCATCGAACCGGGCGCGCGGCTGACGCACGGGCGGAGCTCAGCCGCTCAGGCCGGAACCGGAGACGCCTCGCGCACCCGCCAGCGCGACGGCGTCACGCCGGTCGCCCGGCGGAACGCGCGGCTGAACCCCTCGTCCGAGCCGTAGCCGAGGCGGCGGGACGTCTCCGACACCGACTGGCCGGCATCCAGCATCCCCTTGGCCGATTCCATCCGAACCTCGGTGACGTAGCTCGCGGGTGACTGCCCGAGCGCGGCGTGGAAGCGCGCGGCGAACACCGAACGCGAGAGCGCGGCGACCGACGCCATCTGCTCGACCGTCCATTCGCGGCCGGGGTCGTCGCCGACGGCGACGAGGACGCGGTCGAGGAACAGGTCGCCGGTGCGCGAGGGCCAGCCCTCGGGCGCGCAGCCGATCGCCGCCCACGCCCGGATCATCGACTGCACGAGCATCGTCGCCATCATGCGGCAGATCACCATGTCGCCGTCGCGCTCGACATGCCGGTCCGGCGCCTCGACGCCCATGTGCCGTGCGAGCGCGGCAGCGGCCGGCTCGAGATCGTCGAACCGGCGGATCCACGCGATCGGAGGCAGCAGTGTGCCCAGGTGCACGGCGCCGGCGGCGAGGGCGAGGCGCGACACGAGCACCCGCGAACCGGCCGCGATGCGGAGCGTCGTCGCGCGCTGTCCCGAGCTGAGCAGCGCGTCTCCCGTGGTGAACGCATCGGCAAGCCCGCCGTCGCCGGAGAGCCGGACCTCGCCGGCGAGCACGTAGATCAGCGACAGCGCGCCGGGTTCGAGAGCGACCGCCTCATCGGCCGTTGCGAGGATGCGGTGCTGCGAGCGGACGCTGACGGCGACGTCGCCCAGCAGCCGTTCGAGGGCATCCTCCCGCGCGGCAGCGGCGGGGGGCGACATGACGAGGCTCATGATTCTGGGAACCGGGCGCCGGCCCCTGCTATTCCGTGCGGTCGGCTATTCCGTGCGGTCTGCTCAGTGGCGCAGCCCGGTGGCGTCCGATGAGCGGATGCCGGCCGGCTGCGCCCCGTCGGCGGCGAACGCGAGCACGGCGTCGAGCACCTCGTCGGCCACGAGGAGACGGTTGTGGCCGAATCCGCGTGTGAGCAGCAGGCGCGAGCGCCCGCCGTGCGCGGCGTGCAGAGCGCGCGCGTTCGCCACATCGAGCGCGCGGTCGCGTTCGTCGTGGATCACAAGCAGTTCGGTCGCGGCCGGCAGGGGGTGGGCGAGCGAGTCGAAGACGGCATCCGCGTCGGCGCGAGTCATCCCGAGGCGGCGGTAGAAAGCAGCACCGAACGCGGCCAGCGCCGGTGCCGACAGCCCCATCGTCCGGGCGAACTGGGTGTGGAAGGCATTCACGTCGCCGGCTCCGGCGATGGACACGACGCGCCCGGCGTCGACGCCGTCCCTCACTGCCGCGAGCGCCGCGAAGGCGCCGAAAGAGTGCCCGACGACGAGGTCGAACGGCCCCTCGTCCCGGGCGATCAACCGGGCGGCGGCGATCCAGTCGCGGGCGTCGGTTCGCGCACCGCGGGAGTCGCCGTGCGCGGGCGCGTCGAAGGCGTGGACGCGGAAGCCCTCGGCCACGAGGTCGCGCACGAGGGTCGCGAACTGGGATGCCCGGCCGTGCCAGCCGTGCATGAGGAGCGCTGCGCGCGTGCCCGTTCCCCACTGGTAGGTCCGCACGGTGCGGTAGCCCTGCGCTGCGCGCCCGCGCACCTGGACGAGCTCGCGTCGCGCGGCATGATGCGTGGCGGCGAGGTTCATCGATGTCGACATGATGCTCCTATCTATACGAACGATCGTGCATAGACTATCTGAACGATCGTTCGTAGACTAGGGGCATGTCCGAATCGATCACCGCGGAGGAGACGCCGTCCGTAGACGGGCGCCGTGCCCGCGGCGACGCTTCTCGTCGCGCGGTGCTCACCTATGCGACGGATCTCGCGTCGGTGGAGGGACTGGACGGGTTGAGCATCGGGCGTCTCGCCGAGGCATCCGGATACAGCAAGAGCAGCATCGCCGGCCTCTTCCAGAACAAGGTCGGCCTGCAGGTGGCCACCGTCGATGCCGGCCGTGCCGTGTTCATGGCGGTCGTGGTGGAGCCGGCCCGCGAGCAGCCGCGTGGGCTGCCGCGCCTCGTCGCGCTGATGGATCACCTGATCGAGTATTCGCGCACCCGCGTCTTCGCCGGGGGATGCTTCTTCGCAGCCGTGAGCGCCGACTTCGATTCCAAGCCCGGTCCGGTGCGCGATGCCGTGCGCGCTGCGATGTCGGACTGGTACGGCTACATCGAGGCGCAGGTGCGCCACGCGGCCGACGCCGGCGAGCTCGATCTGGATGCCGTCGGCGTCGAGACGCTCGCCTTCGAGCTGCCCGCGCTCTACGAGCAGGCGAACGCCCGATCGCTGCTCTACGGCGATGACCGCCCCTACGTGATCGCCGCGGTCGCCATGCGCGACCGGCTGCTCAGGGCCGGTTCGGATGCCGCTGCGCTCGCGCCGCTCGAACGGCCGCGCACCGGACGCTAGGGTCTACGCATGTCTGTCGGCAGCGCTGCGCGACGGCCCGTCGTGCTGTTCGAGGGCAGGAGCGACAGTCTCGCCTTCCGCGCCCTCGCGCGTCGTCGGGGAGTGCGCCTGGATGCTGTCGAGCTCATCGAACTCGGCGGCATCACGAACCTGCGCCGGCAGCTGGTGACGCTGCCCGCTGACGGGAGGCTCTCCGTGCTCGGCCTCTACGACGGCGCCGAGAAGCGATATGTCAGCGGAGTGCTGCGCGACGTCGGGCTGATCGACGACGATGCGGTGGATCTGCGGACCGTGGGATTCTTCGGGTGCGAGCGCGATCTCGAGGATGAGGTGATCCGGGCGGCCGGGGCCGAGGTCGTCCTCGAGACGCTCGCGGCGCGCGGCGAGCTCACCCGGTTCCGCGTGTTCCAGGGGCAGCCGGCGCAGCGTGAACGCTCCATCGAGCAGCAGCTGCACCGGTTCGCCGGCACGGCCGCGGGGCGCAAGGCCCGGTTCGCCGCCGATGTTATCGACGTGGTTCCCCTTGAGCGGATGCCTCGTCCGCTCACCGATCTCCTGCAGGCAGCGCTGCGCCGGAGCTGACGAGCAGATCACGTACCGTTGAGGGACACCCCGAACAAGGAGCGCGATGTTCCGCACCCCTGCACGCCTGTACCGTGTTCTCGCGATCGCCGAGGCGATCACCTGGACGATCCTGATCGCCGCTCTCATCGCGCGAGCCGTCGGAGCTCCCGGGATCGTGGTGACCGTCGGCGGGGGCATCCACGGGTTCGTGTTCCTCGCCTACGGCGCCACCGCGATCCTCGTCGCGTTTAACCAGCGCTGGTCGATCGGCGTCGGCATCCTCGCCGTCGTGAGCGCGATCGTCCCCTACGCCACGATCCCGATGGAGATCTGGCTGCACCGCACCGGCCGGCTCACCGGCGATTGGCGGCTCGAAGCGAGTGACCACCCGCAGGATCGCACCTGGTACGACCGTCTCATGCGATGGTTCCTCCGTCGGCCGTGGGTTCTCGTAGCGCTCATCGCCGTGGCCGTGGTGGCGCTGTATGTGATCCTCCTGATGGTCGGCCCGCCCGGCGGGAAGTGATGGAGGGGCGGATGCCGATGCATACGCTTCGCGAGACGTTCGAGTGGGACGGCCGCACCGTCGCGTGGGATCGATTCGGATCCGGCCCCGCGCTTGTCTTTCTCCACGGCACGCCGTGGTCGTCGGCGCTCTGGCGGCCGCTGGCCGACGCGCTGGCGTCGCGATTCACCGTGCACCTCTGGGACATGCCCGGATACGGCCAGTCGTCGATGGATGCCGCACACGCCGTGGATCTCGGCGTCCAGGGCGAGCTGTTCGCCGCGCTCCTCGGGGAGTGGCAGCTCGATCGGCCGCACGTCGTGGCGCACGACTTCGGCGGCGCGGTCGCGTTGCGCGCGCGGACGCTGCACGGCACGCGCTATCGCTCCCTCTGCCTCGTCGATGTGGTCGCTCTCAGCCCGTGGGGCTCACCGTTCTTCACCCTCGTCCAGCAGCACGCCGACGTCTTCGCGCAGCTGCCGCCGCACGTGCATCGCGGTGCGGTCGAGGCATACATCGCCGGCGCGAGCCATCTCGGACTGCGTGGCGAGGATCTCGCGATGCTCGTCGAGCCGTGGACGGGATCGCTGGGCCAGCCGGCGTTCTATCGGCAGATCGCGCAAGCCGACGAGCGCTACACCGACGAGATCGAGCACCTGTATCCGACGATCGACGAGCCGACGCACATCGTCTGGGGTGCCGACGACGCCTGGATCCCGGCTGACCGAGCGCATCGCCTGCAGTCGCTGATCCCTGGCTCATCGCTCTCGATCCTCGAGAGTGCCGGGCACCTCATCCAACTCGATGCGCCCACCGCCCTGGCTGTCGAGATCTCCCGATGGCTGGATGCGCAGTCCGCTCAGTAGCGCTGTCCTCGACCGGCCGAGTCAAGGCTGTGATGGAGCCTCGATGGAGATCATGTTCTTCGACAGCACTTCTTCGGCGGCGACGCTCAGATCCACACCTTCGCACATGATCATCACCTGGACGGAATAGTTCAGCTCGACGAAGGCGCGAGCGGCGATGAAGCGGCCGACACCGTTGACGGTGAAGGAGAACTGGTGGTGGGCGACCTGGGCATCACCGGGGCCGTACCTGAGGAAGTATCCGTCACTGACCGACTGGGCGAGCTCGACTGGATCCTCACCCAGTTCGGCGGCGATCACTGCATCGGTGGCCTCCAGATCGTTCATGTCACCGGCGTCGCCGAGCGCTCCGCCGCGGAACGCGGCGACACAGGTCCGATCCGCGTTCTCATACATCCACCGTCCCGGCGCAGCCATGCGGGCGACTTCCTCCCATCCGTCGTCGTGGGCGAAGCCGTCTCCCCAAGAGACGTCAGTGCCGGCCGGCAGGGTGGCGCCGTCGCTGAACGAGACCGAATCGAGAGAGGGCGTGCGTGCGGCAACAGGCTCAGGCGGCTGTTCTGCAGCGCAGGCGCTCAGCGCGAGTCCGAGTGCGAGCGCGCTCGCACTCGCGAAGGTGTGAAGCAGTCGATTGCTCATGCTCAGCGAGCGTATTGAGGTCGAGCGACTCATGGGCGGTCTGTGGATAAGACAAAGTTGAGCCAGTTCATATCAAGTTCATTTGACAGCGCACGCAGCCGAGGCGTACAGTTGAGCCATCGCGACTCAGGTTTCCCGGGTCGCCCTCAGACTCACTCGTACTTCAACCAGAAGGAGAATCGCATGGCACGTGCTGTAGGAATCGACCTCGGAACGACGAACTCCGTCGTCAGCGTCCTCGAGGGTGGCGAGCCGAAGGTCATCGCCAACGCCGAGGGCTTCCGCACGACCCCCTCGGTGGTCGCGTACACCAAGGACGGCGAAGTGCTCGTCGGCGAGACCGCCAAGCGCCAGGCCGTCACCAACGTCGACCGCACCGTCGCATCCGTCAAGCGCCACATGGGCACCGACTGGAACTTCGACGTCGACGGCAAGAAGTGGACGCCGCAGGAGATCTCCGCGCGCATCCTCATGAAGCTCAAGCGCGACGCCGAGTCCTACCTGGGCGACACCGTGACGGATGCCGTCATCACCGTCCCCGCCTACTTCAACGACGCCGAGCGTCAGGCCACCAAGGAGGCCGGAGAGGTCGCGGGTCTGAACGTCCTGCGCATCATCAACGAGCCGACCGCTGCAGCCCTCGCCTACGGCCTGGACCGCGGCAAGGAGGACGAGCTCATCCTCGTCTTCGACCTCGGTGGCGGAACCTTCGACGTCTCCCTGCTCGAGGTGGGCAAGGACGACGACTTCTCGACGATCCAGGTCCGCGCCACCGCGGGTGACAACCGCCTCGGCGGTGACGACTGGGACCAGCGCCTGGTCGACCACCTGATCAAGCAGTTCAAGGAGACCAGCGGCGTCGACGTGTCCTCCGACAAGATCGCCCTGCAGCGCCTGAAGGAGGCTGCGGAGCAGGCGAAGAAGGAGCTGTCGAGCTCGACCAGCACCTCCATCAACCTGCCGTACCTGTCGCTGACCGAGTCGGGCCCTGTCTCGCTGTCCGAGACGATCACCCGCGCGAAGTTCGAGGACCTCACCAAGGACCTCCTCGACCGCACCAAGAAGCCGTTCGAGGACGTCATCCGCGAGGCCGGCGTCAAGGTCGCCGACATCGACCACGTCGTGCTCGTCGGTGGATCGACCCGCATGCCGGCCGTCGCCGAGCTCGTCAAGCGCGAGACCGGCAAGGAGGCCAACAAGGGCGTCAACCCGGACGAGGTCGTCGCTGTCGGCGCCGCTCTCCAGGCCGGTGTCCTCAAGGGCGAGCGCAAGGACGTCCTGCTCATCGACGTCACCCCGCTGAGCCTCGGCATCGAGACCAAGGGCGGGCGGATGACGAAGCTCATCGACCGCAACACCGCGATCCCGACCAAGCGCAGCGAGACCTTCACCACCGCGGACGACAATCAGCCGTCCGTCGCGATCCAGGTCTTCCAGGGCGAGCGCGAGTTCACCCGCGACAACAAGCCGCTCGGCACCTTCGAGCTCACCGGAATCGCGCCGGCTCCCCGTGGCGTCCCGCAGGTCGAGGTCACGTTCGACATCGACGCGAACGGCATCGTCCACGTGTCCGCCAAGGACAAGGGCACCGGTACGGAGCAGTCGATGACCATCACGGGCGGCTCGTCGCTGTCGAAGGATGACATCGAGCGTATGGTCCGCGAGGCCGAGGAGAACGCGGCCGAGGACAAGAAGCGCGCCGAGGCCCTCGAGCAGCGCAACCAGGCCGAGACGCTCTCGTACTCGATCGAGAAGCTGATCAAGGAGAACGAGGACAAGCTCCCCGCCGAGGTCAAGGACGAGGTCCAGGCCGACGTCGACGCTCTGAAGGCGGCACTCGCCGGCGATGACGACGACGCCGTCAAGACCGCATTCGACAAGCTGAACGAGTCGCAGGGCAAGCTCGGCGAGGCGATCTACGCCCAGTCGCAGACCGACGCCGCGGCCGGCGCGGCACCCGAGGGCGAGGCCCCTGCGGACGAGGCATCCGATGAGGATGTCGTCGACGCCGAGGTCATCGACGAAGAGGACGAGAAGAAGTAACCATGACGGACAAGAACTTCGACGAAAACGGCGAGGTTCCCGGCGACGAGGGGTCGGATGCTGCGGCATCCGGCCCCGCGCCGCAGGAGAACCCCGACTCCACTGAGGCACAGGCCGCCGAGGGATCCGATGACGACCTCACGGTCGACGACATCCTCGGCGCGGAGCAGAGCGAGGAAGCGGCCGGCGCCGACGACGCGCTCGCGGACGCGGAGAACGCGCTGCTCAACGACCTCAAGCGCCTGCAGGCCGAATACGCCAACTACCGTCGACGCACCGAGGAGCAGCGCCACGTCGAGATCGCGCGCGCCAAGGGCGAGGCCGCCAAGGGCCTGCTGCCGGTGCTCGACGATCTCGACCGCGCCGCACAGCACGGCGACCTCGTGGAGGGCACACCCTTCTTCGTGATCGGCGAGAAGGTCCGCGCTGTCGTGGAGCGGCTCGGTGTCGTCGCCTATGGCGAGACGGGCGAGGAGTTCGACCCGCAGCACCACGAGGCGATCTTCCAGCAGCCGACGCCCGGCGTCGAGAAGTCCACGATCCTCGAGGTCGTCGAGGTCGGCTACCGCCTGGGTGAAGTGGAGCTGCGCCCCGCGAAGGTCGTCGTCGCCGTCCCCGCGGAGTAGGTGATACATGGCCAGCCAGGATTGGTTCGACAAGGACTTCTACAAGACGCTCGGCGTCTCCAAGGATGTCAGTGACGCGGAGCTGAAGAAGACGTACCGCAAGCTGGCGCGCAAGTATCACCCGGACTCCAATCAGGGCGATGCCAAGGCCGAGGCGACGTTCAAGGAGATCAGCGAGGCGTACTCGGTGCTCTCCGACCCGGAGCAGCGCAAAGAGTACGACGAGATCCGGGCCATGGGTTCGGGGGCGCGCTTCACCGCGAGCGGTTCCGGCGCGGGTGGCTTCGAGGACGTGTTCAGCCGATTCGGCCAGGGTGGTCGCGGGCAGAGCGCCGACTTCGAGGACATCTTCGCGATGTTCAACCAGGGCCAGGGCGGCTCCTTCGGCTCCGGCCGGTTCGGTCAGACGAGCGGCGGATACCGAGGGTTCGGCGGCCCCCAGAAGGGCGCCGACGTCACGGCCCGCACCACGCTCGACTTCGTCACAGCCGTGCAGGGCGAGACGATCACGCTGCAGGGCGAGGACGGCAAGCCGTTCAAGGTGAAGATCCCGGCCGGTGTCGCGGACGGGCAGAAGATCCGCCTGCGCGGTCGTGGCCGGCCTTCGCCGGATGGTGGCGAGAGCGGCGACATCGTCGTGTCGATCACGGTGCGTCCGCACCCGGTGTTCACGCGCGATGGCCTGAATCTGCGCCTCACCGTGCCGGTGACCTTCACCGAGGCGACCCTCGGTGCCACCATCGAGGTGCCGACGCTCGGCGGCGATGTGGTCAAGCTCCGTGTCGCGCCGGGGACGCCCTCGGGCCGCGTGCTGCGCGTCAAGGGCCGCGGCGTGAAGAGCTCGAAGGGCACCGGCGATCTGCTCGCCGAGCTGCAGGTGGCCGTCCCGACGCATCTGGACGACGCCGCGCGAGAGGCGCTGCAACGGTTCCAGGAGCTGGAGCCCAAGGAGAACCCGCGCGCCGACATGATGGCGAAAGCGCGGGCCTGACCCCGTGGGTCGTTGAGCGAGCGCAGCGAGACGAAACGCACTGAGCGAGCGAAGCGAGTCGAAGTGTCGGAACGAACGGAAGGACGGTGATCACGATGGTCGAGGATGAGGACGCCCCGGTCTTCGCGATCGCCGTCGCGGCCGAACTCGCCGGCATGCACCCGCAGACGCTGCGCCAGTACGACCGCATCGGACTGGTCGTGCCCGGTCGCACGCGCGGCGGCTCGCGACGCTACTCGCCGCGGAACATCGAGCAGCTGCGCGAGGTCGCCCGCCTCTCGTCCGACGGGATGAGCCTCCCGGCGATCGCACGGCTGCTCGATCTCGAGGATGAGGTGCGGATGCTGCGCCGCCGGGTCATAGAGCTCGAAGGCGCGCTGCGCGCCGAACGGCAGAACCGTCCGGGCGTGCGCGTGTTCGCCGCTGGAGCGACCGGTGTGGTTCCCGTGACGGGCGGTCGCCGCATCCGTCGCTCGACCGAGGTGGTGCTCTGGAGTCCGAAGAACGACGGCTGACCGGCAGCTGTGTGTATTCTGTTCACTGTTAACAGGAGGATGCAGTGACGCAGACTGTAAAGCGCGGCGAGTCTCTCGGCACCCAGGTGGCCGGAGTCCTACGGCAGCGGATCGTTCGGGGTGAGCTCGCGCCAGGGGCGCGCATCACCGAGGAGGCGCTCGCCGAAGAGTTCCAGGTCAGCCGTGGGCCGGTCCGAGATGCGCTCACGCAACTGAGCTTCGAGAAGCTCGTCGAGATCCAGCGCCCGCGTGGGGTGTACATCGTCGGACTGAGCCAGGACGATGTCGACCAGCTCTACAGTCTCCGCGGGGCGCTCGAGCACCTCGCCCTCTCCCGTGCGATGCGGGTGGACGAGGATGAGCGGTGGAGCGAGATGCTCCACGCGGTCCAGCGGATGGCGGATGCCGCCGACGCGGGCGATCACGCCGCCTTCGTCGCCGCGGATCTCGACTTCCACTCGCAGATCTACCACCTCGCGGATCACCCGCGCCTCGCCGGCGCGTGGAGCCAGTACCTCCCGACCTTCACCGCGCTGCTCGAGGTGACCATCAATCACGACGACGATCTGCACGAGTCGTCGGTCGACCATGTGCGTCTGATGAAGGTCATGCGCGAGGGCACGCTCGATGAGGCCGCCGGCGTGCTCGCAGCGCACCTCGACGGCGCCCGGGAGCGGATGCTCAGCGAACTGCGAACGCGCGAAGCCTGAGCGGCCCCGCGCCGATCCGAGCGTCGGCGGCATGTGGTAACGTTGCCACAATTCCACCCGAACGAGCTCGTCCATCGGCGCGCGTTCGGCCGGGTCCGAGTCCACACGAGGGAGTGTGCGCGATTTGATCGACGACATGATCGGGGTGGGAGTCGCCGGATTCTGGCATGTGCATGCCGACGATTACGCCCGCGAGACGACAGCGCACGGCGGCACCAGGCTCGTCGCAGCATGGGATCCCCACGAGGAGCGGGCTCGGGAGGGCGCACGACGCCTCGGGACGGACCACGCGGAGACGCTCGATGCGCTCCTGGCGCGACCGGATGTCGACGCGATCACCGTGACGACGGCGACGAACGAGCACACCGACGTGATCCGGAGGGCGATCGCCGCCGGAAAGCACGTCTTCACCGAGAAGCTGCTCGCCCCGACCGTTGCGGAATGCGAAGAGCTCGTCGATGCCGCCCAGCGGCAGGGCGTCGCGCTCGTCGTGTCGCTGCCACGCCTGTCGGAGCCGCTGATCGTCACGGCATCCCGGCTCGTCGACGATGGATCACTGGGCGATGTGACCTACGCCCGTGTCCGCATGGCTCACGACGGCTGGCTGGGAGGGTGGCTGCCCGAGCGGTTCGCCGACCCGGTCGCGGCCATCGGCGGCGCCTTCTCGGATCTCGGATGCCACCCGGCATACCTCGTGCAGCGATTCCTGGGTGCACGGCCGGACCGCGTCACCGCCTCATACGGTCGTGTCACTGGCCGGACAGTGGAGGACAACGCCGTCGTGACCGCACGTTACTCGAACGGCGCCCTGGGAGTAGCGGAGGCGAGCTTCGTGACGACGCCCGGAGCCTTCGCTCTGGAACTGCGCGGAACCGAGGCTTCACTGCTGTTCGGTTTCGGCCGTGAGGAGCTCATCGGCAAGGGCGGGCGGTTCGGTGACGCCTGGACGTCCGTGCCGCTCGCCTCTGACGCGAGCAGCCCGTTCGAACTCTGGGTCGATGCGATCCGCGGCGACGCCGACACCACGAAGAATCTCCACGCGGCGATCGACCTCACCCGGTTCGTGGTCGCCGCCAACACCGCTGCGACGACCGGCGAAGCCACTGTCGTCGATCAGGGAGGACACGCATGAACAGCCCCATGAAGGAGAAGGTCCGGATCGGTCTCATCGGCGCCGGCGGCATCGCCGGCGCTCACGTCGCCGCATACCGGCGCAATCCCGGAACGGTCACGTTCGCGGCGATCGCCGATCCGATCACCGAGAATGCGGAGAGGCGCCGAGGCGACGACGCCGACGTGCGCATTCACGCGGACTATCGCGAGATGATCGCCGCCGGTGGGCTGGATGCCGTCGACATCTGCCTGCCGCACCACCTGCACGCGGAGGCCGTGATCGCTGCGGCGGATGCCGGGCTTCATGTGCTGTGCGAGAAGCCGCTGTGCCTGACGATGGCGGAGGCTGATGCGATCACCGCGGCCGTGGAGCGCAACGGCGTGACCGTGATGTGCGCGCACAATCAGCTCTTCCTGCCGGCCGTCGCCGCCGCGAGAGATCTCGTCGCGTCCGGTGTGCTCGGACGGGTCTATGAGGTGCGCACGACCGACAGCTTCCACAACGACTTCACCGTCGAGAGCATGGGCTGGCGAGCCAAGGCCATCACGTCCGGCGGCGGCGAGCTCATCGACACCGGCTACCATCCCCTGTATCTGCTCCAGCATCTCGCCGGCGGAACCCCCGTCGAAGTCGGCGCGATGCTCTCACAGCACCGGCTCGGGTTCATGGAGGGCGAGGACTCCGCACAGGTGCTGGTGCGCTACGACAACGGCGTGGTCGGGCACGTCACGACCAGCTGGGCATACGAGCCCGCGGTCGGCACCGAGAAGTTCTCGCTCGTCGGCGAGAAGGGATCTCTGAGCTCGGACGGGACGACCCTGATCTCCCGCGTCCGCGGACAGGAGCCGGTGACGACGACCTTCGAGCCGGTGCACGAGTTCGCCGCCGAGGTGGAGCACTTCGCCGAATGCATCCGAACAGGAGCCCGGCCGATCCAGACGCACGTGGAGGGGATCGACGTGCTCGGCGTGATTCTGGCCGCGTATGAATCGTCGACGCGCGGGACCATTGCCGCGGTGCAGAACGCTGCTCGAACTCGCGCCGCCTGACGGAGGGTGCCGAGCGTTCACGCTCCTCGGCTCATCAGGCGGCGGAACGCGCGTGAGCCGACAAGCCATCGACGATGACGCGCGTCAGTTCCGCGCCACGCTCGAACTGAGGCCAGTGCCCCGCCGGGAGGTCGACGAGAGTCACGTCGCGCATGCGCACCAGCTCACGGGCGGGGTCCGCGTCCTCGCTCATCCAGCGTCGGACGTCGTCCGTCGTGTACTCCGAGGCGACGATGGTGACCGGCACGTCGAACCGGCGCTTGTCGGTCAGACGCTGCCGCGAGTCGACCCCGTGCCCGTCTTCCACCCGCTGGCGCTCGCGAAGGGCGGCGAGGCTGCCATCGCGTGCGCATCGCTCTGCGAACTCGGTCGTGTCGCGGTGGGCATCGGCGTGGAAGCCGGTCAGGACGTACGTGCCGTCGGCGCTCGGCAGTCCTCCGACGTGGAACGCGCGTGCGACGCGATCGGGCCGGCGGTTGACCGCGGCGTGCACCAGACCGCATGCCTCGGCGTGGCCGACCAGTGCGACCGGTCCGCCCATCTGATCGATCGTGTTCGCGATGAGAGAGACATGATCGGCGAGCAGAACGCCGGAGCGGTCGGCGGTGCGCGCCGAGAGACCTCGAAGCGTCAGCGGATGCGGGACGTGACCGGCGTCCCTGAGCCTCGAGGACACGTCCTCCCATGACGAACCGTCGAGCCAGAGTCCTGGCACCAGAATGACGTCCATGCGCGCCTCCTCGGGGTCTCGCCTCATCGTGCGGCACCGGCGGATGCAGGCCGAGGGGCTTGACAGGCAAGCGCAGTCAGTCGACGATTCCCGCCGCCATCGCATCCTCGCAGCCCAGCAGCAGGACTCCCGCGCTCCACGCGTGCGACAGGGTGAGGAGCATCCCCTTCGGCTGGAAGCACTCGGTCTGGTAGTAGCGCTCTGTCACCATGCCCCGGTACGCGTTGAAGTCGCCGTCGAACCGTGCGACGAACTGCCGGAAGCACGCCAGCGATTCCAGCGCGCGCTCACGGTAATGCTTATCGCCGAGGGCGTCGGACAGCTGCAGCATCTCGTTCGTCATGACGAGCCCGTACGCGTGCAGGTGCTGGTTGGAGGGCGAGGCCTGGTCGGCGCCGCGGGTACCGAAGCCGAAGATCCCCAGCATCGAGGTCGCCGGGAAGTCGACGTCGTAGGTGTAGCGGAACGACAGGGCGAAGTCGGCTGCGCGTCGTGCGAGGTCCAGCCATTCGGTGTCGCCGGTCGCCCGATGCAGCGCCATGTACGCCATCACCGCGACATAGCCGTCCTCGCTGGTGCCGGCGAGGTCGACATCCTCGGGGGCGCCGTGCAGGTGCTCGTCGAGCACGAACCGCGCGTACCAGCGTCCAGCGCGCACCGCGGCCGCGAGATAGCGCTCGTCCCAGTCGGCCGCCTCGGCGAGCGCCCCGGCCCAGGCCAGCCCTGCCGAGCCGTCCCACGTCAGCACCTCACCGGTTTCAGCATGATGGATGCTGCCGAGATTGCCGTCGTCCCGTTGCCGGGTCACGACCGCGTCGAGATTGGATGCCGCGGCGCTGCGCCAGTCGTCCCGATCTGTGAGCGTGAGAGCGCGCACGAGGAACTGGGTCGCCTCGCCGAGCGTGCGTCCATGCAGCCCACGACGATGCGAGGTCCAGCTCTGGGTCCACCCGCTCTCGCGATACCAGACGCCCCAGAACGTGCCGCTCGGCGACAGGTCGGCGGTGCAGAAGTCGATCACGCGTTCGGCAGCCGCCCGGAGCGGTTCATCGTCCGTGCGGGTCGCGTGCCGGAGCATCGCATAGGCCCAGGGGATTCCGGACACCCAGCCGACGTGCATCGCCTGACGGTCGACGGAGTTGCCGTCGCGCCCGGAGATCTCCCGGTCGAACCCGGCAGTCTCCAGCAGGATGCCGGGGTCAGGGTCGTAGTGCCAGCGGTGCAACCCCTCGGCGCTCAGAGCAGCGGCTGTGGGGATGTCGACCCAGGGGCGCAGCGGTGCGCTCGCCGCAGAATCGGAGTGCAGCTCACGCAGCACACGCGCGTAGTCATGACGGTCTGGCGTCAGTTCGTGAACTCGCACGACGAGGTCGACCGACTCGCCGGCGGCGAACCGGTGCTGCAGCACCTCGGCCGGACGCGGGTCGGCGTCGCCGTAGTAGGTGACCGGGAATTCGCGCGCAGGAAACGTCGCGCTGAGCACGGCCGCGCCATCGCGCAACGCGAACCCGACGCCCGTGAGCCCGAGCGGAGTGCTCGGCGCAGCGGACACCGCGAAACCGGCGCGATCCGGTGCGGGCCAGGCGAAGACGACCGGGGTGGAGGCTCGATCCGAGCGGAAGTGCCATTCGTCGCTCACGAAGCCGTCTCGTTGATCGGGCGTCGCCGCGCCAGCCTCGAAGCGCGGATAGAGGCGATCGTTCGCGGCGGGGCGGCCATCCCCGTAGAACAGTCCGGGGATGAGCCACCAGGGAGCCGTGGCATCCGGGACCTTGACCGAGATGCGGATCGCCGCGGCCACGGCATCCTCCCCGATGTGACGGACCGTGATGCGATGCGCATCCCCGTCGAGGCGGACGTCGATGCGGAAGCCGGCGGGGTCGGCATCGAGCACCTCCACCGTCGGCGTGAGGGCGGAACCGGCGACGAGCGCGCTCACGCCGGCGGCTCTCCGATCGGCCACTCCAGCAGATCGACCTCGACGATGTCGATGCTCGGATCGATCGGCACCCGGAACGTCCGCACCTGGTGCGCCCCGAACTCCGCTTCGATGGTGCGATCGACGACGGGCAGTTCGATACGAGCGGATGCCGCGCTGCCGCGGGTCTCCACCGCGCGGACGATGAGATCAGTCGCTGCGCCGTCAGGCGCGTCCTCGCTGCCCTTGATCGCGGTGACCATCACAGCGCCGGCGCCGTCTTCGGCGAAGCTCTGCCGCTGCGGCAGGTCGCCGTCGTGGAACGATTCCTGCTGAGCGCGCACCGGGGCGCCCAGCACGGCGGCGCGCCGAGTCGGCTGCGCTGTGCGCCAGTCGCCGGCGTGCGGGATCAGCTCGAGGTCGAAGCGCTGCTCGCCCTGGTCCTGGAAGGAGTAGATGCCCTCGGGGTCGAGCAGGCGGGGGTCGTGCCAGGAGTACACCGGGCTGCGCACCGCGGTGATTCCGATGCTGGCGGTGTCCGATCCTGCCGACCCGGCGGGCGAGACGTCCCAGCCGTGCTTGGTCGTGCAGATCACGGTGAGGCCGGCTGCGGCGCCGTCGACGGTGCCGGTGAGGTCGACCCACGACTGCGCCGGCTCCTCGGCGCCGTCGACAGGCCGCTCGATGGTGCCGTAGGGGATCTCATAGGTGGATGCCGGATCGGTCAGCCCCACCGGGAACCTGAGCTTGAGGAGATGGGCCTTCTCGCGCCAGTCGATCGTGACCGCGACGCGAAGGGCAGCGGAATCGTGGGCGAGCAGATACTCCTCGATGAGGGTGCTCGCGCCCCAGGAGCGCTCCACCCGCACGCGTGAGCGCAGCGGTCCGGTCTCGCGCACCACGATGCGGTCGAGTGTCATCGCGGCGCCTGGCCATGCGTAGGAGATCACCCGGTGGCCCCAGGTGTCGGTCGGGTCATCGCACACCGCGGTGCGCGGCTGTCCGCGCGTTCCGCTGAGCGGGTCCACGCCGCTGGCCTTGTCGAGCAGCGAGGTGAGATCTCCCGTCTCCGGATCGATCTCCGCGCGCAGATGCTGGTTCTCGATGACGGTGCCGTCGTCGCTGACGGTGAGGGACGATTGTGCCGGCAGCGCAGGTCCCGGCAGCAGTCGGTACAGGGCGTACCCCAGGGCGGGAACGTCCGCGCGGAACGTCACGGCGCCGCGTCCGCGATCACCGGTGGTGGCCGTCGACTGCGTGGCCTGAGAGAGGACGGCCGAGCCGTCGTGGTCGACGACGCGCACGCCGTTCGGCTGGACGCCGTACTGCATGTCCACATCGACGGCGACCGGCCACGGATGCGGGTTGAAGACGATGACCGGCTGCGTCGCGGTGTCCGTCGGCACGTGGATCCGTCGCGCGATGCGATTGTGCGCGCGGGTGATGATCCGCTTCGAGATCGCG
This sequence comes from Microbacterium abyssi, assembly GCF_015277895.1. Taxonomy (NCBI): domain Bacteria; kingdom Bacillati; phylum Actinomycetota; class Actinomycetes; order Micrococcales; family Microbacteriaceae; genus Microbacterium; species Microbacterium abyssi. The sequence goes on along the minus strand of NZ_CP063815.1, from coordinate 3,098,599 downwards.
ATGGCCTCGCCGAGCTGATCGCGCGCGTCATCGTAGGACGGCTCGATCGCCGACCCGGGCAGGATGTCGTGGAACTGGTTGAACAGCACCTGCTTCCAGGCGCGCTCGAGGTCCTCGCGCGGATACTCGTCGCTGCCGAGGGCGACCTCGACGGCGGCCCAGCGCTCGGCGGAGAGCACCGCGTACTGCGCCTTCCGCTGCCAGACCTTGATGCCGGAGTGCGCCGAATAGCAGCCCGGGGCGTGGTGCTGCAGGTCTTCGTCGCGGACGGCGAGGGTGCCGAGGAACGCTTCGCCGCGGCTGAGCATCTCGTCGAAGTACGCGCGCGGTGACGACATCGTCATCCTCCCGAAGGTTCCCATCCGGTCGTACCGGTGGATCGACTCGATGTTGGCTCTGGTCGGGCCGCCGCCGTGGTTGCCCACGCCGTAGAACACCATCATCTCGCCGAGCGAGCGGTCCAGCTGGCCGAGGGCCTTCTCCGTCTGTCCGGAGACGTCCCCGGGCGGGCTGCAGTACTCGAACGGGATGCGGTAGGCGAGCACGCGGGAGCCGTCGGGGGACTCCCAGTGGAAGAGCGTCTCGTCGAGGTCGCCCTCGTGCGGGCCGGGACGCATGAAGCAGTAGGAGTCCATCCGCTGCCCGCGCAGGATCTGCGGCAGGCTCGCGCTGTGGCCGAACGGATCGACGTTCATGCCGACGGTGGAGATCTGCCCGAAGCGCGACTGCAGGTACCGCTGCCCGTACAGCCCCTGGCGTGCGAACGACTCGCCCATCGGCATGTTGCAGTCCGGCTCCACCCACCAGCCGCCGACATTGACCCAGCGGCCTTCGGCGACCCGCTCGGCGATACGGCCGAACATCTCCGGATCCTGCTCCTCCACCCACGACAGCAGGACGATCTGGTCGCACGTGAAGACGAAATCGGGATACTCGTCCATCCGGTCGAGCGCGCTTGCGAATGTCGCGCGCGCCTCCTGATACCCCTCCTGCCACGGCCACAGCCACACCGGATCCAGGTGCGCATTCCCGATCATGTGCAGGGTGCGATCCGGCGTCGCCACCGGCCTCCCAGCGACGAGGTCGCGCGGCTGATCGCCCGACGGGGCGTTGGCGACCGGGGCCTTACGCTGCCTGCCTGTGATGGCGGCGTCGTCGGGCGCTGCCCCGTGAGGCTCTTCCACGAGGTCTTCGGCCTGGCCGCTGTGATGCTCGACGCTTTGGTGCGCTGCCGTGGCGGCGCGCTCGGCGGGGGTGCTCACACCAGCTCCTCTCCGGCTGCCCAGGCATCCAGGATCTCGGAAAGCGCGTGCAGAAGGAAGGTGTGCAACTCCTGGATGCGCGGCGTCTCGGCGGAGGGCGCCAGCAGTGCGTGGTCGGCGAGCGCCAGCGAGGGGCCGCCGTCGCCGCCGGCGAAGAGCAGTGTCGTGGCCCCCTTCCGGCGAGCCGCTTCGAGACCCTGCACGATGTTCGCCGAGCGTCCCGAGGTGGTGAACGCCGCGACCACGTCGCCGGGACCTGTGAGCGCCTCGACCTGACGAGAGAAGACGTCCTCGAAGGCATAGTCGTTCGCGATGCAGGTGGACACCGTGGCATCCGTGGTCAGGGACACCGCCGGCAGCGGGCGCCGATCGCGCCGGTAGTGCCCGATGACTTCGCCGGTGAAGTGCTGCGCGTCGGCGGCGCTGCCGCCGTTGCCGAATGTGTAGAGGGTGCCGCCGCGATCGAATGCGTCGATCAGCATGTCGCCGATCTCCCGCACTCGGGGGAGGAGCTGCTCCGCACCCTCGGCGGTGCGGATGTGGGCGGCGAGCTGGTCGTCGAGCCAGTCAGACATTGACGTCCTCCATGAGGTCGAGGGCGAGGACCCCGGCTCCGACCACGCAGACCTCATCGCCGAGTCCGGCCAGGGTGACGGAGGCGCGGGCAGCGGGCGGCATCGCGGTGGCATGCGCGATCCGGCTGACCGGGTCCAGCAGCTGCGAGCCCGAGCGGGTCACCCCACCGCCGAGGACGACGACGTGCGGCTCGAAGAGGTTGATGAGGTCGGTGACGGCCTGTCCGAGCAGTGCGGTCGTCTCGTCCCACACCTCGATCGCGAGAGCATCGCCGGCTGAAGCGGCGGCCGAGACGTGCTCGGCGCGCACCGCGGGGAGGCTGCGCAGCGACGAGTCGCGATCGGATGCCGCGAGCAGATCGTTCGCACGTTCGGCGATGGAGGTTCCGGACGCGTAGGCCTCGAGGCATCCCCTGCGCCCGCACAGGCAGTCGCGACCGCCGGGGCGGACCGTGAGGTGGCCGAACTCGCCGCCGTTTCCCGCGGCGCCCCTGTGGAGGCGGCCGTCGATGATCGAGCCGCCGCCGACGCCGGTCGAGAGCGTGAGGTAGAGCGCGATGTCCGCCCCGCGAGCCGCACCGAATCGATGCTCGCCGAGTACCGCGGCGCTCGCGTCGTTCTCGACGACCGCCGGCACGCCGAACTCCTCGCGCGCCATGGCTACGATCGGGACGTCGATCCAGCCGGGAAGGTGCAGCGGCTGGGTGAGGACCCCTGCCGCTGCGTCCAGCGGGCCGCCGCAGCTGATGCCGAGCGCGAGCGGACCTCCCAGCCCCGCGGCCGTGATGCTCCGGTGCCCCATCTCGAACAGGTGCGCGATCACCGCATCCGGACCCCGCAGCTTGTCGGTCGGTTCGGAGAGGAAGGCGTGAGTGCGGCCGTCCGGCGTCACCATCGCCACGGCGAGCTTGGTGCCGCCGATGTCGAGCGCGAGCACGCCCCGTTGCGTTGCCATTCGTTCCTCCGGCCTGTGCAAAGCATGTCGCCAGCACAATGTGACATCGTTCCCACATCATAGCAACGGGATGATCAGCCGCAACAGTCTCGTCATCGGATCTCGTCGCCCTTGCTCGATCGCCCCGGGCGGGTCAGGCCGGCGGAGCGCCGATCGAGCCGCGATCGACGAAGGCCGTGGGCATCACGATCGTCCGCACGGGGGCGTCGGGAGCCTCGATGCGCTCCAGCAGGGCGCGCAGCGCCGTCGCGCCGAGCGCACGGGAATCCTGCATGCGGGTCGAGACGCCCGGATCGACCATGCTCATCCACGGGGCATCGTCGAAGCCGGCGATGCTCACGTCAGCCGGAACACGGAGGCCGAGTTCGGCCGCTGCCCGCCAGGTTCCCTCGGCGAGGACGTTGTTGGCCGCGAAGACGGCGGTCGGGCGATCCGGCCGGGAAAGGATGGCGCGCGCCGCGGCCGTCGCCTCGTCGGCATCCCAGCCGGCCTGCACGATGAGCGAGTCGTCGATGGGCACGCCGCGCGCCACGAGGGCGTCGAGGTAGCCGCGCTGACGCTCCTCGCCCGTCGTCCACTCGGTCTCATCGATCAGCAGGGCGATGCGCTGGTGGCCCGCCTTGAGCAGGCGCATCGTGGTGTCGCGGGCCGCCGCACGATTGTCGACGACGACGGCATCCGTCGAGTCCGCATCGAACCGCCGGTCGATCTCGATCAGCGGCACGCCGATCCGGCTCAGGTACTCGCTGAGATGCCGGGAGACGGGAGTGGCGATGACGCCGGAGACGCGGGAGCCGACGAGCGTCTCGGCGGCGGCCAGCTCGTCGTTGCCGTCTCCGTGGAGATCCACGAGAACGACTGTGCGCCCGTGCACGCGCGCCTCCTCTCCGATGCCGGAGGCGAGACCCGCGTAGAAGACGTTGCGAAGGTCGGAGACGAGCAGACCGACGGAGCGGCTGGTGCGCTGCTTGAGGCTGCGGGCGGTCACATCGACCACGTAGCCGATCTCCTTGGCCACCGCGCGGACGCGCTCGCGAACCTCCGGAGCCGCATAGCCGCTGCCGGACAGTGCACGCGACGCCGTGGAGCGGGAGACCCCCGCGGCCTGGGCGACCTCCCGGATGGTCGGGCGCGCGATCGGCTGGCGTCGCGGCGCGCTCATGCGCCGGGCTCCATCACGTCGAGCAGGGCCTCCGCGTGCTGGCCCAGTCGCAGGTCGCCGATCGTGACGTCGATCGCCAGGCGCTGCCGGCTTCCCGCGGAAGACGGGGTGACGGTCAAGAGCACAGAGGCCTCCTCGCTGGGTCCGAGGTCGAGGTCGATCTCAGGCTGGGACGAGCGCCAGCCTATCGGCAGCACCGGCGTGAGCCTCGCTGCCGCGCGTCCGGCGAGCGGATTCCGTACGTGCACCGCATACTCCAGTTGTTCGTCGACGGTCGCCCGCCGCCGGTACGGCGTCACGCGAGCGACTTGACCGTCGGGCCCGATCGAGAGGTCATCGAGCGGCAGCAGCCGTTCGTGCAGCTCGTCGACGAATCGCCCGGACTCGGCGAGGTACTCCAGGTACTCGTCGTCGACCCACCGCGGCTCCCAGTGGCCGCTCGCCATGAGCCCCGGGCCGATGCGCCGGTAGAGCTCAGCGCTCCGCGAGTAGTCGCCGAGTCTGAACAGGTTCCGGTACTGGTAGTTCATGATGTCGCGCCGGCCGTCCTTGCCGCCCAGCCCCTCCTGCTGGTCGCCGGTGAAGACCACCGTCAGACCGTCGATCTCGAGCGCGTAGGCGACGGCGTAGAGCGTGTGCCCCGGCTGCGCATGCGCAGTGAAGGTGTACTCGTTCCAGGTGAACGGCTCGTCCAGCGGCAGTACGCGATCGGCGACGATCGGGTCGTACCACTGGCACGGGAGATCCTCCCGCCACGGATCGGCCATCGTCGGCGCGACGTTCTCGGGGATCCACAGCGCGGTGCCCTCGATGTCGCGCAGCAGCGGCATCCCGGCGATGTGGTCGTCGTGGTAGTGCGTGGGGAGGGCCACGGTGATCCGCGTCACGCTGTGATCGCGCCGCAGCGCGGGCAGCGAGGCGAGCCACGGACGGCGGGCGGCGCGCTCCTGGCCCGGCACGATCCCGGTGGTCATGTCGTAGCCGTAGTCGATCATCAGCGCCTCGCCGGTCTCGGAGAGGACGACGTAGGAGCACGACATCGACGTGCGGTTCATCAGCAGATGGGGCGTCAGAGCGACATAGGGGTCGTCGAGGCGGGCCAGCAGGTCCCACGGGTAGGAGCGCCGCGAGTCGACGTACTGCTGCATCGTGTCGGCGAGCATCTCGAGTGCGGCGACGGCGTCGTCGATGACGTCGCCGTGCGATGGCGCGAGGCGCGTCACGCCCTCGCGCGCGAGCATCCGGGCGCTGAGAACTGTCATGCCGGGGCCCTCGTTCTGCGTGTACGACCACTGCGTCGCGGCGAGCGACCAGACCTTGCCCGGTGCGTAGATGAGGTCGCCCGAGAACGCGATGGTCTCGTCTTCGCGTTCGAGCAGATAGGTCACCGACCCGATCGTGTGCCCGGGGGTCGGCACGACGCGCAGGCGCACACCGGCGGCGTCCATCTCGCGGTACTCCGGAACCGTGGCGTGCACCGCTACCGACGACAGCAGCGAGAAGCGGTCCTGGCGGAGGTTGTAGTCGTTGTCGAGAGGGCGGCGCTCCCACATCTCCTCCACGCGGTCGAACAGCTCCCGCTCGACCGGGGGCACGTGGATGCGCGCGCCGTGCTCGATCGCCAGCGGAAGCCCCTGCCCCTGATCGCGGTGGTGGTGCGTCATGAGCACGTCGGTGATGCGACGGACGCCGAGATCGTCGAGGTGCTCGAGTGCGAGGCCGGAGCCGAAGTCTATGGCGACGGCGTCCCGCCGGCCCGCCGGAGCATCCGGATCGAAGAGGAGATAGACGTGGCAGGTGTCGGCGATCCGCCACACACCCCTCGTGACCTCCATCGCGGTCATCTGAGGCTCTCTCGGTACGTTTCCCACAGACGAGCCACCTCGGCGAGATGCTCCACGTCGATCGGCTCCTCACCCTCGCCCACGCGTTCGAGGTAGTACAGGGCCGGCACGCCGTACTGCCCCTGCGACCTGGCGTAATCCAACCATTCCTCGCGGTTGGGCATGGGCCACTGGTCGGTGTCCACCGGATGCCGCGGAAGCGCCGCTGCGACGATCTCGTGCCGTGCCCGCAGCTGCGCCGCGACCGAGACCGGTGCGCCCGCGGTGTCGTGCTCGAGGACGTCGTTCGTGCGGATCATGTCGGAGATGTCGCCGAATGAGGGGTGCACGGTGTGGGTGATGACGAGGGCGTCCGGCTTGATGCGGGTCGCGGCGCCGTGCAGACGCCCGACGAGCCGGTGCAGTGCGGCGATCCCCCAGACGCCGTCGCTGTCGGGAGCTGAACGCAGCATGACGCCGCTCGGAGTGCGCTGGGTGAAGTCGACCTTGAAGCCGTCGGCGTCGAGCCCGTCGGCTGACAGCAGCCGCTCGACGATCCCGTCGAGTCGGGCGAGGTAAGCGGGGCTCCCCGGATCGACCGCGACGGGACGGCCCGCGGCATCCGTCACGCACTCGTCCGCAGGGAGCCCCGCGGGGTCCCATGCCTTCCACCACAGCAGCACCCGGCGGCCCTCGGCGTGCTGACGGGCGATCCAGCCGCGCATGTCCGGCCACGCCTCGGCATCCGGCTCGGCCGTGCCGTACTCCGCCTGCCAACGGTCGTCGATCACGATCGTGCCGGGGTCGAGCGACGCGGATGCCAGGGTGCCGAGGAACTCGTCGTAGATCTCCTGGCGGCAGAGGTCGGGAGCGGGGGCATCCCCGCGCGCCACCTGCGCACCCCAGCCGCAGAAGATGGGTTCGAGCCACCACGGCTGGACTTCCTTCGCCGGGGCAGGTGCGCAATCGTTCACGACGAGGTCCGTGCGGTAGTCCGCGAGCGCATCCGCGGGAGAGTTCGCCTCGCGCAGCATGACCGTCGGGGAGCGCCACGTGCCGTCGACGGACGTGTGCCCCTCGTATGCCAGGCGGAGGAGCGCGCCGTCGTCGACGGGATCGAAGCGCAGGGTGGTGAAGCCGAGCCTCTCCACAGGGTCGCGCAGCCACGCGGCGAGCCATGGGCCCTCGCCCGGCCGGAAGGCATCGGTGACCGGCGCGCGGCCGAACGCCAGCAGAAGCGGCGGAGGGGAGAAGATGCCGTTCAGGCGCCCGGGATCGGCGTCGCCGACCACGCCGAGAGATGCGGCCGACCAGATCGGGCGGACGAAGGCGACCGGCTCGGTCGGGCTCGGGACGTACAGCGAGCGGGCGTCGAATCCGGAACGGAAGGTCCCCGCCGCGCCGGTGGGAAGGATGCCATCACCGCCGAGCACCGTGACGTCGGTGACATCGCCCGTGCCGGTGGCGACGAGCGTGATCTCGATCGAATCATTCGAGCAGCGCACCTCGAGGATTCGCTCCTGCCATGCCGTGGATTCGGTGTGCACGGTGACCACGACGGCGTCCGTATCGATGCGGATCTCCGGTTCGGAGATCCGCATCGCCTCGTCGCGCGCCGAGCGCGTGTGGGCGCTGGACAGACCACTCAGCCGCATCCAACGCGCGCCGTCCGCGTCGGAGAGCTCGAAGTAGGGGGACCTGCTGAACCCGTTCGATCCTCTGCGCCAGGACAGCGAGTACCAGGCTCCCCGGATCGTGCGTCGATCAGGAACACTCGTCACTGAGGGTGCTGAGCTCATTGTCCCAGGCTATATGACAACGTTCCCAGAGGACGAGCACGCGTGCAGTATCGTGCCTTCTGTGCGCGACGAAGACACTGACCTCCACCCGCCCATGATCCCCCTGCCCCGAGTCAGTGGAACGGGCAGCGCGCCGGAGCATCGGCCGCTCGCACGCGACCCCCGGATGCGGGCTTGGTCGGCAGTCGGCGCCGGCTCACGCCGAGTCCGCTGCCGAGGATGGTCACGCGCGGATCGCTCATCGCCGCGATGCCCGCCGCGAGGCCGGCGATCGCGAGCTTCTCGCCCGGGCAGCGGTGACCCGTGGACACGCCCGCCCCACCGTGCGGGATGAACGCACGCAGCGCCTCATAGTCGTCGACGCCGATGAACCGCTCGGGATCGAACTCCTCCGGGCGCTCCCATGAGTCCTCGTCGGTGTTCGTGCCGAGGATATCCAGTACGACCCGACCTCCCGCGGGGACCCGCCGGCCGTCGAGTTCGACGTCGTCGATCGCCCACCCGGGGAGCATGGGCACGAAGGGCGCGGTGCGGCGGATCTCCTGTGCGAACGCCGTCGCGATCGGACCGCCCACGAGCTCGCCGCGCTCCGCTGTCTCGGAGGCGATGCGCGCGCGCCACTCCGGCCGCTCGTGCAGCTCCTTCGCCGCGAAGGCGACGAAGCGCGCGACGGCGACCATGGGGCGGATGCTGTTCTGCAGCTCGACCCCGGCGAGCCCGGGCGGCAGCAGCTCGCCGTCGCGGTCGCGGTGCCATGCCCACTCGTGCAGAGCCGTTCCATCCTCGGCCGCGAGCGCGCCCGAGCGCACCGCCTCGATCAGGCGCTGCGCGTGCCGGTCGGACCAGTTCCTGTTCAGCCAGGCGAACAGGAACGCCGGTGAATAGGGGGCCCCGAAGCCGTCCACGATCTGCGCGAGTCGCGCCGACCATCTCGTCTTCGCGGCCGGGGTCCCGGGCAGCCCTGCCCACCTCATGATCGAGCGTCCGAGCGCACCCACCGCGGCGTCGTAGGCCGAACGCCGGCTGGTGCCATCGGCCCAGGCGTCGAGTTCCGTCTGCCATTCACGTGCGAGCATCGGCAGCAGCCGCGCGACCTGCGCGTCCTCGTACGCGACATCCACGAACGTCGCCTTGCGGTGGCGGTGTTCGTCGCGGTCCAGACTGTGTACTGAGCCGTGGCCGAAGAGCGTCTCCTGCACGATCGCGGGCATGGCGCCATGGCGCGCGATCCGCCGCTCGTCATAGAAGAGGTCGACGCCCTCGGCGCCGCGCACGAACAACGCCTCGTCGCCGAGCAGTCGCATGGGTGCTGACCGGGCGTCCGGACGGACCCTGCGCCAGATGCGCGCGCCGAAGTCGTAGCCACGGGTGAGAATCGAGACCGAGTCATCGCGCAGAGGATTGCTCATGTCTCCACGGTGTCAGGATTCCCGTTCATCCATCCAGGGGGAGGCGCCATGCCAGCTGTTGTGCTATCGGCCGGCTGCGCCGGGCGACGTGACGAACGCGGCCGCGCCCGACTCCGGCGACGTGAGCACCCGTGAGTCGGCACCGGCCCCGGATGCCATGGACGCCTGCGCCAGTACGATCGCGTCGACATCGCCTGCTTCGGTGATCGCTGCGGCGATAAGGGCGTCGTGCTCCTTCAGGTCGCCGGCGCTGCGTGCGGCCGCTGCTCCCTCGACCACGCGCGACTCGACGGCGATCTCGCCTGTTTCTGTTGTCGCGGCTGCCTCGACCAGCCGGGTGGTCGGCCCCAGCGTCGCCTCCAACGTCGCCAGCACGAGGATCCGACCGGAGCCGGCGGACGCGCGGGTCACGGCCTCGGCCGCCATCGGCGCATCCACCCGCTGCAGCGGAACCCCGACGACGGCTGCCGCCTCGACCGCGGCCTCTCCGATCGAGGAGCACGTGACGAGCACAGACTCGGCGCCGGCGTCGCGCAACCCGCGCAGGTGCTCGCGCAGTGACGCGCGCAGGTCATCCGTCACACCGTCGGCGATGGCGCGGGACAGCAGCGATGCGTCCGCGGTGTGCACGATGTCGAGGTCGTCGCTTCGTGCGCGCAGCAGTGTGTCGAACACCGGGACGAGGGCAGGCACCGTGTGCAGGACGCCGACGCGCGTGCTCATGCCCGCCCCCAGTCCCGCCAAGAGCGCGCGTGCTCGTCCACCACGTCGGAGAGTGCTGTGAGCCGTTCGACCGATCGCGCGCGCAGCTCGGATCGCACGTCTTCAGCCCCGACCACGTCGCTCCACAGGGCCCGTCCGGCGAGGAAGCCGCTGGCGCCCTCCTGGCACGCCGCGCGCACAGCATCCGCGAACCGATCCCGCTCGACGCCCTGCGAGAGCACGACCCACGGACCTGTCATGCACTCGTTCAGAGCGGAGCTCGCGCTCCGCTGCTCGGCTTCGGTGCCGGCTCCGGCCATCGGAACCTGTGCCTTGTAGAGATCCGGATGCAGGGCCGAGAGCTCGCGCGCGGCCTCGCGGATCGCGGCATCCGCATCGAAGTCCTTCTCGTCCGGAGCCGCGCGCACCACGGGTTCCAGCACCGACAGCACACCGCGCTCGCGCGCCGCCTCGATGAACCGGGAGGCGAGCTCCACCCTGGCATCGCGACGTTCGTCGCGCCGCCAGATGAGCAGCAGTTTGAGCGCGTCGACCCCGAGTGGAAGATCGGCGACGCTCTGCTCGTCGAGGGCGGTGTCCTCGACCGGTCCGCCCTCGGCCTGATCGAGCGCGTCGACCGCGAGGATCAGCCCGGTGGATGCCGGAACCGCCGCACTCACCCGGTCGAAGCCGAACTGCCGGTCGGCGAGGAAGCCGGATGCGTGCGGGCCGAGCTCCTGCGCCACCGCCACCTTGAAATCGATGAGGACCTCATCCTCCGGCCGGCCGTGGCCGGCGAGGTCGAACATGTGCCGCAGGCTCTCGCGCTGATCCATGGCGACCATGGCGAAAGCTCCGGAAGGCCGGGCGATGGTGTCGAGCGTTGTCATTGTTCTCCTTCGGTGACGGCCGCGAGGAACCGTCGATGGATGTCGTCGGATTCCGGTGCGTGCAGCGGTGCGACGGCTGTTCGAGGCAGGATCGCGGCCCCCGCGGCGACCTCACCGCTGCGGACAGCCGCGAGCAAGGCGGCGCCGGCGGCGACCGGCTCGTCGACGGTGCTGATCCGGGTGGGCACGTGTGCCGTCGCCACCAGCGGTGCCCAGATCGGGATGCGTTCGGCCAGTGAGCCGAGCACCGTGAGCACGGAGGTCGGGGAGCCGGCGAACTCGTCCGCGGTCTCGCGCATCCATCGGGAATGGGCGACGAGCGACTGCAGCAGGCTGTGCGCGCGATCGGACGCATCGCGCGCGTCGCCGAGAACGCGCACTCGTGCGCCGGGATCGGGTCTCGGGCACTGCCGCCCGGACGGGTACGGCAGCACGATCGAAGAGCCGGCGATCCACTCGTCCGGCATCACGGTGCTGAGGTGCGAGATCACGTGGTCATCAGGGTGTTCGGCATCCCACCCGGCGAGCATCGCACCGCAGGCCGGGCTGCCGCCCAGCACTGTCGCCGCCGACCCGTCGACGGTGCGGCCGACCGAGAATCCTGCAGCGACGGCGCGAGCGATGTCGACGGCATGCGTCACCCGCACGATCGCCTCCGCGGTTCCCAGGGAGTCTGCGGTCTCGCCCGGGCTCCGCACGCCGACGCCCCAAGTGCCGACGACGTGGTCGTGCCCGGCGATGTGCACCGGGATGCCGGGCGCGAGGCCGAAAGCGCGAGCCGATGCCGTCGTGGAGCCGGCAGGCTCGCCGGGTGCACGCACCGTCGGCAGGAGCGCGTCGCGCAGGCCGAGCCCGTCCAGGACGTCGGCATCCCATGAGTCGCCGCGAGCGCCGGCGAGCATGGTTCGCGCGGCGAGCGTGTGGTCGGTGGCGCGTTCGCCGGTGAGAACGCGGGCTATCAGATCGGCGGCACCCGACCAGTGCCGCATCGCCGCGAATGCATCGGGCTGCTCGGCACGCAGCGCGGTGAGCGCGACGGCGGCAGGCTTGGTCGTCGCCGGGACACCGGTGGCCACGGGGAGATCCGGGAGCCGGGTGAGCAGCGAGTCGAGATGGGAACGATCGACCCGGCGATCCCAGCGAAGCAGCGGAGTGAGAGCCCGGCCTTCCGCATCCAGGGGTGCTCCGCTCTCGGCCATCGAGGCGATCCCCACCGCGGCGACCGGCATGGCCGCGTCGGTAACGCAATCCCGTGCGACCGCGGCCGCCGTGACGACGAGGTCGTCGGCGGTCGACGGTGTGGGCCGCCGGGCGACGCGCACGATGGTCACCCCATCGGCCACGTCGACGAGGGCGGCCTTCGTCGACGTGCTGCCGATGTCCAGTCCCAGGACGAGTGTCACGCGCCCCAGTGTGTGACATTCTGAACAGAAATTGCAAGTATGTCCGATAATCAACAGTTACGGAAGGACCGCATGCGATACACGGATGCTCCGCAGCGGCGCGCGCACCTGGCACGCAGGATATCGGCGGACGGCTATCTCTCCTCGGCCGCCGCTGCGCAGGAACTCGGGGTCTCCGAGATGACGGTGCGACGCGATCTGCGCATGCTGGAGGAGGAGGGGGCGGTGCGCCGCGTCGCGGGAGGTGCGGCCATCGCCGGCGACGGCGTGCCGTTCGAGCGGCGTCACAGTGCGGGGGCGGCGCAGAAGCGGGCCATCGCCGTGCTCGCGGCGTCGGAGGCCGAGAGCGCGGACACGATCGCCCTGGATGCCGGCACCACGATCGCGGCCCTCGTCCCGCTTGTGGCATCGAGCACGATCGTCACGCATTCCCTGCCGGTGATCGAGGCGCTGACCCGAACCGGTTCCGCCGAGCTGATCGCGGCCGGCGGGCACTACCAGCCCGACACCCGCAGCTTCGCCGGCCCCCTCACCGAAGACGCGCTGCGGAGCGTGCGATGCGATGTCGCGTTCTTGTCCGCCACCGCGGCCGGTGCACACGGCCTGTGGGGGACCAACGCGCTGGATGCCGCGATCAAGCGGGTGCTGGCGCAGCAGTCGTCGCGGGTGGTGCTGCTCGCCGACGCCGCGAAACTCAGCCGGACGGCTCCGGTGCGCATCGCCGGCCTCGACATCGTCGATGTGCTCGTCACCGACAGCAGCACGGATGCCGCCGACCTCGCCCCGTTCGCGGATGCCGGCATCGAGATCAGGATCGCCGGATGACGATCGAACTGGGCGTCATCGCCGACGACATCACCGGAGCGTGCGACGTCGCGGCAGGCGTGAGCGCCGCCGGCCTCGATACCGAGATCCGTCTCGGGGCGCCGGCACCGGCCGAGGCACCAGAGGTGGAATGCGTCATCGTGGCGCTCAAGTCGCGCACGGCACCGGTTGCGGACGCCGTCGCGGAGAGCGTCGCCGCGGCACGGGCGCTCCGGATGTGGGGCGCGCGGCGGCTCTACCAGAAGTACTGTTCGACGTTCGATTCCACCGACGCCGGGAACATCGGCCCGATCGCCGATGCCCTGCTCGCCGAGATCTCATCCACGGCGGCCTCCGTCGGCACGCCGGCGACCCCGGCGGCGGAGCGCACCATGCATCGCGGACACCTCTTCGTCGGCGGGCGGCTCCTGTCGGAGTCGTCGCTCGCGCAGCATCCGCTCACGCCCATGCGCGATCCCGACCTCGTGCGCGTGCTCGGTCGGCAGACCCCGCACGACGTCGGCTCCGTCCCCATCGAGCGCGTGCACGAGGGGGTGCCGGCGATCATCGCCGAGATCGCCACGCTGCGCGCCCGCGACGTTCGGCACGTGCTCCTCGATGCCATCGAAGACGCCGACCTGGATGCCGCCGCTCTCGCCATCGCCGATGCGGAGGACCTGCTCCTGGGCGGGGCCGCCGGCCTCGCCGTCGCCATCGCCATCCGCCTGGGCAAGGGCGGCGCCCCTGCGCCGGCGCCGGCGCCGGCGGGGAGAGCGCTCATCCTCTCCGGCAGCGGATCGGAGCGCACGCGCGCGCAGGTCGCCGCCCATGAGGGGCCGGTTTTCACGATCGACGTCGACGCGCTCGCCACTGACGCGGACGCTGTCCTCGCCGGGATCGACGCGTTCCTCGGCGAGGCCGATGGAACTCCGCTGGTGACCGCGGCCGCCGAACCCGATGTCGTCCGCGGCGTTCAGAAGCGCTGGGGCCGCGAGCACGCCGCTGCGCTAGTCGAAGGCGCGCTCGCGCGCGCCGCCGTCCGCGCGGTGGAAGGGCACGGCATACGCCGCGTTCTCGTCGCCGGAGGGGAGACATCGGGCGCCGTCGCCGCGGCGCTCGGGGTCACGGCGCTTCGTGTTCGTCGAGTGGTCGCGCCGGGGGTGGCGTGGACCACGGCGACCGATCCGGCCGGTCGCGCGCTGGATCTGTGCTTCAAATCGGGGAACTTCGGCGGTCCGCGTCTGTTCGTGGACGCCTGGGAGGAGAGCTCATGAGCGCACAGCTGCTGGTCGACGCGTGCCGTGCGCTCGCCGCGTCCGGCCTGTCTCCCGGAAGCTCAGGCAACGCCAGCGTGCGCGAGGGCGATCGCATCCTCATCACGCCGACGGGATCTGCACTCGGTCGCGTCGGCGTCGGTGACATCGTGGTGCTCGAGATCGACGGCACCCATGTCGCCGGCCCCGCGCCGACGAAGGAGTGGGCGATGCATCTGGCCGCCTACCGGGCGCGGCCGACTGCGGGCGCGGTCGTGCACCTGCACTCCCGGGCGGCCACCGCCGTCTCGTGCCTGACGTCGGCCGACGACGGGGATCCGCTGCCGTTCTACACGCCCTATCGAATCCGGATGCTGGGGCACGTCGCGCTCGTCGGTTACTCCGCGCCCGGATCGGCAGAGCTCGCCGATGGCGTCGAGGCCGCGGCATCCGGCAGTCATTGCATGCTCCTGGCGAATCACGGCAGCCTCATCTGCGCTCCGAGCATCTCCCGCGCGGTCGATCTCTGCGAGGAGCTCGAGGCGGCGGCCGAGCTCACCCTCGCGCTGCGCGGCCACGATGCCACGAGGCTCGATCCGGCGACGGCGTGGGGTTGAACCGAGGTCAGGGAACCGACAGCACTGCGCCGGCGTCACGCAGCCGATCCTGCAGCGTGTGCACGTCGATGTCCTGCACCGGCTTCCCGCTTCGCGCAGCAAGGGCGGCCGCGGTCCCGGCCGCCTGACCCAGCATCTGATACTGCGGCTCCATCCGCAGGGATGAGAACGCGACGTGCGATGCCGAGACGCATACCGCGACGATGAGGTTCTCGCACTCCGCTCGGCTCGGCACGAGCGCGCTGTAGCCGATCCCGTAGATCGGCACCGGCACGGACAGGTATCCCTCTGTCACGACCATCGCGATGGGATCCGGATGCTCGTACACCCAGCGCCACGCACGCTGCACCTCCCGGATGTCGAGGTGGTACGAGCCGAGTGCGATGACATCGTGCGGGATGAGGCCGCCGCGCAGATCGCGCTCGGTGAGGATCGTGTCAGACCTCATCCGCCGAGCCTCCCGGACGTAGAGCTGATGCGGCATGTGGCCGGTGTCGGCGAACTCGTCGGCGGGCAGGCCCCATTCCTGCATTCCGCGGCGGACGCTGATCGGAACCGCCGGGTCGTTGGCTAGGAACCAGAGCAGGTCCTCGGCGTGATGCAGATGGTGCAGGCGGATCTCCTCGCGCCGGTCAGCCGTCGCCGACGGGTACTGCCAGGCGGAACCGTCGAGGACGCTGAGCGAGAACGGCCCGAGCGAGTTCCCGTCGGCCTTGCCGCCAGGAAGGTTCGGTTCGAGCCCGACGTACCTGCCGGCAGGATGCACATCGCCGCGCCGTTCGGCATCGGCGAAGATCCGGCGCCCCAGTTCCCACTGCGCATCGTCGTAGCCGTCCCGTTTCCGAAACGGAACGCGGTCGGGCGCCCGTGACAGGCACACTCGGTATCCGAACGACATGACCCCGCCGTCGCCGCTGCCCACCTCGGCCATCGGCTCCGGCTTGATCTGGGGCAGGAGCGCACCGGGCTCCCGGCCGCTCTCATCGTCGCGGAACGGCGAGATCCATGGCGGCGTCGCATGGCGGCCGGGGGCGACCTCCCTGCGACCGGCGAACAGTTCCCCATGCAGAGCGCGGTCCTCCCGCCCCACTGCGCAGGAGGCGCCGGCAGCGGCCAGCAGGTCGCCCTCGTAACCGGCGTCGATGAACACGGCAGCCGTGACGGCTGTGCCGTCATCGAACTCCGCTGAGACGATGCGGCGATCCCGCACTTCCGCCGCGCTCACGCGGGCGCCGAGCACCAGCGTGACGCCGGCGGCATCGAGCCAGCGCGTCAGGATCTCCTCGGCGACGTGCGGTTCCGGCCCCGCGTATCGACCGACCTGGACGCTGTAATGATCGGCGACGGCGGCCCGGAACTCGGCCGCCATACCACCGAGTGCGCGTACATCTCCGACGTCGGTGTAGCCGAGGCCTCCGCTGGTCATACCCCCGACGTGCCGGCCGGGCTCGAGTACGACGACGCGTGCACCCGCGCGCGCAGCCGCGACCGCCGCACACACTCCGGCCGCTGTCGCCGCATAGACAGCCACGTCCGCATCGATCACGGCCGGTCCCCGATCCGAGTCACACCCCAGCGCCGTGGCGCAAGCCCTCGCCGGAAGGCGGCGCAGATGCTTAGCATTGCGGCGTGTTGCACGGAGACCGGTTGCGGCGGGACGAGTTCGAGCCGTATAGTCACTGCCATGTGGTAACGATGCCACAATTCGACGGGAGAAGCGTCATGACAGACACGAATCGCGTGAACGCCTTCGCGCAAGAGGGTCCGAAATGAGCCTCAGGTCCGAGACGGAGACCCGGAATCTCGTCGTCGGAACCTCGGACGGCAAGCGCCGCAGACGCGGAGTCTTCCATCTGCCTGGGTCGAAGGTGAGCTACAACAAGCGCGAGGCGCTGGCCGGCTATCTCTTCATCACTCCGTGGATCATCGGCTTCCTCGTCTTCACCGCCGGAGCGATGATCTACAGCCTGTACATCTCGTTCAGCAACTACAACCTCGCCACCAACACCGCACGGCCCGTCGGATTCGACAACTACGCGGAACTCTTCGACGATCCCCGCGTCGGCGTCTCCCTCGCGAACACGCTGTTCTACGTCGTGATGGCCGTGCCGCTGGAGATCATCTTCGCGTTGATCCTCGCGATGCTGCTGGCCCGCGTCGGCCGCGGCGCCGGCGTATTCCGCACGCTGTACTACCTTCCGAAGATGACGCCTGCCGTGGCGACGGCGTCAGTATTCTTCCTGCTGCTCAACGGTAACTCGGGGGCGATCAACCAGTTCCTGCGGCTGTTCGGGATCGAGGGGCCCCAGTGGCTCGTCGACCCGGCCTGGGTCAAGCCGAGCATCGTGATCATGACGATGTGGACCGTGGCCGGCACCATGGTGATCTTCCTGGCCGCTCTCAAGAACGTCCCCACCGAGCTGTACGAGGTCGCGTCGCTCGATGGCGCAGGGGCGATCCGCAAGTTCTTCTCGATCACGCTGCCGATGATCTCGGGTGCGATGTTCTTCAACGTCATCGTGCTGTCGATCGCGGCCTTCCAGATCTTCGATCAGGCCTACATCATCTTCTGGCGAGATCAGAGCAACTCCTCGCCGGAGGCGTCGCTGTTCTACGCGATCTATCTGTTCCAGCAGGCATTCCGTCAGTTCAACTTCGGCTTCGCCGCTGCGATGGCCTGGCTGCTCTTCGTGATCATCATGATCATCACGGTGATCCAGGTGAAGTTCGGAAACCGATTCGTCTACTACGAGGGAGATCGCTGATGTCGGCGCCACTGCAACAGGCTCCTCCGCCCACGGCACCGGGTGGCGGTTTGGAGACCATGGCGGTCACCGTTCCGAAGCGCTCGCGCTGGCGCCGCAACATCGCTCAGCCCAAGAGCTTCGCTGCGCGCGTGGTCCTCGCCGTCGTCCTGGTCCTGTTCGCGCTGCTCTTCCTGTACCCGTTCGCGTGGCTGCTGGCGGCGAGTTTCAAGCCGCGCGGAGAGGTCTTCGACAACTCGCTGATCCCGAAGACCTTCGTTCCGGAGAACTACGTCGAGGTGTGGAACCAGCTGCCGCTGATGAGCTGGATGTGGAACAGCATCGCCATCGCCCTGCTGGCGGCTGGAGCCGTCGCGATCTCGAGTTCGATCGTGGCGTTCGGGTTCGCGTACTTCAAGTTCCCGGGGCGCGGCCTGCTGTTCGGACTGGTGCTGGCGACCATGATGCTCCCCGGCGCTGTGACGATGATCCCGATCTACCTGATCTGGAAGGAGACCGGACTGCTGGGCACGTGGGTGCCCCTGTGGGGTATGAACCTGTTCGGGTCGGCGTTCTACATCTTCCTTCAGCGGCAGTTCTTCCTCGGGCTCCCGAAGGAGCTCTTCGAAGCGGCGCGTCTCGACGGCGCCAGCTACTGGGGGTTGTTCTGGCGCATTGCGATGCCGCTGTCGATCCCGTCGTTCGTCATCGTCTTCCTGTTCGAATTCCAGGCCAGCTGGAACAACCTCCAGGCCGCCCTCATCTATCTGAACGCGGGTTCGGTCGACCAGTTCACGGCGCCCTTGGGCATCGCCTACGCGATGACCAAGTACAGTCCCACGGCCGGCGGGCATGGCGACTATCAGTACGTGATGGTGGCATCGCTCATCATCACGCTCCCGATGCTCATCCTGTTCGCCTTCGGTCAGCGGTACTTCATCGAGGGCGTGGCGACGCAGGGCCGCAAGGGATAGCGCCGGCACAAGATCACAGAGCAGCAACACAGCAGGCAGCACCATTGCGTCACCGCAACAGGCAGATCAGGCGGACGCGATGGGGCCGCCCCAATCGAAAGGGAAAGAAGATGCGCAAGCGCATTCTGGGAATCGCCGCGATGGCTGCGGCATCCGTTGTCATCCTCACGAGCTGCAGCGGCGGGGGGAGCGGCGAGGATCCCGGCGGCGACGTCGACTACAGCGCCGACGCCACCGGCACGCTGAAAGCATGGGGGTTCGAGAACGCCGACGACGTCGGCACTTCGCGGATGGATCATGCGGCCGAGCAGCTGAGCGATGTCGAGATCGATCTCGACGCCACGGCGTTCGACGCGCAGAAGTTCACGACTCGCATCGCCAGTGGAGACGTGCCCGATGTCGTCCAGATGGATCGCCGGTACGTCACGACCTACGCGGCGCAGGGCCTCATCATGCCGCTCGATGCCTGTTTCGAGGCCCAGGACGTGTCGCCGCGTGATCACTGGTACCCGTTCGTCGTGGACGATGTCACCTATGACGATGAGATCTGGGCGGTGCCGCAGTTCTATCAGCCGCCGGCGATCATCGTGAACAAGACCGTGCTCGATGAGGCCGGTGTGACGCCCGACCAGATCGACACGTCGGACCCGGAGGGGCTGATCGACGCGATCGGCAAGATCTACCAGGAGTCCGGGGGCGTTCCATCCCGGCTCGGGTTCGATCCGGTCCCGACAGGACAGTCGGGTCTGTGGATCCTCGGTATGGGAGGTCAGCTGAACGACGCCGACGGCGCCCCGACGCTCGACGATCCGAGCAACATAGCCGGAATCGAGATCCTCAAGCAGATCACCGATGCGCAGGGCGGCTTCGCCGCGGTCAAGAGCTTCACCGACTCGTTCGACACCTTCGGCGACAACAACCAGTACGTCGCCGGTCAGGTGGGCGCTCAGGTCAACGCGCAGTGGTACCCGAACGTGCTCGGACCGTACGCCGACCAGATCGACATCGAGGCGGTGCCCTTCCGTGACGCGAACGGCGACCCGTTCTCGGTCGCATCCGGAACCTCTTTCGTGATTCCTGTGGGTGCTGAGAACCCGGCGGCGGCCTGTGCCTGGATGATCAACCTCACCTCCGATGACGCGTGGATGGCTGCAGGTGAAGCCCGCGCCACGACGCTGACGCAGAACGGCGGGCTCAACACCGGGTTGTTCACCGGTTCGCCGGCTTCCGACCAGGCGATTCGCGACCAGTTCGTGGTCGAGACCGGCAACGCCGGCTTCGATCAGGTGATCTCGACGTTCTACGAGGTCGTCGATTACGGCCAGTCGTTCGGATCGTCGCCCGCGGGCCAGGAGATCCAGAACGAGCTGAACAACGCCGTCACCGCCGCGCTGCTCGGAGACAAGACGCCGGAGCAGGCGCTTGCCGACGCGCAGGGCGCGGCGATGCGGGCGTACGAGAACGCGACAGCCGGCTGACGCACCGGCATCGCTGGGGACGGCAGGGGGTGAGTCGACTTCGGTCGGCTCACCCCCTGCCGCGTATCACGCTCAGCCGAACGCTCCCATGCTGTCGACCTGCGGTGGCCGCGCGTCATCGCCGTCGATGCATCCGCCGGCACGGACGATCTCGGCGTAGTGCAGAGCGCTGTCCTTGACGACGCGCTCTCCGGTGCGGAAGTCGACGTATACGAGGCCGAACCGCGGTCGGTAGCCGAGCGCCCACTCGAAGTTGTCGAGCAGCGACCAGTGCGTGTAGCCCACCAGCGGCGCACCGCCGGCGATCGCCTCGGCCATCGCCGAGATGTGCGATCGGAGGTAGCGGGTTCTGCGGACATCATGGATCGCGCCGTCATGGGTCGGGGAGTCGCCGTACACGGCGCCGTTCTCGGTGACCATGAGGGGGATGCCGGGATACTCCCGGTGCAGGCGGAGCAGCAGGTCGCGAAAGGCGTCCGGCACGATCTCTGTGCTCTCATCCGTGCGGTCGACCTCGCCGGTCGACCCGACGACCTGCCATGGGAACGGGCGGTCGGCGCCGGCCGGGGCTGCGGACATGACGCGATGCGTGTAGAAGTTGACGCCGAGGAAATCGCTTCGCCCCGCGATGGCGTCCTCGTCCCCGTCGCGGATGATCTCGTCGAGCGGGCCGCCGATGGCCCGCTCCCAATGGGCTCGCATGTCCGCGGGATAGCCATGGCGCAGCAGCGGGTCGAGGAACCACCGGTTGACGTAGCCGTCAGAGCCCCACGCCGCCTCTGCGTCGGCGGCGCTGTCGGTGGCGGGCACGCACGGCAGGAGATTCAGCGCCACTCCGATCCGGCCCTTCGTGGAGGATCGCATCGCGTCGGCCGCCCTGCCGTGCGCGAGGAGCAGGTGGTGTCCAGCGGCCGCGGAACCACGAAGGTCGCGGATGCCAGGCGCATGGAGTCCCAGCTGATAGCCGAGGAGCTGGATGATCCACGGTTCGTTCTGGGTGATCCACCAGTCGACGCGATCTCCGAGTCGTTCGGATGCGGCGACCGCGTACTCGACGAACGCATCGACGCTGTCACGCCCGATCCATCCGCCATGCGTCATCAGCGCCGCCGGCATGTCCCAGTGGTTCAGCGTCACCACCGGCTCGATCTCCCGACGCCGGAGTTCGTCGATGACGCGCTCGTAGTGGTCGAGGGCGCGCTCGTTGACGCGACCGCGCCCGTCGGGCATGATCCGCGACCAGGCCAGCGAGAATCGGTAGGCGCGCATGCCGAGGTCGGACAAGATGTCCAGATCCTCTTCCCACCGACGATAGGAGTCGCACGCGATGCGAGCATCGCCGCCGCCTTGGACACTGCCCGGCAGCTCGGCGAACGAATCCCAGACCGAGCGGCCCCTCCCGTCGGCATCGAGCGATCCTTCGATCTGGTACGCGCTGGTGGCGGCGCCCCAGAGAAAATCAGGAGGAAAGTCGGCCATGACAAGAAGTCTGCCCGATGTGTGGGATCGATGCCAGCCTCGCAGACCGGGACAGGTCCGAACCCTCGTTGACTGTTAACAGTTAACGCGATATGCTCGCCGAGTCGACAACACGGTCGACCCATTTAGAGGAGCAAAGATGCCCCGCAAGCGCATCACTCGGGCGGCAGCCGCACTCGCCGCTCTCACAGCGACCGCTCTCATCGTCTCCGGATGCACGAAGGTCGAAGAGGGCGGCGACGCCGCATCGTCCTTCCCCGAGAAGGACATCCGCCTGATCATCCAGGCCAACCCCGGAGGCGGCTCGGACCTGTCCTCCCGCGCGCTGGCCACCGAGCTCGAGGGCATCCTCGACGTCAGCGTCATCCCGGAGAACATGCCCGGCGCGGCCGGCGCCCTGGCGATGGAGTACGTCGCCGAGCAGGACCCGGACGGCTACGTCATCGGGTTCGGACCGGTCGAGATCGCCATGCTCAACACCACGCAGGATGCCGATGTCCTCCCCGAGAACTACGACATGCTCGGCCAGATCATGCTCGCCCCGGGCGTCATCACCGTTTCCGCATCCAGCGACATCCAGACTCTCGAGGACCTCGTCGCGCAGTCCAAGACCGCCCCGATCACGATCGCCAACTCCGGTGCCGGCTCGATCTGGGAAGCGGCGAGCATCGCCCTCGGCGCCGAGACCGGCGGAGAGGTGACGCCCGTTCCCTACGACGGCGGAGCCCCCGCCGTCGCCGCTGCGGCATCGGGCGAGACCGTCGCCGCGGTCTCCGGGCTCGGCGAGGCGCTCTCTCAGGGCAGTGCGGTCCGCATCCTCGCCGTCATGAACGACGAGCGCCACCCCGACGCCCCCGACGTCCCCACGGTCGAAGAGGCCATCGGCGCCGAGGTCGTCTTCGGCGGCTGGGGCGGCATCTACGCACCCGCCGGGCTCCCGGACGACGTGCACGCCACGCTCGAGGCAGCGATCAAGGAAGCCGTCGAGTCCGACAGCTATCAGAAGTTCCAGGAGGACGCCGGAAACCTCGTGGTCTACCGGGACTCCGCGGAGTTCACGACCTTCGTCGAGGACCAGTTCGACCTGTTCCAGGAACTGCTGGGCTGAGGCAGGTGGGGTCGGGCTCGCCCGGCCCCACCTCCCACCCCGGCATCCGACCACGTCCAAGGAAGCACATGTCGACTTCAGAAGTCGCCGAGAGCGACGAGTACCAGGGCGCGACGCCGTCGCGTCCCCTCGAGATCGCGTTCGCGCTCGTCGCGCTCGCGGTGACGGCCGGATACCTGGCGCTCTCGACCCAGATCGAATTGCGGCGCGAGGCGGCTCCCGGCCAGATCGACGCCCGATTCTGGCCGATGCTGCTCGGTGTGACGGGCGTCGTCGTCGCGATCGCGATCCTCGTCATCGCGATCACACGACCCGCCCCTGGGCGCGAGGACATCGAGCGCATCCAGTCCGGTGGCGTGCTCCGCGTGGTCGTCACACTCCTGATCTCCGGCGCCTTCATCGCGATCTGGTCGCTCGGCTCGATCATCCTGTTCGGCTACCGCATCGAGGTGTTCCCGATCGCGACGGCTCTGCTCATGGCCGCGCTGATGCTCGTGTACGGGCACCGCCGATGGCTGAGCCTCATCATCTACACGGTGTCCGTGACGGCCTTCGTCTACGTCGTGTTCGGCATGCTCCTGAGGATCCCGCTATGACCCCGCTGCTGGAGGGGCTCAACTCGCTCCTCGACATCTCGATCCTGCTCTACATGGGCGTGGGCCTCGTGCTCGGCTTCATGGTCGGCGCGTTCCCCGGCATCACCGCCACCATGGCCGTCGCCCTGGCGGCCGGCTTCACCATGACGCTCGAGCCCGTCCAGGGGCTCGCCGTTCTGCTCACGATCTACGTCGCCGCGAACTTCGGCGACCGGGTGCCCTCGATCCTGATCAACACGCCGGGCACCCCGGCATCCATCGCCACCACTCTCGACGGCTATCCGATGGCCAAGCAGGGCAGGGCGGGGCTCGCCCTCACGATCTCGGCGATCGTGTCGGCCGTCGGCATCCTCGCCTCCCTGGTGCTCTTCTCCGTCGCCGCCGTGCCGATCGCCAGCTTCGCCCGTGACTACTTCAAGTCGCCCGAGCTGTTCGCCCTCGTCGTGTTCGGCATCGCGATCATGATCGGCATCTCGTCGAAGTCGATGCTCAAGGGCATCCTCGCCGGGCTCTTCGGCCTCATGCTCGGAACCGTCGGCACCTACGCCGCCACGGCGGACAAGCGCTTCACGTTCGGCGTCCTCGAGCTCGTCGAAGGCGTGAACTTCATCGCCGTGATCATCGGGCTGTTCGGCATCGCTGAGCTGTTCGACCAGCTGCTCACGCATCGCAAGAGCAATGTGCGACCCATCTCCAGTCTCGGCCGCTGGTGGCCGAACAGGTCCGAACTCAAGCAGAGCGGCCGCGCGACGGCCGTCGGCGGAGCGGTCGGGCTCGGCGTCGGGCTCATCCCGGCGGCCGGCGGCGACATCGCCGGCCTCATCGGCTGGGAGCGTGCACGCAAGGTCTCCAAGACCCCGGAGGCGTTCGGCAAGGGCTCGGTCGAAGGTGTCGCGGCATCCGACACGGCATCCAGCGCCACCCTCGGCGGATCGCTCACCACGACCATGGCGCTCGGTATCCCGGGCGACTCCGTCATGGCCGTCATGATCGGCTCGATGATCATCTGGGGCATCACCCCGGGCCCGACGCTGTTCACCGAGCGCCCCGACCTCGTCGTCTCGATCGTCGGCATCATGCTCGTCGCCACCCTGCTCTCGCTCGGGCTCAGCCTCGTGCGCATGAAGGGCATGGTGAAGCTGCTCGATGTGCCGCAGCCCTACCTGTGGAGCGGCATCCTGATCTTCTGCATCATCGGGACGTACGCCACCTCGAACAGCCTCTCGACCGTCATCACGATGCTCGTCTTCGGCGTCGTCGGCGTGCTGCTCAAGCGCATGCAGGTGCCGGCGGGACCCGTCGTGCTCGGTCTGCTGCTCGGCCCGCTCGCCGAGGAGAACCTGGCCCGCACCCTCGCGATCCTGCCGTCGCGGCCGTTCTTCGAGGTCGTCAGCCCGATCGCGATCGTGCTGCTCGCACTCGCCGTCCTCTCGATCGTGATGCCCGCGATCCGCGCCGCGCGCAAGCCCCGTGCCGAGCGTGCGTCGTTCGCCGATTCGGTGCTCGACACCGAGAGCCTCACGCAGATCTCGAACGCGCACGACGAGCTCGCCGCGAACCCTGACCTGCTCACCTCGACGGTGCGCAGCACGCCCGCGGCGAAGATCCGCCGCTCCCGCAAGAACTCCAAGGAGAAGAAGTGACCCGTTACGACATCCTCACCGCGATTCCCACCGCGTTCCACCGCGACGGGAGCCTCGACGTCGAAGGGTCGCGTGCGATCTTCCGTTTCGTGGGGCAGTCGGGCAACGA
Source organism: Microbacterium abyssi (assembly GCF_015277895.1). Classification (NCBI taxonomy): domain Bacteria; kingdom Bacillati; phylum Actinomycetota; class Actinomycetes; order Micrococcales; family Microbacteriaceae; genus Microbacterium; species Microbacterium abyssi. The sequence continues at coordinate 3,073,814 of NZ_CP063815.1, read as the reverse complement.
GGGTGCGTTCGTGCTCGGCACGACGGGCGAGTTCGCATCGGTGGACGCCGGTGAATTCACCTCGCTGGTCGAAGCGGCCCTCGCGGAGCTCGCAGGCACGATGCGCGTGATCGTGCACGTCGGCCAGCCCAGCGCGTTCGAGGCGGTGCGGCTGACGCGAATCGCCCGCGACCTCGGCGCGACCGAGTTCGCCGCGCTCACCCCGTACTACCTGCCGTCGACGGATGACGCGATCTTCGACTACTTCCAGGCCGTGTCGGATGCGGTCGGCGACGGGCGCCTGTACGTGTACATCTACCCCGCGCGCAGCGGCAACCCGGTCTCGCCTGAGCTCCTGGTGCGGCTGGCCGAGCTGCCGAACATCGTCGGCGCGAAGATCAGCGAGCTCTCGCTGGACGACATCGCCGCGTACCGCGCCGCCGTCCCCGCCGATTTCGAGCTGTACACCGGTGCCGACCGCGACCTGATCGCCGCCGTCGAGGTGGGCGCCCAGGGCGTCGTCTCCGGTGTCTCGTCTGTCACGCCCAAGCCCTTCCGCGCGCTGGCGGATGCCGGTCGCTCCGGTGACTCGGCAGCCATCGCCGCCGCGCAGGCCGACGTCGACGACGTCGTCTCGCTCGTCGGGGGAGACATGGCGCGCATGAAGGAGGCCTACCGGGTGCTCGGCGTCACGGATGCGCACTGCCGCATGGCGATCGCCGAGCCGACGGATGCCGAGCGCGAGGCTGTCGCGCAGGTGGTGGCGCGGCACCGCTGAGGGTGCGCCCCCGCGAGACGGGGTTTGCCGCATGAGACGGGCGCTTTGTGCCGCCGTCTGGTGCAGCAAACCCCGTTTCGTCGTCCACGGCAACGGTGTTCAGTCCAGCGGCTCGACCGAGAAGCGGAACGCCGCACCCTGGCGGAACGGCTCGAGGATCTCGAAGTTCTCGTAGGCCGGGCCGCCGGGGATCGGCGAGGCGCTCGCCCAGTACGACCAGCGCGCGTTGACCAGCACCTCGAGATCGGGATGCGGGTCGTCCACCCGCCAGGCCTGCACGGCGCGGCGGCCGAGGAAGTGCCAGTGCTTCGCCGTGTCGTCGGAGTAGACGACAGAGCCCGGATCGTCCTCGTCGCCGGTGGCGCTGACGATCGCGGCATCCCCGTCGCGGGTGAGATCCGCTAGGGCGAGCCGGCCGTGCTCGGTGAACCCGGTGCCGGAGTGATCCGGCCACAGCTCCGCCGCCTCGACGACCCGGTCGGCCAGGTGCAGCCGGCGAAGACGCGCCCAGTTGCCCATCGTGGCGGTGAGCACCAGATTCGACAGGGGAACGGAGACGTCGTTCGCGAACCCTGCGACCTCCACCTCGTGCGGCCGGTCGGCGCGGAACCGCACGCGAACCCGCACGTCCGCACCGTTGTCGAACCGCTCGACGCCGATCCACACGGTGAGGCGCTCGACGCCGTCGACCTCGTCGACGACACCTCGCGACGGGGCGAGCGGGTCTCGCGGCGCGAGGTCGTCGGGGGCATCCGTCGACCAGAAGCGCTTGCCGTTGTCACCGGGGTCCAGTGAGCTGGGCTCAAGCTCGGAGTAGCCGCGCTCGGTCGTGCCGACCGGGATCGGCTCGACGGCGATGAAGTTCACCAGCCTCTCCCGCGGGTGGTCGAGGTAGTGCGTGAAGATCCGCAGCAGACCGCGCGGGCCGGGGATCGGATGGATGCCGAGCTGCAGGCCGTCGGCATGACCCCAGCGCGGTTCGGTCGGAGCATCCGCGGCGGGACGCAGCCAGATGCCCTCGACGGAAGCGGGTGTGGCGGCGGCGAATCTCTCGGCCCAGTCGGTGCGCAACGGAGTAGTCCTTTCGGGGGATGTGCGGGGTGTGGCGACGTCGGATCGGTGTGAGAAATCAACGTAGTCGGTTGAAATCGATTTCGCTAGAGTGGGCTCCGATCGAGGAGGATCATGTCCCGTGAACGCCGTATGCTCACCCGCTGGACCGCCGTCGTGGCATCCGCGGTTCTGTCCCTTTCGCTCGCAGCCTGCTCCGGCGGTGGCGCCGTGAGCGTCGATCCCGATCCGGACAAGCCATTCGTGCTCGAAGGCGTCTCGGAGGTCACCGAGATCGCGCAGCTCACCGGGCCCGACGCGATGAACGACACCGCCTCGGTGTCGGTCGCGGGCACCGATCTCGGATCGATGGTGAACGTCGGCGACAGGACGTTCTTCCTGTTCGGCGACACCTTCGGCGAGCGTGATCCGGAGTTGATCGGCGGGCAGGGCGGCTTCTGGCGCTCCAACGTGTCGGCGTGGACGACCGACGACGATCCGGCCGACGGCATCACTTTCGACGGCTGGGTCTCCGACGATGTCGGCCTCGCCGCAGCCCTGATCGAGGGCGACCACGATGCGAACGAGGCCGGCGGCGAGGTCACCAAGATCCCCACCTACGGCTTCGCGATCGGCGAGACGATCTACGTGTCGTACATGTCGGTGCGCCACTGGGGCGAGCCCGGCGCCTGGGACGCGAACCACTCGGCGCTCATCGTCTCGCGGGACGGCGGCGAATCCTGGGATCCGGTCGAGGGTGTCCAGTGGCCCGGCGACTCGAACTTCATCCAGGTCGCCACCGCTCAGGTCACCGAGAGCGGCCAGGACTACATCTACCTCTGGTCGATCCCCGCCGGCAGGTTCGGCGGGGTCCAGCTGATGCGCGTGCCGGCCGACGAGGCATCCGTCGAAGACCAGAGCGCGTACTCGTACTTCGCCGGCGTCGACGGCCAGACACCGCGGTGGAGCGCCGACATGGCGGATGCCGAGACCGTCGTCGACGGCACGATCGGCGAGCTCTCCGTGATGTGGTCGACCTACCTCGATCGCTGGCTGATGACCTACTCGGATGCCGGCAACGCGTACATCCGTGAGGGCATCACGCCGTGGGGTCCGTGGGGCGACCCGGCCGAGCTCGTGTCGGCCGGCGACTATCCGGGTCTGTACTCGCCGTACATGAACCCGCGATACGTCTCGGAGGACGGCCGGACGGTGTATTTCACGCTGTCGCTCTGGGGTCCCTACAACGTGTTCTGGTTCTCGGCGCACCTGGAGCACACGTCCTGACGAACGAAGCGCTTGCGCATGAAATCGATTTCGTCTAGCGTGACGCGTACGGCACAGTTGCCGCACACAGCCCCGACTCGAGGACGAGTCGTGTTCCTGAGGAGAAACCATGAGAATCACACGCACACGTCGTGCCGTGATCGCCGCAGTGGGTGCGGTGACGGTCGGCACGCTCGCCCTCTCCGGCTGCGGGTCGAGCACGCCGGGAGAATCGGCGGACAACGGCGACGAGTCCGGCGTCACCACCATCCAGTTCTGGCACCGCACCTTCACCCCTGTGGAGAACGAGTGGTACGAGAACATCGTCAAGGAGTTCAACGAGTCGCAGGACGAGATCAAGGTCGTCGACACCGAGGTTCCCGCCGACGCGTGGGACCAGAAGATGAAGGCTGCGCAGGCCGCGGGCAAGGCACCCGACGTCTACACCCACCCGGGCAGCATCCAGGATGCCGTCAACGCCGGGCAGCTGCATGAGCTCGACGGGATCGTCCCCGCCGACGCCCTCGAGGAGATCATCGACGCCGCCAAGCCGGTGTCCGAGATCGACGGCACCTATTACGCGTACCCGCTGCTGCTCGAGCCCCAGGCCGTGCTGTTCTGGAACAAGGACCTGCTCGACGCCGCCGGCGTCGACTCCGAGAACGGCCCGGAGACCTGGGAGGAGCTGATGGCGGCCTGCGAGAAGATCCAGCCCACCCTCGCCAGCGGCCAGTACTGCATCTCGCCCGCGCAGGATGCCGCGACCTTCGCGTGGTCCTCGGTCGGACAGCAGTACAACTTCGCGGGTCACACCGCCCTCACCGACGACTGGACCGCACCGAACATCGACGACGACGGCTATCGCGCGATGATGGAGCAGTACAAGGCGCTGTGGGACAACGGCTACATGCCCAAGCAGCCGCTCGCCGCGTACGTCGAGGGCAAGGACTTCGGCGAGCAGAAGGTCGCCTTCAAGGTCTCGGGTTCGTGGATGATGTCGGAGATCGGCTCGGACTACCCCGACCTGCTCGGCTCCACCGGAATCGGAGCATTCCCGAACGCCGAGGGATCCGACGACCGCACCGCCACGACGCTCGGCAACTTCAAGTGGGTCATCGACGCCAAGACCGCGAACGCGGAAGCGGCAGGTGAGTTCCTCAGCTGGGCGATCGCCGGCGACCCGGAGAACGTCGTGCCGTTCTTCGTGAACACGCAGTTCACGAAGGTGCCCGTCCGTCAGTCGGTGCAGGATGCCGTGGCCGACGACGACGCGGCTGCCGACGCTCCTTGGTCGGACGTCATCGTCAACGAGATCGCTCCGACGGCGATCCCCGAGCCCACCTACCCCTGGGACGTCTCGCTCGCGGTGGGAACCGCATTCGAGTCGGTCATGAAGGGCGCAGCATCCGCGGATGACGCGATCAAGACCGCGAACAACGCGATCCAGACCGTGATCGACCGCGACGGCCTGGCCGAGAAGGCACCGAAGAACTGACCGCGCACGGTTCGGGGGCCGGGATGATCCCGGCCCCCGAACCGTGACGCACCGAACGACGAGGTGGACATGGCCAGTCAAGCTGTGCAAGAGCGCCGGATGATCCGGCAGAGGCAGAACCGGCATCGATTCCGGGACGACAAGATCGCGTACTGGTTCCTGTTGCCGGTCGTAGGGCTCCTGGGGATCTTCGTGATCTGGCCGGCGATCTACGCGGGCTACCTGTCGTTCCAGAACTGGAGCTTCTACAAGGATCCCGAGTTCGTCGGCTGGAAGAACTTCATCGACGTGATGTCCGACCCGCTGTTCTGGGCGTCGGTCGGCCGAGGCTTCGTGTTCGTCGCGATGACGGTGCCGCCCATGCTGGTCCTGGCGTTCCTGTTCGCCAGCCTCGTGGTCAGCGTCGGCAAGCGGTTCGCCGGCATCCTCAAGGTCAGCATCTACATCCCGACGATCATCTCCGCGGTGATCACGTCGATCATCTTCGTGCTGATCTACGACTACTCAGGCGGTCTGCTCAACTGGTTCCTCGCGCTGTTCGGCATCGACCCGATCGCGTGGATCGGTGACCCCGCCTGGGCGCTGCTCGCCATCGCCGTCCCGGCGATCTGGCTGGGCATGGGCCTGACCTCGCTGATCATGGTGGCCGCGATGGTGGACATCCCGCAGGAGTTCTACGAGGCGGCGGCGATGGAGGGCGCGAACTGGTGGCAGAAGACCGCCTTCATCACCCTTCCGCAGATGAAGAATATCCTCCTGTACCTGCTGATCACCGGCTTCGTGGCCGCGATCCAGCAGTTCGAGCTGCCTCTCGTCATGACCAACGGCGGGCCGCTGGATTCGACCATGCTGCCGAACCTGTTCATCTTCAATCACTTCCGCAACGACATCAACGTCGGCTACTCGATCGCCGCGGCGCTGCTGATGTTCGTCGTGCTGGGCACGGTTTCGGCCGTGGTCTTCAGATTCGTCAACTCGGAGAGGCTGGTGGACTGAGATGGCTGTGATCCAGGACACGACGACCCGCATCGTTCTCGCGGGCAAGGAGCCCAAGCGCAAGCCGCTGCCGCGCACACCGGGATCGTGGCTGGTGCTCATCGGCAAGCTGATCGCCGGTCTGATCTTCCTCATCGCCGCGCTCTTCCCGCTGGCGTGGATGGTGATCGCCGGCTTCAAATCGAAGACCGAGGTCATCCAGACCCCGTTCCAGTTCTTCCCCGAGGTGTGGAGGTGGGAGAACTACGTCCAGATCCTTTCGGACCCCACGTTCACGCTCACCATGGGGTGGACGTTCATGGGCGCCGTGCTGTTCACGCTCCTCAGCCTCACGGTGAACTCGCTGGCCGCCTACGCGTTCGCGCGACTGGAGTTCCGGTTCAAGCGGACCATCTGGACGATCGTCATCACCACGATGTTCATCCCGGCCATGACGATCCTGCTGACGAGCTTCATCGTGGTGACGAAGCTGTCGATGCTCGACACCCTCGCGGTCCTGGTGCTCCCGGGTGCCGCGAGCGCGGCCACGGTGTTCTTCATCCGCCAGTTCTACCTGAACATCCCGGCGAGCCTCGAAGAGGCGGCGATGCTGGACGGCTGCGGACGATTCGCGATCTTCGTGCGGGTCTTCCTGCCGCTGTCGAAGCCGCCGTTCGTCGTGATGGGCATCACCGCATTCCTGGCCTACTGGAACTCGTATGTCTGGCCGATCCTGACGATCACGAGCCCTGAGCGCTTCGTCGTGCAGCAGTATCTCGCCACGTTCCGCTCCGAGCGTTCGACCGAGCTGGGACTCCTGATGGCGGGATCGGTGCTCGCGGCTGCGCCCGTGGTCATCCTGTTCCTCATCTTCCAGCGCCAGATCATCGGCAACATCAAGATGGCAGGGCTCAAGTAGGAATGCTCCTCTCGGTCACCGGAGCGAGCGGGGTCGGAAAATCGACCGTGCTCGCGGCGCTGGAGGAGTCGGATCACGGGCCGGACGTGACGTGTGTCGAGTTCGATTCGATCGGCGTTCCGGACGGTGCCGACACCGCGTGGCGGCATGGTGCGATCGAGCACTGGGTCCGGTTCGCGATCGAAGAGCAGGATGCCGGGCGGCATGTCTTGCTCGCAGGTCAGGTGCCGCCGGGTGAGCTGCTCGCCGCGCCTTCGGCCGATCGGCTCGACGCCATCGCGGTGTGCGTTCTGCATTCCTCGCCCGAGGTGCAGGAGGCGCGCCTGATCGGCCGGGGTGAGCCGGCCGATTCCCTCGTGCATCATCTGCGATTCGGAGCCTGGTTCCATCGTCACGCGAAGGATCCCGCCTTCCAGCCGGAGGTCATCCGCGTCGACAGTTCAGTGCCGATGAGATGGGATCGGTGGGCGGAACTTCAGGCCGGTGACGCGCGCTGGCCGGTGACCATCATCGACACCGACGACCTGTCGCCGGGAGAGGTCGTCGGTCGAGTGCAGGTCTGGGCGGTCGAACAGCTGCAGCGGCGGTGACGGCTCAGACGAAGCGGACCCAGTTCGCGCCCTGGCCGGTCTCGGCGCGCTGAAGGAGCTCGAGCTCGTCGTCTTGCACGGCGTAGAGCGAGACGGTCGTCGACCTCTCGCCCGCGGCGACGAGGTAGGCGCCATCGGGGCTGATGGCGAATCCGCGCGGCTGGGTCTCCGTGGCAGTGAAGCGCTGCGGCGGCGAGACCGAGCCGTCTTCGGTCACAGAGACGGCGCCCAGCGTGCTCTCGGTGCGCTCCGAGCTCCACAGCCGGCCGCCCGCGCCGAAGTGCAGGTCCGCACCCCAGATGTAGTGGTTCGCGAGCGGGTCCGCGCCGAACACGCTGTGACCCAGGTCCTTGGCCGTGTCGTAGGCGGTGGCCGCTCCGCGCAGCGTGAGTTCGCCGGTGGTCGTGTCGCGGCCGTAGTGCAGCACCTCGCCGGAGAACTCGGTCAGCACGTACACGGCGTCCTGCGCGTCATTCAGCACGAGATGCCGTGGTCCGCTTCCCGCCGGTGCAGCCACCGTCTCGGGCGCCAGCGGCTCGAGCCGCAGATCGTCGGTCAGTGCGTACTGTGCCACGAGGTCGGCCCCGAGCGAGACGAAGTAGGCGAAGCGGCCGTCGGCGCTGGGCAGGACCGAGTGAAGGTTCGGGAACTCGATCCTCGACACGGGCGCGCCCACGACGCCGCCTGCGATCGGGCAGCTGATGCCGTAGCCGCCCCCATACGACGCGCCGAGCAGACCGGCGCCGCTCCGCGCGAGCGCGAGGTAGTTCATGCCGCCGTCCGGCAGGTCGAGGCGTGACTCCTGCGTGAGTCGGCCGCTCTCGCGATCGAGCGAGAGAGTCAGGATGCCGGCGGGCTCGCCCTTCACGCCGGCATAGACCAGGTCGCGCGGGACGTCCACGGCGAAGGTCGAGCATCCCGGCAGTCCGTCGGTGACGGCCAGGCGCTCGAGCCGTCCGTCCCCGAGCCGGAAGGTGCTGATGGCGCCGTCGCCCGCGTTGGCGACCAGGACGAGCGGAGAGTCGGTCATGCCTCGATCGTAAGCCAGACGCGGGAACCCGGGTGATAGCATCTGCTATATGGATATGCGAACGCGATTGGCTGAGGAGATCAGCAGCGAAGCGGCGCGAGCAGACGCACTGCAGCGCCAGTCTCGCGACCTGCTGCTCGATGCCACGCACCGCGCCGCGTCCGCAGGGCTGTCCCAGCGCGAGATCGCGCAGATCGTGCGCCGAAGTCAGCCCGAGGTGTCGCGGTTGTTGCGTCAGAAGCCACCGGGACCGTTGGCACTGCGCGTCGCGCAGCAGCGCGAGAAGATGATCGACTTGCTCGCGAAATACGACGTCACCGATGCCCGCATCTTCGGGAGCGTCGCGAGACGAACAGAGACACCGGAATCCGACGTCGACATGCTCGTCGAGACTCCGCGTGCGTTGGGTCTCGGAGCGCTGTCGAGGCTCGAACGCGAGTTGTCCGCTGTTCTTGACGCGCACGTCGACGTCGTGCCGGTGCGGGGGTTGCCCGAGTACGCGCGTGAACGAGCGCTCGCCGAGGCGGTACCGCTGTGAGCCGCACGTTGCACGAACTCCTCACCGAAGCCGTCGCGCATCTCGACGCTATGCACGGGGGCGATTGGTCACCAGACGGTGTATCCGCCGTCGGCGATGACGTCGGAGCCGGTCATCAGGCTCGACGCCTCCGAGGCGAGGAACAGGATGATCGACGCGACCTCGTCTGGCGTTCCCAGGCGGCCCGTGGGTGTTCTCTCACGCCACACTTCGCCGAGCTCGGGCTCGCGCTCGAGCAGCGCAGCCGTCAGATCCGTGGCGATGTAGCCGGGGGAGACCGAGTTCACGCGCACACCGCGATCCGCCCATTCCCCGGCCAGGGTCTTGGTGAGGTGCATCACACCGGCCTTGGACGCGTTGTAGCTCACCTGCTTCTGCGGGAAATTGCTCACCGTCCCGCTCATCGATGCGATGTTGACGATTGCGCCGCGACCGGCGGCGAGCATGTGCCTGCCGAAGGCCTGGCACACGTGGAAGGTGCCGGAGAGGTTGACGTCGATCACGCGTGTCCAGTCCTCTGCCGACATGTCCTCCGCGCTCGCCGAGCGCACGATACCCGCGGCGTTCAGCACCACATCGGGAGCGCCGAGTCGTGCGGTCAGCTTGTCAGCCGCGGATGCCACGGCACCGGCATCCGTCACGTCGACCTCGATGAACTCCGCATCGACGTCCGCGTCGCCCGCCAGATCGAGCACGACCACCCGGGCGCCCTGGCCGATGAACCGGCGCACCGTCGCGAGCCCGATGCCTCGCCCGCCGCCGGTGACGACGACGAGTTTGCCGTCGAGGTCGGGATAGACCGCTTCTGTCATGTCCTCATTCCTTTCGTCAGCGGGCGGTCTCAGCCCAGGGTCAGCTCGCGCAGGCCGAACCAGTACGACGTCGTCCCCGCCGGTGCGCACGGGCAGACGTTGGACTGCACCCACATCGTCTTCTCATCCTCCGAGACGAACTTCGATGGGATCGTCGTGCCGTACCCGCCGATGCGCTCGGCATCCCACGGGTACTCGCCGAAGTCCTCCGAGAGGAACAGCGTCCACGGACCCCATGGGGTCGGCGATTCGTAGAACTCGAAGGTGAACTCCGTCCACGACGTGTACAGATAGCGATCACGCTTCGGCAGGTAGGTCACCCCGCCCTGCGAGATGACGCTCAGGTCGTGCACGCCGACGGTCTGACCCGCATCGTCGTCGTTGTTCCCTTCGCCGGGATGCTGTCGTCGCTCATCGATAAGGACCGGGCGCTTCGACGCGATATCGTCCGTCCACGTGGCATCCGCATCGCCCGGCTCGCCGGCGTAGAACTCCCACGTCTCGGCATCCTGCACCGACTCGACCGGGACGCGCGCGAGGAACAGTTCCGTCGGGTCCGGCACGGCATCCGAGAAGGAATCGCGCCAATTCCCGTCGAGCCCGTACGCGTACGCGTAGCCGGGATCGGGCGCGGATGCCGCATCCTGACCGTAGTCGGCGAACCAGATCGTCGTGAACACGCCGTCGTCGAACATCGGTGCCGTCTGATCCCACATCCAGGTCTCGCCGTGGTCATCGCTGCGCGCGATCGTGGCCGCGGGGGCGGCGTTGAAGTCCAACGCGAGATCCTGCACGGCGAGGTAGATGCTGCCGCCGATGCACAGCATTCCGGTCGGCTTGCGCGAGAAGCCCTCGCCCGACCACACCTGGCCCAGCTCGTCGCCGAGCGCGAGCGCCTCGCCGGTCAGGTCATCGGATGCCGGGGTGCCGCTCACCCGGTTCATCACGATGTCGCTGAACTCGTTGCCGAATCCTGCGCCGTCGCCGTTGGCGGTGTACAGCGCGTCGTCCTCCGACCAGCAGCTGGGCCACAGGTCGCCATCGGAGATGCCGATGGCGGTCGGCTTGTCCGCGACGATCGCCGAGAACGCCGCGTCGGGCATCGGCGCGGGCATCCCGTCCGGCGCCGGCGACGAGCATCCGGTCGCCACGAGCACCAGTGCGGCGAGCCCGGCCGAAGCGACGGCGCGGCGCACGGCGTCAGTCCTGGGGCGCCCGCGGTGGCGTCGCGCCGATGTCCGGAACCGGAGCGGTGCTCAAGTGCACCTCCATGTCGTCGGCCGTCGGCGTCTTCGGGCGGCGTGCCGTCGGGCGGTCGAGGTAGAACACCGCGGTCGAGGCGATGTCGTCGCGCAGCGGCAGGTAGCGCCATCCGCTTCGCCAGCCGAGCGCCTGGATGTCGACCTTCGGGATGCCGGAGCTGAAGTGAATGGGGTCCAGCAGATGCCAGCGGTACATGCCGAACCGCTGCTGCGAGACGTACAGGCCGTCGGGCTTGATCACCTGCGGCATCCCGAGGTACGGGGTGGAGAACTCGGTGTACCCCTGGCCGGGGATGTCGAAGTTCCAGGCGCCGCCGAAGTAATCCTCGGTTCCGGTGCCGGCGATCGTCGGGTAATCGGTGTCGTCGTCGAGATAGAACTTGATCTCGCCCTCGCCCCACCAGCCGTTCGAGTTCACACCCCACGCGATGTAGGTGCCGACGTACTGCCCCTGGCCCTCGATGCCCTCGAGGATCGTGTGCGGTGTCTTGTCCTCGAGGGGATTCGAGCGGCGCCACTGCGCGTGGAAGTAGGCGTCGTTCGAGTAGTCGCCGCCGATCTCGTAGGTGACCTGGTAGTAAACGCGGACGTCGACGACCGAGGTGTTCTCGATCGTCAGGCGTGCGCCGTCGCGGAACGGCATCGGCCAGTAGGAGTTGAACCCGCCGTGCGGGTTGGCGGCGATGGTCTGCGAGTTCACCTGCGAGAAGACGCCCCAGCCGTTGCAGAAGAAGTCGCCGTACGGCACCTCGACGGCGGGCTCCTCCGCGCCGTCCCAGTATGCGCGCAACAGCAGCGTGCGCCAGTTGTCGGTGTGAGTGGTGATCCAGATGTGCGTGATCTTGCCCGCGCCCTGGATGTCTGCCAGCTCGAAGGTCTCTCCGGCCTTGATGTCGACGCTGGGCGAGATCTTCCAGCCCGGCCCGAGATCGCGGGCGCAGGAGGCGCCCGTCCCCTCGGTGGCGCGACCGCCGCCCCCGACGGAGCCGTCGAAGTTCTCCGGCGAGATCGATCGGGTCTGCACGGAGCGCAGTGCGGCGATCGATGCGAGATCAGAGGGTGCGGATGTCATCTCTTCGTTCACGTCCTTGTGTGTCTGGCCGGCGGGAAGGCGCCGGGCATCGCGGTGTCCCAAATGTAATCGATTTCAGACTCGAGCGCCAGGGCGCCCTCGGGCACGATACTGTTTCATCACGACCGGGCAACCGGAAGATGCAGTGAGGTGCACATGTCCACGATCTACGACGTCGCGGAGCTGGCCGGAGTCTCGCCGGCCACTGTCTCGCGCGTCTTCAACGGCACCAGCGTGTCCAACGAGAAGGTCGCCGCGGTCCGCGACGCCGCGAAGCAGCTGAACTTCACGCCCAACCGCGCCGCGCGCACACTCCGTACGCAGAGCTCCGAGGTCATCGCCCTCGTGATCCCCGACATCGAGAACCCGTACTTCACCGAGATGGCGCGCGGCGTCGAGGACGTCGCCTCCAAGGCCGGCTACTCCGTGGTCCTGTGCAACTCGGATGCCCAGGTCGACAAGGAGTCGACATACCTGCAGATCGCGATCGCCGAGCACATGTCCGGCGTCATCATCGCGACCTCCTCCGAGCTCTCGAACCTCGATCAGATCATCTCGACCGGACGGCCCGTCGTCGCCGTCGACCGCCACACCGCGTACGACGTCGACGGCGTCGTGATGGCGAACCGTGCCGCGGGAACCTCGGCGACGAAGGACCTCATCCGCGCCGGTTACCGCCGCATCGCGTACATCGGGGGTCCGGCCCACATCGACACCGCCGCCGAGCGCGCCGCCGGATGGCAGGATGCCATCACCGCGGACGGCCGCGACACCGACCCCGACCTGCTGCGCTTCTCGACCTTCCGGGTGGACGGCGGCCGCGCTGCCATGGAGGAGCTGCTCGCACTGCCCGAGCCGCCGGATGCCGTCGTCGCCGGAAACAACCTCATCGGCGTCGGGGCGATCCAGGTGCTCACCGAGCACGGACTCACCCCTCCCGCCGTCGGCGTCGCGGTCATCGGATCGCTGCCGTTCACGACGCTCTCGCCGAGTGCGGTGACCGTGGTGCGGTTGCCGGCCCGACACATGGGCGTCACCGCGGCGAACATGCTGCTCGAGCGCATTCGCGGAGACCAGCAGCCCGCGCGCACGGTCGTGCTGCGCAACGAACTGCAGTCCGCCAGCATCCTGCGCTGAGTCGCCGCCCCGCCGAGCCCGCGCCGCGGCTCGCACCGGAGGTGGCGCGATTGGTCGCCTCGCGCGCGGCCAGGCGACCACATGCGACCCCTCCCGATGGATCGGCGGGCCCGTCCCGACGGATCGGCCGACCTGCTTGCGGCATGAAATCGATTTCGCGTAGGCTGTCATCACAACTCGCGATCAGGGAGGACCGCATGCGCTGCACCCTCGGTGTCGACGTCGGCACGTCGAGCACGAAGGGCGTGCTCGTCGCCGAGGACGGCAGGATCGTGGCATCCGCCACTCGTGCGCACGACGTCGACCGCCCGCACACCGGCTGGGTCGAGATGGACGCGGGCATCTGGTGGGACGAGTTCACCGACATCGCCCGCGAGCTGATCGCCGCCCACCAGGACGCCGAGATCACCGCCGTCGGCGTCAGCGGCATGGGCCCCTGCGTGCTCCTGGCCGACGCCGACGACCAGCCCGTCCGCCCGGCGATCCTCTACGGCGTCGACACGCGCTCCGGCGCCCAGATCACCCGCATGAACGACGAACTCGGCACCGACGAGATCACCCGCATCGGCGGCTCGACCCTCACCTCGCAGGCCGGCGGCGCGAAGATCGCCTGGATCGCGGACGAGGAGCCGGATGCCTGGTCCCGCGCCGAGCGCTTCTTCATGCCGGCATCCTGGCTCGCCCGCCATCTCACCGGCGCCTATGTGCTCGACCACCAGTCGGCCAGCCAGACCTCGCCGCTCTACGACATCGAGAACGAGACCTGGTATGACGCGTGGTGGCAGCGCTACGCCGGCCGGATCGAACAGCCGCGGCTCACCTGGGCGGGTGAGATCGCCGGCCACGTGACCGCCGAAGCGGCAGAGCTCACCGGCATTCCGGAGGGCACACCGGTCATCACCGGCACGATCGACGCCTGGACCGAGGCGGTCAGCGTCGGCGCCCACGGGGCCTCTGACCTCATGCTGATGTACGGCACGACCATGTTCCTGGTCGCCACCGGCGATGAGACGTTGCGCACCCCGTCGATGTGGACCACCGCCGGCGCGTTCCCCGGCACCCGCAACCTCGCCGGCGGCCTGTCCACCTCGGGCGCGCTGACGGCGTGGCTGAAGGATCTCACCGGCTCCGACTATCCGGATCTGCTGGCGGATGCCGAGACCTCCGGCCCCGGCGCGAACGGGCTGCTCGTCCTGCCGTACTTCGCGGGGGAGCGCACGCCCATCCAGGACCCGGACGCCCGCGGCGTCATCGCGGGACTCACCCTCGAGCACACCCGCGGCGACCTGTACCGCGCCGCCCTCGAAGCAACCGCGCTCGGGGTGCGGCACAACGTCGAGACCATGCGTGCGGCGGGCGCCGACATCCGTCGCATCGTCGCCGTCGGCGGGGGCACGCAGGGCCGCCTCTGGCTGCAGGTCGTCTCCGACGTCACGGGTCTCGTGCAGGAGCTGCCCGCGACGACGATCGGCGCCAGCTACGGGGCTGCGTTCCTCGCGGCATCCGCCGTCGCGAACGAGGGCGAAGCCCCGGTCATCACGGACTGGAACCCGATCACCGAGACCATCAGGCCCGACCCGGCGCTCGCCGACTTCTACGACACGCTCTTCGACCGCTACGTGCGCCTGTACGAGGGATCCAAGGACGTCGTGCACGAGCTCGCGGCCGAACAGCGCGGAGCCCGCCGTGAGTGAGCGGCAGCCTGCGCAGCGCCGGGCGCGCGGCATCCCGCACACCTCGCAGGCCACCGCCTTCCCGCTCGGCGGCATCGGCACCGGCAACGTCTCGCTCGGCGCGCGCGGCGAGCTGCGCGACTGGGAGCTGGAGAACCTGCCCGACAAGGGTCGCCGCAACCCGCACTCCTTCTTCGCGATCCACGCGGCGCCCGAAGGCGGCGAGGCGATCACCCGCGTTCTCGAGGCGCGGTTCACCGGCCGTCACGACGCGGATGCCGGATACCCGTTCGACCAGCTCGCGGGCCTGCCGCGGCTCGCCGGGGCAACGCTCCACGGCGAGTATCCCGTGGTCGACATCGACTTCACCGACGACGACCTTCCCGTCGACGTCTCGCTCCGCGCCTTCACGCCTCTCGTGCCGCTCGACGCTGATGCGTCCGGCATCCCCGCCGCCGTGCTGCGCTACCGGGTGACCAACCCGGGGCCGTCGCCGGTCGCCGTGACCGTCGCCGGCAGCGTCTCGCACACCGCCGGTCGCGGTACGCCGGGGCCCGACGCGCCCTGGGGCATGCGCGCCACGCAGACCGTCCGCTGGCGCGACGACGGCGACGTGCGCGGGCTCGACTTCGGCATCGACCTCCCCGAGGACGACCCCGGCTACGGCACCCTGAGCCTGACCACGACGGACGCCTCGACCACCGTGAAACCGCAATGGGTGACCAGCTACTGGCCCGACGGCGCCCGGCTGTTCTGGAACGACCTCGCCGACGACGGGGTGCTGGCACCCGAGCCCCGGCTCACGCTGGAGGACCGTCCGCACGGGCTGTTCGCGGAGCTGGACGCCGATGGCGCGGACACCCAGCTGACCGAAGAGCAGATGATGGCGAAGCTGCCGCGGATCCGCACCGGGTCCCTCGGCATCGTGCACACGCTCGCTCCCGGGGAGAGCTACGACTTCGAGTTCGTGCTCGCCTGGAGCTTCCCCAACCGGCGCCGCGGCTGGCACGGCCACATCATCCTGGACGACCCCGAGAGCGGCGTCGTCCGCAACCACTACGCCACGCTCTGGCCCGACGCCTGGTCGGCAGCCGCGCACCTGCACCGCGAGCTCCCCGCGCTCGAGGACAAGACGAACGCCTTCGTCGCGGCACTCTACGGCGGCAGCCTCGATCCCGTCATCAGCGACGCAGCCGGTGCGAACATCGCCGCCCTCCGCTCGACGACCTGCTTCGTGCTCGAATCGCCCAACCCCGAGCTGGGCGAGGGCCCCGTGTTCGCCGCCTGGGAGGGGTCCTTCGACCACGGCGGATCCTGCGAGGGCACCTGCACCCACGTCTGGTCTTACGCGCAGACGGCGGCGTGGCTTTTCCCGTCGCTCGAGCGCAGCGCGCGCCGGGCCGAGTACCTGCTCGAGACGGATGCAGGCGGCGCCCAGAAGTTCCGTGGCAACCGCGTCTTCGGCGGCCCGTCGTGGTTCATGGGTCCAGCCGTCGACGGACAGCTCGGCACCCTGCTGCGCCTGCACAGGGAGTGGCGCTTCAGCGGCGACGACGACTTCCTCGCGGAGCTGTGGCCGGCGGCATCCCGCTCGCTCGACCACGCGCTCCGCGAATGGGACCGCGACGGCGACGGCCTGCTCGACGGCGAGCTGCACAACACCTACGACATCGAGTTCCACGGGATCGAGCCGCTCGCGAACGGCATCCTCCTCGCCGCCCTGCGCGCCGGCGCCCGGATGGCCGAACACCTCGGCGAGACCGATCGTGCGCGGGACTGGTCGGCGCGCGCCGACCGCGCGGCGGATGCCATGGATGCCGTCCTCTGGAACGGCGAGTACTACCGGCAGGTGATCTCCGACGTCGACCAGCATCGCTACCAGTACGGCGAGGGCATCCTCTCCGACCAGCTGCTCGGACAGTTCCACGCCTTCCTCGGAGGACTCGGGCATCTGCTGCCGCCCGAGCGCATCGAGTCCGCGCTCGCCGCGATCGTCGCCCACAACCACCGCGTCGACCTGTCCCGGCACGAGAGCACGCAGCGCGTGTACGCATTGAACGACGAGGGCGGACTGCTGCTCGCCTCGTGGCCGCGCGGCGGACGGCCCGCGATCCCGTTCGTGTACTCCGACGAGGTGTGGACGGGCATCGAGCACCAGGTTGCGGCATCCCTGATGTTCGCCGGCCGCACAGAGGACGCCCTGCTGATCGAGCGCACGCTGCGCGCACGATACGACGGTGCCCATCGCAACCCGTGGAACGAGATCGAGTGCGGCAACCACTACGCCCGCTCGCTGGCGTCCTGGGCTCTGATCATCGCCGCTGCCGGCGCGCAGTGGGACGCCCCGTCGCGCACGCTCGGCTTCGCGCCGGCCACGAGCGGCCCCTTCCGATCGCTGTTCACCACGGGTACGGGGTGGGGGCGCGTCGAGATCGACGGCGACACCCTCACGCTCCGCCTCGACGGCGGCCGTCTCGTGGCCGATGAACTGCAGCTCCACGGTGCGACCATCGCCCGTGGCATCCGACTCCGTGCCGGCGACGTGTACGCCGCGCGGCTCCCAGACAACCACTCAACACCGGAGGAATCATGAGCTACACCCTTCCCACGCCGGCGACGCGTCCGGCATCCGCCCCCAAGACCGCGTACCTGATCACCTCCGGTGACCTGCGCGAGTCGGCCAACGTCGGCGGCTGGCCGACCCAGGTCGCCCTCGAGGCCGGCGTCACCAGCGTGTTCGAGGGACTCGGCTGGAGCGTCGTCCGCGCCTTCGACGTCGACCCGGAGACCGGACACGGCTTCATCTCCAGCCAGCGCATGGGCCTCGAGGTCTTCAAGAACATCCCCACAGGCGCACCGCTCATCGTCGCGATCGCGAACTGGCAGTACTCGCACCACGTGCTCGCCGGGCTCCGCACCCACGAGGGCCCGATTCTCACGGTCGCCAACTTCGCTGGTGACTGGCCGGGGCTGGTCGGGCTCCTCGGCCTCAACGCGGGCCTGACGAAGATGGACAAGCCGTACGCCACCACCTGGTCGGTCGACTTCACCGACGAGTGGTTCCGTCAGGGGCTGAAGGAGTGGACCGAGACCGGCACCATCACCCACGACTACTCGCACGTCCGCGAGCTCCCGGCCCTGCCGGACAGCCCCGAGAAGCAGCTCGGCGAGGCGCTCGCCGCGCAGCTGCTCGACGAGAAGGCCATCATCGGCGTCTTCGACGAGGGCTGCATGGGCATGTACAACGCCATCTTCGACGACGAGCTGCTCAACCAGACCGGCATCTACAAGGAGCGGCTGTCGCAGTCCGCGCTGTACGCCGAGATGCTCCAGGTCAAGGAGGAAGAGGCGAATGCTGCGTATGACTGGCTGATCGATGCCGGCATGACCTTCAAGTACGGCGAGGACGGTGCCACCGAGCTCACCCGTGAGCAGGTGCAGTGGCAGATGAAGATGTACATCGCCGCCCTCCGCATCGCGGACGACTTCGGTCTGGATGCCGTGGGCATCCAGTACCAGCAGGGCCTCAAGGATCTCGTCCCGGCATCCGACCTCGCCGAGGGCATCCTGAACTCGACCGAGCGTCCTCCGGTGTTCTCCCGTGACGGGAAACGCGAACTGCACGCCGGTCGCGCCTTCCCGCACTTCAACGAGGCCGATGAGGGCGTCGCGGTCGACGCGCTGGTCACCGACCGCGTGTGGCGCGCCATGGGGCTCGTGCCCGACAACACCCTGCACGACGTGCGCTGGGGCGAGGAGTACGACGGCCAGTTCGTCTGGGCGTACGAGATCTCGGGCTCGGTTCCCGCCTCGCACCTCGGCGGCTGGGACAAGGCCGAGGGCTGGCGTCAGGGGCACGTGTTCTTCCCCGCGGGTGGTGCGACGCTCAACGGCGTCTCGCAGCCCGGCGAGGTCGTGCTCTCGCGTGTGTTCATCGCCGACGGCATCCTGCAGGCCGACATCTTCCGTGCCTCGGTAGTCGAACTGCCCGCGGAGGAGACCGCTCGTCGTCACGCGGCCACCAACCCGGAGTGGCCGATCGCGCACGTCGTGCTGCACGGCGTCTCGCGCGACCAGTTCATGGCCCGTCACAAGGCCAACCACGCGCAGCTCGTGTACGCGCCGGATGCCGAGACCGCCGACAAGGCCCTGATCGCCAAGGCCGCGATGTTCGACGGCATGGGCATCAAGGTGAACCTGATCGGCGACGTCACGGTCTGACGCTCCCGCGTACGCTGCGCGTCGCCGCGAGAATTGCTTTGCTGCTCGAGAATCAGCGTGGGAGCACGATTCCCATTCAGCAAAGCGATTCTCGCGGCCTGGGTGCGAGCGAGACGGAGCGGGTAGTCTGGCGCGGGTGAGGATGACGCGTCGAGAACTGCTGGTCGGCGCCGGAGCCGGCGCCCTCGGCGTGCTGCTCGTGTCCTGCACACCGGAGCCGAAGCCCACGCCCACGAAGACGCGCACGCCCTCACCACTGCCGACCACCCCGGTTCCCGCTCCGGCAGCCACGGTCCGCAGCACGTGGGCGACCGACCCGTACTCACGCGGCGCGGTCAGCTACACGCGCATCGGCGTGCAGGCCGACGCCCGCAGTCGCCTGGCGGAACCGGTCGACGGTCGCGTGTTCTTCGCCGGCGAGGCGACGGATGCCGACAATCCGGCCACCATCCGCGGGGCGATCCACTCCGGCGAGAGTGCCGCGGTGCGCAT
The DNA here is from genome assembly GCF_015277895.1 of Microbacterium abyssi. Lineage (NCBI taxonomy): Bacteria > Bacillati > Actinomycetota > Actinomycetes > Micrococcales > Microbacteriaceae > Microbacterium > Microbacterium abyssi. The sequence goes on along the minus strand of NZ_CP063815.1, from coordinate 3,054,525 downwards.
CCGTGCGATGGCGGCACCCGGCGAGCGGATCGCCGTGATCGGCGCGGGCCTCGCCGGCGCCGCGGTGGCGGCCGGACTCGCGGATGCCGACCTCGACGTCACGGTCCTCGAAGCACGCGACCGCGTCGGCGGGCGTGCGCACTCGCAGCTCGACGAGGAGTGGGCGGTGCCGATCCAGCTCGGCGGCTGGCTGCTCCCAGCGCTTGCCGAAGGCGACGAACCTGCGCGCGAGGAATCCGGCCTGCCCGAGACCACGGAGCTGTCATCCGCTCTCTGGCGGTCGCCGGAAGGCGACGTCGAGCCGATCGGCAACGCTCCGCTCGAGACGGCCATCGCTGCGGCACAGAAGCTTCCGACCGACATCGCGCTCGCCGAAGCGCTCACCGAGACGGGGGCCGATCTCGAGGATCCGAGCATCGCGGCGCTGCTCTCGTATCTCGCCACGACGGCGGGTGCGGATGCCGATGTGCTCTCCTCGTGGTTCCCGCCCGAGCTGCCCTCCTCCGAGCTGCGAGCGGTGACCGGCGATTTCGATGCGCACGTCAAGTCACTGCTGACGAGCGCGCAGCTCACCCTGTCATCCCCCGTGACCCGAATCGCGTACGACGATGCCGGCGTCAGCCTGCGCCTGGGCACCGGCGAGTCCACGTCGTTCGATCGCGTCGTCGTGACCGTACCGCTCGGAGTGCTGCAGGCTGGTGGCGTCGACTTCTCGCCACCCCTGCCGTTCTCGCATCGCGGCGCGATCAACGCCCTCGGCACGGGCCACATCGAGACGATCTGGCTGCGCTACGACGAGCCGTTCTGGGAGACCGACGCCACGATCTGGCACTCCGTCGGCGGCGACGACCCGGTGCGCACCTGGATCAATCTGATGCCCGCCACCGGCGACGGCATCCTCGTCGGCATCGTCGGCGCAGACGCGGCCGAGAGCTTCGCCGAGCTCGAGGATCAGGATGCGCTTCTCGCAGCGCTCACGTCGCTGGCGCCGTTCCTGCCGCCGGAGGCGGGCTGACCCGCTTCGAGTCGCCGCCGGCGTTCGGATCGGCTCCGGAGCCCGCCCGGCGCTCGGCCTTCGCCGGACTGATCCTGCTGATCAGTGCGAGCACGGCTGCGATCAGCGCGAAGATCGCCAGAGCGATGCCGCTCGTGACAAGGAATTCGCCGATACCGCTGACCTGGCGCAGGTCCAGGAAGTAGTACGGGTACCAGCCGATCATCGGACCCCGCCACATCGTCACTCCGCCCCACGCCAGCGGGAACACCAGCGACCCGGGCACGATCCACCATGGTACGGAGCGATGGCCGGGGGTGAGCGTCCAGGCGATCGCGGTGAACGCGGGCAGCCAGAAGTGCAGCAGCTGATCCGACCAGGGCACATCCACGCGGATGCCGCGGAGTCCGGCCTGCCACACGATCAGCGCGAACGCGAGACCCGCTGTGATGGTCCAGGTGAGCACGAGAGACAGGGAGATGCTGAACCAGCGTGGATCCGCGAGGCGAGTGAAGGCGAGAACGCCGCCGATGATCAGCACCACGACCAGGGCGATGTTCGACTCGACCGTGAGATACGCGAAGAAGTTGCGGCCGGCGATGGTCTGCGAGCTGAGTCCCCAGAACAGCCGGTGCACGAGCGCGATCAGGCACACGGCGGCCGTGAAGAGGCGAAGCACGCCGAACGTGTTCCGTGCTCTCACGTCCCGTGATCTCCCTCCCGGCCCGGTGCGCCATGGATGACGTGCGAATGCGTCATCCGGCGAGTCTACGTAGGACCTCCCTTCAGAACCCCCATGGGCCCCCGATATTTGTGTCTTGACTTATATAAGCAACAACGCAAGTATGGAGGCATGCACGCACTCGACGTCCTCGGAGATCCGGTCCGCCGACGCATCCTCGAGCTGCTCGCCGAGGGCGAGGAGTCCGCGGGCGCGATCGGCTCGGTCATCCAGGCCGAGTTCGGCATCAGCCAGCCTGCTGTCTCGCAGCATCTGCGTCTCCTGCGCGAACAGGGCTTCGCCACCGTGCGCGCCGAGGGCACCCGGCGGCTCTACGCCGTCGATGCGGCAGGCGTGCAGCGTGCGAGCGCGTGGCTGAGCCCGTTCGAGCGATTCTGGAACGGGCCGCTCGCCGCGCTCGACACCGAACTCACCCGCGGCAGACGCGATCGTGCACGGGAAGGATCCGAAGAAGGAGAGGCATGACCATGGTTGACATCCAGAAGCAGATCGACGCGGTCGAGCGGGAGCTGCGCACCGCAGACATCGACGGCGCGCCGTCGAACGTGCAGACGATCGGTGAGCGGTATCCGTCCGGGATCGACGACGTCTGGCAGGCGGTGACGACGCCCGAGCGCATCGCGCGCTGGTTCCTGCCCGTCTCCGGCGATCTCGAACTCGGCGGACGGTATCAGCTCGAGGGCAATGCGGGAGGCGAGGTGCTCGAATGCAGCCCGCCGTCCGGTGGAACGGCCTCATATCGGGTCACCTGGGAGTACGGCGGTGGCGTCACCTGGCTCACGGTCAGACTCACCGAAGAGAGCGCCGACCGAACGCGATTCGAGCTCGAGCACACGGCGCGGACCGCTGACGTGCCGCCGGGGATGTGGGAGACGTACGGACCCGGGGCCACCGGCGTCGGCTGGGACCAGGCACTGCTGGGTCTCGCCCTGCACCTCGGCTCGGTCGACGGATCCATCTCGCCCGCAGAGGCCGAGGCCTGGCAGCTGTCCGACGAGGGCAAGGCCTTCACCCGCGCGGCCGCCGACGGTTGGGCTGCAGCGCATATCGCCGCCGGTGCCGATTCCGCGGCTGCCGCGAGTGCTGCCGAGGCGACGTACGCGTTCTACACCGGCCAGCAATGACCGGTAGTCCTCACGGCGTCGTCAGTCCGCCGCGAGGAGGAATGGGCGTGCGGCGTCCAGGAAGGCGCGCGGGTCGTCTGCCCAGATGCGCACGGACGTGACCAGCTGTTCGCCACCGCGCGGCGGAAGGCCCGGCAGCCGCACCGGGTGAGGCTGCTCCAGTTCGATCAGGATGTTGGTCTCGTGCAGGACGCGCTCCGCGTACTCCCAGCCGTCCGGTCGCTCCGTGACGCGAGGCTGCTTCGGTTCGTCGATCCGCTTGCGAATCGCGACCGAGGCGACGGCGCTCCACGGGATCGCGACGTCGACCTCGAGCCCGCCCCGGATCACGATGCCGTCGGGCGCGACAGCGTGCGGACGCATCAGCATCGCGCACAGCAGTCCGATCATCCACGTCAGTCCCCAGATGCCCAGGATGAGGAATCCGATGCGCACGGCGGGCCAGCGGTGCACGATCAGGTCGATGATCGGGATCTCGACTGCGGACAGCACGATGAAGACGATCAGCACCGTCAGTGTCGGGCGGTGGTAGCCGATGCCGGTGCCGCCGCGTGGTACCGCGGGCCGCCGCGCGATCGCCCGACCGATGCTCGAGTACACCCGCAGCTCGGCGTGGAGCGCTCGCCGCATCATCGATGCGAAGCGCTGCCATCGGGTCGGTGCCGGTCGCTGGATCGTGATCTCTGCGGTCATGCTCCGGCCCTCGCACCGGCATCCGTCATCTCGGCGGCGTCACTCTCGGCGTCCGCGACCAGCGCCGCGAGGTGATCGGCGAGCGCGGCGACACCGCGCTCCACGGCGGCACGATCCTCCGGAGTGATCGAGGCGACCAGTGTCTCGTTGAGCTCGACGTGCTCCTGCTGCATCTTCGCCATCGTCTCGCGCGCGGTCTCGGTGAGTTCGACGAGCACCGCGCGGCGGTCGGTCGGATGCGGGGTGCGACGCACATGTCCGGAGTGCTCGAGCCCATCGACGAGCCCGGTGATGTTGCGCGGGCTCACCTCGCAGAGCTGGGCGAGCGCCTGCTGCGTCGACGGGCCGTGGTGCTGCAGCATCCAGAGCAGATGGACGCGAGCGGTCGTCAGGCCGGTGCCCGCGAAGGCGCGCGCCATGTCCTTCTGGAAGAGGTCGGCGATCTGGAGAAGACGATCGAGCAGCAGCGGAGTCATAATAGTGATGCTACTACATCATTACGCGACTTCACTAAATCGTGACGCGCTCCCCGGGTCAGGCCGGGTCGATGCGGAGCACGTCCGGCGACTCGCCGCCGGTGACATCGTCGGCGATCCGGATGCTGCGCGCCAGGTCGTCCAGCGCGGGGATGAGCGTGCCGAACCGCTCGCGGTCGCCGCCGACCGCAGACAGGGTGATCAGGTGCGAGCCGGTGTCCCACGTGTACGTCGCGAACGGCGGCTGGTTCGGGTCGGGCGGGAGCGACATCACGAGCTTCTCGCCGGCGCCCAGCGCGGAGGAGAACGTCTCGGTATCGTCGTACTCGATGGGCATCATCGCGCGGGCGCGACGCACGTCGTTGGTGAGCTCCTGCGTCGTGGCCATCGCGACGACGAGCTCGGGGTCGGCCTTCCAGGTCCACACCAGCACGCGCCCGTCGGCGCGCTTCATCAGCGCCGGCGCGAACTGGCTGAGCGCCCAGGCGCCCACCTTGGTCCCGCGCGGCAGGGCCGCTCCGCCGGCCTGCATCATCAGCATCCGGATCGCCGCCTTGCGATGGCGGCGTCCCTTCCAGCCGAAGGAGTCGGTGACCGGGATCCAGAGCTGCGGGTCTGCGGAGCTGACGATGCGCATGATCACACGCTAGAGGATGCTGCTCGGAGCCGGCTCAGCATGGGGAGCGGGCTCAGTTGTCGTAGGACTGCGCTCGTACCCACGGGATCGGCAGGAGATCGGCCGGAGCGATGACGCCGATCTCTCCGGCGTCATCGACGATCACCCGCAGCCCCTCGCCGTAATGCGGAACGAGTTCGCGGCAGACACCGCACGGATTGATGACCTTCGGCAGGCCGTCAGCGCCCATGCCCACGGCGACGATCGTGTCGAGTCCGTTCTCTCCGGCCATGCGGGCGTTCGCGATCGCGCTCGGCTCGGCGCAGATGTTCACCCTGGTCGAGGCGAGGTGCAGCCCGAGGTGCACCTCGCCCGACGCTCCGCGCACAGCCGCGGCGACCCGATGGTTGCGGTCGTCGTACGCGCGAACGAGCAGATCGGACGCCGCGCGCACGAGTGCGTGGTCGTCGGCGGTGAGTGCGTGCATGCTCACTCGACGCCGACGTAGGTGGTCTTCTCCCAGGTGTAGAACTGGGTGGCGGTGTGTCCCTGCTCGCGGAAGGTGTTCGACGAGGACTCCTTCACACCGCCGAAGGGCACGTGCAGATCGAGGCCTGAGGTCGGTCGGTTGACCTTCACGACACCGGCCTGCACGCGGTCGGCGAAGTCCGAGGAGTGCTTCAGGCTCGTGGTGCAGATGCCGGCGGTCAGGCCGTACGGCGAGTCGTTGAGCGCGGCGAGCCCCGCCTCGTAGTCGGGCACGTCGATGACGGCGACGACAGGGCCGAAGATCTCCTCCGTGGCGATCGGCGCGGTGTGCTCGACGTCGACGGCCACCACGGGAGCGAAGTTCAGTCCCCTCGCCTCAGCGGCGCCGGCGAGCAGCCGTGCGCCCCCGTCGAGCGCCTCCTGCACGGCCGAGACGTCGCGCTGAAGCTGGTCCTCGCTGACCACGGGACCCATCGTGGTGGCGGCGTCGAGGCCGTCGCCCGGCACGTAGGTGCGGGCGAGGTCGGCGAGCTCGCTCAGGAACGCATCACGGATGCCGGGAGTCACATACACGCGCGAGGTCGCGGTGCACGCCTGGCCGGTCAGCGAGAAGCCGCCGGCGGCGACCACCTGCGCTGCGCGGCGGGCGTCGGCGTCGTCGACCACGAGCACGCCGTTCTTGCCACCCATCTCGAGCTGCACGCGCGCGCGGCGCTCCTGGAGAGTCTTCTCGAGTCCCAGGCCGACGGCCGTGGACCCGGTGAACGACAGGGCGCCCACGCGTGGGTCCCGAGCGATCGCGTCGCCGACCACGCGGCCGCTGCCGTGCACGACGTTGAACACGCCGTCCGGAAGACCGGCCTCATGCAATGCGACGGCCAGATGCGTGGCCGACATCGGGGTGAGCTCGGCGGGCTTCAGGACAACGGCGTTGCCGCTGATCAGCGCGGGCGCGGTCTTCCACGCCGGGATCGCGATGGGGAAGTTCCACGGCGTGATGAGGCCGACGACGCCGATCGGCTCACGCCGGGTGTTGACGGTGGTGGCGGGGATGCCGCTCGCGAAGGTGCTACCGGTGGCAGCCCAGCCGAGGGAGCCGAAGAACTGCAGCACGCCGATCGCGCGGCCGACCTCGCCGGTGGCCTCGGCGATGGTCTTGCCCTCCTCGCGCACGAGATCTGCGGCGACCTGTGGGGTGCGCTCGCGGAGGATCTCCGCGGCTTTCAACAGGATCGCTCCGCGTGCAGGCAGCGGCATCCGCGCCCACGCGGGCTGCGCGGCGACGGCCGCGGAGATCGCACTGTCCGCGTCGGCTGCGGTGCCTGAGGGCGAGAGCACGGCGACCTGTTCGAGTCTCGCCGGGTTGCGGCGCTCCTTCTCTGCATCGCCGAGGAGGGCGCCGCCGATGAGGTGCTGAGCCAGTGCGGGAGTAGTCATGAGAGTCCTTTCCGATCTCACAGCGAACGAACCAGTCCGCCGTCGCATCGCAGAGCGATGCCAGTGATGTAAGAGGCCTGTGCGCTGCACAGGAATGCTCCGGCCGCCCCGAACTCGGCGGGGTCGCCATAGCGGCCGATGGGGATGCCGGCGGCAGAGCGCTCGCGGACGGTGTCGACGTCGACGCCGGTGCGGTCGGCGGTCGCGGCATCCAGCGCAGCCACCCGGTCGGTGGCGATGCGGCCGGGCAGGAGCAGGTTCACGGTGACGCCGTCCCGGGCGACCTCGCCGGCGAGCGTCTTGAGGTAGCCGGCCAGCGCCGCACGGCCGAGGTTCGACGATGCCAGGTTCTCGAGGGGAGCGGCGATCCCGCTCGAGCCGATCGCGAGGATGCGCCCCCAGCCCCGCTCGCGCATATCGGGCAGCGTGCGGTTCACGAGGCTCTGGCCTGGGGCGACGAGCTGCGCGAACGCGGTCTCGACGTCAGCGGATGTCAGATCGCTCGCGGCGGACGCCCGGGGGCCCGGCCCGTTGATCACCAGGATGTCGATCGTGCCGAACTCCGCTTCTGCGGCATCCACCGCCTGCGCGCGGGAGTCGGCGTCCAGCAGGTCGACCTCGAGGCCTATCGCGGACGGGAGTGCGGCGGCGATCGCGGCGGCTTCGTCACCTCGGCGTCCCGTCACGACGATATTCGCACCCTCTCGGCCGAGCGCCTCGGCGACGGAACGTCCGAGTCCTCCCGTCGATGCGGCGATGAATGCGGTCTTCCCGTGCAGCCCGAGATCCATGTCAGGCCGTCCCGGCGGCGAGCAGCGCTTCGGCGTGCTCCAGGTGGCTGATCGCAAGCGGTTCGAGCTGCTCGGGGAACGCCGCACCGGGGGCGCGCACCGTGCGCTCGGTGAAGAACGACCGGCGGGCGAAGAGGTCCTTGCGCAGGGCGAGCGCGATCTTCGGCTGCTGCTCGAAGTTCACCAGCGGCAGGAACGGGGTGAACACCTCACGGGCGCCCTGTTCGTCGCCGGAGAGCCACGCGTTCACGCACGCGACCAGGGCCTCGGGGATCGAGAACCCGGTCATGGCTCCGGCCGAGCCGGCGGCGAGCTCGTCGAGCAGGCTCTGCCCGCCCAGTCCGCCGAACACCGAAGCCGTGGTGATTGCGGAGATGCGAGCGATCGCGGCGGCTGTCGGCGGGGCCTCGGCCTTCACCGCACTGATGAAGGAGCAGGCGCCGATGACCCGCAGCAGGTCGTCGGTCGAGATGGTGACCCCGCTCGCGACCGGGTAATCCTGCAGCACCACCGGAGTGCCGGTGGCGGCGTGGATGTCCTCGAGGTGGCGCACGACGGCATCCGAGCGTGGGGAGTTCACCTGGATCATGACGGCCGCCAGGCGCTCGCCGAGGACGGCGCGTGCCGTCTCGATCTCATCGATCGCCGGAGCGGTCGCGAGGGAGGTGATGCCGGCGACGATCGGCAGCGACGTCTCGTCAGCGGCCGTCTTCAGCACGAGGGCTCGCTCGCTCGCCGTGAGCGTGCTGGCTTCGCCGAACACGCCGAGGACGGTGAGTCCGGTCGCCCCGACGGCCTCGTAGTGACGAACGAGGCGCCCGAGGCTCTCGGTGTCGACCGCGCAGTGCACACCACGGAAGGGCGTCGCCACGACGCCCCACACTCCGCGTGCGAGCGGTTCGACGTCGGCCGGCGCGCCGGTCATGACTGCTCCGCCCATGACGGCATCCGCTTCTCCTGGAAGGCGCGCACTCCTTCGTGCTGCTCGGAGCCTGCGAGGGACGCGACGAGCGCAGGAACGCTCGCGTTCCGCGCCTCGGCGGCAGTGAGGTGCCCGGTCCGGTTGACGATCTGCTTCACTGCTCGCACCGACGACGGCGCGCACAGAAGGATCTGTGCGACCCATCGCTCGACCGCATCTGGCAGGTCGCTGAGGGGAACGACCTCGTTCACGAGACCGAGTCGAGCCATCTCCGCTGCCGGGACCTTACGGCCCGTCAGCAGGATGCCCATGGCCTGCGTGTAGGGGATGCGGCGAACGAGATTCGGAATGCCGCCGTCGAGTGCGAGCCGTCCGACCCGGGGCTCGGGCAGGGCGAACTGTGCGTTCTCTGAGGCGACGACGATGTCGGCGCCGAGCACCATCTCCATCCCGCCACCGAGTGCGTAGCCGTTGACCTGCGCGATCACCGGGACGTCCAGGGTGGCTCGGAGGCTGAGCCCGCCGAACCCGTTGGGGTCGCCGTCTCCCCAGTACTCCAGCCCCGTCTTCTCCACGCTGCCGGCGGCCATGTCGGCGCCGGCGCAGAAGGCGCGCTCACCGGCGCCGGTGACGATGACGGCACGGATCGACTCATCTGCCTCGAGCTGCGCCCAGATCTCGTTCAGCCGGGCGAGGGTTCGGCCGTCGACCGCGTTCAGCACGTGTTGACGGTCGATCGTGACGGTGGCCACTCGGCGGTCGTCGATGGTCAGGCGCACCTCGTCGATGCGCGCCGTGGTCGCGGCGGTATCGGTCATCGCAGCACTCCCAACTCCTGCAGCTTGGTGATCGCGTCGTCGTCGAATCCGTTGTCGCGCAGCACCTCGACATTGTGCTCGCCGAGTCGCGGCGCCACCCGCCGCACGGTGGCGGGGGTGTTCGACAGGTGGATCGGGGCATCCAGCATCCGGAACCGGCCGGCGGTCGGATGCTCCGCCTCGACGATCATGCCGTTCGCCGCCGTCTGCGCGTCGTCGAGAGTCTCGGCGAGCGAGCGCACCGGCGCGTTCAGCACTCCCTCCGCCTCGAGACGGGCCGTCCAGTGCGCGGTGGTGTTCGTCGCGACCTGCGCGGCGAGCACCTCGTGGAGCTGGATGCGGTTGGTCATCTGATCGTCGAACGTGGCGAACTCGGGGCGATCGGTGAGGTTCTCGTCGAACTCGAGAGCGCGTGAGATGTGCGTCAGCGGGTCGGGGGTGAAGCCGCCCACCATGCACACCGCGCCGTCCGTGGTGGCGAAGACCGCCGACAGCGGCATCCGCCCCCAGTTGACCTCGTAGCCGCGGTTGAGCTGCATGCACGCCTCCTGCATCTGCATGTGCAGCATCGAGTCGTACATCGTCACCTCGACCTTCTGGCCATCACCCGTCGCCTCGCGGGCGCGCAGCGCCAGCAGGATGCCCTGGAACAGGTGCATGCCCGTGGTGTAGTCGCACAGCGTCGTCGGATAGATCGACAGCGGGTCGTCCGTGCCGCTGCGGCGCCACATCACACCCGAGTAGGCCTGGTTGATGACGTCCTGCCCGCCCAGCGACGCGTATGGCCCTTCCGTGCCGAATCCGGTTCCGGACGCCCAGACCAGACGCTGGTTGGTCTCGCGCAGCTCCTCGTAGCCGAAGCCCATGCGCTCCATCACCCCTGCGCGGAAGTTGCTCACGACGACATCCGCGTCGGCGATGATGCGCCGCAGCACCTCACGCCCCTCTTCACTCTTCGTGTCGATCGACAGGCCTCGCTTGTTGCGGTTGATCGACTGGAAGATCGGGTTGTCCTGCCCGTCCTTGTCGGGGTAGGAGTTGCGTGACGAGTCGCCGACACCCGGGCGTTCGACCTTGATGACGTCGGCGCCGAAGTCTCCGAGCAGCTGCGTGCAACTCGGTCCCATGAACACCTGCGTGAAGTCGACGACGGTGATGCCGTCGAGGGGCAGCGCGAGCCGAGTCATACCAGGATCGCCTCCTCGAGGGTGGCGTTGGCCGACGGGCGGTCGCCCGGGTCGGCATTGTGCTGCCGCATGCCCGCCTGGATCTCGACGGCGTCGACGTCCCGCACGAGCTTGTTCTGCGACAGCGCGAGTGCCGCGGCGACTCCGGTCGCCTGACCCATGGCCATGCACGGCGGGATCTCGCGCGAGGACTTCTGCGCCTCCGAGGTCGCCGAGTAGTGGCGGCCGGCGACCAGCAGCTGATCCACGTTCTTGGGCAGCAGCGATCGGTAGGGGTAGTAGTAGTCGCGGCCACGGGCGACCGTGTCGGCGAAGTGGCGACGCTGCACGACGTCGTCCTTCGTCATGACGTACTCGCCCTCGAGCAGGCGGGTCTGACGGACGCCCATCTGCGGCGCGGTGTCGAGCACGTAGGCGCTCTCGAATCCGGGAAGGTTTTCACGCACGTAGCCGACGGCCTCGGCGATGCGATCGCGTGCCGTGAACTCCGCCTCGGTGAGCGAGAGCGGGTCCGTGCCGTCGAATCCGCGCATGTGCGGAGCGTTGCACCAGACGACGCCGGGCAGCGGCGTCTTCAGCCACCACAGGTCCCACGCGCCGCCGAGTATGCGCTTGACAGTGCGGTTGATCGCACGGGCGGCCTTCGGGTCCTGCTGCTCGAACTCCTCGGCGCGAGCCGTGTCGACGCCGCCGAGGCGGAAGACGAGGGTCGTGATGTAGCTGCCCTGGTTGTAGTCGGCGCCGGCGCGGGATGCCACGTCTATGTCGCCGGTGGTGTCGATGACGATGTCGCCGAGGTAGGCCTGCGGACCGGCCTTGGTCTCGACGATGACGCCCTTCATGACGCCGGCGTCGACGATCGGACGAGAGAACACCGAGTGCATCGCGACCTTCACCCCTGCCTCACGGACGAGGTCGTTCGAGACGCGCTTCCAGCCGTCGGGGTCGAACGCCGCCGCGTAGCAGATGGGCTTCGGCTGCGTGTGGGTGTGGAAGTCGAAGGTTCCCCAGCGGCCCCACTTGTTCCACAGCTCCTGGGACTGCTTACGGTCCTCCTTGGGGGGCACGACGGCGAGTCCGAGCTTCTGCAGGCGCTCGATGTACTCCGAGACGATGCCGGTGACGGTGATCTCCTGCCCGTTGATCATGTCATCGAGCACGAGCACCATTCCGCCCGAGGCCAGTCCGCCGAGCGAGGGGTAGCGCTCGATCAGCGTGACTGAGACGCCTGACCGGGCAGCGGTGACGGCGGCGGCGACGCCGGCCGGGCCTCCTCCCACGACGATGACGTCGGAGCGGGAGACGATAGGGGCCTTCAGATCGGCGCTGGTGACGGCGAGTTCGGTGCTGCGGTACGACATGTAGATCACTTTCCGAGATGGATGCCGTTGACACGGCGGGCGACGAGGTAGAAGACGATGCTGAGGGCGCAGAGTACGGCGACATAGGAGGGGAACAACCAGTGCAGGCCGAGGCTCTGGAACCACACCAACAGGTACGAGGCGGTGCCACCGAAGATCGCGACGCCGAGTCCGTAGCCGAGCGAGGCGCCGGCACCGCGATAGACCTTCGGCATGAGAGATGCCGAGACGACGTTGTAGAGCGTCATGTTGAGGACCAGCACGATCGAGCCGCCGAGGAGCACGGCGGCGAAGCCGCCCAGCCCGGGCTGCACGTACAGAAGCATGATGAACACCGAGGGGATCGCCAGCAGGCGTGTCACGATGAACCAGCGCGACAGCGACCTTCCGTCGGTGAGCTTGCCGACCACGAGGCTGCCGACGACCATGATGAGTCCCAGCAGCGTCGTGAAGCCGAAGACCGCGGATGGGTCTTCCTGCATGGTGGATCGTGCAGCATTCGGGAGACCGACGTTCCAGGCATAGTTGTATGCCTGCACAGCTCCGACGATGAACACGATCGCGAGCACGCTCAGCCAGCTGCGCCGCACACCGGTCCACACTGACCCCGTGGAGGTGCTCTTCAGCTCCTCCTTCGTCATGGTTTCGGGGAGAGTGCGGCGCAGGTAGATGATGACGACGCTGAGCAGCGCGCCGACGATGAACGGGACGCGCCAGCCCCACTCGGACATCTCAGACTCGTTCAGAGCAAGTGTCACCAGCCATGTCACCAGCGGCGCGCCCACGATCCCGATGTTCACGAAGAACGAGATGATGCCGGCCACGAAGCCTTCGCGCCCCTCTGGGACCAGTTCGACGGCGTGCGCTGTGGACAGGGGAGCCTCCACTCCAGTGGAGATGCCCTGCACCACGCGGCACAACAGCAGGATGACGCCGGCCCAGGCTCCGATGGACTCGTATGTCGGGACCAGAGCGATCACGAGCGTGCTGATCGCCATGAGGATGATCGACAGCATCATCACCTTGCGGCGGCCGATGCGGTCGGCAACAGTTCCGAGCACGATGCCGCCGAGTGGCCGGAAGAAGAATCCGACAGCGAACACGGCGAGGGCGCTCATGGTTTCGGCGACGGGATCATCGGACGGGAAGAACTGCGGGCCGAGGTAGGCCGACAGGAGTCCGAAGATCATCCAGTCGTACCACTCGAGGGTGTTGCCGAGTCCGAGGCCGAGAAGGCCGCGCTTGGCATCAGGGGTGAGGCGTCGGACTTCGCGGGAGGTGTCGACGGTGGTGTCGGTCATGATGCTCCTTGTCAAGCGACACTGCTTGCAGGTCACTTCGACGTGACACGTCGAAGAACCCTGGGATTGGTGGAGTCGGGCGAGGTTCCGAATGCCTCACCGCGACATCTTCACCTTACTAAAAATATTTGTGATATCAAACAGATTCTTCAACGAATCGCGCCTGATGCACGCATAGTTTCGATTTTGGCGTCGTCGTACCCGAGGTCGTTGAGGAGCTCGATCGTATGCTCGCCGATTCGCGGAGGTGCGTGGCGCACCAGCGAAGGCACCTCGGAGAGGTGGATCGGAGGCGCGATCGTGCGGATGAGGCGGCCGTCCTGGTCCTCGAACTCCAGGATCATCCGGTTGTGCTCGGTCTGCGGATCATGCAGCGCCTCGTCGAGTGTGCGCACCGGGCCGCACAACACGTCTTCGCGCTCCAGCGCGGCCAGGAAGTGCGCAGAGCTGTTCTCCCGCAGTCGCGCCCCGATGATGCCGCGTATCTCATCTCGATTGCTTCTGAGTCCGTCGAGCGTCGCGAAGCGCTCTTCGGCCGACAGGTCCGGCAGATCCAGGGCGCGGCAGATGTCGGCGAGCGGGTTCTCCTTGAAGGCGCCGATGATGACGATCTCGGAGTCGCTGGTGGGGAAGCATCCGGTCAGGGGCATGAGCGCCCAGTTGAGCTCCTGGTCGTACATCAGCCGGGTGGTCGCCTCTTGCATCTGCATGGCGAGCATCGAGTCGTACAGGCTCACTTCGACGCGCTGCCCGACGCCGGTGCGCTCACGGTGCAGGAGCGCGAGAAGAATGCCCTGCACGAGATGCAGGCCCGCTGTGTAGTCGGCGATCGGGGTGGCGTAGATCGTCACCGGATGCGAAGGGTCGGCGAGCCGCTTCATGACACCGGAGTACGCCTGTCCCAGGATGTCCTGGCCGCCCTTGTGCGCATACGGGCCGGAAGCGCCGAAGCCGGATCCGGCCGCCCAGATCGCCCGCGGGTTGAGTTCGGCGACGGCCTGTGCTCCGAATCCGAGGCGTTCCATCACGCCTGGCCGGAAATTGCTGACCACGACGTCGGCGCCGCGGATGAGATCGGCGATCACCTCGCGACCGGCGGGGGTGGTGAGATCGACGACGATCCCGCGCTTGTTCCGGTTCAGCGCGAGGAAGATCGGGTTGTCGCCTCCGGTCGCCGCGAGCACGCCGGTGCGCGAGAGGTCGCCGCCGCCCGGCCGCTCCACCTTGACGACGTCCGCACCGAAGTCCCCGAGCGCTTGGGTGCACGACGGGCCGAGCATGACTTGCGTGAAGTCGATGACACGGATGCCGTCAAGGGGAAGCGTGGAGCCCTGCATGGATCACCAGGTCGGAGGCGTGTTGACCCACACCGCGACGCACTGCTCGCTCGACGTATTGCGGAACCAGTGCGGCTTGGTGGAATCGAAACGGATGGAGTCGCCGCCGTCGAGCTGGAACAGCTCGCCGTCCACGCAGATCTCGAGGCGGCCGGAGATGATGAGGCCGAACTCCTCGCCGCCATGGGTGAATGGAGCGTCGCTGGTGTCGTGCCCGGGATCGGTGACGACCCAGAGCGCCTCGAGAGCGCCGTTGAGGTCGGGCACGAGCAGCTCGTACACTGCCTGCCCCATGCCTTCCGGTGTGCTTCGGCGGAGGTCGCGGCGCTCACTGCGTCGCACCACTGGAGATTTCGTCTCGTGATATGACGGCAGGAGTTTGCCGACCGGGATGTCGAGGCCGTGGGCGAGCTGCGCAAGCGTACTGAACGAGGGGTTCGCGCGCCCTCGCTCGAGTTGGCTGATGATCGCCGCGCTCAAACCGGTGGCTTCGGCGAGGTCTGCGAGCGTGAGCTTCTTCTTCTTGCGCATCGACCGGACGGTCTCGCCGATGCCCTCGAGCAGGTTCGCGACGGCCGGTCCGGCCGGTGTGGAAGTAGTACCCATGGTGTGGCTCCCGGGTTGAAGGTTCCTCAATTATATTGAATCTCTTCACTGTCAGCTGTGCGCGCGTCGTCCTCGGGTCGACGGCAGTGCTCCCCGGTGTCCGCAGGGCCCTCGGGTAGAGTTGCCAGCGCCCGGATCCGGGTTCCCGCGTACCAAAGGCTGCAAATCCGTGACCTCCCCTGACGCCCCGCTGAAGATCCTCATCGGCTGCGACACCTTCGCTCCCGACATCAACGGAGCCGCACGGTTCGCTGAGCGCCTGGCCGCAGGGCTCGTGCAGCGCGGGCACGACGTGCACGTGGTCGCGCCGAATCGGAAATATCGCCGTGCGCAGCCCGCAACCGAGGTCATCGAGGGCGAGCCGATGACGCTGCATCGTCTGCCGTCGGTGCGCTGGGCGCCTCACGACTGGCTGCGGTTCGTGTGGCCGTGGCGCTCCAAGCACTACGCCCGCAAGGTGCTCGACCGTGTGAAGCCCGACGTCGTGCACATCCAGTCGCACATCGTGATCGGGCGCGGGCTCTCGCGCATCGCGCACCAGCGCGGCATCCCGGTCATCGCCACCAACCACGTGATGGCCGAGAACATCCTCGATCACACCACGATGCCGAAGTTCGTCGACGACATCGTGCTGAAGCTCGCGTGGGCCGACGCCAAGCGCACGTTCGACCTCACCCGCGCGATCACCACCCCGACCCGCCGCGCAGCCGACTTCCTCGAGCGCACGGTCGAGGTCAGCGGCGTGATCCCGGTGAGCTGCGGCATCGACCGCACGCAGTACACCCCGACGATGGGGCAGCGCGAGAAGAACCGGATGGTCTTCGTCGGGCGTCTGACCGCCGAGAAGCAGGTCGAGATCATCCTCGAGGCCATGACGAAGCTCGACCCGGCGCTCGATGTCAGCTTCGACATCGTCGGCGGCGGAGATCAGCGCAAGAGCCTTGAACGACTCACCGGCGAGCTCGGCCTGTCCGATCGCGTCACGTTCCACGGCCGCACGACCGACGAGGAGCTGCGCGCCGTGCTGTCGCGCGCGAGCCTGTTCGTCATCGCGTCGATCGCCGAGCTGCAGTCCATCGCGACGATGGAGGCGATGGCATCCGCCCTGCCGGTCGTCGCCGCGGATGCCGTCGCCCTCCCTCACCTCGTCCACGACGGCGAGAACGGATACCTGTTCGAGCCCGGCGACGTCGACGAGCTCGCCGCGCGGCTCACGGATGTGTTCACCGCGTCGACCGAGGAGTATGAGCGGATGCAGCAGGCCTCGCTCGACGGCGTCATCGTGCACGACATCAACCGCACCCTCGACACCTTCGAGGCGCTCTACCGCGACCAGCCGCTGCCGGAGTAGTCCGATGCACATCGTCTTCTTCGGCGATCAGCACCTCGAGTCCCTCGGCGGAGCGCAGGTGTCGATGCGGCTGCAGCGGCGATTCCTCGAGCGCGCCGGGCACACCGTCACGGCGGTGGCGCCGAGGATGCACGCGTCGCGCGGGTCGTCGGATGCGGGTTACCTGGATCTCCCCTCGATCCCGATCACGCTCGACCGCGAGTACTCGATGTCGTGGCCAGGCCGCAGAACCGACCGATACCTCGATCGTGCTCTCGCCTCGCGTCCGCCCGTCGACCTCGTGCACGTGCAGGCCGACTTCTGGGGCGCGTTCATCGGCCATCGCTTCGCACATCGGCACGGCATCCCGGTCGTCCACACGATGCACAACCGCGTCGACGTCGGTATGGCGGCCGTCACGCCCCTGCACCGTCAGGTGCTGGCCGTGCTGAACCTGTGGCGGCGCCGGGCGATGCGCGGGATCGGCCGGCCGGTGTCCGGCAGCGATGGCTGGGCCTTCCTGCGCGGCATCGCCCAGGTCGCCAACGCCGTCACCGCACCGTCGGGGCATTTCGCGCGCCGCCTCGAGCAGCACGATGTCTTCGGTGATGTCGACGTCATCTGGAACGGCATCGACGACGACCTGCTCGCGTCGGTTCTGGCCGCGCGGGAGGAGCGGGGCGACCGGCGCCCGCGGTTCGTCTGGCTCGGACGGATGAGTCCCGAGAAGAGGCTCCTGCCGTTCCTCGAGGCGGTCGTCGAATCGCAGGTGGATGCCGACATCGAGGTCATCGGCGGGGGAGGGCAGCTGCGCGCAGCGGAGAAGATCGCCCGCAGGCATGACGGCATCCGCTTCGCCGGGCGCCTGCCCTACGCCGAGACGCTCGCGCGGATCGCGGCGGCGGATGCTGTGGTGCAGACCTCCATCGGATTCGAGACGCAGGGTATGACTCCGTTCGAGGCGGCGACGCTCGGCACCCCGACGATCGTCAGCGACCCCGACATCGCCGCCGAACTGCGCGGGGGACTGTGGGCCGTGTCCGACGGGTCGGTCGCCGCGCTCGCCGCGACGCTGAAGCAGGCGGCATCCGACCTCTCGGCCGGCAGCGCGCCGACGCCCGATCCCGAGGTCGCCGCGGCCTTCCGCCAGTCATCGCGCACGGCGGCGATGATCGAGATCTACGAGCGCGTGCTGCGCGCGGGTTGATCGGCGCGCGGGGGCTGCTTCGCGCGTCTCCGGAGTACGGGTGCCGTTCAGCGGTACGCGACTGTGGACTCGGCGTCCCTGAGGGTGTCGTGCTCGGCGACGCGCGTCCAGTCCGTGGGCGCTGCCCGGTATCCGTCGCGGTGGATCTCGACCACTGTCGCGACCAGGCCGATCAGGGCGAGTGCTGCGAGAAGGATGACGATGATCATGGCAGAAAAGCTACGCCTGGTGGAATCGTGCCACGAGTGGCAGAATAGACATAGATCATCGAAAAACTGCCACGCTGATTCGATCACCACGAAGGAGTGCCATGAAGACCGTCGCGTGCATCCTCCAGGACGGCTTCGCGCCCTTTGAGTTCGGCGTCGCGTGCGAGGCGTTCGGGCTTGACCGTTCTGACGACGGCGTCCCGAACTTCGACTTCCGCGTCGTCGCCGCAGACGCAGGGCGCGTCGCATCCAAGATGGGCTTCTCCGTCAACGTGGAGAACGACCTCTCCTTCGCCTACGAGGCCGACCTCGTCGTCGTGTGCCCGATCCCGCGCGAGTGGTGGGGGCACACCGATCCGCGCGTCCTCGACGCGGTGCGGGATGCCGCGGCGCGCGGCGCCTGGCTGCTCAGCGTCTGCAGCGGCTCTTTCGTGCTCGCGCAGGCGGGGGTGCTCGACGGGCGCAGGGCCACGACGCACTGGATGTACTCCGACACCATGATGACGATGTATCCGCAGATCGACGTCGATCCCGACGTGCTGTTCGTGCAGGACGGGCGCATCATCACCAGCGCCGGCACGGCCGCGGGCCTGGACGCCTGCCTGCACCTGCTGCGCCAGGAGATCGGTGCGGAGCTGACGAACCGCGTCGCGCGCCGCATGGTCGTGCCGCCGCAGCGCGACGGGGGCCAGGCGCAGTTCATCGACCGGCCGATCAGCGCCGTGCAGAGCGACTCGCTCGCCGCCGTCACCGAGTGGGCGATGGAGAATCTCCGTGAAGAGCTGACCGTCGATCATCTCGCCGGACGCGCGCACATGTCTCCGCGCACGTTCGCCCGCCGGTTCAAGGCGGAGCACGGTGCGACCCCGGCCGCATGGCTCGCCCGGCAGCGGATCATCCAGGCGCAACGGCTGCTGGAGCGCACCGATCTCGGCCTGGAGGTCATCGCCACGGAATGCGGGTTCGCCTCGGCGGCGGTGCTCCGCCAGAACTTCGCCCGCGTGCTCGGCACGACGCCGACCGCGTACCGCGCGACCTTCTCATGCACGACGAGCGAGGACGCGGTTCCGGTGGCCTGAGCCGGCCCGGGGCTCCGTCAGCCCCAGTGGCCCGGCGCGGTCAGCTTCGACTCGTCGATCTCGACGCCGTGGTGCCCGACGTCCGCGACGCAGTACAGCAGCGACTGCGTCGGGTATCCGTGCGGACGGTTGTCGCGAATGATCGCGGCGTCGTCGGTCGGGTCCAGACGAGCGGATGCCGCGAGCAGGTCGATCCAGCGTCGCTCCCACCCGTCCGTGCGCGCAGGGCGCTCGCGGAACTCCGGCAGCCAGCGTGCGATGCGGGCGGTCGCCTGATCGTCGAGGTCGTCGTGGGCGATCATGTGGACGCCGCGCGGCACGGGCGTCTCGCGCAGCATCCGCCCGTCCCACGACAGCACGCGGGCGGCATCCGGGCCGATCTCGAGAAGATTGAAGCCGTGCATCGGCAGTGGGCCTTCGGGGGAGCGCCCCGCGACGGACTCGAGCGCGAGACTGCCCCGACTGCGCACTCGATCCTCTGGAAGGTCGAGGACGTCGGCGCGGTTCAGCAGCACGGCGAGGCGGTGCGTGGTGCGGTCGACCGCGAGCCAGGCTCCTCCCGCCCGCCGATCGCGGATGCCGACCACTCCGGGGTACTGCTCCGGCCACCACTCGCCGAGGGAATCCCAGGCCCGCTCAGGATCCTCGTCGCGGACGGCGAGCAGCCGCGAACCGCCGGGCTCTGCGACATCGATGACGACCGTGCACACGCGCCCAGTCTAGGTGCGTGCCGGTGTGCGGACCCGCGGGTCGGCTCACGCCAGGCCCCGCGGCATCCACGCGTCGGGCAGAATCGAGGCATGAACATCGTCGTCGGAGTCACGGGCGGCATCGCCGCGTACAAGACGGTGCAGCTGGTGCGGCTGCTCATCAAGGCCGGACACGAGGTGACGGTCATCCCCACCGAGGACGCGCTGCGGTTCGTCGGCACTCCGACCTGGGAGGCGGTGAGCCGCAACACGGTCACCACCAGCGTCCACGACGACGTCGCGAAGGTGCGCCACGTCGCACTCGGGCAGGCCGCTGAGCTCATCATCGTGGCGCCGGCCACCGCGAACACCATCGCGAAGATGACCGTCGGCCTCGCCGACGACCTGCTCGGCACCACCCTCCTCGCGACGACCGCCCCTGTCGCGATCACCCCCGCGATGCACACCGAGATGTGGCGGCATCCGGCCACGCAGGCCAACATCCAGACCCTCCGCGAGCGCGGCGTGCACATCCTCGGCCCCGCCGACGGCGAACTGACCGGCGGCGACTCGGGCCCGGGACGGATGCTCGAACCCGAGGAGATCTTCGACGCAGCCCTCGCCCTCCTCACCCCGCAGGATCTGGCCGGCACGCGCGTCGCGATCTCCGCGGGCGGCACGCGCGAGCCGATCGATCCGGTGCGCTTCCTCGGCAACCGCTCCAGCGGTCGGCAGGGCGTCGCGCTCGCCGCCGAGGCGGCAGCGCGCGGTGCGCAGGTCACCCTCGTCGCGGCGAACATCTCCGCAGACGTGCTCGCCGGAGCGCGGCATCCGCTCATCGACGTCCGCACGGTCGGCGCCGCCGCAGAGCTCGGCGAGGCGATGCGGGATGCCGCGGCATCCGCCGCCGTCGTGATCATGGCGGCCGCGGTCGCCGACTACCGTCCGACGAGCGCCGCCGAACAGAAGCTCACCAAGGAGGAGGGCGTCCTCGACCGGATCGATCTCGTCGAGAACGACGACATCGTCACCGGGCTGGCCGCCTCACGCCCGAACGGCCAGATCGTCGTCGCGTTCGCCGCCGAGACGCTCACGGATGCCGACGCGCGGCGCGAGCGCGCCAGACGCAAGCGCGACCGCAAGGGCGTCGACCTGCTCGCGGTGAATCTCGCCGACGCCGCGCATGGATTCGAGAACCCTGACAACGCGGTCGAGGTCATCGGCGACGGCGGAGCGGTGGTGGCGTCGGCCGAGGGATCCAAGCGCGAGGTCGCTCGCGCGATCTGGGACGCGGTGCTAAACTTGAGTCAACAACACTCAACTTTGTAAGGAGTCCTCCAGGAGGAAGCAGATGACCACGCCCGCACAAAATGAACAGCAGTCCGCCCTCGAGCAGTTCGGCATCAACCTGACCGACCGCGCCCGCCAGGGCAAGCTCGACCCGGTGATCGGCCGTGACAGCGAGATCCGTCGCGTCAGCCAGGTGCTCACCCGCCGCACGAAGAACAACCCCGTGCTCATCGGCGAACCGGGCGTCGGCAAGACCGCCGTCGTCGAGGGGCTGGCTCAGCGCATCGTCGCGGGCGACGTCGCCGAATCCCTGAAGGACAAGGACCTCATCACCCTCGACATCTCCGCGCTCGTCGCCGGTGCGATGTACCGCGGCCAGTTCGAGGAGCGCCTGAAGCAGGTGCTCAAGGAGATCACCGAGTCCGACGGGCAGATCATCACGTTCATCGACGAGCTGCACACGCTCATGGGCGCCGGCGGCGGCGAGGGATCGGTCGCGGCATCCAACATGCTCAAGCCAATGCTCGCCCGCGGTGAGCTGCGCCTGATCGGTGCCACGACGCTGAACGAGTACCGCGAGTTCATCGAGAAGGATGCCGCGCTCGAACGCCGCTTCCAGCAGGTCTACGTCGGTGAGCCGACGGTCGAGGACAGCATCGCGATCCTGCGCGGGCTCAAGGGCCGGTACGAGGCGCACCACGGCGTGACGATCGCGGACAGCGCGCTCGTCGCCGCTGCGGCGCTGTCGAACCGGTATCTGCCGAGCCGCCAGCTGCCCGACAAGGCCATCGACCTGATGGACGAGGCCATGTCGCGGCTCAAGATGGAGATCGATTCGTCTCCGGTCGAGATCGACCAGCTCAAGCGTCAGGTCGACCGGATGAAGCTCGAAGAGCTCGCGCTGAAGAAGGAGAAGGACGCGGCCTCCAAGGAGCGCCTGGCTGCGCTCCGCGAGCAGCTGGCCGAGCAGGAGCGCGAACTCGCCGTCCTCGAAGAGCGCTGGGCCCGCGAGAAGTCAGGCCTGAACCGGGTGGGCGAACTGAAGAAGCAGCTCGACGATGCGGTCACGCAGCGCGACCTCGCGATGCGCGAGGCCGACTACACCAAGGCGTCGAAGCTCGAGTACGAGACGATCAAGCGCCTGGAGCGCGACATCGCCGAGGCCGAGCAGGCCGAAGCCGCCTCCGCCGAGTCGGGCGAGGGCCGTATGGTCAACGACCAGGTCACCGAGGAGGACATCGCAGGCGTCATCGCTGCGTGGACCGGCATCCCCGTCGGACGCCTGCTGCAGGGCGAGAGCGAGAAGCTGCTGCACCTGGAGCACGAGCTCGGCCGGCGCCTGATCGGCCAGAAGAACGCGGTGCGCGCGGTGGCGGATGCCGTGCGCCGCTCGCGTGCCGGCATCAGCGACCCCGGTCGCCCGACCGGGTCCTTCCTGTTCCTCGGACCGACCGGTGTGGGAAAGACCGAGCTCGCCAAGGCTCTCGCGGAGTTCCTGTTCGACGATGAGCACGCGATGGTGCGCATCGACATGTCGGAGTACGGCGAGAAGCACACAGTCTCGCGTCTCGTCGGTGCCCCTCCGGGGTACGTCGGATATGAGCAGGGCGGTCAGCTGACCGAGGCCGTGCGTCGCCGTCCGTACAGCGTCGTGCTGCTCGACGAGGTCGAGAAGGCGCACGCCGAGGTGTTCGACGTGCTGCTGCAGGTGCTCGACGACGGCCGCCTCACCGACGGGCAGGGGCGGACGGTCGACTTCTCGAACGTCATCCTGATCCTCACCTCGAACATCGGCTCGCCGATCCTCATCGACCCGGTGATGTCCGAGGGCGAGAAGCGGGAAGCCGTGATGGCGCTGGTGCGGCAGTCGTTCCGTCCTGAGTTCCTCAACCGTCTCGACGACATCGTGATGTTCTCGGCGCTGTCGGAGGACGACCTCGCGCAGATCGTCGAACTCACCGTCGATCAGCTGCAGCAGCGGCTGCACGATCGCCGGCTGACGCTCGCGGTCACCCCTGACGCCCGCTCGTGGCTCGCCCAGCGGGGGTACGACCCCGTGTACGGCGCGCGGCCGCTGCGCCGGCTGATCCAGAACGAGGTGCAGAACAAGCTCGCAACCGCCCTGCTGTCCGGCGGAGTGCACGACGGCGACACCGTGCGCGTGGATGTCTCGGCCGACGGCGCGGGGCTGGTGCTGACCTCGGCCTGAGCGGCCGGGCGCCGCGGCGCGTGTCTCAGAAGTGGCGACCGCGAGGGGCATGAACTCGCATGTTCTGAGACATCATCCGGTGCGTGTCTCAGAACATGCGGGTGCTCGGCCGCCGAACCCGCACTTTGTGTGACCTGGAGCGCGCCCATGGATGCACGCGCGGCGCTGGAGTTGATGAAATCTCAAGAACAGGATTTCTTTCGATCCGATCGAACGAAATATCCCCTTGCGCTTCGGTGTCCCGTCGATAGAGTCTCGTCTCATGTGTGTCGACGGCGGACTGTTCCGTTCGTCGCCGACGGGAGACAGGAGCTGTGATGACGCAGATCGGCATCGTGCGTGAGCAGGACGGCGAGACGCGGGTCGCCGCCACGCCGCAGACCGTAGGGGCCCTGCGCAAGCTCGGCTACGACGTCG
The DNA here is from genome assembly GCF_015277895.1 of Microbacterium abyssi. Classification (NCBI taxonomy): domain Bacteria; kingdom Bacillati; phylum Actinomycetota; class Actinomycetes; order Micrococcales; family Microbacteriaceae; genus Microbacterium; species Microbacterium abyssi. The sequence continues at coordinate 3,031,201 of NZ_CP063815.1, read as the reverse complement.
CGGTCGAAACAGGTGCGGGCGTGGCATCCGCCTATCCCGACGACGCCTACGCGACCGCCGGCGCGGTGATCGTCAGCGCCGATCAGGCGTGGGCGTCGCCCATCCTGCTGAAGGTCAACGCCCCGACGGATGCCGAGATCGCCAGAATCGCGGACGGCGCGACGCTCATCGCACAGCTGAGCCCGAACCTGCGCCCTGAGCTGCGTCAGGCGCTCGCGACGCGCGGCATCACCGCGCTGGCGCTGGATGCGGTGCCGCGCATCTCGCGGGCGCAGTCGATGGATGTGCTCAGCTCGATGTCGAACATCTCGGGCTACCGCGCGGTCGTCGAAGCGGCGAACGAGTTCGGCCGGTTCTTCACCGGACAGGTCACCGCTGCGGGCAAGGTGCCGCCGGCGAAGGTGCTCGTGGCCGGTGCCGGTGTCGCCGGGCTCGCCGCCATCGGTGCGGCATCCAGCCTCGGCGCGATCGTGCGCGCGACCGATCCGCGTCCAGAAGTCGCCGATCAGGTGAAGTCGATCGGCGGCACGTACCTCGAGGTCATCGTGCCCGAGGAGCAGAAGGAGATCTCCAGCGACGGCTACGCCAAGGCGACCAGCGAGGCGTATGACCGCCGCGCCGCAGAGCTCTACTCCGAGCAGGCCGCGGACGTCGACATCATCATCACCACCGCTCTGATCCCGGGCCGCGCCGCCCCGCGGCTCATCACGGCGGCGGATGTCGCGAGCATGAAACCGGGCAGCGTCATCGTCGACATGGCAGCCGCACAGGGCGGAAACGTCGAGGGCTCGGTCGCAGGCGAGCGCGTCGTCACGGCGAACGGCGTCATCATCCTCGGCTACACGGACCTCGCCGGGCGCCTGCCCACCCAGGCCTCGCAGTTGTACGGCACGAATCTCGTCAATCTGCTGAAGCTGCTCACGCCGGCCAAGGACGGGCAGCTCGTGCTCGATTTCGACGACGTCGTGCAGCGGACCGTGACGGTCGTGCGCGACGGCGAGGAGACCTGGCCGCCACCGCCGGTGCAGGTGTCGGCGGCGCCTGTTTCGAAGGCTGTGGATGCCGCACCCGCCGCCCCTGCGAAGAAGAAGGGCCTGTCGGCCGGTGCGAAGGTCGCGCTGGTCGCGGCAGGCATCGCCGCGCTGTTCCTCGTCAACGCGGTCGCGCCGGCGCCTCTGCCGCAGCACTTCACCGTGCTGATGCTGTCGGTCGTGATCGGCTTCTATGTCATCGGCAAGGTCTCGCACGCCCTGCACACGCCGCTCATGAGCGTCACCAACGCCATCTCGGGCATCATCATCGTCGGCGCGATCGTGCAGATCGCGACGCCGAACCTCGTGGTGCAGATCCTGTCCGCGATCGCCGTGCTCGTGGCATCCATCAACATCTTCGGAGGGTTCGCGGTCACGCGCCGCATGCTGAAGATGTTCTCCAAGGACGCGCCCTCGACTTCTGAGAAGGGGGCCGGCCGATGAGCGCCGTCGAACTCTCCGCATCCGTCGCGGGCGCCGCGTACATCGTCGCCGCTCTGCTGTTCATCATGAGCCTCGCAGGGCTCAGTCGCCACGAGTCCTCGCGCGCCGGCGTCACCTACGGCATGGTCGGCATGGCGATCGCCCTGGTCGCCACGATCTGGGTCACGTTCCAGGGTGCGTGGGGGCAGCCGCAGGCGATCCTCGGGCTCGTGCTGCTGCTGGTCGCGATGCTCGTCGGCGCGGTCATCGGCCTCTGGCGGGCGCGCAGCGTCGAGATGACCGGCATGCCGGAGCTCATCGCGCTGCTGCACAGCTTCGTGGGTCTCGCGGCCGTGCTCGTCGGCTGGAACGGCCACCTGCACAGCCCCGGGCTCACCGGCGCGCTCGCCGACATCCACCACGCCGAGGTGTTCATCGGCATCTTCATCGGCGGCGTGACGTTCACCGGATCCATCGTCGCGTTCCTGAAGCTGTCGGGGCGCATCTCGTCGAAGCCGCTCATGCTGCCGGGCAAGAACGTGCTGAACCTCGGTGCGATCGTCGTGTTCATCGGCCTGACGGTCTGGTACGTCATGACGCCGTCGCTCGTGCTGCTGATCGTCGTCACCGCCCTGTCTCTGGCGCTCGGGTGGCACCTGGTCGCTTCGATCGGCGGCGGCGACATGCCGGTGGTCGTCTCGATGCTGAACAGCTACTCCGGCTGGGCCGCCGCCGCCGCGGGCTTCCTGCTGAACAACGACCTGCTGATCGTCACGGGTGCGCTGGTCGGATCTTCCGGTGCGTATCTGTCGTACATCATGTGCAAGGCCATGAACCGGTCGTTCATCTCGGTGATCGCCGGCGGGTTCGGCATCGCGGCGCCGACGAAGGATGACGTCGACCACGGCGAGCATCGTGAGATCGACGCGGCGTCCGTGGCCGACATGCTCGGCAGCGCCTCGACCGTCGTGATCACACCCGGCTACGGCATGGCCGTCGCACAGGCGCAGTACCCGGTCGCCGAGCTCACGCAGAAACTGCGCGATCGCGGCGTGGACGTCAGGTTCGGCATCCATCCCGTCGCCGGACGCCTGCCCGGGCACATGAACGTGCTGCTGGCCGAGGCCAAGGTGCCGTACGACATCGTGCTCGAGATGGACGAGATCAACGACGACCTGGCATCCACCGCCGTCGTCCTCGTGATCGGCGCGAACGACACCGTGAACCCCGCGGCGGCCGAGGATCCCAGCAGCCCGATCGCCGGAATGCCGGTGCTGCGCGTGTGGGAAGCCGAGAACGTGATCGTGTTCAAGCGCTCGATGGCCTCGGGGTATGCCGGCGTGCAGAACCCGCTGTTCTTCCGCGAGAACGCGCAGATGCTGTTCGGTGATGCGAAGGATCGGGTGGACGACATCCTGCGAGCGCTGTAACCCTCGTTCAGGTCGCACTTCCTGCCGCTCTGGCGTGCTGAGACCGGCAGAAAGTGCGACCTGAAGTCAGCGCCCGGTGAACTCCGGCTTCCGCTTCTGCTGGAACGCCGCGAATCCCTCGCGGTAGTCGGCGGTGTCGCGCAGCGACGCCTGATTCGCGTTCTCGACGGCGACGGCATCCCAGAGCGCGAGTCGCTCGTCGCGCAGCCGGGCGACGAGGCGCTTGCTCGCGAGAAACGCCTGTGTCGCGCCCCGGGCGGCGCGGGATGCCGCGTCTTCCGTCGCCGCCTGCACCTTATCCTCCTGGAACACCTGCGAGAACAGGCCGGACTGCACGGCCTCCGCGCCGCTCATGAGCCGGCCCGTGTAGATGAGGTCGAGCGTCCTGTGCGCGCCGAGCCGCTCGTAGAACAGCGCATGTCCGCCGGAGTCGAGCGTTGCTCCGAGGGCGGCGAAGGGAGAGCCGATCTTCGCGTTGTCCGCGACGTAGACGACGTCCGTGGCGATGAGCAGACCGAGACCCACCCCGAGGCAGGCACCGTGCGCGGCCGCGAAGGTCGGTGCGGGAAACGACGACATCTTCTTCAGCAGCGGCGTGACGAGCCCGTCGAGGTAGCCGGTCACGTCGTCCGTCGCCGGGTCGACGCCGGCGATGTCTCGACCCGCGCAGAAGCCCGGCCCTTCGCCGCGCAGCACGAGCGACCGCACGCCCGCGGCTTCGGCGTCGTCGTACGCGGCGCCGAGGTCGGCGAGCGCCTGGACGTCCAGCGCGTTGCGCTTCTCCGGCGCGTTCAGCACCACGTGGGCGATGTCATCGGCGATGGTCAGGTCGATCATGGCGCTCCGTCTGTTGTGGGGTCACGCGTCGTAGTCGACGACCACGGATGCCGTGGTCGGGTGGGATTGGCAGGTCAGCACATAGCCGCGTTCGAGCTCCTCCGGCTCGAGCGCGAAGTTCTGCGTCATCCGCACCTCGCCCTCGAGCAGGCGGGCCCGGCACGTGCCGCAGACCCCTCCGGCGCACGCGAACGGCACGTCTCCGCGGACGCGCAACGCGGCATCCAGGATCGCCTCGTTCGCCGACACCGGCGACTCGACCGTCGACGACAGGCCGTCGAGCGTGAACTCGATCTTCCGCACCTCGTCGCCCTTGTCGATCACGACGGGGCGCCCGCGATCGACGCGCGGGCCATCGGCGTCGCTCGTGAACAGCTCGAAGCGGATGCTGCCCGTCGGCACTCCGCGCGCCTCGAGCGTCTCGCGGCACAGTGCGACGAGGTCGAACGGCCCGCACAGGAACCACTCCGTGACGGTCCCCGGCGGTACCAGCCCGTCGAGGATCGCACCGAGTTTCTCGCCGTCGATGCGCCCGGACAGCAGGGGAGCGGTGCGCTGCTCGCGCGAGAGCACATGGTGCAGTGCGAGGCGGGACGGGTAGCGGTCCTTCAGGTCGGCGAGGTCGTCGAGGAACATGACGTCCTGAGTGGCGCGGTTCGTGTAGACGAGACTGAACTGCGCCGTCGGCGAGGATGCCAGCACGTGAGCCGCCAGCGCCATCATCGGCGTCACGCCCGAACCCGCGGCGATGCCCGCGATATGCGCGTGGTCGAGGTCGGGGAGGTTGGTGGTGAACTTCCCCTCCGGGCTCATCACCTCGATGCGGTCGCCGGGCTTGAGGTTCTCGTGCGCCCAGACCGAGAACAGTCCGCCGAGGTCGCGCTTGATGCCGACGCTGATGCGGCCGGGGCTCGGCGGCCGGCAGATCGAGTAGCTGCGGCGCACCTCTTGGCCGTCGACGTGGGCGCGCAGCGCCACGTACTGGCCAGGAAGGTACTGGTAGTCGTCATGCAGCTCCGGTGGCACGGCGAATGTGACCTCGATGCTCTCCGCGGTGAGCGGCCTGACCTCGGTGACCTCGAGCTCGTGGAAGCGCCCGCGGCGGCGTGTGCGCGTGGTGGCGTTCACAGCACTTTGAAGTGGTCGAAGGGCTCGAGGCAGGCGCGGCATTCGTAGAGCGCCTTGCAGGAGGTCGAGCCGAAGCGCGCGATCTCGCGGGTGTCAGGTGATCCGCAGCGCGGGCACTTCACGGCGAGCCGGAGTTTCACCGGTCCCCGCCCCAGCGCCGCACGACCGGTCGGCGGGGCGATGCCGAACTCGGTGAGCTTGCGCTTCCCGGCATCCGTCATCCAGTCCGTCGTCCACGCGGGAGAGAGCGTGGTGCGCACATCGACGTGGTCGAAGCCGGCGGCGGTGAGCGCGAGGATCACGTCGTCGCGCATGGCGTCCAGCGCCGGGCATCCGCTGTACGTCGGCGTGAGCGTGACCGTGACGCGCTCGCCGTCGACCGTTACGTCTCGCAGGACGCCGAGGTCTTCGATCGTCAGGACGGGGACCTCGGGGTCGGTCACGGTCGCAGCGACGCGCCAGGCGTCCTGTCGGCGTGTGGTGGTCACCATGTCGCCCCCGGATGCTGTCTTGCGAGAACCTGCATCTCGGCGAGGATGCGCGACAGGGCGGGGAAATGGATGCCGCGGCGCCCGCCGCCGGCGGACGGCTGGCCTTCGGGACGGTGGAGGTCGGCTTCGGCGAAGACGACGTCGACCGCGGCGTCGAACCCGTCGCGCAGGACCGATGGGCGCACCGCGATGCCGTCGAGCTCGTCGATCAACGGCTCGTCGCGGAACAGCTCGTCGACGTACGGCCAGACATCGGTCACCGCACGGATCATGCGGCGGCGCGATTCGTCGGTGCCGCCCGCGAGGCGCAGCGTCCACTGGACGGCGTGGTCGCGGTGATAGTCGACCTCCTTGAGCGACTTCTCGGCGATGGCTGCGAGCGTCGCGTCGCGTGAGAGGCGCAGGGCGGAGTACAGCTCGAACAGGTACGCGGATGCCGCGAGCTGCCGCGCGATCGTCTGCGCGAAGTCGCCGTTCGGCTGCTCGAAGAGCCAGGCGCTGCGGAACTCCGGTTCGTCGCGGAAGTAGGCGAGGTCGTCCTCGGTGCGCCCGTCGGCGGTGCCGGCGTAGCGGAGCAGCGAGCGCGCATGGCCGAGCAGGTCGAGGGCGATGTTGCCGAGCGCGACATCCTCTTCGAGCTCTGGGGCGCGGGCGATCCAGGCGCCGAGTTGCTGCGAGAGGATCAGCGCATCGTCGCCGAGCCAGAGGGCGTACTCGGCGACGGCGGCGGAGGCGACGGCGTCTCCACTGCCTGCGAGCTCAGCGCTGAGCTCGAGCTCGTCGACGGTGACGGCGCCGTGCGGGTCATGGGACATCACAGGTGCGGCACCCCCTCGGATGCGGTGTAGTACACCGCATGGCGGTAGTTCTTACCGGCGGGGCTCTCGAAGAACGAGCCCTTGGCGTCCGGGTCGCTGGCCGTGATGGCATCCGACGGCACCACCCAGATCGAGGTGCCCTCGCCGCGCCGCGTGTACAGGTCGCGGGCGTTGCGCACCGCGAGCTCGGCATCCGGAGCGTGCAACGACCCCGCGTGCACGTGGCTCATTCCGCGGTTCGCGCGGACGAACACCTCCCACAGCGGCCACATCTCAGACGAAGATGCTGTCTCACTCATGCCGCTACCTCCTCTGCCCGCGCTGCCTGCTTGCGCGCGTACTCGGCTGCGGCCGCGCGCACCCAGGCACCCTCTTCGTGCGCCTCGCGCCGTGCCCTGACCCGCTCGGCGTTCATCGGGCCGCGACCGGCGAGCACCTCGAAGAACTCGGTCCAGTCGATCTCGCCGCCGACGTACTGCTGGGTCTCCTCGTCGAAGCGCAGCTCAGGATCAGGGAGGGTGATGCCGAGCACCTCGGCCTGCGGTACCAGCATCCCGATGAAGCGCTGACGCAGCTCGTCGTTCGAGAAGCGCTTGATGTTCCAGGCCATCGACTGGGCCGAGTTCGGGGAGTCGCCGTCGGGCGGACCGAACATCATCAGGCTCGGCCAGTACCAGCGGTTCACGGCATCCTGCGCCATCTCGCGCTGCGCGTCGCTGCCCTGCATGAGGGTCAGCAGGATCTCGAAACCCTGCCGCTGGTGGAACGACTCCTCCTTGCAGACGCGCACCATGGCACGCCCGTACGGTCCGTACGACGCGCGGCACAGCGGCACCTGGTTGCAGATCGCGGCGCCGTCGACGAGCCAGCCGATCGCGCCCATGTCGGCCCACGTCGGCGTGGGGTAGTTGAAGATCGACGAGTACTTCGCCTTGCCGGTGATGAGTTGGTCGGTCATCTCGTCGCGCGTGATGCCGAGCGTCTGCGCGGCGGAGTAGAGGTACAGGCCGTGGCCTGCCTCGTCCTGCACCTTCGCCATGAGGATCGCCTTGCGCTTGAGGCTCGGTGCGCGGCTGATCCAGTTGCCCTCGGGCTGCATGCCGATGATCTCGGAGTGCGCGTGCTGCGAGATCTGCCGGATGAGCGTCTTGCGGTAGGCATCCGGCATCCAGTCGCGCGGCTCGATGCGCGAGTCCGCCGAGATGATCTCGTCGAACCGGCGCTGCTCGGCGGTGGTCTCTTCGTCGCGGGTGGCCTCGGTCATCACGACCCCTTCGTCGTCATGGTGCGTCATTACTGACCGTACGTTCAGTAATTCTCGCACACCCGCGCGGATCGCGCATCACCCGGTGCGGATCCCGGCGCCGCCAGCGTGTACTCGAGGGCGAGGCGATCCGGCTGGGTGCCAGCGTTGTTCGTGATCCCACCACCGCGGTCCGCGTACCTCCGGGATGCCTCGATTCATGCGGATCCGCCACTCGGAGAGATGGAGGTTGCGGTGATGCCACCAGCACAGCAGGACGCCGTTGTCGGTGTGTGTCGGACCGCCGTCGGCGTGCTCGGTGACGTGGTGGATCTCGCACCAGGATGCCGGCACCGTGCAACCAGGAATGATGCAGCCGTCGTCACGCAAGGTGATCGCGCGCCGTTGCAGGGCATTGAAGATTCGTGCGGATGTGCCGATTGCGGCGATGCGGCCGTTCTCGTCGAACATGACGCGCTGGATGCCGCCCGCGCACCCGGTCTGCGCGGCGACGCGTGAGGGGATGCGGTCGCCGGTGTTGAGGACGGTCGCCCATCCGCTGCCGGATGCGTAGTCCTCGGCGGTCACCGTCACGACCAGGGTGGGCGCGGCGCCGCCGATGTCGGGGAACTCGCCGGCGCGGGCGGCGACGCCTACGATCATCGCGAACGCGTCGTGCATCTTCTGCGTGCGGGTGCGCTCATCGATCCGTGCGGTGCTGTGCGTTTCGCCGTTCGGGGTGAGCTCCTCGTCGGGGCTCTCCTCGAATCGCACTCCGGCGGTCGGGTCGTCCGGGCCATCGACGCGCGGGTTGCACGTGCTGTCCATCAGCAACTGCAATTGCCCGGCCACCTCCGGCAGGATGTTGCCGCGTACCGGCACGTTGCCGTTGCGTTCGCGCCCGATCATGAAGCTGCGTCCTCGCGCGCCGGCCTTGTCTGCCGGCTCGGCGCCGTCGGGGTCGAGATAGGCGACCAGTACGCGCGACAGCATCCGCAGATCCTCCGGCGTCGGCAATGGAACCGTGCCCGTCTGCCTGTCGTCGTCGCGGATGATCCCGCAGGCGAGGTCGGCGAGCTGACGGTCGGCTTCCAGACGGTCGTCGTCGAAGATTCGGTCGCGGGACTGCTCCAGCGGCTCCATCGCCGCCAGAAGTCCCGCGACGCCCATTGCTCCAGACACCATCGCCTGGCGTAGTTCCGGGTAGCGGGCGGGCACGAACTCTCCGCTCGACATCCCCCGGTTGCGGGTCAGCAGTCGGGCTGTCTTCACCACGCGGTTCGCGTCGCGTGACTCCGAGCGCGTCAGGACTCGCACCAGGTCGACCGGCCGCGACCACCCGTATTTCGCCGTCATCTTGTCATCGCGCATCGGCGCCGACCGTTCGATGACCTGCACTGTCGCCTCGACCTGCAGCCCCTCGATCCGCTTCTGGATGCGGCCGCTCGCTTCGAGCAGCGCGGCGATGTCAGCATCCGAGAGGTCGGGAATCTCTTCGCGTCCGAACGCATCACTGCTCGCCTCGGCGAGAGACCTGTCCAGGTCTTCGAGGTGAGCAGTGATGCTGTTCATACCTCTATTAGAGCGAGGGCCACCGACATTCGGACCTGAAGAACTGGCCGATCAGGGGACTTTTCGAAACGATCTCGAACGCGCTGCAGAAGTGCGCACTCGCTCCAGTTTCTCGACCAGTGAATGGGTGATTCAAGCGGTTGAGTTGCTCAGGACGCACCAGACGATTCGTGCGTGTTTTGTGAGATCGTCGCCGGACGTGCGCCGTGCGACAAAGTCGCCGAGGATGCGACAACCCTGGCGTTCATGGACATCGACCCTGGATCAGATGGCCATCTGCTCGTCATCCCGAAACGTCACAGTGCCGACCTTCTCAGCGTTGCGCCCGAGGACCTGGTCGCGACCACGCTCGCCGCACAACGGATTGCGAAGGCCGTGCACAGCCAATTCGGGGCTGAAGGCGTGAACCTGCTGAACTGCAACGGAGACGTCGGGTGGCAGACCGTCTTCCACTTTCACCTGCACGTGATCCCACGCTATCGAGACAAGAGCAAGGATCGAATGGAGTCGCCCTTCGAACCAGGGATGCCATCTGACGCCGACGCCAGAGCGCAACTGGCGCGACTGCTCTCCGCAGCTCTGCGGCGACCGGACTGAAAGCCCCGCTCTACTCCTTCGCCACCAGCGTCAGCACGTCATACGTCGCGACGGTCTCGTCGTCCTGGTTGCGGATCACGGCATCCCAGCGCACCTCGCCGTACTCGTCGGTCTCGCGCGGCGTGATCTGCTTGGCCGTCAACTCGACGCGGATGCTGTCGCCGGGAGACACGGGCGTCACGAAGCGCAGGTCCTCCAGTCCATAGTTCGCGAGCACGGGGCCGGGGTCGGGATCGACGAACAAGCCAGCGGCCCACGACACCAGCAGATAGCCGTGCGCGACGCGACCGGGGAAGAACGGGTTGGCGGCGGCGGCCTCCTCGTCCATGTGCGCGTAGAACGTGTCGCCGGTGAAGTGCGCGAACGTCTCGATGTCTTCGAGCGTGACTTCGCGGGATGCCGAGGCGACGCGGTCGCCGATCCGCAGCTGCGCGAGCGGCTTGCGGAAGGGGTGCACGCCGTCCTCGCGTGCGGCCGCCCCCGCGTGCCACACCCCGGTGATCGCCGTGAGCATCTCCGGCGAGCCCTGCACAGCCGTCCGCTGCATGTGATGCAGCACCGCGCGGATGCCGCCCAGCTCCTCGCCGCCGCCCGCGCGACCCGGCCCGCCGTGCACCAGGCCCGGCATCGGAGAGCCGTGGCCGGTGGACGAGCGGGCGTCGTCGCGATCCAGGAACAGCACGCGTCCGTTCGACGCGGCGATGCCGGCCATGATCCGCGCCGCGAACTCCGCGTCGTGCGTCGCGACGCTGGTGACGAGGGAACCGCCGCCGCGGGCGACGATGTCGGATGCCTGTGCCACGGTGTCGTACGTGATCAGTGAGGACACGGGGCCGAACGCCTCCACGGTGTGGACGGCATCGGCATGCGCGTCGTCGAAGCGCAGCATCACGGGCGGCACGAACGCGCCGTCACGCGCGGGTGCTTCCGCGGGCGCTTCCGAAGAGCCGATGACGATCCGCCCGCCGCCGTCGACGAGAGCCTGCACCTGACGCAGCACCTCATCGCGCTGCTCGAGCGACACGAGCGGACCCATCGTCACGCCCTCGTCCCGAGGATCACCGAGGACGGTCTTCTCGTCGATGCGCGCGCGGACGGCGTCGATCACGGCATCCGCCTGTGCTGTCGGCACGACCGCGCGCCGGATGGCAGTGCATTTCTGCCCGGCCTTCGACGTCATCTCGACGACGAGCTGACGGATGTACGCGTCGAACTCCGGTGTGCCGGCGACGGCATCCGGTCCGAGCAGAGAGGCGTTGATCGAATCCGTCTCTGCGGTGAATCGCACGCCGGACGGCGTCCGCGAGTGCAATGAGGCGGCGGTCGACGCACTGCCGGTGAACCCGATGACGTCCCCGAGCCGCAGCTCAGTGAACAGCGTCGGCACGCTGCCGCTGACGAGCTGCAGCGACCCCGCCGGCAGCAGGCCGGAGTCCACGAGGATCCGCACCATCGCCTCGGTCAGGTACCCGGTGGGTGTGGCGGGCTTGATCAATGACGGCATCCCGGCGAGGAACGCGGGCGCGAACTTCTCCAGCGGCCCCCACACGGGGAAGTTGAACGCGTTGATCTGCACGGCGACCCCCGGTAGCCGGGTGTACACGTGACGACCGAGGAAGCTGCCGTCCTTCGACAGCGGTTCGACCGGTCCGTCGACGTACACCTGCGCGTTCGGCAGCTCGCGGCGTCCCTTGCCCGAATAGGCGAACAGCACGCCTATGCCGCCGTCGATGTCGACCCACGAGTCGGCCCTGGTCGCACCGGTGCGCGCCGACAGCGCGTACAGCTCGTCCTTGCGCTCCGTCAGCGCGAGCGCGAACTGCTTCAGCAGCAGGGCGCGCTGATGGAAGGTCAGCTCACCGAGCGAGGTCTGGCCGACGGTGCGCGCATGCTCGAGAGCCGCGGCGAGATCAAGGCCCTCGGTACTGACGCGCGCGATCTCCTCACCGGTCGAGGCATCCCGGATGACGGTCGTATCGCCGGTCGGCTCTGGCGTCCACCACGCGTCCTGCAGGTAGCTCGGCACGATCCCGGTCGCTGAAGTCATGGTCTCTCCCACCTGTAGAAGCCTTCGCCGCTCTTGCGGCCGAGTTTTCCCTCGGCGACGAGCTGCCGCAGCAGCGCGGGCGGCGCGAACCGCTCGCCGAGCGCCGCCTGGAGCTCCTCGGCGATGCCGAGGCGCACGTCGAGTCCGACGATGTCGGTGGTGCGGAGCGGACCCATCGGATGCCGGTACCCCAGCTCCATCGCACGATCGAGGTCCTCCGCCGAAGCGACGCCGGATTCCAGCATCCTGATCGCCTCCAGCGCGAGCACGATCCCGAGGCGGCTGGACGCGAAGCCGGGGGAGTCGCGGACGACGATCGGCGTCTTGCCGAGCAATTCGACCCAGCCGCGCGCCCGGTCGAGCACGGCGGGCGCGGTCGCTGCGCCGGCGACGACCTCGACCAGTGTCGAAGCCGGCACCGGGTTGAAGAAGTGCAGCCCCAGAAAGCGATCGGGCCGGGCGAGCGACGCGGCCAGATCGTCGATCGAGATGGATGACGTGTTGGATGCGATCACGGCATCCGGTGCCGCGCCCGCGATCCGCGACAGGGCCTCGGCCTTCACCGCACGATCCTCCGGCACCGCCTCGATCACGGTCTCGCACACTGAGAACGCCGCGATGTCGCGTCCGACCGTCAGCGCGGCTTCCAGCTCGTCGGCACCACGACCGGTCGCTCCGCGCTCGATCGAACGCGCGATGCTCTCGCTGATGCGCTGCGCGGCGGCATCCACCGTCTGGTCATCGCGCTCGACGACCACGACCTCGCAGTCGGCCAGCAGGAACGCGTGCGCGATGCCGGCGCCCATGCGCCCGCCGCCGAGGACCCCGACCTTCACCGGCGCCCCTTCCGCTCAAGGAACTCGGTCATCCGGCGCATCTTCTCCGGACTTTCGAACAGCTCCGCCTGCAGGTCGCCGTCGATCGACGGGTGGGCGTCGCGCGGTGCGCGCAGCGCGGTCTTCGTGTGCCGGATCGCGAGCGGATCCGCGGCCGCGATCCGGTCGGCGATCGCGTGCGCTGCAGGCACTAGCTCGTCGGGCGCGTGGATGCCGGACACCAGGCCAGCGGCGAGGGCCTCATCAGCCGTCAATGTGCGTCCGGTCAGCAGCATCTCGGCTGCGAGGCCGTCGCCGACGATCTCGCGGAGGCGCCACGTCGCCCCCGCCGCGGCGATGATGCCGAGGGTGGGCTCGGGATTGCCGATCTTCAGACGCGGGGTGGCGATTCGGATGTCCGCGGCATAGGCGAGTTCGGCGCCGCCGCCGAGCGCATAGCCGTCGAGCGCGGCGATCGCCGGCATCGGGAGCGCGGCGATGCGGATGAACGCCATCGCATTGATGCCGAGGTGCGCGTCTTCGGCGCGGCGGGCGCGGAGCTGAGCGATGTCGGCACCGGCCGCGAAGTCGTCGCCGCTGCCGATGAGGATGAGCACGCGGGGCAGGGCCTCGAGCTCCGCGCAGAGCGAATGCAGCGCGTCGATCGTCTCGCGGTCGATCGCGTTGCGCCTGTCTGGTCGGTTCAGCTGCGCGATCACACGGTCGGGCCGTCGGTCGACGAGGAGTGCCTCGTGCATCTGCCCTCCTGACCGCGTCGTCGGAACGTGGCAATTTCTGACCGTTCGTTCAGTAATCGATTATGGCAAGGATGCCGCAGCCCGGCAATCACGGATGTCGACCCTGCCGCGCGTGCCAGACTGGACAGCGTGTCAGACGCCGACCAGACACCCGCACGCCGAGGACGCCCCGGCTACGACCGGGACCAGATCCTCGAGATCGCAGTGCAGGTGTTCATCGAGCAGGGATACGACGCGACCTCGGTCGCGTCGCTCGCGATGCGCCTCGGACTCTCGAAGTCTGCGCTGTACCACCACTTCGCCTCGAAGGAGGAGCTGCTCGAGGTCGCGCTCGAGGAGGCGCTCGGCGGGCTCGAAGGGGTGCTGCAGGATGCCGGTGATGGTTCCGCCCGCGCCCGGCTCGAGCAGGTGCTGCACGGAGCGGTGCTCGTGCTCGTCGACAAGCTGCCCTACGTCACTCTGCTGCTGCGGGTGCGCGGAAACAGTGATGTCGAGCGGGCCGCACTCGAGCGGCGTCGCGCATTCGACCGGGACGTGACGGGGCTCGTGCGGTCGGCACAGGCCGAGGGGACGGTGCGGTCGGACGTCGATCCGTCGGTCGCCACGCGTCTGCTGTTCGGCATGGTCAACTCGATCGTCGAGTGGTACCGGCCGAGCGGCGGCGAGGATGCCGCCGAGCTCGCGCGCGACGTGCTGGCTGTCGCACTGAATGGTCTCGTGAAGCCCTGACGTCCCAGGAGGCTTCGACTCGCTTTCGGCTCGCTCACCCCGTTTCGTCTCGCTGTGCTCGCTCAACGACCCGCGGAAGGACGCCCTTGAATAGCTCGGCAGCTGATGCGGGTCGTTGAGCGCAGGCGCGCAGCGCCGAAGACGAAACGGGCTGAGCGACCGCAGGGAGTCGAAGCCAGGCTCAGGCGCTCGCGATGATCGTCTCGTCCAGGCGCCGGCGGCCGAGCCGACGCGGCGTCAGGCAGAGGCGATGACCGTCTCTGCGAGGGGCCGGCGGGCGCGGGGAGCGACCTCGCGCTGCTGAAGCTTCTCGGACAGGGTCGACGCGTCGCCGATCTCGCCGAGTGCGATCACGGACACCGGCGTGAAGCGGTCTTCGACCCCGGGCAGCGCCTGCAGCGCGTCGCGCTCGATGCCGCCCATCTGGTGCACGAACAGGCCGTCGGCGTGCGCCTGCACCGACAGGTGCGCGACTGCCTGGCCCAGGTCGTACTGCGCCCAGGGACGGGGGTTGCCATCGGCATCCGTCTCTTCCGCGAACGCGGCGATCAGCACCTGCGCGTTGCCGGCCCACTCGCGGTTGAAGCCCATCAGCGCGCCGTCGATCGCGGCGTGCAGGTCTGTGCCGCGTCGGGCGACGATGAAGCGCCACGGCTGGGTGTTGCTGGCCGACGGCGACCAGCGCGCCGCCTCCAGCGCTGCGGTGAGCTTGCCCTCGTCGATCGGGCTGCTCGGGTCGAAGGCGCGCGGACTCCACCGCGCGGCGAGGACGTCGAGAACGGGTACGGAGGTCTCAGCGGTGCGCTCGAGGATGGGAGTGCTCATGATGCCTTTCGGGGTCGAAGGGGCGACCGATCGGAACTGCGGACCCCTTCGTCCTCGATCCATTCAGGCTAATACGGCCCGCCTGTGCGTCAGTCACACGGCGTCATTCACGCCATCGCGAGGCGCGCGGCGCGCCGCTCCTTCTGCAGGTCGGGATCCGGCACGGGCGCCGCCGCCAGCAGACGCCTGGTGTAGTCGTCGGACGGATGCTGCAGCACCTGCTCGCGCGAGCCGGACTCGACCACGACTCCACGGCGCAGCACGGTCACGCTGTCGCACAACTCGTCGACGACGGCCAGATCGTGGCTGACGAACACGCATGCGAACTTCAGCCGCTCCTGCAGCTCGCGGAACACATCCAGGACCTGTGCCTGCACGGAGACGTCAAGGGCACTGGTCGGCTCGTCGGCGATGAGCAGAGCAGGATCCAGCGCCACACCGCGGGCGATGGCGACGCGCTGCTTCTGGCCGCCGGAGAGCTCATGCGGGTAGCGCCCGGCGCGCTCGAGCAGCCCGACAGAGTCCAGCAGCGAATCCACCCGGTCGCGAAGCTCGCTGCCCTGCAATCCGCGGATGGCATGCAGCGGCTCGGCGACGCTCTGCCGCACGGTGTACCGGGGATTCAGCGACAGCGCCGGGTTCTGGAACACGACGCCGATCCGCCGCCGGGTCTCCCGCCGCACGGCCCTGGACGCACCGAGCATGTCGACTCCGTCCACCCGGATCGATCCGCCGGTGGCGGGCGCTGCGCCGATGATCGCACGCCCGATCGTCGACTTGCCGCTGCCGGACTCGCCGACCAGTCCGAGGATCTCTCCGCGACGCACCTGGAGGCTGACCCCTTCGACGGCTCGGTACAGCCCGCGGATCCGGCCGCCGTATGTGACCTCGAGATCCGCGACGTCCAGCACGAGCGCCGCATCCGCTTCCGCGCCCGCGTCAGAAGCGACCCGCGAGCCGATGCGCGGCACGGCGCTGAGCAGCTGCTTCGTGTACGGCGCGGTCGGCTTCATCAGCACCCCTCGCACGGAGCCCTGCTCGACGAGCTCTCCGTCGCGCATGACCACCACGCGGTCAGCGAGCTCGGCGACCACACCCATGTCGTGCGTGATGAGCAGAATGGCGCGACCCTCTCGCCGTCCGACGCGCGCGAGCACGTCGAGCACTTCGGCCTGCACGGTCACATCGAGCGCGGTCGTCGGCTCATCGGCGATCAGCAGCCGCGGGTCCGATGCCAGGGCCATCGCGATACCGATGCGCTGGCACTGCCCGCCCGAGAGTTCGTGCGGGTACTGCTTCATGCGCCGCGCGGGCTCGGGCAGATCGACGAGCTCGAGCAGCTCGATCGCCCGCCGCCGCGCGGCGCGGGTGCTCAGCGTGCGGTCGTGCGCGCGCACGGCCTCGACCACCTGGAACCCGATGGTGAAGACCGGGTTGAGGGATGCCACGGGATCCTGCGAGATCATCGCGATCTCGGATCCGCGGAGGCGCCGCATCTCGCTCGCCCCCAGCCCCAGGAGCTCGCGCCCCTGCAGGGTGATCGACCCGGTGGCGTGCGCGTTCTCGGGCAGCAGCCCGATCACCGACAGCGCCGTCACCGACTTGCCTGATCCGGACTCGCCGACCACGGCGACGACCTCGCCCTGTGCGATGTCGAGATCGAGTCCGTGGACGACCTCGATCGGATCGCGCCTGCCGAATCGCACCCGCAGATCGCGGATGCCGAGCACGGCGGTCGCAGCGTCGAGCACGGAGTCGTCGGTCGGTGCGCTCATCGTCAGCCCTTGTCTGCGCCCTCGTCGCGGGCGCGCTTGTGCTCCTGCCAGTCGGCGAGCATCTTGTGGTGGTAGTCCTGCACCCACTCCAGGTAGTCGCGGCCGTTGGTGAGGCGGATGCGGGCATCATCC
This sequence comes from Microbacterium abyssi, assembly GCF_015277895.1. NCBI lineage: Bacteria > Bacillati > Actinomycetota > Actinomycetes > Micrococcales > Microbacteriaceae > Microbacterium > Microbacterium abyssi. The sequence goes on along the minus strand of NZ_CP063815.1, from coordinate 3,014,550 downwards.
TCACCGGGACCGAGCCAGTGCAGCGCCGTGTCGATCGAGCGGATGTGCCGATCGAAGTAGCGGCGTTCGTTCGCGAGGAAGCTTCCCCACGGATCCTCTTCGGCCTTGAAATAGTGGCTGCGGTCGCCCGGCACCGGGTGACGCCGGATGTAGTTCGTGTCGATCAGGCGCCGCGTCGCCATCGAGACAGCCCCGGTGCTGGCGCTCAGCGCCTCGGCCAGCTCGGCCGACGAGATGTACGGCTTGTCCATGATCATCAGATAACCGAGCACCTTGCCGTCCATGCGGGAAGTGCCCGTCATCTCCCAGATCAGACTGATCTCCTCGGCGAACTCGCGCCGGTACTGCTCGCGCTCGTCGGCCTCTTCGGTGGTGTCATCCGCCATGTTCGATCCCTTCTCCTGCATCCTCAGCATCCCACCCTCACCGGCGCTCGCGCGGATCGAAGACGCTGCGCAGCTCTTCGCCCAGCGCGACCACGGCGAGCACGGTGAGGGCGAGCATGATGCTCGGCAGCACGAGCACGTGCGGAGAGGTCTGGAACACCCGGGAGCCCGCCGCGATCTGCAGGCCCCACGAGATGGCGGGCGAGGAGAGCCCGATGCCGAGGTACGTCAGCGTGCTCTCGGCGACGATCACCCCGCCGATCGTGAGCGTGGCGAGCAGCAGCACGGGCTGGACCGCGTTCGGAACGACGTAGCGGGCGATGATCCGTCCGGTGCCGAGGCCCATGGTGCGCGCGGCGAGGACGTGGTCCGCTCCCGTCACCGATCGCACCGAGGCGCGCATCAGCCGCGCCATCATGGGCCAGCCGAACACCCCGAGCACGACGCCGACCGTCAGGACGCTGCGCGTGCCGAGCATGTTCAGGACGACGATCGCCGCGAGCAGGAACGGGAATCCCAGGAACACCTCGGTCAGGCGGGACACGATCCAGTCGGCCGCGCGCCCGCCCATGCCGGCGATGAGCCCCATGATGAGCGCGATCGCCAGCGCGATGGTCGTCGCGAGCAGGCCGACCGAGATCGACGCCTGCGCTCCGTAGACAGCGCCGGCCCAGATATCGCAGCCCTGCAGATCGAACCCGAACGGATGCCCCGGAGCGGACTCGACCTTGCTGTTCGCGAGATCGCAGGCGCGCGGATCGCCGTTGCCGAAGAGGCCGGCGAACGGTGCCGGCGCCACTGCGAACGCCAGCATGACGAGCAGGATGACCGCCGCGATCCAGAACAGCGGCCGGCGCAGCAGCATCCGCCACGGGCTCTGCCGCTTCTGAGGCACGGCGATCCGGGTGGTCTTGGGCGCGGGGATCTTCGCCGTGGTCGGCGGGATGTTCTCAGGCACGTCGGATCCTCGGGTCGAGCAGCGCATGGATGGCGTCCACGAGCAGCGAGGTGAGCAGGAAGATGACGATCAGCGCGGTGGAGATCCCGACCACCATCGCCGCCTCATGGTCGCGGATCGCCGTGAAGAGCAGGTTTCCGACGCCGGGCAGGTTGAAGATCCCTTCGATGACGACCGTCCCGCCGAGCAGGAACCCGAGGTCGGTCGCGAGGAACGTCGCCGTCGGGATGAGGGAGTTCCGCATGACGTGCAGACCTACCACGCGGCCCTCGCCGATGCCCTTGGCCCGTGCCGTGCGCACGTAGTCGGCCTCGAGGTTCTCGATCATCGAACCGCGCACGAGCCGCGACACCGAGGCGAGGCCGATCGCGGCGATCACCAGCGACGGCAGCAGATACGACAGCGGCCATCCGTCGCTGATGCCGGCGACGGGCAGCCAGTCCAGCCGTACGCCGAAGATGATCTGGGCGGTGATGCCGAGGACGAAGACCGGGATGCAGCTCAAGCCGATCGTGATCACCAGCAGTCCCTTGTCGATCACGGTGCCGTTCTTCAGCGCCGAGACGATGCCCACTGCGAGCCCGAGGACGACCTGGATCACCCAGGCCGTGAGCGCGAGTGTGATGGTGACCGGCCAGCGGGCGGCGAGCTTGTCGGCGACGGCACGACCGGTGAGATCGAGGCCGAGATCGCCCTGCAGCAGATTGCCGAGGTAGTTCGTGTACTGCACCCACAGCGGCTGATCGAGCAGGTACTTCGCGTTGATGGCATCCACCACCGATTGCGGAAGCTGCCGGTCGCCCGCCAGCGCGCGGATGGGGTCACCGGGCAGGCTGAAGACGGCCACATAGATGATGAAGGTCACGCCGATGAAGACCAGCGCGAAGCCGGCCAGGCGTTGCAGGACGCTGAGTGTCATTCGCATCAGGGCATGATCCGCATCAGGATCGTTCCAACTGGGCGTGTGCGGCGAGGATAGCCCCGTACTGCACACCGACGACCTGTGCCAGCGGCAGCGGGGGAGCGTCGCCTCCCGCTCGGGCCTCGGCGAGCCATCCGTCGAAGACGCTCTGGATCTCCGCCGCGGCTCGCCGAACCTCGGGGCTTGCGACGCCCGCTGCGACCTCGGCGTTCAGTGCACGCCGCAGCATCCCGCCCCAGCGCAGACGGTGCAGGTTCACCACGCCGTCGAGGCTGCTGAGCTCGGCCACGGTGGCGCGGCGGTCGTCCTCCTTCTCGGCGCGGAGGAGATCCGCCCTGCCGGCGCCGGTGGCCATCGGTGAGAAGACGCGCGCGGCTCGCAGCAGCGGCGTGTCCATCCGCACGTGCGCGTCGACCGAGGCGATCACCTCGGTGAGGATGCGGCCGGTGTCGACGAGCCGCTCTCCGCAGCGACGCAGGGCATCGCGATGCACGGTGTCGGTCAGCGACGAGTCATCGGCGGCCGGGTCGCCGAACTGAGGCAGCTCGGCGATCAGCGACAGGGTTCCGTAGCGGCTCGCGTACGAGGTCGACGCGTCGCCGGCGCTGCCGGGCGGATACGGGTCGAGGCCGGCCTCCTCGGTCCAGTCGTAGGCGTCTTGCAGAGTGCCCATCTCATAGATCGCGTCGGCGAGCACGGTGAAGTGCGCGCCCTCCGGTTCGCCGGTGTGCAGCGGCACCCCGCAGGATGCCGTGATCTCGTGCAGCAGCGGATACAGAGCCGGCACGGGGCGCGACAGGTAGAAGTACGCTCCGCCGCCCTCGCTGTTGTGCAGCGGGACGTACAGGTCGGGGGTGGTGAGATCGATGGCCCTGGCGAGGGCGACCGTCTCGGGCATCATGGCGTCGAAGTAGGCGTCCTTGTAGGCGAACGGGAACGTCCACTCCACCTGCTCGTCGGGTGCGGGACGGAAGAACTCGCGGGTGTAGAGCCCGCGATCGGACGGATTCGCGAACCAGCCCTCGTTCAGACGCATGCCATCGGGGTCGGCGCACGGCACGATGTGCCACGCGGTGTCGCAGCCGGTGCGGAACGCTTCGTCGACGGCGAGCTGCTCGACCAGGTGCAGGATCGTCAGTGAACCGATCGGTTCGTTCGGGTGCACCCCGCCCACGATGAGCGCCGATCGGCGACCCGAGCCGACGTGATACAGCCGGATCGGCTCGCCGAGCCGGCTCGTGCCGATGCGCTCGCACGAGATGAGATCCGGGTACTCGGAACGCAGTCGCTCGAGGCCGGCGTTCAGCTCGTCGACGGTGGGGATGCTGGTCAGCTGCGGCACCGCGCCGGCACGGCGGAGGATGTCCTCCGTCGTGCCGAGCGCAGCCTGGGGGTCGTGCACGGTGATACTGCTCCGTCCTGAGGAAGTGTGCGTCGGGGCGCGTCAGTCGGCGACGGCGATCTTGGGCACATCGATCGCGCCCGCGTTGGTGTGCAGTTCGGCGATGCGGTCCGAGGTCACGTACAGGTAGCGGTTGCCGAACATCGGCACGGTCGGGAAGTCCTGCAGGATCCGCTCCTGTGCGGCCACGTATCCGGCCAGGGACTCCTCGAGCGTGTCAGCGGCGTTCGCCTGTCGCAGCAGTTCGTCGACCTCGGGGCTGCTGTAGCCGCCGGCGCCGAAGTTGCCCTCGCCCGTGGCGGTGAACACCGCGGTGAGCGTGTTCTGCTGGCTGGGGTAGAGAGCACCCCAGCGAGCGCGGAACGGCCCGTCGGTCTCCCCTTTCTGCACGGCGTCGGTGAAGGCGGCGAAATCGGCCGAGGGGCTGGCGATGACGGACTCGATGCCGAGGTTCTGGCGCAGCTGGTTCGCGATCGCCTCGAAGTAGTCCTCCTGACCCCAGTTGGCGACGAAGTGGATCTTCATCTCGCCGTCGAAGCCGCCGGCCTCTTCGAGCAGTGCCTTCGCGGCATCCGGGTCGAACTCGCAGTACTCGCCGCACACGCCCTCGGGATCGCCGGGCATGCTGGGCGCGGTGAGCGAGGTGGCCGGCACCTGGGATCCGCCGAACACGGCATCGTTGATGGCCTCTCGGTCGATGGCCATCGAGATCGCCTGGCGGACGCGGATGTCCGAGAAGCGCGGGTCGGACAGGGTGAAGCCGAGGAAGTCGACACCGGGGGCGTCGAGCTCGTAGACGCTCTCGCCGAAGTCGTTGCGCGCCTGCACGGCCTGACCGGCCGCGATCGCGGCGATGTCGATGTCGCCCGCGAGAGCGTCGGTGTAGGCGGTGGCGGTGTCGAGGTACGGCACGAACGTCACGGCGTCGAGCGTGGGCGCATCCCCGGCGTAGTCGTCGTAGGCCACGGCCTCGATCGGGTCGGACTCGCTCCAGCCGTCCGTGAGCTCGAACGGTCCGTTGCCGACCGGCGCCGCTTCCCAGGCCTCCAAGTCGTCCAGCGCCTCGGAGGGCAGCGGGTACAGGCCGGTCTGGCCGATGCCGAGCTGCAGCGGGTACTGGCGGTCGGGGGCCGACAGCTCGACCGTGAAGGTGCGGTCGTCGACGACCGAGAGCCCTGCGAGCTCGGTCGCGGTCGGCTCTCCCTCGGCGGGGTTCAGGTCGGCGTAGCCGGCGACGTTCGCCAGCTGCGGGCCGTTCACCCACGCGTTCGGGCCGTAGGCGGCGTAGTTCCACGTGTCCACGTAGTCCTGCGCGGTGACGGGCTCGCCGTCGTGGAAGGTCCAGCCGTCGCGGAGCGTGATCGTCCAGGTCTGCGCATCGTCGGATTCCACCGACTCGGCCGCGACGAAGGAGACCTCGCCGTCCTCGTCGACCTGCGTGAGCGGAGCGAAGATCGACTCCAGGATGACGTATGAGCTGAACTGGTTGCCGGGGATCATCGAGTCCGGCTGCTCGACGGCGTACCGGATCGGGTCGGCGGTGCCGCCGCCGTCATCCGTCTGACCTGCCGAGCATCCTGCGAGCGTCAGCGCTGCCACCGCCGACGCGGCCGCCACCAGTCGTGCCTTGCTGTGCATAACTCCTCCTTGAGCCACACCGTCTGGAATCCGTCTCGGTGCGGCGGGGACGGGCTGCTCGGGTTCGCAGCCGTGTTCCCAGAACGCTAGAAGGAATCCGGTTCAATCGTCAATGAACTTTCAGGGATTACTGAAAGTTGTAATAGGAGTGAAACACGCCCGACGCCCAAGCGCAATACCCATCGCTGAATCGGGCACCACCCACACGAAACTGCATTCCGCGGCCGAGATCGCCCGGAATCCGGTGCGTCTCGTCCGCGGAATGCAGTCTCAGAGGATTCGGGCGCTTCAGCCCCGCAGCGCCTCGCGGAACTTCACCCGCGCGCCCATCTTCAGCAGCGAGTTCTCGTAGATCTTCGCGCCGAGCAGGATCACCAGCACGCACGCGACGAGCATGATCGCCAGCGACGCGAGCGGCTCCCACCACTCCGCCTCGTTGAAGAAAAGCCGGATCGGCATCCCGACCGGGGCAGAGAACGGCACGTAAGAGAGCACGGTCATCACGACCGGGTTGTCGCCGAAGAAGATCACCAGGAAGTACGGGATCATCGTCAGGTACATCACCGGGGTCAGAGTGGCGCCGACGTCCTCCTGGCGCGACACCATCGATCCTGCGGCCGCGAACATCGCCGCGAGCAGGATGAATCCGAACAGGAAGAACACCGCGAACCAGATCACCGGACCGCCGAGCCCGGCGAGGAGCGCGGTCTGCCCTGTGACGATGAGGCCGACGGTGCCCACAGCCACCAGCAGGAGGATCTGCGAGATCGCGAGGATCGTGTTCCCGATCACCTTGCCGGCCAGCAGCACGCGTGCCGGGATGGTCGAGAGCAGAATCTCGATGACTCGGGTCTGCTTCTCCTCGACGACGCTGGTGGAGATCGGCGACCCGAAGGTGATGGCGGCCATCATGAACACCAGGCCGAAGCCGATGCCGAGGAGGTAGCGCAGCGGACCGCTGGCAGCGTCCGGGTTGAGCAGTTCGACCTCCGGCGACACGGAAAGTGCCATCAGCAGGCTCTGGGGCGCTTCCTCGTCGGCGATGATCACGAGGCCGGTCGCGGACGATGCGTCGTCGATCACAGCGGCGTCGACCTCGCCCGATTCGACGAGCGCGGTCGCCTCATCCCGATCCGTCACCTCGGTCACCTCGTAGCCGTCGACCTCCGAAAGAGCGGATGCCGTCGCGCTCGTCGCCGCGATGGGCGTCGAGCTGGTGTTCGAAGAGGAGAAGCCGGCCCAGATGACGCCGGCGAGGGCGATCAGCAGCAGGATGCCGGTGGAGATCAGGTACGCCTTGCTGCGCAGCTTGGTGCTCAGCTCGCGTTCGGCGACGAGCCAGACGCCCTGGCCGGTGGAGACGGCGTTGGTCGATGAGGCGTTCACTGGATGACCTCCTTGAAGATCTGGGCGAGGGTGGGATGCTGCGGACCGAACCTGCTGACGTCGCCGTCCTGCAGGGCGCGCCGGAGCACGCGCTGCGCGGTGGCGGGATCCTCGACGTCGAACACGGCACTGCCGCCCTCGAAGTCGACGACGGTGACGCCGGGTTCGTCGCGGAGCCAGCCGACGTCGCTCGTTCCCTCGAGCTCCCAGCGCGGTGCCGAGTGCTGCTCGCGCAGCTCCTCGCGGGGACCCGCGGCGCGGATCGTGCCGCCCGCGATGATGACCAGGTCGTCGCAGAGGCGCTCGACGACGTCGAGCTGGTGCGACGAGAACAGCACGGAGACGCCGCGCGACGCCCGTTCCTGGAGTACGCCGGCGACCGTTTCGACGGCGAGCGGGTCCAGGCCCGAGAACGGCTCGTCGAGGATGAGCACCTCCGGCTCATGCACGAGGGATGCCGCGATCTGCGCGCGCTGCTGATTGCCGAGCGAGAGCGCCTCGATGTTGTCGTTCAGTCGCTCCTCGAGCCCGAGTTCGGTGAGCAGAGCCGTGGCCTTCGCCGTGGCATCCGCCTTGGAGAAGCCATGCAGCCGCGCGAAGTACACGACCTGCTCGAGCACCTTCATCTTCGGGTACAGGCCGCGCTCCTCGGGCATGTAGCCGAACTGGCGGCGGGCGTCGCCGGTGAGCGCGGTGCCGCCGAGCGTGACCGAGCCGCCGTCGGAGACGAGCAGGCCGAGGATTATGCGCATCGTGGTCGTCTTGCCGGCGCCGTTGCCGCCCACGAACCCCGTCAGCCGGCCGGCGTGGACCGGAAAGGTGATGTCGTCGAGCACGCGCCGAGAGCCGTAGCTCTTCATGACGCCGGTCAGCTGCAGTGTTCCTGAAGTCACTTCGACTCGCTCCTTCGCTCAGTTCGTCCCATGACTCCACGCTATGGAGCGAGCCAGGGGCGCGGCATCCCCCACAGGGCGGATCTTCGCCCTCCGCCTCTTGGTGGAGCGCTCAGAATCCTCCTACATTCACCGGAATAGAATCCCTCGGGTGGTCGTTGCACCCACGGAACATCCCCGGCTCGCCCTGAGCCCGAACAGAAGGAATCTCCCTGTGACCCGCACCATCGGATACATCGTCGGCAGCATCTCCAGCACCTCCATCAACCGCCGCCTCGCGCGCGTGCTGGCGAACCTTGCACCTGAGGGTACGGAGCTCGTCGAGATCCCGATCAAGGACCTGCCCTTCTATTCGCCCGATTTCGACGCCGACTTCCCGCAGGTCGCCCTCGACTTCAAGAAGGCGATCGCCGACGTCGACGGCGTCATCATCCTCACTCCCGAGTACAGCCGCTCCATCCCGGGCGTCCTGAAGAACGCACTCGACTGGTCGACCCGCCCCTACGGTGAGATGTCGTTCTTCGGCAAGCCCACCGCCGTCATCGGCACCTCGGGCTCTGGCGTCGCCACTGCGGCCGCCCAGCAGCACCTGCGCGCCATTCTCGGCCACTTCAACGCGATCACCATGGGTCAGCCGGAGGGCTTCATCCAGGACCGCCCGGGTCTGTTCACCGAGGACGGCCAGGTCACGGACGACTCGACGGCCGGTTTCCTCGTCGGTTACCTCGAGGCGTTCAACGGCCTCATCTCGCGCGTGCAGCACTCCGCGGAGCTCCTGAACGCGTAAGCCCAAGGCTCGAAAGGAGGAGAGTGGTCGGTTCTCGGTTGGATGCCGACCACTTTCCTCCTTTCACCGGGGCCTACGCGAGCCCGCCCCGCAACGCGAGCACCACGGCCTGCACGCGGTCGCGCGCGCCGAGCTTCTGCAGGATCCGCGACACGTGCGTCTTCACCGTCGCCTCGCCGATGAACAGCGCCGCTGCGATCTCCGCATTGCTCATCGCCTCCGCCATCAGCGCCAACACCTCGGCTTCACGATCGGTGAAGGGATCCGCGAGCGCCAGCGGGGCGGATGCCGTGGCCGCACTCTCAGCGCCCGGCGCTCCCGCCGCATAGCGCTGCACGACCCGCCTGGTCACCTCCGGCGCCAGCATCCCGTCGCCCGCGGCGAGCACGCGGACCGCCGCGACGAGATCCTCCGGACTGCTGTTCTTGAGAAGGAACCCGCTGGCGCCGGCATCCAGGGCGCTGAACAGGTAGTCGTCGCGGTCGAAGGTCGTCACGATCGCGATCGCGGCGTGCACGTCCGCGTCGGAGACGATCCGGCGGGTCGCCTCGATGCCGTCCATGTCGGGCATCTGCACGTCCATGCTGATCACGTCGGGTCGCAGAGCGGATGCCTGCACCACCGCCTCGGCGCCCGTCGCGGCCTCGCCGATCACCGTCATGTCGGCCTGGCTGTCAAGGATCGTCCGGAACCCGGCGCGCAGCATCGAGTGGTCGTCGACGAGGAGCACGCGGATCGGAGCGGTCATGCGGACGCCCCGATGAGGTCTGCGGAATCGACGAGCGGGATCCGCGCGCGAACCCGCCAGCCGCCCTGTTCACGCGGCCCCGATTCGAGCGTGCCGCCGGAGGCGAGGACGCGCTCACGCATACCGAGCTGGCCCATACCCGGACGCGGCGCGAGCACGCGACGGCCGGTGTTGACGACCTCGAGCTCGATGTCGTCATCCGTGTAGCGCAGGCGCAGGTCCACCGTGGCGGCGGCACCCGCATGACGCCGCGCGTTCGTGAGCGATTCCTGTGCGATCCGGTACAGGTTCACCTGCACGACCGAGGGGACGGGCCGCTCATCGCCCACGACGGAGAACTCGGTGTGCAGCCCCGCGGCGTTTGACGCGTCGACGAGCGCCGCGATGTCGGCCAGCCCGACGGTGGAGGGCGCATCCTCGCCGTCGGCGCCGGACGCGCGCAGCGTCTCGAGCAGATGCCGCAGCTCGCTGATCGCCTCTCGCGCGGATGTCTCGATGCCGCCGAGCAGATCCTTCGATTTCGCAGAATCCTGGTCGATCACCATCCGCGCGGCACCCGCCTGCACGCCCATCACCGATACATGGTGCGCGACGACATCGTGCAGCTCACGGGCGATGCGCACCCTGTCCAGCGCGACGGCCTGCGCAGCGGTGACCTCGCGCTCGCGCTCGAGATCGGCGGTGCGCTGCTCGAGGGCCTGGCGCTGCATGGCAGCGTTCCAGGCATGCTCGCCGAAGTAGTACGCACCCGCGAAGTAGAGCACGTTGATCAGCAGGTTCAGCAGCATGAACGCCAGGTACGGCGACATCGCGCCCGCGATGACGTCCTCCTCGCGAGCGGCGTCGACGGCGTCGCGGTACATCGTGAACAGCAGCCAGATGAACATGCCGGCGATGATCGCCGCGCGCACAACCATGGCGGCACGGCGGTTCGCCATCCAGGCGCCGACCGTGTACAGCGAGATGAACACCGCGATGTTCCCCGCGTAGATCTCGGGGAGGTGCAGTGTGACCGAGACGAAGTAGGCGACGGAGACGATGATCGCGACCGGTGCGGGCCAGACCCGGCGGAAGGCGAGCGGTGCCGAGATGATCGCCAGGTAGATCAGGGCCTGCCAGAGCGGCGCCTGCTCGTCGCCGTAGATCTCCGAGATCGCCGACAGCGCGGCGCTGATGATGCCGGTGAGGAACACGACGACGGCCAGCAGCGCATCGGCCTGACGCTGACGCGGCGTCAGCGCACGGGAAGTAGCGGACATGCCTCAACGGTACGGGGGCTCGGATGCCACGGCATCCGCCCTGCGGGGGATTCGGGCCCGAGAACCCATCGACATCGGGCGTGAACAGGCGCACCCTGGGAAGCACAACCGCGACAAGGAGGTCCATCCGCATGTCCACGAAGATCTTCGTCCATCTCCCCACGGGGCCCGACTCCTTCATGGCCGAACAGGGCGAAGCATCATGAGCGGTCGCATCATCATCGACCTCTTCACCACGCTCGACGGCGTGGCGCAGGCACCGGGCGCACCCGAGGAGGACACCTCGGGGCGGTTCCCGTTCGGTGGCTGGCAGGCCGGAGTGCCCGACGATGCGGTCGGAAGGTGGGTCATGGAGGGCATGTCCACCGCTGCTGCTCGGGCGCCGCACCTACGACATCTTCGCCGGGTACTGGCCGCAGCACACGACCGGGCCGGAGGGGTGGATCGGACAGCTGTTCGACCGGGTTCCGAAGTACGTGGCATCCCGGAACCCCGGTATCCCGCTCGACTGGCAGGGATCGACGCGCATCGGCGACGATCTGGATGCCGAGATGCAGTGGCTGCGTGCTCATCATCAGGACGTGCACGTGATCGGCAGCATCGACTTCGTGCACACGCTGCTGGACGCTCAGCTGTTCGACGTGCTGCAGCTCTGGGTGTACCCGCTGGTGCTCGGACAGGGGAAGAAGGTCTTCCCGGACGGGCTCGCTCCGGGAAATCTGACGCTGCTCGGGGTCGAGGCCGGCGACAACGGCGCGGTGAGTCTGCGCTACGCGCCAGCGGCCGGCGCCGTCCGCACCGGCACGATGGAGTCGTGACTTCACAGCCCCAAGCCGGCGCTTCCTCGCGAGCCCGTTCGGGCGCTAGATTCATACCTAATGCACCGCTTGGAGCAGGGGGAACGGGCATCGGCAAGGCCGCCGAGTGTCCGATGAGATCCGAGGGTGACGATGGTGCGATCGCGGTCGCGCGCTGTGGCGCGCGCGTATTTTGCGGGACTGGCAGTGGCAGTCATGATCATGACGGGAGCTGCTGCGGCGAACGCTGCGGAGGAATCCCCGACTGCGCCGGTCGAGACGACGGAGGCGGTTGCGCCGGAGGGGGTGTCGGAGGAGGCGGAGCATGCAGAGGATGGGCCGGCCGACGCCGCGCCCACGGGTGCACTCGACGAAAGCATCGGGGACGAGGTCGTGGTCGAGGAGCAGGATCCCGCCGCCGAGACCGGTGCCGTCACGCTCGCGGCCGCAGCATCGAGCATCAGTGGAACCGTGACGCGTGCCTCCGATGGCGCGCCCGCGGTGGGCGTCGTCTCGGTGACTGACGCCGGCGGATACAGCGACAGTGTGGACATCGGTGCGGACGGGTCGTACACGATCTCTCTTGCGCCGGGGACGTACACGTTGCACTTCGTCAGTTACGAGGACGCTGCGCTCAGCGAGTACTGGCCGGACGCGCGCGCGGAGGTGGACGCAGTGCCGATCACCGTGGCCGAGGAGGATCAGTTGGTCGGCATCGACGCCGTGCTCGCGCCAAGTGCCCTGATCACCGGCACCATCGACACCGGCGACGCTGCCGTCTATGACCGGTTCGTCGAGGCCTACGACCAGAACGGCGTCTTCCTCGCGATGGCGTACGCGAACACCAGCGGCACGTACACGCTCTACGTCCCGGCGGGGACATACATCGTTCGCGCTTCAGCGATCCCCCAGGAGACCCAAGCCGACCTGGGGGTCCAGTACTTCGACCACGTCACCACCGCTGCGGAGGCAACGCCCATCACGGTCGCGGGGACTGAGGTTCGAGCGGGAATCGACTTCTCGTTGGGGACTCCAGCGGCACCGGCCGCTCCCGTCGATCCGGTGGAGCGTCCAGTCGAGGGCACTGCGAGCACAGGCTCTCTGGCTGCGACGGGCAGCGAGACGCCTGTGCTGATCATGGTGTTCGCGGCGATGATGCTCGTGGCCGGTGGACTGCTCCTGTCGCGCGGGCGTGTCCACGTCTGAGGACAGCTGAGAAGACGGCCGGCCGCCACCGCGCTCAGGCGAAGATCATCGGCATGTCGTCATCTTCGTCGGCGCCGCCGAAGTCGAGGTCGACGACCACCGGGACGTGATCGCTGGGCTGCTCGCCCTTGCGCTCGTTCCGGTGGATGGATGCTCCGGTCACGGCATCCGCCAGCGCGCGCGAACCGAGGATGAAGTCGATTCTTATCCCCTCGTTGCGGGGGAATTTCAGGCGCTGGTAGTCCCAGTACGTGAACCCGTCGGGGATCAGCGGGCGCACGACGTCGATGACACCGGCGGTCTCGAGGGCGAAGAACGCGGCGCGCTCCTGCGGCGACACGTGCGTCGAGACGCCCTCGACGATGGCCGGATCGCCATTGTCCTCGGGCAGCGGGATGATGTTGAAGTCGCCGACCAGGGCGAGCGGCAGGTCGGGATTCGCCCGCAACTCGGCGGCCGTCGCCTGACGCAGCTCATCGAGCCAGTGCAGCTTGTACAGATAGTGCGGGTCGCCCAGCGAACGGCCGTTGGGCACGTAGAGACTCCACACCTTGACGCCGTCGATCGTCGCGCCGATCGCGCGGGCCTCGAGCGGAGCATCCGGGCCCTCATGCCCCTTCGCGAAGCCCGGCATCCCCGCGAACGACGTCTCGACATCGGTGATCGGCAGCCTGCTGGCGATCGCGACGCCGTTCCACTGATTCAGGCCGTGCGCCTCGACGTGATAGCCCGCCTCTTCGAACGGTGCGTACGGGAACTGCTCGGGCGTGCATTTGATCTCCTGCAGCGCGAGCACGTCGATGTCCTCACGTACGGCGAAGTCGACGGCGCGGGAGACGCGGGTGCGAATCGAGTTGATGTTCCAGGTGGCCAGACGCATGCGTCCAGCCTACGGGCGACCTACGACGTCAGCGCTCGGCCGGATCCGCCGTCCCCATCAGGATGCCGCGGGCGATCGAGTGGAAGTGCCGGTTGAAGCCGAGCACCGCCGGCGTGGAGCCGGGCGCGATCTCGAGGGCGTCGACGTCGAGCGCGTCGACGACGAAGAAGTAGCGGTGCACGCCGGTGCCCTCGGGCGGCGCCGCACCGATGAAGCGCTCGGTGCGGGACTCGTTCGGCAACACCGTCGCGCCCGGCGGGAGCGCGGCGAGGTCGCCGATGCCGCTGGCGAGCGTCGTGGTGCTCGCCGGCAGGTTGAAGACCGCCCAGTGCCAGAACCCGGATCCGGTCGGTGCATCCGGATCGAAGCAAGAGATCGCGATGCTCTTCGTGCCCGCCGGCGGCTGCGACCACTGCAGTGCGGGTGAGCGATCCTCACCGCCGCGTTCAGTCGCCCAGGCGAACAGCGGCAGCGGGCCGCCGGGTTCGAAGTCGGGGCTGGTCAGTTCGAGAGGAGCGAAGTCGCGGAGCGCGGCCAATTCGGCATAGGGGTCGTACGAGAACATGGGCCTCCCTGCGTTACGGATCCATCGCCACGATAGGCGAAACGGCCATGCGTGACCACCGGCGGCGCGCCCTACACTGGATGCCGTGACTCTCGACGCCGACCGCCGATCCCTGCTCGCCCTGATAAAGGATGAGGCGGTGTTCCACGGCGACTTCACCCTCTCGAGCGGCAAGAAGGCGACATACTACGTCGACATGCGCAAGCTCACCCTCGACCACCGCGCTGCTCCCGCGATCGGCCGCATCATGCTCGACCTGATCGGCGGGCTCGACGTCGTCGCGGTCGGCGGACTCACCCTCGGCGCCGACCCGATCGCCAACTCCGTCATGCACGCCTCGGTCGCCACCGATCGTGCCCTGGACGCGTTCGTGGTCCGCAAGGAGCCCAAGGACCACGGCCGCGGCCGGCAGATCGAGGGCGCAGATGTCGCGGGCAAGCGCGTCGTGGTGCTGGAGGACACCTCCACCACCGGACAGTCCGCGCTCAAGGCCGTCGAGGCGCTGCGCCGCGAGGGCGCAGAGATCGTCGCCGTCGCCGTGATCGTCGACCGCAAGACCGGCGCGCAGGCAGCCATCGAGGCCGAGGGGCTCCAGTGGCTCGCCGCCTTCGACCTGGACGACCTCGGACTCGATCCGCAGTGAGCCGCTACGCGCTCGCCGTCGACGTCGGCGGCACCAAGCTCGAAGCGGCGCTGGTCGGCGCCGACGGGACGCTCGTCTCCGGCAGCCGCAGCAGGCAGGCGACGGGTCGCGAGGCGACGCCGACGTCGATGGATGCCGCGATCCGCGCCGTCGTCGCGCACGCGCTCGCCGCCCTTCCTGCTGAGGCCGAGCTCGTCGGCGCCGGAGTCGGCAGCGCGGGTCCCGTCGATCGCGACACCGGCACGATCCTGCCGGTCAACATGCCCCTCGCCCGCGGGTACGGACTGGCGGATGCTGTCCGCTCCGCGGCATCCGACGTTCTCGGCCGCGACATCCGCACCGTCTTCGGGCACGACGGCGGTGCGCTCGCGCTCGCCGAATCCTGGCTGGGCGCCACGCGAGAGGCGCGGGCATCGCTGTCGATCGTCGTCTCGACCGGCGTCGGCGGCGGGTTCGTCGTCGACGGCCGGTACGTCCCCGGGGCTTCGGGGAACGCCGGCCACCTCGGGCAGATGCGCCGCGAGGGCGGGCTGACGCTCGAGGAGATCGCATCCGGACCGGCGAGCGCCTCGTGGGCGCAGTCGCGGGGTTGGACGGGAGCGACCGGCGAGGACTTGGCCCGGGATGCCGCAGCCGGCGACGCGATCGCCCGCGCCGCGATCGAGCGCTCGGCGCGTGCGGTGGGAGAGGCGCTGGCGGATGCCGCGACCCTCGTCGACCTCGACGTGATCGCGATCGGCGGAGGCTTCTCCCGAGTGTCGGACGACTACATCGACCTCGTGCAGGCGGCGCTGACGGCATCCGCCGCGCACGACTACTCTCGCGCGGCGCGCGTGGTGCGCTCGGGGCTCGGCGACGAGGGCCCGCTCATCGGCGCCGCCGCGTTCGTGCTGCGGTAGCCGGCCGATCTGGTGCCCCCGATCTGCTGAGGTTGTACCGATCTGCGGACGAATCCGGCCAGAACGTCCGCAGATCGTGAAGGTGTCCGCGGATCGGGGCATCGTAGGCTCGAGTGATGCGCGTACTCGGTCTGCTCTCCGGCACCTCTCATGACGGGATCGACGTCACCGTCGTCGACTTCATCGAGCAGGACGGGATGCTGCGCGGCGTGGTGCTGCACTCGGACAGCGTGCCCTACGCGCCTGCGCTGCGCGCCCGCCTGGTCGCCGCGCTCCCGCCCGCACCGACGACGCTCGCCGAGGTGTGCGAGCTCGACACCCTGATCGGTCAGGCGTTCGCGGACGTCGCGCGGGATGTCGCGGCATCCGTCGGCGGCGTCGACGCGGTCAGCACGCACGGCCAGACCGTCTTCCACTGGGTCGAGGGCGATCACGCCCGCGGCACGCTCCAGATCGGGCAGCCGGCCTGGATCGCCGAGGCGGTCGGCGCCCCGGTCGTCTCGGATGTGCGGATCCGCGACATCACCGCGGGCGGCCACGGCGCCCCGCTGGTGTCGTTCCTCGACGAGTTGCTGCTGCGCGGGCGCGCGGGCGTTTCGGCCGCGCTGAACCTCGGCGGCATCGCCAACATCACGATCGTCGGGGATGGACTGTCGGCGTACGACATCGGCCCGGCGAACGCGCTCGTCGACGCGGTCATCGCGGCGTACGGACTCAACCCGCTCGGCTACGACGAGGATGCCCGCATCGCACTGGCCGGCACCGTCGACGACGAGCTGCTGGGCGAGCTGCTGGCCGACCCGTACTACGCGCTCGCCGCCCCCAAGAGCACGGGCAAGGAGCACTTCCACCTCGACTACGTGCGCGAGCGCGTCGCCGCACTCGGTCGCGACATCCCGGTGGCCGACCTGGTGCGCACGCTCACCGAGCTCACCGTTCGCACCGTCGCGCAGGACGTTCGGAACGCCGGCGTCGGCTTCCTCGCCGTGTCGGGCGGCGGATGCCACAACCCGCTGATCATGGACGGGCTGCGCGCCGCGCTCCCCGGTACCGAAGTCGTCTTGGCCGACGAGCTCGGCGCCTCGGCCGATGCGAAAGAGGCGATCCTGTTCGCGCTGATCGGCTGGTGCACGATGCACGGCGTGGCCGCCGTCGTCCCCGGCGGCACCGGTGCGCGCGAACCGCGCATCCTCGGCACGATCACCCCGGGTGCCGGTCCGCTGCGGATGCCCGAGCCCGTCGCCGAGCTGCGCAGCCTGGTGCTCACCGCACGCTGAGCCGAGGCATTCCGCACGCTGACCGAGCGTAGATCGGGCAGGTGGCCGAGAGTGTCGCTCGGGGTGCGCCGAAGCGACACGAAGCGACACCTCCCCGGGTCAGCGCGAGCGCCCCGCAGGCGGCCGCTCAGCGCTTGTCGTCGTCCCAGGGGCCTTCCCACCAGTTGCCCGAGCGGTCGTCACCGCGACCGCCGCGGCGGCGGGATCCCACGAACTGCCAGATGATGATCGTCAGGGTCGACAGACCGATGAGGATCATCACGAGGAACAGCAGATCGCTCTGATTCATGGGCGCTTTCCGTCCGCGGCATCCGCGACGACCTTCGCGATGCGGGCCGACCTCGTCTCCGGCCGCTTCGCCGTCGCGATAAGCGTCAGGCCAAGCTTCTTCACCGACTTCGGGAAGGCGTCCCAGTTCGCGCGCGCGGCAGGGACGGCATCCAATGCCGCGCTGAGCTCGTGCGGCTCGATCCCGGCCTCAGGGCCGTCGAGCATCTCCCAGGTGCCGTTGGCCTTCGCGACCTCGATCGCGCGGATGCCGGCCGGCGCCAGCATCCCCGCCTCCTCGAGCAGGGCCAGTCGAGCCTTGTTGGTCGCAGCCCAGCCGCTTGACGGCCGCCGCGGCGAGAACCACTGCCCGTTGCCCTCCGGGAACGTGCGCACCGGCCCGTCGATCCATCCGAAGCACAGCGCCTGCCGGACGGAATCCTCGTACTCGAGTGACGAACCGGCTCCCGCGCCGCGCACGTTCATCACCCACACACCTGCGGCGGTCGCGTGATGCTCTTCGAGCCAGGCGCGCCAGGCCGCGGCATCCGCCAGCGTGATCCGCTCGCCGTCGTCGAGAACGCCCATCAGCTTCAGACTGTCTTGATGGTCCCGGTGATGGTGGGCAGCAGGTCGGCGACCGAGTCGACGATCTCATCCGGCCGGAACGGGTACTTCTCGATCTCGCGCTGATCGCTGATGCCGGTGAGCACGAGCACCGTGTGCAGGCCCGCCTCGATGCCGGCGACGATGTCGGTGTCCATGCGGTCGCCGATCATGCCGGTCTTCTTCGAGTGGGCGCCGATCTTGTTCAGTGCCGAGCGGAACATCATCGGGTTCGGCTTGCCGACCACGTACGGCTCGCGTCCGGTGGCCTTGGTGATGAGCGCCGCGACAGCGCCGGTCGCGGGCAGCACGCCGTCGACGCTCGGGCCGGTGGCATCCGGGTTGGTGATGATGAAGCGCGCGCCCCTGTTGATCAGGCGGATCGCCCTGGTGATCGCCTCGAAGGAGTACGTGCGCGTCTCGCCGACCACCACGAAGTCGGGGTTCGTCTCGGTCATCACGAAACCGGCATCGTGCAGGGCGGTGAGGATGCCTGCTTCGCCGATGACGAACGCCGAGCCGCCCGGTACCTGCTGCTTGAGGAAGTCCGCGGTGGCCAGGGCCGAGGTCCAGATACGCTCCTCGGGAACGTTCAGCCCACTCGCGCGGAGGCGCGCGGACAGGTCGCGCGCGGTGAAGATCGAGTTGTTCGTCAGCACGAGATACGGGATGCCGTTCGCCTCCCACCCCGCGAGCAGCTCGGAGGCCCCGGGGATGGCCTCGTTCTCATGGACGAGCACACCATCCATGTCGGTGAGCCAGCATTCGATGTCATCGCGATGTGCCATGTGCTCAGCCTATTGGTCGGAGCCGGCGTCGACCGCGGATGCTACGCGCTGAGCCACACGACGTCGGCGGCACCGTCCGGAAGGATGACCGGCGCGCCGTCGAGCTCGATGCCCTCGGCGGTCACGCGCACCCCGGACGAGACCGCCAGGCCCAGCGCGTCGAGTGCCCGCAGCAGCTCCGGGTCGACGTCGCTGACCCTCAGCACGCGTCCCTCGTGGCCCGCCGTGGCTGAGGCGAGCAGCACGAACGGCTCGCGCACGACCTCACCGGACGCATCCGGGATCGCATCGCCGTGCGGGTCGAAACGGGGGTGGCCGAGGCGGGCGTCGATGCCCCCCAGCAGGCGGTCGCTGATGGTGTGCTCAAGGATCTCGGCCTCGTCGTGCACCTCGTCCCAGGCATAGCCGAACTCCTGCACCAGCCAGGTCTCGATCAGCCGGTGCCGCCGCACCATCTGCAGCGCCCGCGCCTCGCCCTCTGCCGTGAGACGCACCGCGCCGTACGGCACGTGCGAGACGAGGCCTGCGGCCGCGAGCTTCTTGACCATCTCGGTCACGCTCGACGGTGCGATGCCGAGCTTGGCGGCGAGAACCGACGGCGTGATCGGGGCGTCCTGCCACTCGGTGTGCGCGTACACCGTCTTCAGGTAGTCGTCAGCTGCCGGGGATGCCACGGCTCCAGACTACCCGCGGCTGTCCCGCCCAGCGGGGCGGCCGTGCTCCTCGAACCCCGCCCCCCGTTACCGTCCGTGCCCCCGGCTGGCGACGCCTATACCTGGGGGCGCGGACGGCAAGCGGGGGCGCCGACGGGCGAGGCTACGCTGAGACAGTGACCGAGACCCCCGAGCGCAGCACCCACGGCCTGGGACCCTGGGAGGGCGAATGGCCCGAGGGCGACCACTACGACCCCGAGCTGCTCGAGCACGGCGACACCCGCAACGTGATCGATCGCTACCGCTACTGGCGGATGGAGGCGATCGTCGCCGACCTCGACACGAAGCGCCATCCGTTCCACGTCGCGATCGAGAACTGGCAGCACGACATGAACATCGGCTCGATCGTGCGCAGCGCCAACGCGTTCCTCGCCGACACCGTGCACATCATCGGCCGTCGACGCTGGAACAAGCGCGGGGCCATGGTCACCGATCGCTACCAGCACGTCGTGCACCACGAGGACGTCGCCTCATTCGCCGCGTGGGCCGCCGCAGAAGGCATCCCGATCATCGCGGTCGACAACGTCGACGGCGCCGTCCCCGTCGACAAGGCTGATCTGCCCGAGCGCTGCGTGCTGCTGTTCGGTCAGGAGGGGCCCGGGCTGACCGAAGAGGCGATCACCGTGGCATCCGGTCATATCGAGATCACGCAGTACGGCTCGACCCGCTCGATCAACGCCAGCGCCGCGGGCGCCGTGATCATGTACGAGTGGTGCCGAAGGCACGCCTGACCCTACGCGTCCTGGCGCAGCCACCCGCCGGTCTTCACGCGCCAGCCGAGGGTCGCGAATCGGGCGAGCAGGTACACGCCGAAGAATGCCACGGCGAGCCAAGTGACTCCGGCGACGCCGTTCGCGCCGACCAGCGCGATGATCAGCAGTGCGGGCAGGAACGGCACGAGGTTGAGCGCGCCTGCGATCGCCAGATATCGCACATCGCCGGAACCCATGAGCACCCCGTCGAGAACGAAGACGATGCCCGCGATCGGCTGCGCGACGGCGAGAACGATGAGTGCCGGCTGGATGAGCGCGGCGAGGTCGGGGTCGCCGGTGAATGCCAGGCCGATGACGCCGGACAGCGCCCCGATCACGACGCCGACGATCACGCCGAACCAGGTGCCCCAGGCGACGGTGCGAGCCAGCACGTGCCTCACTCCGACGATGTCACCCGCGCCCAGGCCCTTGCCGATGAGCGCCTGCGCGGCGATGGCGAGAGCATCCAGGGCGAACGCCGCGGCCGAGAAGATCGTGAACACCACCTGCCAGCCGGCGAGCTCGTCGGTTCCGATGCCGGTGGCCACACCGACCGTGATCAGCAAGGCCGCACGCAGACTGACCGTGCGCAGGAACAGCCACCCGCCGGCGCGGGCGGATCCGCGGACGCCGTCGCGCTGCGGCCGCAGCGATGCCGAGTGCTTGCGGGCCAGTCGTCCGACGATGATCACGTAGGCGGCGACCATGCCCCACTGGGCGGTGATCGTGCCTGCGGCGGAACCGGCGATGCCCCAGCCGAGACCATAGATGAACAGGACGTTCAGCAGCGCGTTCGCGCCGAACCCGAGGCCCGCGATCCACAGCGGCGTCACGGTGTCCTGCATGCCGCGCAGCAGCCCGGTCGCGGCGAAGACGATGAGCATGGCGGGCAGTCCCCACATGCTGATCATCAGGTACGTATCGGCTTGCGCTGCGACATCATCGGGGGCGCCGAACAGCGAGACCAGCCACCCCGACGACATCGCTCCGGCCATGGCGAGCACAGCGCCGAGGCCGAGCGCCAGCCACATGCCGTCGATGCCGACCGAGACGGCATCCTTGTGGTCTCCCGCGCCGAAGCGGCGGGCGACGGCAGGCGTGGTCGAGTAGGCGAGGAAGATCATCAGACCGACAATCGTCTGCAGCACAGCGCTCGCGATGCCGAGCCCCGCGAGCGGCACGGTGCCGAGGTGGCCGACGAGCGCGGCATCCACCATCAGGAACGCAGGCTCTGCGACCAGCGCGCCGAGGGCCGGGACCGCCAGGCGCAGGATCTCCCGATTCAGGGTCACGGGGCGCGCGGTCATCCCACGAGCCTATGGCGTGCCGTCGGACGTCGGCGTGTCGTGATGCTGGATGCTTTCGGTCGGTCTCGAGCGTCGGAAACCGACCGAAAGCATCCCGCATCGGTCGCGCCCGGCGTCGAGCCGGCGCGCGTAGGCTGAGCGTACCGGCATCCGGAGGTGGACGATGACTGATCCTCGAGACGCCGCGGCTCGTTACCGGGCGCGGCAGGACGGTGAGCCGGATGCCGAGACCGAACCGGCTCCGATGCAGCTCACCGCCGAGAACAAGCACCAGTTCGTGGAGAGTGCGATCCAGGTCGCGATGCGGCGCGGCGAGTTCGATGATCTGCCGGGCGCGGGCAAGCCGCTCGAGGGGCTCGGGACGCACCACGATCCGGACTGGTGGATCCGTCGCAAGATCGAGACCGAGAACCTCACCGGGCTCGGTCCACCCGCGATCCTGCTGCGCACCGAGGACCGCGAGCTCGACGCGAACCTCGACCGGCTCGGGCGGGAGGGCGACGTACGCGAGGTCCTCGAGGACTTCAATCGCCGCGTCATCGCAGCCCGTCGCCAGCTGATGGGCGGGCCGCCGGTCGTCACGAAGACGCGAGATGTGGATGCCGAGATCGCGGCGTGGCAAGAGCGGCGCGCAGCCGGTCCGGCGCCCGCACGGCAGGAACCCGCTCCGCCGCCGCGCCGTGGTCTGTTCCGCCGTCGCCCGTGATCCCCAGGCTGTATGACTTGTGCCGGTTCTGGTGCCGCGCTGACCGACACAACTCATACAGCGTCGCGGACGCGCAGTGACGCCGCCCGCCCGACCCGCGAATAGGCTGGCGTCATGACTGATGTTCTTCCCGCCGGTCTTTCGACCGAAGAGTTCAGCTCCGACATCCGCCCCCAGGACGACCTGTACCGTCACGTCAACGGCGCCTGGCTCGAGCGCACCGAGATCCCCGGTGACAAGGCGCGCTGGGGATCCTTCCACATGCTCGCCGAGCAGGCCGAGAAGGACGTGCGCACGATCATCGAGGAATCCCAGGATGCCGAGATCGGCACGCTCGAACGCAAGATCGGCGACCTCTTCACCAGCTTCATGGACACCGAGCGCATCGACGCCGCGGGGATCGAGCCGCTGCAGGAGACCCTCGCCGAGATCGACGCCATCGACGGCATCCCGGCCCTGCTCGCCGTGGCCGGCGCGTACGAGCGCGACGGTCGCGCCCACCTGATCGGCCTCTATATCGACGGCGACCCCGGCGATCCCGAGCGGTACGTCCCCGTCCTCGTGCAGTCCGGCCTCTCGCTGCCCGACGAGAGCTACTATCGCCTCGACAGCTTCGAGGGCACCCGCGCCGCGTACCGCGCCCACCTCGAGCGTCTGCTCACGCTCGCCGGTGTCGCGGATGCCGCAGGGGACGCCGAGCGCTCCTTCGCCCTCGAGACCGAGATCGCCGCACACCACTGGGACAACGTCGCCAGCCGCGACGCCGTCAAGACCTACAACCTCAAGTCGTGGGACGACTTCCAGACGCTCGTCGGTGTCGATCTCGCGCCATGGCGAGATGCCGCGGGGCCCACGAACCCGGATGCCTTCGCCGAGGTCGTCGTCAGCCAGCCGAGCGCCTTCGAGGGTCTCGGGACGCTGCTCGTCGCGGGGCGGCTCGATGACTGGAAGGCGTGGCTGCGCGCACAGGTCGTGCACGCCGCGGCTCCGTTCCTCACGGACGACATCGTGCAGGAGAACTTCTCGTTCTACGGCACCGAGCTCACCGGCGTCCCTACGATCCGTGAGCGCTGGAAGCGCGGCGTCTCGGTCACTGAGGGCGCGCTGGGCGAGGCGATCGGCAAGGTCTACGTCGAGCGGCACTATCCGCCGACGGCGAAGGCCTCGATGGACGAGCTGGTCGCCAACCTCATCGAGGCGTACCGGCAGAGCATCACGACGCTGGAATGGATGAGCCCGGAGACGCGTGAGCGTGCGCTCGCCAAGCTCGACGCGTTCACCCCGAAGATCGGTCATCCCGAGGTGTGGCGCGACTACTCGACCCTCGAGATCGACCCCGCGGACATCTTCGGCAACGTCCGCCGCGCGAACATCTTCGAGCACGACCGCAACGTCGACAAGATCGGCAAGCCCATCGACCGCAACGAGTGGCACATGCCGCCGCAGATGGTCAACGCGTACTACAACCCCTCGATGAACGAGATCGTCTTTCCCGCCGCGATCCTGCAGTACCCGTTCTTCGACGCCGGCCGCGACGCGGCGGCGAACTACGGCGGGATCGGCGCGGTCATCGGTCACGAGATCGGTCACGGCTTCGACGACCAGGGCAGCCGCTACGACGGCACCGGCAAGCTCGACGACTGGTGGACGGATGCCGACCGCGCAGCCTTCGAGGAGCGGACGAAGGCGCTCATCGCTCAATACGATGCACTCGTGCCGGAAGGCCTCGCCGATGAGAACCGCGTCAACGGCGCTCTCACGATCGGTGAGAACATCGGCGACCTCGGCGGCCTCGGGATCGCGCTGAAGGCCTACGAGCTCTCGCTCGGGGGAGCCGAGGCGCCGGTCATCGACGGCCTCACCGGCGTGCAGCGGCTGCTGCTGAGCTGGGCGCAGGTGTGGCAGCAGAAGAGCCGCGAAGCCGAGACGATCCGCCTGCTGACGATCGACCCGCACTCGCCGAACGAGTTCCGCTGCAACCAGATCGTCCGCAACATCGACGCCTTCTACGAGGCGTTCGGGGTGACCGAGGACGACGCGCTGCACCTGCCGGGCGACCAGCGCGTGACGATCTGGTGACCGTTACCGGCAATCCTTGACCCGCCGTCGGTGGGCGGGGTTACGATGGCCAGTGCCGCCGGTGGCGCTGGCCATCGGCGTCTCTTCGACCTTCTCGGAAGGAACTCGCGTGGGCACTCCCCCCGAGCCTGCGATGATGCGCAGATCGCAGCGCAGCAGGCGTCGACTGCCGCGCCGAGCCGCCGTGGGGCGGCGTTCTTTCGTGGCGACCATGCGCGCGCTGGAAGAGCTGGCGGATGCCGGTGCCCAGGTCTCGGTGCACGTGATCGACCTCGACACCGGGTCGCAGGTGCTCGCCGGCGACGATCACGTGACGCTGCCGGTCGCAGGGCTCGGCGTCGTGCCACTGCTGATCGAGGTGGCCGCGGGGTTCGAGTCGGGGACTCTCGACCCGCTCGAGATCGTCGATCGCGCCTCGACGGATGCCGTCACGACCTCCGGTATCTGGCGAAGCCTGCGCGCACCCGCGCTACCGCTGAGCGACCTCGCCGTGCTGGCCGCGTCCGTCGGCGACCCGCTCGCCGTCAACATCCTGCTCGAGCAGGTCGGACTCGACCGCGTCCGTCAGCGCATCGAGGCCCTCGGGCTGAAGCACACCGCTGTGCTCGACAGGTTCCGCGATGTGCGCGGACCGGATGACGCCCCGCACGTCGCCGTGGGCACCGCCCGCGAGCTGGCCGGCCTCTTCTCCGCCCTGGTGAACTCCAAAGCGGTGGATGCCGCGGTGAGCGCACAGGTGTCGGAGTGGCTGAGCCTCAATCACGATCTGAGCCTGGTGGCGGCATCCACGGGGCTCGACCCTTTCGCGCACGACCATGACGCACACGGGCTGCTGTTCATCAACAAGACGGGGCAGGATCGCGGCGTGCGGGCCGAGGCCGGTGTGCTCGCAGGGCCCCGCGCGGGCGTCGCGTACTCGATGATCGTCTGCTTCGACGACCTGTCGATCGCACATCGCCTCCGCGCCCACGACGCCTTCCGCGTGCTCGGCGTCGAGCTCATGGAGTACACGCACTAGGACGGACCGAGGAGGTTTCGACTCCTCGCTCCGCTCGTCGCTCAACCCG
This sequence comes from Microbacterium abyssi, assembly GCF_015277895.1. NCBI lineage: Bacteria > Bacillati > Actinomycetota > Actinomycetes > Micrococcales > Microbacteriaceae > Microbacterium > Microbacterium abyssi. The sequence goes on along the minus strand of NZ_CP063815.1, from coordinate 2,989,619 downwards.
TTTCGTCTCGCTGCGCTCGCTCAACCCGTTTCGTCTCGCTGCGCTCGCTCAACGCCCCGCGGCATCTCCGCCCGTTCGTTCCTCCGTGGACATCGTCATGCGGGTCGTTGAGCGGAGTCGCGAAGCGACGGCGACGAAACGGGCTGAGCGAGCGGAGCGAGTCGAAGCCGGCCCGGCACTAGAACGGCCCGAACCGCCGCTGCGGGTCGAGGGCCTGGACGACGGGCTCCAGCGCGTCAGCGAGCTGGTCGAGCTGCTCGGGTGTCAGTCGGTCGAGCACGAGCCGGTGCGCCGTGTCGAAATGGTCGGGGGTCGCGAGCACGAGCTGACGCCTTCCCTGCTTCGTGAGCTCGAGCAGCACGCTGCGCCGATCCTGCTCGCTCTCCTGACGCGTCACGAGCCCGCGCTGCTGCAGCCGGCTGACGACCTTGGACGTGCGGGGGAGCGTGGCGTTGGTCGCGGCGGCGAGGTCGCTCAGGCGCAGGGCGCCGCTGCGCTGCAGGGCGCTCAGCAGGATGAACTCGTAGTGCGTCATCGAGGCGTCGCGCTGCAGCTGCGCGTCCAGTGCCGCGGGCAGCAGCTCAGCAGTGCTGATCAGCGCCAGCCATGCGCGGGACTGCTGCGGCGTCATGCGAGCGATCGATACGGCCATGCTCCCCATTCTGTCGGGAATAGTTGTCGAGACAAGCGCGTTTGAATCTTTAGTTGCCGAAGCAACCAAGTGCGACGGCTCACAAAGATTCAACGAAAGGCATCACACATGACTGCGATCACCGTCATCGGAACCGGAAACATGGGGCAGGCCATCGCCGGCATCGCCGCGAAGGGCGGCTCCGCCGTGCAGATCCTGGCGCGCGACCTCGAGAAGGCCGGGACTGCCGCGGCATCCATCGGCGCGAGCGCCGGCGTCGTCGGCGACGCGATCACGGGTGAGATCGTCGTCCTCGCCGTGCCGTACCCTGCACTCGCAGAGATCGCGAACACCTACGGGACCCAGCTCACCGGCAAGACCGTCGTCGACATCACCAACCCGGTCGACTTCGCCACGTTCGACGGCCTCGTCGTGCCCACCGACTCCTCCGCGGCCGCCGAGCTGGCAGCTCTCGTCCCGGCAGCCAAGGTCGTCAAGGCCTTCAACACCAACTTCGCCGCGACGCTCGCCGCGGGCGAGCTCGGCGGCGAACCGACCGTCGTGCAGATCGCCGGTGACGACGATGCCGCGAAGAAGCTCCTCGCCGACGTGGTCACCGCTGGCGGACTGAAGGTCGCGGATGCCGGTGCGCTCAAGCGCGCGCGTGAGCTCGAGGCCCTCGGCTTCCTGCAGATGGTGCTCGCCGTTCGCGAGCAGATCGGGTGGACCGGCGGCTTCGCCGTCCGCGCCTGACCGACGCACAGCGTCTGACCCGCGCACGCGGTGCGGGTACTCTCGTCGCATGGACGACTGGACCCCGCACCGCCGTGATGATGGCGAACTGCTCGGCTGGATCCGCCCCGCCGGGAGCGACTGGACCGCCGTCGACATCCTCGGGCGCACCGTGTCGGATGCCGTGGACTGGCTCGTCGCGGAGGAAGCGCTCGAGGCGCACGGGCTCGCATGGCTCGCCGAACCGTGGATGCTGGAGGATGCGGGCCGTCCGACCCGCGTCCGCATCGTCGAAGTCACGCCCGATCATGACGGCATCCCGGGCCGCATCGTCGTGAAGGCCGAGGACTACGGCGACCTCACCCGCCCGGCATCCGAGCCGATCGAGCTCTCGTGGCCGCTGCCGCACCGGCTCCGGCCGCCGCAACCCGGCGACCCCGACGGCTTCACCTTCTGACGCTCAGGGTGGTCAGCTGGGAAGCGAGGGATGCCGTTCGAACGGGCGGATCCTCGGGATGAACAGCGACAGCACCAGGGCGATGAGGCCGGCAGCGATCGCGAGCCAGAAGCAGACCTGGAAGGCCTCGTGGGTGGGCACGGCGACGCCGTCGACGTCGATGCTCATCGAGGCGAGCACTCCGCCCATGACGGCCGATGCGCTCGACGTTCCCACCGAGCGGAACAGGGCGTTCAGTCCGTTCGAGGCGCCGGTCTCGTTCGACGGCACTGAGCGCATGATGATCATTGGCATGGCCGCGAACGTGAAGCCGATGCCGACGCCGATGATCGCGTTGGCGATGAGGATGTGGATCCACTCCGACGACCAGATGAGCACGTAGCCGTAGGCCAGGACAATCGCAGCGGACCCTGCCGTGAACAGTGGCCGCGGGCCGATGGTCCGCTCCAGCCAGCCGGACAGCGGTGAGATCACCATCATGACGAGGCCCGCCGGCATCACGATGAACGCCGCGGTGATCATGTCGAGCCCGAAGCCGGACCCGGTCTCGACCGGCAGCTCGAGCATCTGCGGGAAGGTGACGTTGGAGGAGAACAGGGCGAAGCCCATTCCGATCGCGGCGATGTTCGTCAGCAGCACGGCAGGGCGGGCGGCGACGCGCAGGTCGAGCAGTGGATCCTTCGTGCGCAACTGGTACCAGCCCCACAGCAGCAGCACCAGCACACCGCCGATCACGAGGCTGAGGCCGAGCGGCGACGTCCAGCCCCACTCAGCGCCGCGCGAGACGTAGAGTAGGAGGCCCGTCAGGCCGATCGCGAGCCCGATGGCTCCGAGCACGTCGAGTCGGCCGGGGGAGAGCAGCACGTCCTCCGGGACGAACAGGAAGACGAGTACGAGACCGGCAACCCCGAGTCCGGCGGCGAGCCAGAACAGCGAGTGCCAGTCGGCGTTCAGGGCGAGGTAGGCGGCCAGCGGCATCCCGAGCGCTCCGCCGACACCCATCGTCGCGCTCATGAGTGCGACCGCGGTGCCGAGGTGCTTCGAGGGCAGGATGTCGCGCATGATCGCGATGCCGAGCGGAATGACCCCCGTGACCCCGCCCTGGAGCGCCCGTCCGATGATCACGCCGACGATCGAGGTCGACAGTGCGGCGATCACCGATCCCACGATGAGCATGATCATCAGCGCGACGACGATGCGCCGCTTGCCGTACATGTCGCCGAGGCGACCGGAGATCGGCGTCGCGATCGCTGCGACGAGCAGCGTGATCGTGACGACCCAGGTGGTGTCTTCGCGAGACGCGTTCAGCAGCGTCGGCAGCTCGGCCTGGAGCGGGACGACCAGCGTGAACATGAACGACGACGCGAGACCTGCGAAGGCGAGCACGGCGACGGTGGCTGCCCGGTTGGGGTTGCGGGAGAGTCGCTTTCTGGCTCTCTCATCCCTGTCATCCACTCGTCAAGGCTATCGGTCGATTCCGCAGATGGACGTGGGAGGGGCAGACTGGGTTCGTGCGAACCATCCGTGACCTCGACACCGTTGAACTCATCATCGACGCGCAGAGCCTGCTGGACTCCATCCGCGGACCCGAGCGCGTCATCGACGCGGGCACGCTGCGCGCGCTGCAGCAGTCCGGCAACTACGTGGTCGGCCTCTTCGACGACGAGGGCGGTCAGGAGCGCATGGTCGGGGCATCCATCGCGTTCTTCGGTGTGCCGGCACGGCGCCGAATGCACTCCCACATCACCGCGTTGCTGCCCGAGTACCGTGGGCGCGGTTGGGGCCGCGAGCTCAAGGAGCATCAGCGCCAGTGGGCGTTCTCCCGTGACGTCGGCGGCATCACCTGGACATTCGATCCGCTGGTCGCGCGCAACGCGCACTTCTTCCTCACCGTGCTCGGCGCACGGGTGACCGGCTACTCCGTGAACAACTACGGCATCTTCGGCGGAGGGGATGCCGGCGACGAGAGCGACCGACTCGACGTCGAGTGGGCGCTCGCCGACATCGCGAAGCCGCCGGCGGATGAGGTGGTCGTCGCGACTCTCGAGATCCCCTCGGATGTCGAGGCGATGCGCGAGACGGATCCGGATGCCGCCCACGAGTGGCGCATGCGTCTGCGCGGCGAGATGGAGGAGCTGCTCGGTCGCGGTCTGCGCGTCGCGGGCTTCTACGTGAAGCGCGGGTACCTGTTCACCGAGTGAGCGCCTCTGCTTTCATGGTCGGATGACCCTCGACGAAGATCTCGCACAGCATCCGGCTGATACGGAATGGCACCGCCTGCAGAAGGTCGGGGATGTTCCCGACGGATCGTGGGTCACGCGCGGGCCGGCCAACGCGTACGCGAGCGTTACCATGCGCCCGCTCGAACCGTTCCTCGTGCCGGAGAAGCCGCGCGGCGGCGAGCTCGACCCGAATGACTGCCACTCCTGCCGGCCGAGCGAGCACACGATCTGGCACGACGAGCACTGGCAGGTGCGAGGCGGCTGGGAGACCGGAGGACTGCCGTTCATCGGAGCGATATCGCCGCGCGAGCACTGGCTGCTCGAGGATGCCCCGGTCGAGATGCTCGCCGGGCTCGGACCGCTGATGCAGCGGATCTCCCAGGCGGTCAAGACGATCCCATCCGTGGCGCGGTGCCATTTCTCGCGCTGGAACGACGGATCCGCGCACCTGCACCTGTGGGCTTTCGCGCGCCCGGCGGGGATGATGCAGGGCCGCGGTGCCGTCCTGTCGTACTGGGACGGGATGCTGACGGAGATGCCCGAAACGATGATGCGCGACTACATCGAGATCGTGGCCGAGGCACTCGCCGAGCAGGGCGGGCAGGCGTTCCCCACCCCGTGATCGGGTGGGGCTGATCGACAGCAGGGGCGCGGATAGGATTGAGATGCCCGTGATCACGGGCGCATTCCCGTCGCATCCGACCATTGGAGCCACCGTGGCCGAACAGTCCCGTCTTGACAAGGTCATCAGCCTCGCCCGCCACCGCGGGTTCGTGTTCCAAGCGGGTGAGATCTACGGCGGTTCGCGATCTGCATGGGACTACGGCCCCCTCGGCACCGAGCTGAAGGAGAATATCCGCCGTCAGTGGTGGCAGGCCTTCGTCCGCGGACGCGGCGACATGGTGGGCCTGGACTCCTCGATCATCCTTCCCAAGCGCGTGTGGGAGGCCTCTGGTCACGTCGCCACGTTCAGCGATCCGCTGGTCGAGTGCCTGCAGTGTCACAAGCGCCACCGCGAGGATCACCTCATCGAAGCCTTCGAGGCGAAGAAGGGCCGCAAGCCCGAGAACGGCATGGCCGACATCGTCTGCCCCGACTGCGGCACCCGCGGCAAGTGGACCGAGCCGAAATCGTTCTCCGGCCTGGTGAAGACCTACCTCGGCGTCGTCGATGACGAGTCGGGCCTGCACTACCTTCGCCCCGAGACCGCGCAGGGAATCTTCGTCAACTTCACGAACGTGCTCACTGCGAGCCGCAAGAAGCCGCCGTTCGGCATCGGCCAGGTCGGCAAGGCGTTCCGCAACGAGATCACGCCGGGTAACTTCATCTTCCGCACGCGCGAGTTCGAGCAGATGGAGATCGAGTTCTTCGTGCCGCCCGCCGAGGCGCAGCAGTGGTTCGAGCACTGGGTGGAGACCTGCTGGAACTGGTTCATCGACCTGGGTATCGACCCCGAGAACATGCGCCAATTCGACGTCCCTGAGGACGAGCGCGCGCACTATTCGGCCGGCACCATCGACTTCGAGTACCGCTTCGGTTTCCAGGGCTCGGAGTGGGGCGAGCTCATGGGCGTCGCGAACCGCACCGACTACGACCTGTCCAGCCACTCCGAGGCATCCGGCCAGAGCCTGACCTACTTCGACCAGGCCTCCGGCGACCGGTACACGCCGTACGTGATCGAACCGTCGTTCGGCCTGACCCGCTCGATGATGGCGTTCCTCGTCGACAGCTACGTCGAAGAAGAGGTGCCCAATGCCAAGGGCGGCACCGACACCCGCACGGTGCTCAAGCTCGACCCGCGCCTGGCGCCGGTCAAGGTCGCCGTCCTGCCGCTGTCGCGCAACGAGCGCCTGTCGCCGCTGGCGCGCGAGGTCGCCGATTCGCTCCGCGGCCGCTGGACGATCGACTTCGACGACGCCGGTGCCATCGGCCGTCGCTACCGTCGTCAGGATGAGATCGGCACGCCGTTCTGCGTCACGGTCGACTTCGACTCGCTCGACGACCACGCGGTCACCGTGCGCGACCGCGACTCGATGGCGCAGGAGCGCATCTCGATCGACGGCCTGCACGCATACCTCGCGGATCGTCTGAAGGGCGCCTGACCCGCAGCATTCGCAGCATCCGGAGCCCCGATTCAGACATCTGAATCGGGGCTCTGCTTTTCTGCTATGGTCGTCGACCGTGGGTACTCTGATTCTCTAGATCGGGACGCTGCGTCGAGACATCTCCGCAGCGGGTCCTGAGCGATCGTGTCGTCCTTCCGGCGCGCTCGAGATCCCTGTTCCGATCCGCATCCGTGATGCGTGAATCGCCGCGACGGTCGCAGACCGCTGCGGAGAGGAGTCCTCATGTTCCCATCTGCTCTTTCCACACCATCTCGTCGCGACCACCGCATGTGCGCTCTGCGGTCGGCGACAGTCCGCTTCGCCGACCGCGTCGTGCTCGACCGCGTCGATCTGGTCGTCGGCCGCACCGACCGACTGGCGATCATCGGCGACAATGGCGCCGGCAAATCGACCCTGCTCGATCTGATCGCAGGCCCGGTGATTCCGGTCTCTGGCGAGGCGCGGGTCGTCATCCCCGGTGGCATCGCGCACGCCGCTCAGGACCCACGCTTCCCCGACGCGGCAACCGTGCAGGATGCCGTCGATCTGCTGATTGCCGACCTGCGCGCTCTTGAGCAGGACATTCAGACCGTTTCCGAGCGGCTGGCGCACGCTGTCGGCGCCGTGCAGTCGGGGCTGCTCGACGAGCTCGCCGAGCTGATCGACCGGTTCGAATCGCGCGACGGCTATCGCGTCGACGCGCGCATCGACGCGGCTCTGGATCAGCTCGGCGTGGGCGGGCTGGACCGGCGACGGCCGGTCGCCGAACTCTCCGGCGGCGAGCGAGCCCGCCTCGCGCTTGCGGTGGCGCTGTCGTCGATGGCCGAACTGCTGCTGCTCGATGAGCCGACGAACGACCTCGACGATGCCGCGCTGGCGTGGCTCGAGGAGAGGCTGTCCGGCCACCGCGGGGCTCTGGTGGTGGTGACGCATGACCGCGCCTTCCTGGAGAGGTTCGCAGACGACATCGTCCACGTACAGGATGCCGCTCTGCGCCGCTATGGCGACGGCTACGCCGGATTCCTCGTCGCACGGGCCACCGAGCGCCGCCGTCAGGCCGAGCGGCACGAGGAATGGAAGGCCGAGCTCGCCCGCAACGAGGGGCTCGTGGCGGCGAACGGCTTCCGCCTCAGCGCGATCCCGCGCAAGCTCGAGCTCGACGGATTCGGTCATGGCGCGTTCCGCGCACGCAGTCGCGATCACGGCGCCATGGGCCGTATCCGCATGGCGAAAGAGCGGGTAGCCCGGTTGCGTGCCGAGCCGGTCGCGCCGCCGCCGGAGCCGCTGCGGTTCGCCGCCGACCTCGGCGCCGGCTCCGCGCCCTCCTCCGAGAGCCCGCTCGTCTTGATCGAGGGCGTGCGCCGGGACGCCGAGCCGCGGATCCGGATGGCAGGATGGATGCTGCACGCTGGACAGCGCTGGTCCGTGATCGGCCCGAACGGTTCGGGAAAGACGACGTTGCTGCGGTTGCTCGCCGGTGAGCTCGCTCCCGAGGCCGGCTTCGTCGAACGGGCACCCGGACTGCGCGTCTCCTGGCTGCGTCAGGACGTCACGGCACCACCAGCCGGCGCGGTCGTCGACGCGTTCGCGCGTGCCGTCTCGGCCTTCCGTGATGATGCGGCGGCGAGGCTGCTGGCGCTGGGACTGCTGCCTGAGGAGGAGTTCGAGCGTCCGGTGCGCGATCTGTCGATCGGTCAGCGGCGCCGGCTCGACCTGGCTATGGCGCTGAGCGTTCCCAGCGATCTGCTGCTGATGGACGAGCCGACGAACCATCTCGACCCCGAACTGGTCGAGCAGCTCGAGCATGCCGTCCAGTCGCATCCGGGCGCGGTCGTCACAGTCACGCACGATCGCCGCTGGCTTCGGCACGCGGCCGGATCGCCGCACGTGCGGGTGGGCGAGGGGCGAGCGGAGGTCTGCGGCGGCTGACGCACGTGTGCCGTGCCCCGCGCGCCGATGGCAGGTCGTGCGACGATGGCAGCGTGGAGACGACGACTTTCGCAGCGACAGAAGGCTTCCCTCATGCGGCACTGGTGGGGGTGACCGGTTCGGAGCAGACTCTCGCGGTGCAGGGCGACGCGCGCGCGGCGCTTGCGCTCGCGTCGGTGTCGAAGCCCATCTCGGCGTGGGGTGCGCTGATCGCCGTCGAGCGCGGGCTGGTCGACCTCGACGAGCCGGCCGGCCCGGAAGGGTCGACGCTGCTCAATCTGCTCGACCACACCAGCGGGCTGCCGTTCGAGGGCGAGCAGACACAGGCGGCTGCCGGAACGCGCCGCATCTACTCGAACGCCGGGTTCGACGCTCTCGGCGCGCACGTCGCCGAAGCGGTGGGCGAGCCGTTCGCCGATTGGATGACTCGTGAGGTCACCGGTCCCCTGGGCATGCGCGACATCGACGTGAGCGGTCGTCCGTCGGCCGGGTACCGAGCGTCGATCGATGACCTGATGAAGTTCGGCCGCGAGGTACTGCGTCCGACACTGGTCCCCGTCGAGCTGCGCGACCTCGCGCTCATGGTCTCGCGGCGCGGACTGCGCGGTGTCGTGCCCGGCTACGGTTCTTTCGACGACAACCAGTGGGGGCTGGGGTTCGAGCTCAAGGGCGCCAAGAGCCCGCACTGGCTCGGCGACGCCATGCCGCCGGAGACCGCCGGGCACTTCGGCGGACAGGGCAGCTTCCTGTTCATCGACCGCTCCCGTGACCTGGCGGCCGCGTTCCTGTCGGGCGTCGCGTTCGGCGACGAGCACAAGCGCATCTGGCCGTCGCTGACCGAGGAGATCGTGGCGCGCTACGGGCGCAGCTGACGGATGTCACGCCGCTTCGTCGGAGGTCGGCGAGAGATCCGGCAGCGCGCGGCTGCCGAAGTCGTGCCTGAGCGCGCTCAGGGCCGCGTGCCAGCCGGGCAGTCCGTGCACGCCGGGGCCAGGGGTCGTGGAGGCGCCGCAGAGGTAGACGCCCGGCATCGGGGTGCACCACGGATCCGGCCTCAGCACCGGCCGACGCAGCAGCTGCATGAGGTCAGGGCTGCCCGAGGAGATATCGCCGCGCACGTAGTTCGGGTTGTGGCGTTCGACCTCGATGGCCGTCCGCGACGAGGTCGACAGGATCGTGTCGCGGAACCCTGGCGCGAAACGTTCGATCTGCCGGATGATCGCCTCCGACCTGTCCTCTTGTGATGCGGCCGGCACGTGCGTGTAGGCCCAGAGGGTGTGCTGACCGGCAGGAGCGCGGGTCTGGTCGAACATCGAGGGCTGTGAGACGAGAACATAGGGAGCGTCGGAGAGGATGCCGCGCGTGACGGCGTTCTCGGCGGCAGCGATCTCCTCGCGCGTGCCGCCGAGATGGAGCGTTCCCGCTCGTCGGAGTTCCGGATTCGTCCACGGCACGGGGTCGGACAGAGCGAAGTCGACCTTCGCCACGGCGTTTCCGTAGCGGAAGCGCGCCAGCGCGCGACGGTAGGCGTCCGGCATCCGATCGCTGGCCATCCGACTCAGCGCGCGAGGGGTGACATCGAGCAGGGTGACCCGCGACGGCGGCAGCTCGTCCAGAGATGCCACCTCGTGGTCCGTCACGAGCTCGCCGCCATGCGCGCGAAGGTCGGCGATCATGGCGTCGACGATCGCCTGGCTTCCGCCGATCGGGATCGGCCACCCCTTCGCATGCGCATACGCCGTCAACGCGAGCCCCGCGCCCGAGCCCGCGAGACCCGGCATGGGCAGGATCGTGTGCGCGGCCACGCCGGTGAGCATGGCCGGTGCGACGTCCTCGCGGAATCGGAGATTCCACAGCGGGCTGCCCTGCTCCAGAGCCGCCGCGCCGAACACGGCCGCGGTCGGGATGTCACGCGGCACGCGCAGAAGCGTGTCTCCGGTGAAGTCCGACACTCGCGTCGCGCGGTCGACCAGCGGCCGCATCAGCCGTGCGTACGCCGTGCCATCGGCACCGAGTCCCTCCGCGGTGCGGGCCAGCGAGCGATGCGCGATCCCCGCGCGGCCGCCATCGAGCGGGTGTGCGAACGAGATCTCCGGCACGGCGAACTCCACCCGCCGAGCCAGCCCGAACTCGCGGAAGAACCGGGACTCGAAAGCCAGCGGGTGCACCGCCGAGCACACATCGTGACGGAATCCCGGCAGTGTGAGCTCCGCGGTCGCCGCTCCGCCGCCGGCGCTCGGTGCGCGCTCGAAGACACGCACGCTGAGTCCGGCTCGCGCCAGGGTCACGGCGGCCGCGAGCCCGTTGGGACCTGCTCCGACGACGGTCGCGTCGACGTCGAACGAGCGCGCCATCAAGCGGTCTCCGATGCGACGTGCTGCGGCGCGAGCCCCTCGGCCAGATACGCCAGCCGATGCAGAGTCTCGGCGTTGCGCCACTGCAGAAGGATGTCCGCGACGGCGGCCGGTATCGCCTTGGCCGGCCCGCTGATCGCCTCCTCCTGGATTCGCACCAGGCATCCTCCTGCCGCGGTCTTGACGTCGACTGTCACCCGGGCTTCGCCGAGAGGCCATCCTCGCGCGGTCATCACCATCTGGTGAGGAGGATGCCACCTCACGCTGCTCGTGGTGTCGTCGAGCAGCGCGGGCCACACGCCGACGGAGTGGTGCAGCCGCGCTCCGGCCCGTGGCCACTCGGGGTCGACGTCACGCATGCGCGACGCTCCGACGACCCAGGAGGGGTACAGCCACCCGTCCGCGAGGACGCGGAACACGGAATCTGGTGGACAAAGCAGCTTTCGGACGTTCCTCGACATGCGGCTCCTTCTGTCGGCCGCCTCCATCATGCGACGTCGGGCGACGCGGCGCAGCGGCCTTGACAACGCCGCCGCGGACGATCTTCAGTCGATCACGGTGATGCGGGCGTAGTCGTCGCCGCCGGCCTCGGTCCACGCGAGTACGTCCTCGAGGATCGGACGGAGCACGTCGAGGTCGACCTTCTCGAGGTCCTTGATGTACAGGCAGCCCGCGCCGACGGTGTGCGGTCCGAGCCCCGCGAGCGCGTCGCGGTGCCTGTAGGTGCTGTCGAGATAGAGCGTCGACGCGCCCTTGCGCGGGGCGAAGCCGAGCACCGGCATGTCGCCTTCGTTGCCGGTCGGGTAGCGGTAATGGCAGCTGCCGAATCCGATGATCGTGCCCCACAGCTCGGGTTCGCGGCCGGAGATCTCCTGCAGCAGCGCGGTCAGCGTCTCGGCATCCCGGCGCCGCACTGCCGGCGTGACATCGGCGATGAAGGCGCCGACGCTGCCCCCTGTCTTCTGCATGATCAGCCCTTTCTGGGTTTCGACTCGCTGCGCTCGCTCAACCGCGCCCCGTCAAGTTTCGCGGCGGATTTCATGGCCCGCTTGTGCTCGCGCACCTTGGTGAGCGATTCGGGCGAGACGATGTCGGCGACGCTGCGGTACGACCCCTCCTCGCCGTAGGCTCCGGCGGCTTCGCGCCAGCCTTCACCCGTGAATCCGTACTGCTTGCCCAGCAGTGCGAGGAAGATCTTCGCCTTCTGCTCGCCGAAGCCCGGCAGCTTCTTCAGACGGCGCAGCACCTCCGCCCCGTCCGGGTCCCCCTGTGTCCACAGGGCCGAGGCATCGCCGCCCCAGGAGTCGACGAGCTCCTGGCACAGCGTCTGCACGCGAGTCGCCATCGAGCCGGGGAACCGGTGCACGGCCGGCGTCTCCTTGAACGCCTCCAAGAGGCGATCCGGCTCCATCCCGGCGATCGCGACAGCATCGACCCGCCCCGTGCGCTGCTCGATCTTCAGCGGTCCGGCGAACGCCGTCTCCATCGGGACCTGCTGGTCGAGGAGCATGCCGATCAGGAGGGCGAGCGGATTCTCGGTGAGCAGCCGGTCGGCAGCGGCGTCGTCGGTGATGTGCAGGGCCATGCATCCAGTCTGGCACCGACCGGCAACCAGGTGTCGGCATGTCTGGACTGCTCTAGGTTTGAGCCATGGCGGGCACATTCAGCGTCGCGATCGTCGACGACCACGCACTGGTCGGTCTGGCGATCGGTCCGCTCATCGACGGCGCGAGCGATCTCGAGTTCGTCGGAGCCGTCTCGTCGGTCGGTGAGCTCCGGCAGGCCGATCTGCACCCCGATCTCGTGGTGCTCGACCTCATGCTCCGCGATGGGACCACCCCCGTCGAGAACGTGCAACGACTGCGGGAACGCGAGGCCGCGGTGCTTTTCCTGACCTCGGGCGAGGACCGCTTCCTCGTTCGCGAGGCGCTCCGCACCGACGCGCTGGGGGTGGTGCGGAAGTCCGCGCCGCCGTCGGCGATCCTGTCGGCGATCCAGCGTGCGGCGCGCGGAGAGCCGATCGTCGACACCGAATGGGCCGTGACCGTCGACGCGGACCCCGACCTGGAGAGCGCTCCGCTCACCGACCGCGAGCGGAGCGTGCTCGCACTGTACGCCTCCGGCATCGGAGCCAAGCAGGTCGCGACGCGACTCGGGATCAGCGAGAACACGGTCAATGACCACCTCAAGCGGATCAAACTGGTCTATCAGCGGCTCGGGCGCCCCGCCCCGACCAAGGTCGAGCTGTACCGACGCGGAGTCGAAGACGGGTACCTCCCCGTCCCCGGTCGCACATGAGCCGCACTGCGTCCCTCCGCGCGGAAGGCGCCGAGGAGTCGTCTGCCGAACGTCACGAACTGCTAGCCGCGCGGGTGCTGACCGCCGGCAACGGCGCTCTGGCTGCGCTCGCCGCGCTGGGTGTCGCGACCGTCGTCGTCCAGGGTGATCCCGCTGAGCATCCGCCCGCGTTCCAGGCCGCGATCCTGACGATCATCGGAATCCTGATCGCCGTCGGTCTGCTCGCACAGTGGAGTGGGCGGCGCATGATCGCCGTGATGAACGGCGTCGCGGCGTGCGGGTACCTCGCTCTCGTCGCGCTCGCCTGGCCGGTGCTCGCGCTCAGCGGAGCTTCGCCCAGCGGTCAGCTCTCCTGGTTGCTCACCGTCACCTCGCTGCCGGTTCTCGCGGCCGTGATCGCCTGGGGGCCCGCGGGCGGGTGGATCGTGCTGGGAGCCCTCGGAGTGTTCGTGCCGCTGCTGCGCATCGCGATGGATGACCGCTCCGCCAACGCCGTCGCGAACAATGTGCAGTCCTTCGCGACGGCCGTGCTGCTGTGCGCGCTGGCGAGTGCGACGCTCGCCCGCGCGCAGCGAGCGGATGCCGCTGCGGCCCTCGCGCGCGACGCCGCGGCGCGCGAGGCGGAGAGCGCCGCGCGCCGCGACGTCGATGCCCGGGCGCAGGCGCTCGTGCACGACGAGGTGCTGGCGACGCTCGCGTTCGCCGCGCGGGCGACGGCCGAGATGCGGCCCGCCCTGGCCGCACAGGCTCGCCAGGCACGTGAGTCGCTGAACGCGTTGATGACTCCGTCGACAGAGGAGGTCGCCGTCGCCACGTTCCGGGCGGGGCTGCAGGAGCTCGCCCGAAACCACGGGGCGCAGTTCAGCGAGATTCCCGAACTGGAGATGCCTGGAACGGCGGCCGTGGTTCCCGGCGACGTCGCCGAGGCGATGAGCGGCGCCGCGCAGCAGGCGCTCGTCAATGTCCGCACGCACGCGCCCGGGAACGCGGCGAGCGTGACGCTGACCCGCATCGGGCATGGCATCCGCGTCGAAGTCCGCGATGACGGGCCGGGGTTCGATCAGGACGCCGTCGTGCCGGGCCGGCTGGGCATCGCCGTGAGCATCATCGCTCGGCTGCGGGCGGTCGGCGGGCGCGCCGAGGTGCATACGGCACCGGGTGAGGGCGTTGTCGTCGACACCTCGTGGAACCCGAGCAGTCCCGCGCAACGGTTCGCGCCGCCGGCCGACGGGCTGCTGCGAGACCGCGACATGCGCCTGGCCGGCGCGCTGCTCGCCGCCGGCCCCCTCACGCTCGCCCTCTACTCGTTCTTCTGGCTGCGTCAGCCCCTTCCGGCGGTCGCAGCGGGAGTCGCCCTCGCCGCCGCGTTCGTGGTCGTGTCGTGGCGCGCCGGACGCGCCGGCACCGCGACTGTCGCCATAGCGGGGACGCTCACCCTCGGGGCCGTCGGCACGATGCTGGGAGGCGTCGTCGTGCCGGACACCGCCGGCGCGCCTACGTATGCGGGGATGTGGCCGTACGTGACGGCATCCGTCGTGCTCGGGATGCTGTGCCTCCGGGTGCGACCCGCGGCGGCGCTGATGCTAATGATCCCTGCGACCGCGCTGCTGGCGCTCGCCGTCGTCCCCGGTCCCTTCGACGAGGTGCGCGCCGCTCTCATGCGCGCGATCGTGGTGGTGGGGGCAGCCGCTGGGCTCGCGGTCTCCCTCCGAGTGCTGGATCGTCACGCCGAGCGCGACAGGGCAGCCGCGCTGCGAGCCACCAGCGAGCGTGCATGGCTCGCCGAGGTCACGGCGCGTGCAGAGGAGAAGGTCGCGCGGTGGGATGAGACGTTCGGGCCGTTGCTCACCCGCATCGGCGAGGGCACCGAGCTGACCGATGAAGAGATCCGCCGGTGCCTCGTGCACGAGGGGGAGCTGCGGGACGGATATCGCGCCGGCCGACTGGGGGCGCCCGTCGTGGTGGCCGCGGCCGCGAGGGCACGGGCCCGAGGCGTCGATGTCGTGCTGATCGACGATGTCGCCGATCGGGAGATCGACGACGAACAACTCGAACTGCTGCGCGCGTGGCTCGTGGAAGAGCTGGACGGAGCCTCCGGCAGTTTCATCGGCAGGGTTCTCCCGGCCGGTCGCGACGCGCTGGCGACTGCGTCATCGGATGCCGCATCCACCCGTTTTGGTGGCTGAAAGACCTAGTGCTGCTGGCCAAAGGTCAATATCGTTTGATTATCGATGACGGGCCAGCGTTGCTCCCGAAAGGGGCACCCGGAACGAGGGGCCGGAATCGGATTGCTGGGGACGAGGCAGAGCCGGTGACCGAGCAGAACAAGGAGCCGGATCAGCCGTCAACGACCGAAGCGAAGCCGCGGTCGATGGGGGTGGCGCTCTGGTATGGCGTGAGTGCGGGCATCATGGGAATGCTCGTGCTCACCGCCATGCTGGTGCTGGGGGTGCCATGGGCGACAGGCGCGAGCGCGTTCACGAGCAGTGATGGTTCGATGGCTCCGGCGCTTCCACAGGGAGTCCTGATCGTCACGCAACCGGTGCGCGCCGAAGACATCGAGATCGCCGACGTCATCGCCTTTCGCCCCATTGCCGGTGATCCGACGGTCGTCACGCACCGAGTCGTCGACACAGCGCGCGGCCACTTCATCACGAAGGGCGATGCGAACGCCGCTCCCGACCCTGAGCCCGTCCACGAGACGCAGGTCCTCGGGCGTCTCTGGTACAGCGTGCCGCTGCTGGGCTGGCTCAACGCGGCAGTGACGGGGCCGTGGCGCGCAGCCGCGCTGCCCGTCGTCGCGGCCGTGGTGTGCGGCTATGCGGCGTGGACCCTGGTGCTGCGGTCGCGGTCGAGGCGCCGGAATCGGCAACGGTGACTCAGGCGGTCGCAGACTGCTCGTCGAGGCCCTCGTTCGCAGGACGGATGCCGTAGATCGTCTCGAGCGCCGCGACGAAGTCGGCGCCGCGGCCGTCGGCGGCCAGCTCGTGCGCGCGCGTCGTGGGCGTGTGCGTGAGGACGCCTGCGAGGTGACGCATCGCCTGCTCGACGCGGCCGTCCTCGTCACCACGGGCGCGGGCGCGCTCGATCTCGGCCTCCATCAGCGCGAAGATGTGCGAGCGGAAGGCGACGACGGCGGGGGTGACGCTCTGCCGGTCGCCCACCACGTTGAACGTGTCGGCGGCATCGCGCACGACGGTGCGGGCGGCATCCGTCGCCTGCAGCTCCTCGAGCGGCGCGTGCAGTCGGATCGTCTCCAGATCCAGCAGCGCGACGCCCTCCAGGTTCGCGACGGCTGGATCCACATTGCGCGGCATCCCGAGATCGATGACCAGCTGCGACGTGGGCGCGCCCATCGGGCAGCCGACGGCGACGGGTCCGGTCGGCGCCTGCAGGTGCGCGGGCCCCAGGACCGGCTCTTCCGCGGCGTTCGTGCAGGTGATCAGCAGGCTCGACCGCGATGCGACGCGGGCGTAGTCCTCGTCGGCGACGGCGGTGAGACCGTGCTTCTTCGCGAAGAGCTCGGCGCGACCGGACGGCGAATACACCGAGATGTCCGTCGCACCGCGCTCGCGGAGCGTGGCGAGGGTGACGGCGGCGTACGCGCCGGTGCCGACCAGCAGCACGCGCTCGGCAGACCAGTCGGCGATGCGGCTGTCGGCCAGTTCGAGCGACAGTCGCACCAGCGAGCGGCCGGCGCGGCCGAGCGCGGTGACGTTCTTGACCTTGCGCTGGGCCTGGCTCGCGCGCTGGAACAGACGCTCGAGCTCGGGGGAGGTGGTGCCCTCCTTGCGCGCCGCCGTCAGCGCGCGGCGCACCTGGCCTGCGATCTCGCCCTCACCGGGGACGACGGACTCCAGTCCGGATGCCACGGCGAACAGGTGCTCGGCGACCCGGCGGCCCGAGTGCACCGCGTAGGCGCCGTCGAGCTCGGCCGAGGGGATGCCGGTGGACTCCTCGATCGCCTCGAGCACGGCTTCGACCCCGACCGCGCCTGCGGCGGTCACCGGTTCGTCGACCTCGATGTACGCCTCGAAGCGGTTGCACGTGGAGAGCACAACGGCCCCCTGCACGCACGAGGCCAGGCGAAGGAGGTTCGGCGCGACGTCGTCAGGGGTGCGGCTCAATCGTTCGAGCATGTCGAAGGAGGCGGTCTTGTGACTCGCCGTCACACACAGCAGCACCTGACCATTCTACGCCGCTTCGCCGGGAGCCTTCTCCGAGGGGCGCCTGACGATGCACTGACAGGCGGTTCATGCGTCCCGGATGGGAGGATGGGATCATGCCTTCCTCGAACGCCCCGCTGCTGCGCGCACTCGCCGGAGACCGACCGGAGCAGACTCCGGTCTGGTTCATGCGCCAGGCCGGCCGATCGCTCCCGGAGTACCGTGAGCTGCGCGTCGGCACCCGGATGCTGGATGCCTGCCTGACCCCCGACCTCGCGGCCGAGATCACGCTGCAGCCGGTGCGCCGGCACAGGGTCGACGCGGCCGTGTTCTTCAGCGACATCGTCATCCCTCTGCGCCTCGCCGGCGTCGACGTCGTCATCGAGCCGGGGCGCGGCCCGGTGTTCGCCGATCCCGTCCGCACCCGTGCCGACGTCGACCGCATCACGGCGATCGACCCGGAGGGCTTGGACACCACGGCCATCGCCGAGGCGGTACGCATCGTCACGGACGAACTGGGAGACACCCCGCTGATCGGCTTCGCCGGAGCTCCCTTCACCCTCGCCGCGTATCTCGTCGAGGGCGGCCCCTCCAAGGAGCACCTGCGCGCACGGGCCATGATGCACACCGATCCGGAAGCGTGGAACCGTCTGGCCGGCTGGCTGGCACGCGTCTCCCGCCGCTTCCTCGAGGCGCAGCGTGACGCGGGCGCCGCGACCGTGCAGCTGTTCGACTCCTGGGCGGGGTCGCTGAACCCGGCCGACTACCGCGCGCACGTCGCCCCGCACTCCCGGGCGGCGGTCACCGACCTCGGCCTGCCGGTGATCCACTTCGGCGTCGGCACCGGTCCCTTCCTGGCAGACATGCGCCTGGACGGTGCGGCATCCGCCGTCGGCGTCGACTGGCGTCAGCCGCTCGACGAGGCCGCCGGCATCCTCGGCCACGACGTCACGGTCCAGGGCAACATCGACCCGGCCATGCTGCAGGCGCCCTGGGAGGTGCTCGAAGCGCACGTCCGCGACGTCATCGAAAGGGGCCGCGCCGCATGCGCGCACATCCTCAATCTCGGCCACGGCGTGCCCCCGGAGACCGACCCCGACCAGCTCACCCGCATCGTCGAGCTCGCGCACTCATGAGCACGGACGGCACCGCAGACCTCGCCGCCAGGGCGGCGCACCGTCACGTCGTCGTGGTCGGCGGCGGCATGGCAGGACTCGTCGCCGCGCGGGAATGCGCGAAGGTCGGAATGCACGTCACCGTCCTCGAGGCGGCAGCGGAACTCGGCGGGGCGATCCGCCGGGCGGAGCTCGACGGTGTGACGGTGGATGCCGGCGCCGAGAGCTACGCGACCCGCGGCGGGCACGTCCGCACCCTCCTCGACGAGCTCGGACTCACCGATGCGATCGTCACCCCGAATCCGGCCGGCGCCTGGCTGGTCGGCGCCCTCGGAGTCGACGCCGCGCCCCTGCCCAAGGGCGGGATCCTCGGGATCCCTGCCAACCCGTTCGCCGATGACGTGCGCCGCATCATCGGCTGGGGCGGTGCGTGGCGGGCCTACGTCGACCGCCTCCGCCCGCCGCTGACGATCGGCCAGGAGCGCAGCCTCGGCACGCTCGTCTCGAAGCGGATGGGCGCGAAGGTGCGCGACCTGCTGGTGGCACCCGTCACCGCCGGCGTGTACTCGGCGGACCCGGACGACGTCGACACCGAGATCGCCGCCCCCGGACTCAACGAGGCCCTCACCCGGGCCGGCTCTCTCTCCGGCGGCGTCGCGCAGTTGCTGGCCGATCGCGCTGATCGTGCGAAGAAGGCGCCGGGCTCGGCGGTCGAGGCGATCGCGGGCGGCATGAGCGTCCTGGTGGACGCGCTCGCCGCGGATCTCGAGGAGCTCGGCGCCGTCGTCCGCACCGGAGTACCGGTCGACGCGATCGTCAGGGACGGCGACGGCTGGACCGTGAGCTTCCCGATCGCCGCCGAGGGCGAGGAGCCATCGGCTGAGACCGTGTCGGCGGATGCCCTGATCGTGGCCACCGCCGAGCCGAGCGCCCGCGCCCTGCTCGACGGACAAGTCACCGGCCTCGGCGCCGAGGGCGAGGCGCCGCAGATCGAGATCGTCAGCCTGCTGCTCGACGCCCCGTCGCTGGATGCCGCGCCCCGCGGCACCGGTGTGCTCACGGTGCCCGGCAGCCACATCGCGAAGGCGCTCACGCACGCGACTGCCAAGTGGGAGTGGCTCCGTGCGGCCGCAGGCGGCCGGCACGTCGTGCGGGTCTCCTTCGGCGCCCAGGGCGAGCCGGCGGCGACGGGCGAGCTCGACGACGACGCGGCCGCGCGCCTCGCGCTGACGGAGGCCGAGGCGCTCCTCGGCGTCGCGCTGCCGGAGTCCGTGCTGATCGCGGCGCACCGTGCGCGGTTCGCGCAGTCGCAGCCGTCCTCCCTGATAGGAGCGGCCGACCGCCGCCGTGCGGTTCGCACCGCCGTGCAGAAGGTCGACGGCCTCGGCGTCGTCGGAGCCTGGCTGTCGGGTACGGGCCTCGCGCAGGTCGTCCCGGACGCGATGACCGAGGCGGACCGCGTCCGCCGAGCGCTTCTTTGGGGTGATGGCGGCCCGCTGTCAACCCCCTGAGCCGTAGATGCCGATTTCGGCATACGGCGTTACGCTGGAGCCCTGGCCGACGGCACCCACGCCAGCGGCTCGACCGGAACAACGTGAGGAGACCCCATGAAGGGGAAGATCGGACTCGTCGTCGGACTCGGCGTCGGTTACGTACTCGGAACACGCGCCGGACGCGAGCGCTACGAGCAGATCAAGACGCAGTGGCTGAAGGTCTGGAACAAGGATTCCGTCCAGAACCAGGTCGAGAAGGCGAAGGCCTTCGTCGGCGCGAAGGCATCAGAGGTGCCCGGCGCGATCTGGAACGGTGTCGTGAAGGTCGCCAAGGCCGCCGGCGACGGAGACACTCCCGGTGAGAAGCTGGACTCGGCGATCGCAACCGGCAAGAAGGCCGTCGATCACGTCGAGGATGCGCTGGAGGACGCGGTCGACGCGGCCAAGAAGTCCGCATCGTCCAAGAAGAGCACGTCGACGTCTTCGACCGGCGCGAAGAACACCACGACGAACGGGAAGTGACATGGTCCGCGGATACCGTGACCGCGCTGACGACAGTCTCCTGACCCTCCTCGGCGACCTCCCGGAACTCGTCACGAAGCTGGTCAAGGCCGAGGTCGATGCCGCGAAGGCGTGGATCTCGCGCACCGCGAAGGATGCCGGAATCGGCAGCGTCTGGTTCGTCATCGCGCTGTTCTTCCTGTTCTGGCTCGTGCCGATGATCCTCGTGTTCGCCGTCGCCGGCTTGTCGTCGTGGTGGCCGGTGTGGCTCTCCGCGCTGGCGGTCATCGGCCTGCTGCTTCTGTGCGTGATCGTGTGCGTGCTGTTCGGCCTGCTGAAGTTCCGGAAGGTGCTGCGTCGCGAGAATCCCGGCCAGGCCGTCGCGACCGATATTCGACTTGTGAAGGATGCCGGTGATGACAAGCTCTGAGTCCGCCCTGCCCCGCACCGCCGTTCCCGCCGGGATCAGCGATCCCGTGCAATCCGCACGTGCCGAGCTGAAGGCCGCGCTGGCCGCCATCGAGGTCAAGGGCAATTTCCCGCGCCGCATCGAGAAGGCCTCCCGCCGTGGAGCCGCGAAGGCGCGCGCCTTCGCCGACCGCAACCCTGTCGGCGCCATCGCCGCTGCGGTCGGGGTCGCCGCCGTCGCGGGCGGACTGGTCTGGGCCATCGCCCGCGCCATCGCCCGCTGAGGGTCCTCTTCGTCGCGCATTCGCTCCCCGTCAAGGAAAGGGGCAGACTGGGAGCATGTCCGAAGTGAGTGAACAGAACCCGTCCGGTTTCACCCTCTGGGCCGTCTGGCGACGCAACCCCGATGCTCCCGTCGCCGAGACGGACGCCACCGAACTCGAGACCATCGTCGGCCACATCGAGGATGCCGGCGTCACCGTCCGCGGCTTCTACGACGTCTCCGGGCTGAAGGCCGACGCCGACTTGATGGTCTGGCTGCACGGCGACACGGCGGAGGAGCTCCAGAAGGCCCTGCGCCGACTGCGCCGCACCGAGCTGCTGCGCACCCTGCTGCCGGTCTGGAACGTCATGGGGGCGCACCGCGACGCCGAATTCAACCGCGCGCACGTGCCCGGTTTCCTGCGCGGTGTCGAGCCGAAGGGATGGCTGTGCCTGTACCCGTTCGTCCGCACGCCGGAGTGGTACCTCGCCCCTGAGGACGAGCGTCGCAAGATGCTCGCCGACCACGGCCGCAAGGGCGCCGCGTTCACGGGCGTTATCGCCAACACCGTCGCCGCGTTCGCACTGGGCGACTACGAGTGGCTGCTGCCGCTCGAGGCCGACGATGTCACCGAACTCGTGGATCTCATGCGCGACCTGCGCTACACCGATGCGCGCCGCTATGTGAAGGAGGAGGTGCCGTTCTACACCGGCAGGCGCCTCCGCTTCGACGAGATCGCGGACGTCCTCCAGTAGGCCCCGCCATGTCCACCCCCATTCGTCTCGGCACGCGCCGAAGCGCTCTCGCCCAGGCGCAGTCCGGGCACGTCGCCGCGGCCCTCGAGAAGATCTCCGGACGCAGGGTCGAACTCGTTCCGATCGTCTCCGAGGGCGACACCAACCGCGCGTCTCTGTCGCAGATCGGCGGGCTCGGCGTCTTCGCCACCCGCCTGCGCGAGGCGCTGCTCGCCGGTGAGTGCGACTTCCTCGTCCACTCCCTGAAGGATCTCCCCACCGCGGTTCCAGAAGGGCTCGTCATCGCCGCGACCCCGCCACGCGAGGACGCCCGCGATGTCGTGATCACCCGCGACGGCATCCCGCTGCACGCGCTGCCCGCCGGCGCCAAGGTGGGCACCGGGTCGCCCCGGCGCATCGCGCAGGTCCGCCTGCGTGCGCCGCGTACAGAGGTCGTCGACATCCGCGGCAACGTCGACTCGCGTCTGGCGCGGGTGGAGACCGGCGATCTGGATGCCGTCATCCTCGCCGCAGCGGGCCTGTCCCGGCTCGGCTCGGAGACCACTCTCAAACGCGAGGAGCTCGGGCTCGCCGAGTGGCCGACCGCCCCTGGGCAGGGCTCGCTGGCCGTCGAGACCACCGCCGATGCGGCATCCGATCTGCGCGCAGCGCTCGCCGAACTCGACGACGAGGACACCCGTCTCGCCATCACCGTGGAGCGCGCGATCCTCGAGGGACTGGACGCCGGATGCCAGGCGCCGATGGCCGCGCACGCCGTCGTCACCGGCACGTCGCTCCGGGTCCGCACGATCGTCTACGATCCGGACGGAGAGCGGCGGATCGGGCTCGACGTCACTGAATCCCTGAACCGGGGGTATATTCGGAGTCACGGCAGTGGCAACGATGCGGATGCTGCCGATGGTGCGGACCCGAATCACGCAGCACGCGAGTTCGGGCTTTCTGTCGCCCGTCGGCTGCTCGAACAAGGGGCGGCCGACCTCGTACCCCGAGAGCAACCCTGATGACCACGACACCCGAATCGAAGCATGAGAAGCCGTTGAGCGGCTGGCGCGTCCTCGTCCCGCGAGGAGGCCCGTGGGGCGACGGCGTCGCCGCGTCGTTGCGCGCCCAGGGCGCTGTCCCGGTCGTCGCTCCGCTGATCAACTTCGGGCCGACCACCGACCAGGCCGCTCTCGACGACGCGCTCGAGAAACTGGCCGCAGGAGAGTTCGACTGGCTCACCGTCACCAGCGCCACCACGGTGGACGTGCTCTTCGCGCACCGCGCCGTCGTGCCGAAGTCGACGAAGATCGCCGCCGTCGGCGAGACCACCGCGACCGCCCTCCAGGCGGTCGGTTACGAGGTCGCACTCGTTCCCGAGACGGACAATTCTGCCGAGGGCATGGCGGAGCAGCTCATCGCACTCGAGCCGGAGCCTCGCCGCATCCTGACGCTGCGCAGCGAGATCGCCAAGCCCGTCCTCACGCGCTCGCTCATCGCCGCTGGGCACGACGTGTCGAGCATCGTCGCTTATCGCACGGTCGGCGTGCCCGTCACCGATCGGATCCGCCGCGACGTCGACAGCGGCCGGATCAACGCGATCCTCATCACCAGCGGCTCGGTGGCGCAGCAGGTCCGGGAGCAGTTCCCGAATATCCCCGACGACACGCTGCTCGCCGCGATCGGTCCGCGCACCGCGAAGGACGCCCGCCGGGCAGGGCTCCCGATCACCGTCGTCGCCGACAAGCAGACAGTCGACGCACTGATCGACGCGGTTTCGCACTTCACGCTTCCGCACGCAGCAGACGAGTTCGCGCCGTGAGCTTCCCCGAGATACGGCCCAGGCGTCTGCGCAGGTCGCCGGCAGTCCGCGCAATCGCTCGCGAGACGTCGCTCGAGCCGCGGCAGCTCGTGCTGCCTATGTTCGTCCGCGAAGGATTGACCGAGGCCGCACAGATCTCATCGATGCCGGGTGTCGCGCAGCACTCGATGGACTCGCTGCGTCGCGCTGCGGTCGAGACCGCCGAGGCGGGCGTGGGCGGCGTGATGCTGTTCGGCGTACCCGCCGTTCGTGATGCGATCGGCTCGGGTGCCGACGATCCGGACGGCATCCTCAACGTGGCCACGCGCGCGCTCGTCCGCGAGGTCGGAGATGCGCTGGTCGTGCAGACCGACCTGTGCCTGGATGAGTTCACCGACCACGGCCACTGCGGCGTGCTCGCCTCCGACGGCTCCGTCGACAATGACGCGACGCTGGATCGGTACGTCGCCATGGCGCTCGCGCAGGCGCGCGCCGGATCCCACCTGCTCGGGCTCTCCGGGATGATGGACGGCCAGGTCGCGGCGATCCGTCGGGGCCTGGATGGCGAGGGCTTCACCGACACGCTGCTGCTCGGCTACGCGGCCAAGTACGCGAGCGCGTTCTACGGACCGTTCCGCGAAGCCGTCGACTCGCAGCTGGAGGGCGACCGCCGCACGTATCAGCTCGACCCCGGCAACCGTCGGGAGGGCGTCCGGGAGGCGCTGATCGACGAGGCCGAGGGCGCCGACGTCGTGATGGTCAAGCCCGCCATGAGCTTCCTCGACGTGCTGCGCGAGGTGCGCGACGCCGTGCACGTGCCGGTCTGGGCGTACCAGATCTCCGGCGAGTACGCGATGATCGAAGCGGCCGCGGCGAACGGCTGGATCGATCGCCGTGCCGCCGTGCTCGAATCGCTGCTGTCCATCCGGCGCGCAGGCGCAGACGCGGTCCTCACGTACTGGGCGACCGAGGCGGCCCACTGGCTCCGCGACCGCTGACCCGGTGTCGCGCGGGTCGTTGAGCGAGGGTGGTCCCGTGGTTGTCGGAAGGACTTCACGCGGATCGTTGAGCGAGCGAAGCGAGACGAAACGGGCTGAGCGAGCCGCAGGCGAGTCGAAGCCGGACCGAAACAAGACCGAGGAGACATCATGACCGATCGCAACGACGAGCTGTTCTCCGCCGCGCGAGCGGTGACCCCCGGCGGCGTGAACTCGCCCGTGCGGGCTTACGGCTCCGTCGGCGGGACGCCCCGGTTCCTGGCATCCGCACGCGGCCCGTATGTGACCGATGCCGCCGGCGACGAGTACGTCGACCTGGTCGCGTCCTGGGGGCCTGCGCTGCTCGGGCACGCGCATCCCGAGGTCGTCGCCGCAGTCCAGGAAGCCGCGACCCGCGGGCTCTCGTTCGGCGCTCCCACCGAGGGCGAGGTCGCACTCGCTCGCAAGATCACCGAGCGTGTGCGCCTCGGTGACCTCGCGCCGATCGAACGCGTCCGCCTCGTCTCGACCGGCACCGAAGCCACCATGACCGCGATCCGTCTCGCCCGAGGCGCGACCGGACGTGATCTGCTCGTGAAGTTCGCCGGCCACTATCACGGGCACTCCGACGGCCTGCTCGCCGAAGCGGGCTCCGGCGTCGCGACGCTCGCGCTGCCCGGCTCGGCCGGCGTGCCGGCGCCGATCGCCGCGCAGACGCTGGTGATCGGCTACAACGACCGTGCCGCGCTCGAGGCCGTGTTCGCGGAGCACGGCGACCGGATCGCCGCCGTCATCGTCGAGGCCGCATCGGCCAACATGGGCGTCGTCGTGCCCGAGCCCGGATTCAACCGCTTCATCGCCGACACCGCGCACGCGCACGGCGCGCTGATGATCCTCGACGAGGTGCTCACCGGATTCCGCGTGCACCACGCAGGCTTCTGGGCGCTGCAGGCCGCGACCGGCGAGGAGTACCTGCCCGACATCATCACGTTCGGCAAGGTCGTCGGCGGCGGGATGCCGCTGGCCGCTCTCGGCGGTCGCGCCGGCGTCATGGACATGCTCGCCCCGACGGGCCCCGTGTACCAGGCCGGCACCCTGTCCGGGAACCCGCTGTCGGTCGCAGCCGGACTCGAGACGCTGCGTCTGGCGACCCCCGCCGTGTACGCCAAGGTGGATGCCGCCGCGGCCCGCATCGCAGACGCCCTGGGCGCTGCGCTGACCGAGGCCGGAGTCGTGCACGCAATTCCGCGCGCGGGCAACCTGTTCGGCGTGGCGTTCGCGCCGCAGGCGCCGCGAACCTATGCCGAGGCCCAAGCGCAGGAGTCCTTCCGCTACGCGCCGTTCTTCCACTCGATGCGCGAGCAGGGTGTGGCTCTGCCGCCGAGCGTGTTCGAGGCGTGGTTCCTCACCGCAGCACATGACGACACGGCGCTCAGCCGCATCGAGGCTGCGCTTCCTGCGGCGGCTCGCGCCGCGGCATCCGCTCGTCCCGCCTGACGCGCATTGGCGCACACGCACAAGGGGATCGTTGTGGTCCTGTGAGGAAGTCGCAGACAGAATCGCGGCGGACGCTGGCAGACTGGACGAATGGTGACCCTGCTCCTGGACCAGACACAGCTTGAGGTTGTGCTCTCTCCGCTCGAGCGTGCTGCCACGTTTCACCGCGAGAATCTGCGAGTCGCCCGTGAGACGATCACGAAGGTGCAGCTCACGGATGACGCATGGACCTGGTTGCGCGGCGTACCGGGGCCGGGCACCCACATCCCCGGCATCCTCGCGGCCGGCACGTGGAAGGCCGCGGCGACCACGGATTTCGTCCTGATCCGTCGGCGTCGTCCGAGCGTCGTCATCGACCTCGAGGGCGACGAGCAGTTCCAGCGCCTCATCTTCACGACCCGCCACGGGCTCGCGCTGACGCAGGCGCTCCGCCTGGATGTGTCGGAGGAGCCGGTCGACGTCGTCGAGATCGCGGGCACCGCTCCGGTCCCGGTCGTGACCGGTCGTCAGCGCCCGGTCATCAGGCCGCGACCGGTCTGACGTCAGCGCTGCTCGGCGTCTGAGTTCTCGGCGTCTGAGCCCGCATCGGCGTCTGCCTCGAACGACGGGACGACGTCGATGACACGCGTCGCGTCGAAGTTCTCGGGGTCGGCTTCTTCCGCTTCTTCGGCCTCGGCGGCCTCGATCCCCGCGGCCGCGATGCTGGGATCGGTGACCGGATTGGCGAACATGCTGGCAACTGCGGCCAGATCGGCGATGCCTGGGAGCGGACGCTCGTCGGCGGAGGCGGATTCGTCGGAGGAGGACGCTTCGTCTCGCTCCGCTCGCTCAGCGCGTTTCGTCTCGCCTTCGGCTCGCGGGGCGACCCGCTCGGTGTCCGCCTCCGAGGCGTCGGTCTCCTGCGGGTCGTTGACCTGCTCCTCTTCGGCCTGCACCTGCTCCTGCTCCGCGTCCTCGACGGCCTCTACGGCGTCCTCCGGAGCGTCGACCGGCAGCTCGAAGAGAGCCGTCTCGTCTGTGAGGGGAGCGGGCTTCACGTATCGGTCGTGCACGAGGTCGAGGAACACGTCTTCGAGAGTCGGGCCCCGCTGCTGCAGCGTGGTCAGTGCGACGCCGGCGCGAGCGGTGATGCCGCCGATGGTCGCGGCGTCGCTGCCACGCACCGTCAGCCCTGAGCGCAGGATCTCGAACTCGTACCCGGCATCCTTCAGCGACTCCGACAGCGCGCTGCGGTCCGCGGCATCCACCACGACCGGACCGGTCTGCGGATCGGCGAGGTCTTCCATGGTGCCGGCGAACTTGAGCTCGCCGTGCGCGATCACCAGGATCTCGTCGGCGATCTGCTCGACCTCCGAGAGCACGTGAGAGGAGAC
This sequence comes from Microbacterium abyssi, assembly GCF_015277895.1. NCBI lineage: Bacteria > Bacillati > Actinomycetota > Actinomycetes > Micrococcales > Microbacteriaceae > Microbacterium > Microbacterium abyssi. Next base: position 2,962,564 of record NZ_CP063815.1, on the reverse strand, counting down.
CAGCACGGTGCGACCCTCATCGGCGAGGCCGCGGATGAGGGTGCGCATCCAACGGATGCCCTCGGGGTCGAGACCGTTGGCCGGCTCGTCCAGGACGAGCACACCGGGGTCGCCGAGCAGCGCCGTGGCGGCGCTCAGACGCTGACGCATCCCCAGCGAGAGCGCGGCGATCCGGGTATCGGCGTCGTTCCCGAGGCCGACGAACGAGAGCAGCTCGCCCACGCGCGACAGCGGGATGCCGCCCGCCTTGGCCGCGGTGATCAGATGACGCTCGACCGAGCGACGAGGGCGGAAGCCGGGATCCTCCATCATCGCGCCGATCACACGCGCAGGACTGCGCAGCTCGGCGTAGCGGCTGCCGCCGATCGTGGCCGTACCGCTCGTCGGGCGCTCCAGCCCGAGCAGCATGCGCAGCGTGGTGGTCTTGCCGGCTCCGTTCGGGCCGAGGAATCCGGTCACCACGCCAGGATTGACGCGCGCGGAGAAGTCCGACACTGCCGCGACGGCGCCGAAGCGCTTGGTCGCGTGGTCGAACTCGATCAGCTGTCCGTCTGCCATCCGGTGCCTTTCCTGCATGGGCGTTCTCCCCATCTTGCCGGAAAAGCCGCAGAATCTCGCATCGGCCGCACGCATAAAGTCCAGAACAGGCGGATGTAACGTGGCATCCGTGACTGACATCGATGCGGCCCCGACTGTTCTCGTTCGCACAGAAGGAGCCCTCGGCCGACTCACCCTCAACCGGCCGAAGGCGATCAATGCGCTCGACCTCGACATGATCCGGCAGGCGACCGCGGCGCTGGACGCGTGGCGCGACGACACCGACATCGACATCGTCCTCATCGACGGGGAGGGAGAGCGCGGGCTGTGCGCCGGCGGCGACGTGCGTGCGCTGTACGACCAGATCGTAGGGGGCGATGCGCAGGGCGCATCCGAGTTCTTCCGCGCTGAGTACGCGCTCAACCTGATGATCGCCGACTATCCGAAGACGGTCGTCGCGATCGCGGACGGCATCACGATGGGCGGCGGGATCGGCGTCGCAGGTCACGCCGACATCCGCGTGGTCACCGAGCGCAGCCGGCTGGCGATGCCGGAGACGCGGATCGGATTCACCCCCGATGTCGGCGGCACGTACCTGCTGGGCCGGGCGCCTGGCCGGATAGGCGAGTACCTCGGGCTCACGGGCGGCACGATGTCGGCGGCGGATGCCGTGTACGCCGGGTTCGCCGACCACTACGTGCCCTCGCAGCACCTGGGAGAGCTCCGCGAGGCGCTGGGCAAGCGGGCCGATCCGACCAGTCCGTCGGAACTGGTGCTGCTGTTCGACGAGACCCCCGAACGATCTGGGCTCTCCGCCGAGCGCGCGTGGATCGACGAGGTATTCTCGGCCGGCACCGTCACCGAGATCGCACAGCGGCTCTCCGTGCGTACGGAGGTGTCGGCATCCGCCACGGCCGCCATGCTCTCGGAGCTCTCGCCGACGGGCCTCGCGGTCACGCTCGACGCGGTCCGCGAAGCACGCGAGGGGGACCTGCGCGAGGCGCTGGTCGGAGAGTACCGGCGCGTGATGTGGTTCGTGCGGCGGCATCCGGACCTCGTCGAGGGGATCCGCGCCCAGTTGGTCGACAAGGACCGCTCGCCGAAGTGGCAGCCGGCGACGATCTCGCAGCTCGCCGAGGACGCCGGCGCCGATGCCCGCGCATATGTGCCCGACGTGCCGCTGTTCGACTGAATCCCGCGGCTTCCTTTTCTGGACCCGGGCGAGAAAACCGCTGTCTTCAGCGACTCGTTCGCCCTGAGCGGATAATGCGGATCAGGGATGTGCAATGTCCGTGGGGCGTGGCACGCTATCTGGTGGCCCATTCGGCCCGCTCCCCAAAAGGACCCACCATGCTCGGAAAACTCCTCTTCCGCTACCTCTCCAGATATTGGCCGCTGCTGGTCGGCGTGCTCGTGTTCCAGTTCATCAGCGCGCTGGCCGCGCTGTACCTCCCGCGGCTGAACGCCGACATCATCAACGAGGGCGTCGCCACCGCCGACACCGGTTACATCTGGCGCACCGGCGTCTGGATGCTGGTCGTCTCCCTCGGCCAGATCGTCAGCTCCGTGATCGCGACCTACTTCGCCGCCAAAGCCGCCATGAGCGTGGGGCGCGACATCCGCTCCGACGTGTTCGCGCGGGTCAGCGGCTTCTCTGAGAGAGAGGTCTCGCAGTTCGGCGCCGGATCGCTCATCACCCGCAACACCAACGACGTGCAGCAGGTGCAGATGCTGGCGATGATGGGCGCGACGATGTTCGTCATGGCCCCGATGCTGGCCATCGGCGGCATCATCATGGCCGTGCAGCAGGACGTCGGGCTCAGCTGGCTGATCGGCGTCTCGGTCCCCGTCCTGCTCATCGCGGCGGTACTCGTGATCGGGCGCATGGTGCCGCTGTTCCGGCGCAACCAGGGCAAGCTCGATCAGATCAACCGCGTCATGCGCGAACAGCTCACCGGGGTGCGCGTCGTCCGTGCGTTCGTCCGAGAGCGCGTGGAGGAGGAGCGGTTCCGCGAGGCGAACACCGACCTCATGATCCTCGGCCGCAACATCGGCTCGCTGTTCGTACTGCTGTTCCCGCTGTTCATGCTGATCCTCAACGTCACCGTCGTCGGTGTCATCTGGTTCGGCGGCCTCGAGGTCCAGAACGGCAACGTCGAGGTGGGAACGCTGTTCGCCTTCATGCAGTACATCGGCCAGATCATGGGCGGCGTGATCATGGCCAGCTTCATGGCGATCATGATCCCCCGCGCCGCGGTCTCCGCGGAGCGCGTCGGTGAGGTCCTCGACGCGGAGTCGACCCTCGAGCGCCCTGAGGACGGTGCCACGGACTTCCCCGTTCCCGGAACGGTCATGTTCGAGAACGTCGAGTTCACTTATCCGGGAGCCGATGCACCCGTGCTGCAGAACATCTCGTTCGGCGCGGAGCGCGGCGAGACCGTCGCGATCGTCGGGTCGACCGGTGCCGGGAAGACGACCCTGGTCTCGCTCGTGCCCCGCCTGTTCGACGTCACCGGCGGTGCCGTTCGGGTCGGCGGCGTAGACGTGCGCGAAGCCGACATGGACGCGCTGTGGAAGACGATCGGCCTGGTGCCGCAGCGTCCGTTCCTGTTCACCGGGACGATCGCCTCGAACCTCCGGTACGGCCGTTCGGATGCCACAGATGAGGAACTCTGGCATGCGCTCGAGATCGCGCAGGCGAAGGACTTCGTCTCCGAGATGCCCGAGGGGCTCGAGTCCCGCATCGCACAGGGCGGCACGAACGTGTCGGGCGGTCAGCGTCAGCGTCTCGCGATCGCCCGTGCCCTGGTGCACCAGCCGCAGATCCTCGTCTTCGACGATTCGTTCTCGGCGCTCGACCTGACCACGGACGCGAGGTTGCGGCAAGCGCTGTGGCGAGAACTGCCGCAGGTGACGAAGATCGTCGTCGCCCAGCGCGTGTCAACCATCACGGACGCCGATCGCATCGTCGTCCTCGAAGGAGGAGAGATGGTCGGCGTCGGAACGCACGAGGAACTCGTCGCCAGCAACGACACCTACCGCGAGATCGTCGAGTCGCAGCTGGGGGTGGACGCATGAGCACGTCGCTTCCCGAGCCCGTCGAAGGGGCTCCCATCGACACGAAGGTCGGCCCGACCGCGACGCTGACCCCCGACGAGCAGTACGAGGCGGAGCTCGCCGAGCAAGCACGTCAGAACTCCGGCGACTGGGATGCCGTAGCCCCCGGCAAGGCCGACAACTTCGGCAGGAGCTTCGGGCGGATGATCGGGCTGCTCAAGCCCTCCGCACTCTGGTTCGTGCTGGTGTCGTTCTTCGGAGCGATCGGCGTCGTGCTGACCGTCGCCGCCCCGAAGGTGCTCGGCGAGGCCACCAACCTCATCTACGAGGGCTACATCTCCAAGATGCTCGGCGACAACGGCGTACCGGCCGGCACGACGCAGGAGCAGGTCGTCGAGATGCTGCGATCGCAGGGCGAGGACGACTTCGCCAACATGGTCGCCGCGTTCGACAGCTTCCAGGTCGGGGCCGGCATCGACTTCGACCGGTTGCGCTGGGTGATCATCGCCGTGCTGGCGATCTACGTGGTCGCCGCCCTCCTCAGCTGGCTGCAGGGGTACGTGATCAACGTGATCATGGTGCGCACGATGTGGCGCCTGCGCGAATCCGTCGAGGCGAAGATCAACCGGCTGCCACTGTCCTACTTCGACAAGGTGCAGCGCGGTGAGCTGATCTCCCGCGTCACGAACGACATCGACAACATCACGCAGACCATGCAGCAGTCGCTGTCCGGTGCGCTGACGTCGGTCCTGACCGTGATCGGCGTGCTGATCATGATGTTCTCGATCTCGTGGCAGCTGGCACTGGTCGCGCTCGTCGCACTGCCGCTGATGGGCGTCATCTTCGGCGTCATCGGCCCGCGTTCGCAGAAGGCCTTCGGCAGCCAGTGGCGCAAGGTCGGACGTCTGAACGCCCGCGTCGAGGAGTCCTTCTCCGGTCACGCGCTGGTCAAGGTCTTCGGTCGCGAGCAGGAGGCTCTCGAGAGCTTCCAGGCCGAGAACGAGGAGCTGTACCAGGCGAGCTTCAAGGCGCAGTTCCTGTCGGGCATCATCATGCCGGCCATGACCTTCGTCGGCAGCCTGACCTTCGTCGGCATCGCGGTGCTCGGCGGGCTCATGGTCGCCAGCGGGCAGCTCCGCCTGGGCGACGTGCAGGCGTTCATCCAGTACTCGCAGCAGTTCACGCAGCCGCTGTCCGAGCTGGGCGGCATGGCGGCGGTCGTGCAGTCCGGTACGGCCTCGGCCGAGCGCGTGTTCGACTTCCTCGACGCCGATGAGGAGGAGGCCGACGCCCAGGATGCCGCTTCACTGCCCGATCCCGCAGTCGAAGGCCGCGGCGTCATCGAGTTCCAGGACGTGTCGTTCTCGTACACGCCGGATCGCCCGCTGATCCGGGACCTGTCGTTCCGGGTCGAGCCTGGGCAGACCGTCGCGATCGTCGGACCGACGGGGGCGGGGAAGACCACCCTGGTCAACCTGATCATGCGGTTCTACGAGCTGAGCTCCGGCCGCATCCTCATCGACGGACAGGACATCGCCGGCGTCACCCGCTCCGAGCTGCGCTCACGCACCGGCATGGTGCTGCAGGACCCGTGGCTGTTCGCAGGATCGATCCTCGAGAACATCCGCTACGGACGCTCCACCGCGACCGATGAAGAGGTCATCGAAGCGGCTACGGCGACGTACGTCGACCGATTCGTGCACGCCCTTCCCGAGGGGTACGAGACGGTTCTCGACGAGGACGCCTCGAACGTGTCCGCCGGTGAACGCCAGCTCATCACGATCGCCCGCGCGTTCGTGTCGCAGCCGTCGATCCTGATCCTCGACGAGGCGACGAGCGCGGTCGACACCCGCACCGAGCTGCTGCTGCAGCACGCGATGGCGGCGCTCCGCAAGGGCCGTACGTCGTTCGTGATCGCGCACCGCCTCTCCACGATCCGCGATGCCGACCTCATCCTCGTGATGGAGCACGGCGACATCGTCGAGAAGGGCTCGCATGACGAGCTCATCGCGGCGCAGGGCGCCTATTGGCGGCTGTACCAGTCGCAGTTCGAGCAGGCTGCGACCGATATAGATGCCGAAGAGGCCATGACCGACGCGGTTCCCGTCGTCGCGTCTGGTGAGGCCGAGGCGACCGAGACGGTGGACGAGCCCGCCGAGCGGTGACGCACGTGAACGGGGTGGGCGGCGCGACGCGACCGTCCACCCCGTTCACGTCACTTCGAGCTGAGGCCGAGCAGCTCCAGCGGGTGCGTCAGGCGCCACCAGGGGCTCGGGCCCGCGATCTCCTCCGCCAGCGACGCGTCGACGGTCGCCTGGTCCACGGGGCCCGTCACCGTGACCGTGCCGACGTCCTCGCCGTCTGCGCGCTGGTCGCCCAGATCGAACGTGGCAGCGGCGGTCGCGGTGGTGCCGTCCCACAGCACCACGGTCGCATCCTCATCCGAGACGATGTCGACGCTCGTGCCCCACGGGGTGCTGATCTCGCCGACCACGGTGCCAGAGGGCAGAGCGGGAGAGATCGTCGCCAGCGCAGCCTCGGCCTGATCGAACAGCGAACGCGTCACGGCGAGCCGCTCCGCGTCGTCGCTCTGGTTCAGCACCGATGCGTAGAGGTGCACGGTGGTGTCGCCGACCGTGACGTCCTTCGCGGTGAGCAGATTCCAGCCGACGAGCGTACCGGTCTTGATGCCGACGACGCCGGGATCTGCCAGCATCCCGTTGGTGTTCTCGACCAGCCCCGCTCCCGGGATCTCAGCGCTGACCGTGCCGACGATCTCCGCGAACACGGGATTCTGCATGGCGCGTTCGCCGAGGCGCAGCAGCGCCTCCGGGGTGGCGATGTTGCCCTCGTCGAAGCCCGATGGCGTCACGACCGTGATGTCGTCGAGGCCGCGTTCGGCGAGCCACGACTCGGCGGCCTGGGCGAACTGCTGGTCCGAACCCCAGATCTCTCGTGCGAGCCGGTCGATGTAGTTGTTCGCCGACCCCATCAGCGTGCCCTGCAGCAGCTGGTACTCCGTCAGCACGCCGTCGACGGGAACGTCGAGCGCGGACTGGTTGGCACTGCGGTAATCCCAGTACTCCAGGGTGTCGCCGTAGTCGAAGGCGAATTCGGGCCCCTGCTCGCCGACTTGCAGCGGCATCTGATCGAGCACCATCAGGCTGCTGACCACCTTCGTCACGCTGGCGATCGACACAGCCTGCGTGGCGGATGCCGCGGACGAGACGCCTGCCATGCTCAGACCGGCGCTGCCCGCCGACGGCCACACGATCTCGGCGGGCGCGGATGCCACGGTCGCGAACTCGACGGGCTGCACCATCGGCGGCACTTCGTGCAGCGGCCACACCAGCATGCTCGCGCTGTACGCGATGGCACAGGTGGCGAGGGTTCCCAGCGGAACCAGCCATCGACCGTGCAGGAGTGCGGGTCGCAGCTTCGCATCCGCGAGCAGATCCGTGACCGGGCCGTCCATCGTTATCGCATTGAGATCGGCAGGGCGGCTGGATTCCGCGACATCGGTCGTCGCGAGCCAGCTCAGCGCGGTCGCCGGGCGCGACGGGCCCGCCCACTCCACGAGGCGTTCGGCCGCGCTCTCCTCGACGGGATCAGAGTCCTCGGCGCGCAGGGGCGGCAGGTCGGCCGCCGGTGCCTCATCGAGAGCATCGGGTGCTACATCCACCTGCTCGGGCGCGGATTCCGCGGGTCGGGGGAGGGGAGCCTCGAGGACAGTGGTGGCGTCCGCATCGCTGAACGGGAGCGTCGGCGTGCGCGACAACTCGGCCGCACGACGGATCGCGCGCCGAGCGCGTCGGGTCGTCGCGCCTGCAGCAGGCGTCACATCGTCGGAGATCACCAGTTCACGCTACCCAATCGCGCGCGTGCCGGCGTGAAGCCGCGGCCGGAGTGCAGTGGGTATGATCGACTTCACAACCACGGGAGTCCGGGCCAGCCGGGCTGAGAGGAAGCGAACCGCGCTTCGACCGTCGAACCTGATCCGGATCATGCCGGCGCAGGGAGGAGTTCAGATGAGTACACCCATGTCTGCTTCGGCAACCACCGCGAAGGGTCTCCGTCGCCCGGATCTGTGGCGCTGGCGCGTCGTCGACATCGTCGTCGCCAGTGTCATCGCCGTCGCCTGCGCCGTGATCTTCCTGCTGTGGAACGTCGGCTACGAGGCGCCGAGCACTCTGTTGAAGCCGTTGCTGCCCGGCGTGCAGGGTCTGCTCGCCGGTCCCTGGCTCATCGCCGGCGTGCTCGGCGGCCTCATCATCCGCAAGCCCGGCGCCGCCCTCTACACCGAACTGGTCGCCGCGGTGATCTCGGCGCTCATCGGCAACCAGTGGGGCCCGCTGACGATCGCCTCCGGCCTCGTGCAGGGGCTGGGCGCCGAACTGATCTTCCTGATCTTCCTCTACGGGGTGTGGCGTCTGCCGGTTGCCATCCTCGCCGGCGCGGGTGCAGGACTCGCCTGCGGCATCAACGACCGCATCCTCTGGTATCCGGGCGCAGACCTGCTGTTCACGAGCGTGTACATCGCCTCGACCACCGTCTCGGGTGCCGTCATCGCCGGTCTAGGTGGATGGCTGATCGCCCGCGGTCTCGCCGCCACCGGCGCCCTGAACCGCTTCGCCTCGGGACGCGCGGCGACCGCGCGCGTGTGACGATCCCGGCAGGCCAGGGCGCGGCGCCCATCCCCGCGACGCTGGAGGCCCGGTCGTGGGGGTGGCGCTACGCCACCCGCCTGCGCTGGGCGCTGCGCGACGTCTCGCTGACGATCGCCCCGGGCGAGCGTGTGCTGCTGCTGGGAGCATCCGGATCCGGCAAGTCGACCCTGCTGCAGGCGTTTGGCGGCGTGCTCGGCGGTGCCGACGAGGGCGAGGAGGTCGGCGAGTTGCTCATCGACGGGATGCCGGCCGCCAAGGCCCATGGGCGCGTGGGCATGGTGCTGCAGGACCCGGACACCCAGACGATCCTCGCCAGGGTGGGCGACGACGTGGCGTTCGGGTGCGAGAACCTCGGAGTGCCGCGCGAGGAGATCTGGCCGCGCGTGCACGCCGCTCTGGACGCGGTCGGCCTCGATCTGCCACTGGAGCACTCGACGGCGGCGCTGTCCGGCGGCCAGAAGCAGCGACTCGCGCTCGCCGGTGTCCTGGCGATGCGCCCGGGCGCGATCCTGCTCGACGAGCCGACCGCGAACCTCGACCCCGACGGGGTCGGCGAAGTGCGCGACGCGGTGAAGCGCGTGCTGGACGCGACCGGGGCGACGCTCGTCGTGATCGAGCACCGCATCGACGTGTGGCTCCCCCTGGTCGATCGCGTGATCGTCCTCGGCAGCAGCGGGAGCGGCGTCGAGGGCGAGACGACGGTCGTGCTCGCCGACGGCACACCGGATGCCGTGCTCGGCGCCCGCGGTGACGAGCTCGCCGCCGCCGGGGTATGGGTTCCGGGGCATCCGCCGGTCTTCCCCCCGCCGCCCGCCGCTCCGCCGGGAGAGGAGCTGCTGCGCGCCGAGGGACTCGTCGTCGCGCGGCGCAGAGGCGTGCCGGTCGCCGGTCCCTTCGACCTCGGCCTGCGCGCAGGTGAGGTGTTCGGGGTCGTGGGCCCGAACGGCGCGGGCAAGTCGACGCTCGGCCTCACCCTCGCGGGCCTCATCGCGCCCGAGAGCGGCCGGGTGACGGCATCCGCCGCGCTCGCTGCCGGCGAGAAGCCCGAACCGGGCAGGTGGTCATCGCGCGCGCTGCTGACCCGGATCGGTGCGGTGCTGCAGAGCCCCGAGCATCAGCTCCTGGCGCGCACGGTACGCGAGGAGCTGTCGACCGGCCCCCGCGCGCTCGGCCTCGGCCCCGACGAGGTGGCCGTCAGGGTCGATGACCTGCTTGTGCGCCTTCGTCTCAGCGCGCTGGCCGAGGCGAACCCGTACACGCTCTCCGGTGGCGAGAAACGGCGCCTCACGGTCGCCGCGGCGCTCGCCACCCGGCCGCGCGTGCTCGTGCTCGACGAGCCGACCTTCGGGCAGGATGCCGCGACCTGGGCCGAGCTCGTGGCGATCATCGCGCGCCTGCGAGATCAGGGCACCGCCATCGTCGTCGTCTCGCACGACGAGGATGTGCTGCGGGCGCTGCACGCGCGGCGGATCGAGGTCGGACGATGACCGACCTCTCCGCGGACTCCGGTCGCGTCCAGCGCTCCGGCCCCATCGCACCGCGCAGCGCTCTGGCAAAACTCGCCGCGGCGCTGCTGGTCAGCATCCCCCTCATCCTGACCATCGATGTGCTCTCGGCCGCCGTCGCGCTGGTGCTGGAGATACCGCTGCTGCTGCTCGCGGGGCTCCGTGCGAGAGAGTTCTGGCTGCGCACCGCGGTGTTGTGGATCGCCGCTCCGCTCAGCGCCGTGACGATCGCGCTCTACGGCGCGACGAGCGGGACCATCCACTTCGAGTGGTTCGTGATGCGCGTCAGTGACGGGTCGCTCGCGCTCGCCGCGGCGACGGCCGTGCGCGTTCTGGCGATCGGCCTCCCGGCGATCGTGCTCTTCGTCACGGTCGATCCGACCGATCTCGCCGACGATCTGGCGCAGCGGGCGCGCCTTCCGGCACGGTTCGTGATCGGCGCGCTGGCCGGGATGAGGATGCTCGGACTGCTCGCCGACGACTGGCGGGCGCTCGCACTGGCGCGCAGGGCGCGCGGCGTGGCCGATCAGGGGCGGATCCGGCGGGGCATCGGGATGGCGTTCGCGCTCTTCGTGCTCGCGATCCGGCGCGGGTCGTCGCTCGCCACGGCGATGGAGGCGCGCGGCTTCGGCGGCCCGGCCGCCCGCAGCTGGGCGCGACCGTCACGGTGGGACCGCGGCGACACCGTGCTGGTGCTGATCGGGATACTGATCCCCGCCGCGGCGATCACCGCCGCCGTCGTCTTCGGCACCTGGAACTTCATCCTCGGGCCGTCCGTCGCCGGCTGAGGTCAGCGCTCGTCGAGCTCCTTCACGAGCCGCCGCGGTGCCGTCACGCGGTACGAGGCGTCGATCAGCTCTGCGATCTCCTGCCAGTCCGTGCCCTCGTCGATGTCGATGCCGAGCCAGCCCGATGGGCCCAGGTACGCCGGCACCCAGAACCTCGGATCCTGCCGCAGGGCGGGATCATCATCCGGATCCGGCCGCACAATGATCGCCGCGTCGTGCGCGACCCACTCCTCATTGATCCGCTGCGAGCCGCCGAAATAGCAGAACACCTTCTGCGTGAAGAAAGCCGGTCGGCCATGACTGACCTTCTCATCGGCCTCGGGGAGCGCGAGCGCGATCTCCCGCACGCGCGCCAGCAGCGGATCGTCGGGCGAGAACATCAGCGGATGCGGCATCGTGGCTCCCGTTCAGGTCGCGTTCCACAGATCGCGGTAGTAGGCGAGACGCTCGCGGTCGGGTTCGAGACCGTATGCCTCGATGAGTGCATCCTCCCACCCCGGGCCATAGTTCCATTCGGTGCTCATGGATGCCACGGCGATGTCCGCCCAGCGGTCGGCGGTGCCCAGCAGCGCGAGGTCGACGTGGGCGATCCAGCGGCCATCATCGCCGACGAGGGTGTTCGGACAGCAGGCGTCGCCGTGGCAGACGACGAGACGGTCGATCGGCGGTGCGTCTCGCAGGGCGCTCGGCACCCGGATGCCGCGTGACTCGGCGTTCGCGATCCGTCCGGGTACGCTCCAGTCCCACGGGCACTCCCGCGCGCGGAGTGCATCATGCATCGCACGCAGGCCCTCGCCGACGGCTCGCACCGCTGTCGCAGGATCGGCGACCCAGCGCGGATCGACGGCGCTCCGTCCCTCGATCGCTGCGGTGAGCAGCCACTCATGCGTCTCGTCCTCCCCGTGGTCGAGAACACGGGGCACATGAATCCATCGCTCCGCCCACCGCATCCGCTCGGCCTCATCGCGCAATGCGAACTCGAGGTTCCGCGGACCCCACTTGATGTAGAACGGGTCGAAGTCGCCGCTCGCGCGGAAGGTGATTCCGCCGTAGTCGTTGTGCCATACCGGCGTCAGGTCGGCGCCGCGGGCGAGCTCCCGCACCTGTGCCGGAACGACCACTTCACCCGTCGGGATCGTCATCACAGCAGTTCCCGCAGCGCTTCGTCGAGCACCACGGCATGGTTGTGATTCTCGTCGTGGGCCGCGTACACGAGCGTGACCACCTTGTGCGTCTTCAACTCGTCGGCCAGCTCCTCGAGCGCGGGCGCGCTCTCGCCGGCGAGCTCAGCGCGGTAGCGGTTGGCGTACACATCCCAGTCCGCATCGGATGCCGTGTGCCACTCCTTGCGCAGGTCGGGGCTGGGCGCGGCGTCCTTCGCCCACAGATCGATCTCCGCCCGCTCCTTCGAGACGCCCCGCGGCCACAGCCGGTCGACCAGCACGCGGAAGCCGTCTGAGGCTTCGGCGGTGTCGTAGGCTCGCTTGCGACGCAGTTCCATGGCTCCAGCCAACACCTCAGCGCCCGCGGACGCCAGAGGATGACACTGAGCACCGCGTATGCTGAGACCGAGTTGCAGAATCGTTCGAAGGAGAACCCATGCAGATTCAGGGATCCGGTGCGCTGATCACCGGCGGCGCCTCCGGCCTCGGCCTCGCCACCGCGCGTGCGCTCGCCGCCGCAGGCGCGCACGTCACGCTGCTCGATCTGCCGTCATCCGCCGGCGCGGAGATGGCTGCGGAGCTCGGTGGCGCCTTCGCCCCCGGCGATGTCACCAGCGCTGAGGATGCTGCCTCCGCCGTCGCCGCGGCGAACGAGCACGTGCCGCTGCGGATCGTCGTGAACTGCGCGGGCATCGCCCCGCCCGCCAAGGTCATCGACAGGGACGGCAACCCCGCGGTGCTCGCCGATTTCGAGCGCATCGTCCGCATCAACCTGGTCGGCACGTTCAACTTGACCTCTCAGGCGGCCGCGGTCATCGCCAAGAACGACCCCGCGGCCGGGTCGACCGACCGCGGGGTCATCGTGAACACGGCATCCGTCGCCGCGTTCGACGGGCAGATCGGCCAGCCGGCGTACTCGGCGTCCAAGGGCGGCGTGCACGCCATGACCCTGCCGATCGCGCGCGAGCTGGCCCGGTACGGCATCCGCGTGTGCACGATCGCCCCGGGGATCATGGAGACGCCGATGCTCGCCGGGCTCCCGGAGGCCGCGCAGGCCTCGCTCGGCGAGCAGGTGCCGTACCCCGCTCGCCTCGGAAAACCGGCGGAGTACGCCGCGCTCGTCCAGAGCATCGTCGAGAACGATTACCTCAACGGCGAGACCATCCGCCTCGACGGTGCCATCCGCATGGCGCCCAAGTGACCCGATTCAGCTGCTCAGGTCGCGTTCTCTGCCGTTCTGAGCCGCGGATGACAGCAGAATCTGCGACCCGAAACCGAGGAGAGACATGACCACCCTGGCCGGAAAGACCATCCTGATGTCGGGCGGCAGCCGCGGCATCGGCCTCGCGATCGCGCTGCGCGCCGCGCGGGACGGTGCGAACATCGCCATGCTCGCGAAGACCGACACCCCGCATCCGAAGCTCGAGGGCACGGTCCACACCGCTGCCGAGCAGATCCGAGCGGCCGGCGGCAACGCGCTGCCGATCGTCGGCGACGTGCGCGAGGACGACGACATCACCGAGGCGGTCATGACGACGCAGGGCGAGTTCGGCGGCATCGACATCGTCATCAACAACGCCAGCGTCATCGACCTGTCGCGCTCGCTCGATCTCGGCGCGAAGAAGTACGACCTCATGCAGGACGTCAACGTCCGCGGCACGTTCATGCTTTCGCGCGCGGCGATCCCGCAGCTGCGCGAGGCCGCCAATCCGCACATCCTCTCGCTGTCCCCGCCGCTGAACCCGACGCCGAAGTGGCTCGGCGCGCACACCGGCTACACGCTCGCGAAGTACGGCATGACCATGGTCACGCTCGGCCTCGCCGCAGAGTTCGCATCGGACGGCATCGCGGCGAACACGCTGTGGCCGCGCACGACGATCGCGACCGCCGCGGTGCAGAACCTGCTCGGCGGCGACAAGGTCATGGCCGCCAGCCGCACCGCCGACATCTATGCGGATGCCGCATACGCCGTGCTCACGAAGACGGCAGCCGAGTACACCGGGCAGAGCCTGATCGTCGAGGACGTCCTGGAAGCGGACGGCGTGACCGACTTCTCCGGCTACGCCGCGATTCCCGGCACGCCCGACGACCGGCTGTTCCCGGACATCTTCCTCGACTGACCCGTCGCCCCGCGCCCGTCGTCGCCCGCGCCGTCGCGCCAACCGCAGCATGTCCGGGGTGTTGTGGGTGCGTACGGCATCCATTCGCACCTTCCCGGACATGCCTCCGGAGCGTGTCCGGGTTGCGGCGGGTCGGATGCCGTGACACCCGCACCTTTCCGGACAGGCGACCGACTCAGAACAGCAGGTACACCGCGCCGACGATCGTCAGGCCGATCACGATGCGGTCGAAGACCTGCTGCTTCATGCGGCGTGCCAGCCAGAGCCCGGCGAACGCTCCTGCGACGACGAGCGGGACGAGCACGGCATCCATCAGCAGCACCTCGGCATCGAACAGTCCGATGCCAGCGAGGAACGGCACCTTGAACACGTTCACGATCGCGAAGAACCACGCCGAGGTGCCGAGGAACACCTGCACCGGCGTGCGCATGGCGAGGAAGTACATCGACATCACCGGTCCTGCCGCGTTCGCGACCATGGTCGTGAAGCCGGCGAACCCGCCGTAGGCGGATGCCGCGACGAGACCGTGCGCGGTGGGCGTGGCATCCTGGCGGCGCTGCCGCCAGCGACGCCACAGGGTCACGGCGATCATCGCCAGCAGAATGACGGCGATCGCGCGGCGCACGAGGGCGTCATCGCCGATCGCGAGGAACGCGAACCCGGCCAGCAGCCCCACCAGCACGGCCGGGGCGAGCCGCAGCAGCGTCGGCCAATGCGCATGCCGACGATAGGCGATCAGCGCGAAAACGTCGCCGACGATCAGTAGCAGCAGGAGCGCTGCGGTCGAAGTGCGCGCGGGGAGCACGGTCGCGAAGATCGCGACGGGCAGGATGCCGCCACCGGGGATCGCGGTCTTCGCCAGCCCCACTGTCAGGGCGGCGATGCCGAGGGCGGCCCAGGCCCACGGCAGCAGTTCGATCACGCTCAGCCGCGGATTGCGGAGAGCGCGGCTGCGAAACGCGCGGCGCGCTGCGTGATGTCGTCCCAGTCCCCGGCCTTGATCGACGCGGAGTTCGCCAGGTCGCCGCCGGCGCCGACGGCCACCGAGCCCGCCGCGAACCAGTCGGCGAGATTGTCGGGCTTCACGCCGCCGGTCGGCATGAGCGGAGCATCCGGGAACGGTCCGCGGAGCGCGCCGAGGTACGAGGGCCCGCCGAGGGATGCCGGGAAGATCTTCACCACGTCGACGTCGAGCGCCAGCGCGCCCATGACCTCGGTCGGCGTCATCGCGCCGGTCATGACGACGGCGCCGGTGTCGAGCATCGCGCGCGTGAGGTCGGGCAGGGTGCCGGGGCTCACCAGGAACTCGGCGCCTGCGTCGGCCGCGTCCCGCGCCTGCTCGGCGGTCGTTACGGTGCCGGCGCCGATGTAGGCGGCATCCCCGTGCCGGGCGATGAGTTCACGGATGACGGCCGGGGCGTCGGGCGTGGAGTACGTGACCTCGATGCCGGTGATGCCGCCGCGGATGATCGCTTCGGCGGTCTCGAGGGCGAGCTCGGGGGAGGGCGCGCGCAGGACGGCGAGGACGCCGGTGGTGCGTGCGCGGGCGAGACGGTCGGTCATGAGGCTCCTTGATCGGGGTGCGGTCCCATTCTCCCGGATCACAACCTGTAATGACAAGTGCGCGGGATGCCGAGCACTCCAGCGTCTTCTCACTCGCGAGCCCGTACCCTGGAGGGTATGACCGAGAACTCCCGCATCCGCTCGACGGGTCCCGCAAAACCGCAGGTGCGCCCGCGGACCGAGGGCTGGACCCAGAAGACGGACGAGTCGGGCCGCCCGCTGCTGCAGTTCGCGAGCCCGAAGCGCGGCAAGCCGCCGGTGCACCTCGCCGACCTCACGCCCGCCGAGCGCACCGAGAAGGTCAAGGAGCTGGGGCTTCCCGGCTTCCGCGCGAAGCAGCTCTCGACCCACTACTTCACGCACTACACGTCCGACGCGGCCGAGATGACGGACCTCCCTGCCTCGCAGCGCGAGGAGCTGGTAGCCGGGATGCTGCCGCCGCTGCTCACCGAGGTGCGTCGTCTCGAGACCGATCGCGGCGACACGATCAAGTTCCTGTGGCGACTGCACGACGGCGCGCTCGTCGAGTCGGTGCTCATGCGCTACCCCGGCCGCATCACGCTGTGCGTGTCGAGCCAGGCCGGCTGCGGCATGAACTGCCCGTTCTGCGCCACCGGCCAGGCGGGGCTGACCCGCAACATGTCGACCGCCGAGATCATCGAGCAGATCGTCCGCGCCAACCGCCTCATCGCCGAGGGCGGCCTGGGCGGCAAGAAGGCCGACGATCACAGCATGGAGCGCGTCTCGAACATCGTCTTCATGGGCATGGGAGAGCCGCTCGCGAACTACAAGCGGGTGATGGATGCCGTGCGCATCATGGTCGCCCCTCAGCCCGACGGACTCGGCATGAGCGCCCGCGGCATCACCGTGTCGACGGTCGGACTGGTGCCGGCGATCAGGAAGCTCGCCGACGAGAACATCCCGGTCACCTTCGCGCTGTCGCTGCATGCGCCGGACGACCACCTGCGTGACGAGCTCATCCCGGTGAACTCGCGCTGGAAGGTCGACGAGGCGCTGGATGCCGCACGCGAGTACTACGAGAAGACCGGCCGCCGCGTCTCGATCGAGTACGCGCTCATCAAGGACATGAACGACCACGCCTGGCGCGCCGACCTGCTGGCGGAGAAGCTCAACCAGCGCGGCCGCGGCTGGGTGCACGTCAACCCGATCCCGCTGAACCCGACCCCGGAGTCGGTGTGGACCGCGTCCGAGAAGGACGTCACGGCCGAGTTCGTCCGCCGTCTCAACGACGCCGGCATCCCGACCACCCTCCGCGACACCCGCGGCAAGGAGATCGACGGCGCCTGCGGCCAGCTCGTGGCCACGACGGAAGATGAAGCGGCTGCGGCCGCGCTGTGACTCGAGCTTCCTGGGGCGCCGCTCTCAGGCGCCTTCCGGCTGTCCCACAGGCGGAGTTTCTTAGTCTCTAGGGATGTCCTATTCCGCACATCGTGACGGCCGCATGGGTTCTGACGGCAAGATCTCATTCGACACCGACGCCCCGAACGGCTCGGTCGACGATGACGACATCGACTTCCTGCGCGATTACGAGCCGGTCGGCAGCCAGTCGACCGCCAGCGAGCCGACCGCCAGCCGGCCGACCGCCAACCAGTCGACGGGCACGGCACCGACGGCATCGGCTCGTGTGAAGAAGCCGCGCACGCCCGGGTCGCGCATGCGCACCATGGCGATCCTCGGAGGAGCCGACGGCGAAGTGCTCGACCGTGTTCCGGGCGAGACGCCGCGTTTCGTGCAGATGTTCTTCGTGCTCGCCGGCACCGCCCTGGTCTCGGCGATCTCGATGCTCTTCGCCCTCACCACGGGTGTGCAGGCGGCCATCTGGATCGCGGTGCCGCTCGCGATCATCTGGGCGGCGGTCATCTTCAACCTCGACCGCTTCCTCACCTCGACCATGACGTCGACGCGCAGCATCTGGAAGCTGATCGGCCTCGCGCTGCCCCGCGTCGCGATGGCCATGCTGATCGGATTCCTCGTGGCCGAGCCGCTCGTACTGCAGGTGTTCCACAATGACATCTCCCGCGAGGTCGCCGCGACGAACATCGTGCAGGCGCAGTCGGATCAGGATGCTCTGGAGAGCGGCCCCGAGCGGAAGGCGCTGGATGCCGCATCCGAGCGCGTCGCGACCCTCGAGAACCAGGCGGCCACCGGCATCGTCGCCGACACCGAGTCCGGGTCGGCATCGACCTCTGCCGCGCAGAGCACCGTCGACGACATCACGGCGAAGATGGCCGAGCAGCAGAAGGTGATCGACTCCGCGCGGGCGCTGTACCAGTGCGAGCTGACCGGCGAGGGCGCGGGAGAGGTGCCCGGCTGCACGGGCGTCAACGGCGAGGGCTCGAGCTCCGACGCCGCGGAGGCTCAGCTCGCGCAGGCACAGCAGACCTACGACGCGCTCGCGGCCCAGCTGCGCACCGCGAACGACGACCTCGCCGCCGCCGAGACGTCTGCGAAGGAGAACACCGCCACCTCCGAGACCGCCAACCGGCAGCAGGCCAACGACCAGCTGCCGGCCGCGCGCGACACGTATCAGCAGGCGCTCGACGCCTACAACGCGCGCGCGGACTCCGTCGCGGAGGGCAACGCCGGAGCGGTCGGGCTGCTCAGCCAGATCAGCGGGCTGAACCGCCTGGCCGAGAAAGAGCCGACCATCTGGTGGGCGCACTGGCTCATCGCGGCGCTGTTCTTCATGATCGAGCTCCTGCCCGTGATCGTGAAGGTGCTCACGAGCTACGGCGACCCGTCGCTGTACGAGAAGGCGTACGCGATCCGCAAGCAGGTCGACCTCGACAGGGTGACGGCAGAGGGATTCCGCGACAGGGCGTCGATCGTCACGACGGCGGATGCCGCGGCATCCGACCCTGCGTCCGATCCCGGCGGATCGACCAGCGACGTCCCCACTCAGCCGGTGACGCGCGCCGACCTGCGGGAGTCGGTCTCTGTGTAGCGTCTCGGCGCGGACGCGCCGGATGCTGTATACGTTGTGCCGATTCTCAGTGCTCAGCACCGGCATGACTCATACAGCATGGCTCTGCTGCCCTGCCTAGAATCGCGGTATGACCTCATCGCGGCGGGGCACCTTCCTCATCTCGATCATCGGCGCGCTCGCTGTCGCCGCATACGCCGTGTGGGGAGCGGTGCACGTGCTTGTGGTGAATCCGCTCGCCGCAGTGCCCGGGAGCAGTCTCGATGAGATTTATGCCGCGATCGCCGAAGCCGGCCAGATGTTCAGCATGGCCTGGGTCCTCGGGATCCTCGGAATCGGCGTGGTTCTCGCGGTCGCTGCGGCATGGGTGTGCATCGCGACGAAGGCCCCACCGATCGTGGCTGCGGCCGGTCCGCTCGCGTTGCTGGTGCTCGGCGCGCCCGCGTACTTCATGGCATCGTTCGGACCCGGTATGGCGCTCGCCGACACGTTCATGATCTCCGGTCGAAGCTACTCGGCAGGGCACCTCCCGCTCTACGCGATCAGCGCTCTCGCCGCTGTGGCCGTCATCGTCCTCGCCGTCAGCACAGCGATCGGATCGCGATACGAGCCCGCTCCTGCCTGAAGGCCGTAGCGTGGACCCATGGTCAACTATCGCTACCTCGGAAACAGCGGCCTCAAGGTCTCGGAGATCACCTACGGCAACTGGGTCACCCACGCATCCCAAGTCGAAGACGACGCCGCGGTTCGGACCGTGCACGCGGCGCTCGACGCCGGCATCACCACGTTCGATACCGCCGACACCTACGCCAACACGGCGGCCGAGGTCATCCTCGGCAAGGCGCTCGAGGGCCAGCGACGCGAGAGCCTCGAGATCTTCACCAAGGTGTACTTCCCGACCGGACCCAAGGGCCCGAACGACACCGGACTGTCCCGCAAGCACATCCTCGAGTCGATCAACGGCTCGCTGAAGCGCCTCGGCACCGACTACGTCGACCTGTACCAGGCGCACCGCTTCGACTACGAGACACCGCTGGAGGAGACCTTCCAGGCGTTCGCCGATGTGGTTCGTCAGGGCAAGGCGCTGTACATCGGCGTCAGCGAATGGACCGCAGAGCAGCTGCGCGAGGGGCACGCGCTGGCGAAGCAGCTGGGCGTGCAGCTCATCTCGAACCAGCCGGAGTACTCGATGCTGCACCGAGCCATCGAGGGCAAGGTGGTGCCGGCATCCGAAGAGCTCGGCATCTCGCAGATCGTGTGGTCGCCGATGGCGCAGGGCGTGCTGAGCGGCAAGTACCTGCCCGGGCAGCCGGTGCCGGAGGGATCGCGTGCGACGGATGAGAAGAGTGGTGCGCACTTCATCCAGCGCTTCCTGAATGACGAGGTGCTGACGGCCGTGCAGCGGCTGAAGCCGATCGCCGAGCAGGCAGGGCTGACGATGCCGCAGCTCGCGATCGCGTGGGTGCTGCAGAACCCCAACGTCGCGGCGGCGCTGGTCGGAGCATCCCGGCCCGAGCAGCTCGCCGACACGGTCAAGGCCTCGGGCGTCGGACTCGACGCCGACACGCTCGCGGCGATCGATGAGGCGCTCGGCGGCACGGTCAACCGCGACGCCGAGCACACCTATTCGGTCTCGCCGAAGACACGGTTGGCCTGAGCGCCGGGCGGAGCGAGGGCTTTCGACTCGTCGCTGCGCTCCTCGCTCAAGCCGTTTCGTCTCGCTTCGCTCGCTCAACGACCCGCAACTTCTGTACGGGTCGTTGAGCGACGAGCGCAGCGAGGAGACGAAACGGGCTGAGCGACCGAAGGGAGTCGAAGCCTCGCCACCCTCACTCCAGCGTGATGTCGACCTGGAGCTCGGCAGTGAGCCGCTCCAGGTCGGCGCGGAGCGCCGCCAGATCGGCGGATGCCGGCACCGTGGCCGCCACTGATGCCTCGAACAACCGGCCGCCGGCCATCGCGGCATCCCGCGTCTCGGTGGTCATGTCCTGGATGCTGAGCTCGTGCGCGCGCAGCACGGTCGAGACCTCGCGCACGATGCCGGGCCGGTCGTTGCCGAGCACTTGCAGGGTGATGGGCTGCTCGGCGGCGGTCACGGCATCCGCGCCGGTGTGCACCGAGACTGTCAGCAGTCCGTCGAGCGCGCGCAGGGCATCCTGCAGGTCGCCCTCCCGCTCTGATGCGACCGACACCTGGATGACTCCGGCGAAGACGCCCGCGAGCTCGGCGAGCTGGCTGCTCTCCCAGTTGCCGCCGTGGGCGTCCACGATGTCGGCGACGGCGGCGACGAGGCCGGGGCGGTCGGATCCGGCGACGGTGAGGATCAGAGTGGTCATGCGGCCAGCGTAGCCCGGCGCCCGCCCACTCGGGTCAGGGGAACCAGACGCCGGTTTCCAGGAAGCGCTCCATCCGGTCGCGGTGCGGGGCGAGATCCCAGCTCTGCGTCGCGACCCACTCATCGGAGTAGTACGTGCCGGCATAGCGAGCACCGCCGTCGCAGATCAGCGTCACGACGCTGCCCGTCCGGCCGGCAGCGCGCATCCGGGCGATGAGCTGGAACGCGCCGACCAGGTTGGTGCCGGTCGACCCGCCCGCCCAGTGCAGCGTGCGCTCCTTCAGCAGCCGGATGGCGGCCACCGACGCGGCATCCGGGATCTGCAGCATCTCGTCGATCACGCTCGGAACGAACGACGGCTCGACCCGCGGCCGCCCGATGCCCTCTATGCGGCTGGGCGTGCCGGTCGTGTAGTCCGCAGCGCCCGTGCTCCAGCCGCCGTAGAACGCCGACCCCTCCGGATCGACGACGGCGATGCGGGTCGGATGCTGGCGGTAGCGAACGTACCGGCCGAAGGTCGCGCTGGTGCCGCCGGTGCCGGCGCCGACGACAATCCACTCCGGGATCGGATGCCGCTCCCGTTCGAGCTGGCTGAAAACGCTCTCGGCGATGTTGTTGTTGCCGCGCCAATCGGTCGCGCGCTCGGCGTACGTGAACTGGTCGAGGTAGTGCCCGCCGCACTCGGACGCGAGCCGCTCGGCCTCGCCGTACATGTCCGGTGCGCGGTCCACGTAATGGCAGCGTCCGCCGTAGAACTCGATGAGCTCGATCTTCTCCGGGCTGGTGGAGCGCGGCACGACGGTGATGAAGTCGAGTCCCAGCATCCGGGCGAAGTACGCCTCCGACACCGCCGTCGATCCGCTGGATGCTTCGACGAGGGTGGTGTTCTCGCGGATGCGCCCGTTCACCAGTCCGTATAGGACGAGCGAGCGGGCGAGGCGATGCTTGAGGGAGCCGGTCGGATGCACCGACTCGTCCTTCAGGTAGAGATCGATGCCCCACTCGGCGGGCAGCGGGAACACGTGCAGGTGCGTGTCGGCGCTGCGATTGGCGTCGGCCTCCAGCAGGGCGATCGCGTTGCTGGTCCAGGACGTCATGCGATGCCGGACTGCGCCGCCTGCCACACGATGATCCCGGCGGCCACGGCGGCCAGTACCAGGACCACGGTGACCGGGACGATCCAGCGTGCCCGCTGCCTGGGCGGACGCACCACCGGTGCGGGCTTGGTGAGCGGACCGGGTGCCGGGGAGGGGCGGTCGGTCAGATCTGCCAGCGGCGGCGGAGAATCCGTCTCGGCGTCATCGCGCTCGTTGCCGGGCGCCCGGCCGGAAGTGGGATCAGCGTCGACCATCGTCGTCCTCTCCGAGGCGCGTGGTCACCTCAGACAGAGACTGTACCCGCCCTGGACGTGCCACCGGTGCCATCGACATGCAGAAGCGACGCCTGGGACTGCTCCTGTCGCAGCCGGAACTCGAATCTCGAGCGGTCACCGCGGTGCAGCGCGACGAAGTACTCGATCGGAATTCCGGACGCATCTCGGCTGACGCTGCGCAGGCGCAGCAGCGCCGACCCCGCGCTGACGCCCAGGTGCTGAGCGTGATCGTGAGTCGCGACGGTCGCCTCGGCGGAGCGCACGCCGTCCGTGGCCTGGATGCCGTGGTCGGCGAGCAGCCGGTAGAGGGATGCCTCGGACAGGTCGACCCCGAGGGTGACGGCGCCGACGGCTTCCGGCATCCAGGTCGTCGACAGCGACCACGGTTCGCCGTCCACGTGCCGGAGCCGCTCGAGGGCGATCACGGGAGAGCCGATGGGCACCTCGAGAGCGGCGGCGACCTCGGGGTCGGCATCCTCGCGCTCATGGCGCAGGATGTCGCTGTGCACGTGACCGCCGCGCCGCTCGACATCGTCGTACAGGCCGATCAGGGTGTGCACCAGCGACTCGCTCGTCCGCGGGCGAGACACGAACGTGCCCTTGCCCTTGACCCGCTCCACCATGCCCTCGTGCTCGAGCTGGGCGAGCGCCTGCCGCACCACCGTGCGGGAGATGCCGTAGCGCTCGCACAGCCGGTGCTCGCCGGGGAGCGGATCGCCGGGCTGGAGGCCGTCGCGTTCGATACCGTCGATGATGAGCTGGCGCAACTGGTCGTACATCGGCGCTGCGGAGTGCCGGTCGATCGCATCGGCGCCGCGCTGGGCGGACATCTAGTACGCCACCCCTGCGTGCAGGATGACGTTGGCGTACGGCGTGAACTCGCCCGAGCGGACGAACGCGCGGGCTCCGTGCGTGCGCTTCTTGAACTCCACGTGCGGCACGAGCTCGATCTCGATGCCGGGGAGCCGGTCGCGCAACTGCGCCAGCACCTCGGGGCTGTGGTCGGCGACCTCCGCCGACACGGTCGCGCCCTCGACCACCATCTCGGCGAGCACAGTGTCGAGCACGTCGAAGAACGCAGGGGCGCCCGGGCGATAGGCGAGGTCGATCCGCTCGGAGCCGGGCGGAATGGGGAGACCGGCATCGGTCACCACGATGAGATCCGTGTGCCCGGTCTCACTGATCACGCGCGAGAGCGCGGGGTTGATCGTCGTCGAGGTCTTTCGCATGGTGGCTCCTGATCAGGATGCGCGCGCGGCGCTGTCGTTATGCAGGGTGCCGTCGCCGCGCTGGGCGAGGAAGGCGTCGACATCGGCGCGGACGGGAAGGCTCGGAGAGGCACCGTGCTTCGTGACGGTGAGGGCCCCGGCGGCGGTGGCCACGCGGACGGCATCGGTCAGCGTCGCACCGTTCGCGAGCGCGGCGCCGAGGTACCCGGCGTACGCGTCGCCTGCGGCGGTGGTGTCGACGGCCTCCACAGGCATCGGCGTGACGATGGTGCTGCCCTCCGGCGTCACGACGCAGGAGCCCTGCGCGGCGAGGGTGATGACGGCGGCGCCGACGCCCTGGTCGAGGAACCAGCGTCCGGCCTGTTCGGCGCTTGCGGCATCCGTCACCTCGATGCCGCTGAGCACCGAGGCCTCCGTCTCGTTCGGCGTGACGATGTCGATGCTGCCCCACACGTCGGCGGGCAGGGGAGCGGCGGGGGCCGGGTCGAGGATGACGGTGAAGCCGAGTTCCTGTCCGCGCGACGTGATGTGCGTGGTGAGAGCCGACGGCGTCTCGAGCTGGGTCAGCAGAACGGATGCCGTGCTGGCGAGGTCGTCCAGCGCCGCGTCGATCTGCGCAGTGCTGAGCTCGGCGTTCGCGAGCGGAACCATGACGATGTCGTTCTGCGCCGAGGCATCCACCCGGATGTGGGCGATGCCGGTCGGGCCGGGGACGGTGCGCAGGTGCGCGAGGTCCACGCCGGCATCCGTCAGGCCGTCGACGATGAGGTCGTGGAACAGGTCGTCGCCGACGCAGCCGACGAAGCTGGTGCGGGCGCCGGCGCGTCCGGCAGCGACCGCCTGGTTCGCGCCCTTGCCGCCGAGGAACAGCGTGAACTGATCGCCGAGGATGGTCTCGCCCCTGGCGGGGAGGCGCTGGGAGAAGGTCGTCACATCCGCCGTGACGCTTCCGACGATGACGACGCCGGTGCGTCCTTCGGTGGGGGAGGCGGGCATGGGGCTCCTTTGACTTCGCCGGTTCCTGTCATTACATTAGCCGAATCCGCACCTGTAACGACAGGTTGCGTCTCCCCTCTTGTTCCCGAGGAGCACTCCCATGTCTGCTGCCGCCTCCGCTCCGCGCCTGTACGTCGACAGCGCCGACCTCGATCGGGTCTCCCGGCTGCTGCGCGCCGGTGTCGTGCACGGCGTGACGACCAACCCCACGATCCTCGAGCGGGGCGGGCGCAGTGCCGACGAGATCCCTGACCTCTACGCCCGCTGGAAGGACGAGGGCGCGCGGGAGATCTTCTTCCAGACCTGGGGCGCGTCGCGCCGGGAGCTGCTGGCCAATGCGGAGCCCATCCGCACGCTCGGCGACCGGGTGGCCGTTAAGGTCCCCGCCACGGCCGAGGGGTTCGCCGCGGCATCCGCCCTCGTCTCCGACGGGGTGAGCGTTCTCGTGACGGCCGTGTACTCGGTCGGTCAGGCGCTCGCCGCCGCGAGCATCGGCGCGCGGTACATCGCGCCGTACCTCGGCCGGTTGCGCGACGCGGGCGTCGACGGCGACACGCTGATCGCCAGGATGCAGGAGGTCTGTGCGGGCAGCGAGACGAACGTGCTCGCTGCGAGCCTCCGCTCTGCGGAGGACATCGTCTCGCTGCGACTGGCGGGCGTGCCGTACTTCACGGCCGCGCCGGACGTGCTCGACGAACTGCTGTTCCACGAGGTCAGCGACCGCTCGGCAGCGGAGTTCGAGGCCGCGATGGGCCGCATCGGCGCGTAGACGGGCGGCAGCGCGAGCACGGATCAGGCAGTCGCGGCCTGACGCAGCCAGCGCTCGACGCCGGCGATGTGCGCGGTGGCGAGCGATGTGGCCAGGTTCGGATCGTGCTGTGCGATCGCGTCGGCGATCGCACGGTGCTCGGACAGCGTCCGCTCGACCGCGCCCTGCTCGGTGAGTCCACGCCACACCCTGGCCCGCACCGTCTGGCCGCTGAGGCTCTCGATCAGGCTCGCGAGGTAGGTGTTGCCGGCCATCCGCACGATCTCACGGTGGAAGCGGATGTCGTGATCGACGAGATCGTCGATCGTAACGTCGGCGTCGAGGGACGAGATCTCGGCGTGGAGCGCGGCGACGGCGTCATCGGTGCCCAGCGTCGCAGCGAGTCCGGTGGCCTGGGACTCCAGCATCCGCCGCACGGCGAAGATCTCGAGGAGAGAGTCGTCGTCGTGCATGTCGGCGACGAAGGAGATCGCCTCGAGCAGCAGGTGAGGCTCGAGGCTGGTGACGTACGTGCCGTCGCCGCGGCGCACATCGAGCACTCGGATGACCTCGAGGGCCTTCACCGCCTCGCGCATCGAATTGCGCGAGAGTCCGAGCCGCTCGGCGAGCTCCTTCTCGGGCGGCAGGCGGTCGCCGGGGGAGAGCTCTCCGGACACGATCATCGCCTTGATCTTCTCGATCGCCTCATCGGTGACAGCCATGACCGTCATTCTAGCCATTGGTCGGATGTCTGCGGCAGGATGGTCGTATGCGTGTTCTTGATTCACACCTGCACCTGTGGAACCCGTCCCGACTGGCGTACGACTGGCTGGAGGGACCGTTGCTCGCGCGCTTCGCCGCGGAGGAGGTGGCGGCGGCGCGAAGGCCGGAAGACGAGCACGCGGCGGTCTTCGTGCAGGCCGATTGCGCGCCCGAGCAGTTCTTCGACGAGGTCGAGTGGGTCGCCTCGATCGCCGCGACCACGGGCGTCGAGGGCATCGTCGCAGGTGTCCGGCTCGATCGCGGCGCTGAGACGGAACGAGACCTGGATGCTGTCGCGCAGCATCCGCTTGTCGTCGGCGTCCGGCATCTGCTGCAGGGCGAGGCGGACGGGTTCGCCGGGGACGAGGCTTTCCGCGCCGGCGCTCAGATGCTCGCGGAGCGAGACCTGACCTTCGATGCATGTGTGCGCGGCGTGACCCAGCTGCGCGACGTCGCCGCGCTCGCCGCCGATCTCCCGCGGCTGCGGATGGTGCTCGACCACCTGGGAAAGCCCGAGGTCGGGACCGCGGGGTCGCCGGTCGCACCGTCTGCGGAATGGGCGGATGCTCTGCGCGCTGTTGCCGCGCACGAACAGGTGTTCTGCAAACTGTCCGGCCTGCCGGCCGAGGCGGGCGGTGACTGGAGCCCCGTCCAGCTGGAGCCGTTCTTCGATGTCGCGCTGTCGGCGTTCGGCGAGGATCGGCTGATGTTCGGCAGCGACTGGCCGGTCTCAGCGGTCACCTCCTCCCCGCGCGGCGCAGTCATCGACCCTGATGTGATCGGCGCGTGGGCGGACGCGGTCGCGTCCTGGGCGGCATCCCGCGATCTCGCCGTCGACGCGATCATGTGGGACAACGCCGCGCGCTTCTACGGACTCGCGTAGCGACCATGGGTGAAGCGCGCGCGGGCTGATCCGAGTCGCGTATCCCCGCGGACGTTGCAGCCTCCCCGTGGGTCGTTGAGCGAGCGTCAGCGAGTCGAAACGGCGTGAGCGAGCGCAAGCGAGTCGAAGCCACGACAGAGGTCCAGGCTTCGACTCGTCGCCTCCGGCTCCTCGCTCAGCCCGTTTCGTCTGCGTCGCTGCGCGACTCCGCTCAACGACCCGCGTGGGACAGCATCCCGGTGACTCCGCTCAACGACCGGAGAGTTCCTGCGCCCGGGGGCTACTCCGCGCGCAGGCGCAGCTGCGCCATGCCTCCGTCGACCTCGATGAACGTGCCGGTCGTCGATCCGGCAGCGGGACTCACCAGATACGCGACGGCAGCCGCGACCTCGTCTGGGCTGACCAGCCGGCCGTGCGGCTGCCGGGCCTCGAGGGCCGTGCGCTCCGCGTCGGGATCGGCCGCCTGACCGAGCAGACGCCCGACCCACGGAGTGTCGGCAGTGCCCGGGTTCACGGCGTTCACGCGGATGCCCTCGCGCAGATGGTCCGCCGCCATCGCGCGGGTGAGCGCAGAGACGGCGCCCTTCGACGCGCTGTACAGGGCGCGCTGCGGCAGTCCCGTCGTCGACGCGATGGATGCCGTGTTGCACACCGCCGCCGCAGTCGACCGGCGCAGCCACGGCAGGGCGGCCGAAGTCACGCGCGCGATGCCGGTTACGTTCACGGACAGCACACGGGCCCACTCGTCGTCGTCGTTCACGCTGATGTCGCCGACCGCGCCGATGCCTGCGTTGTTCACGACGATGTCGATGCGGCCGAACCTCTCCGCGACCGCCGCGACCGCGGCATCCACGCTCGCGCGATCCGAGACGTCGGCCGTGAACGCGGCGAAGCGCTCGTCGGCGCCGGACGTGTCGCGGTCGAGCACGGCGATCTGCGCGCCGTCGGCGTGCAGCCGTGCGGCGATGGCCGCACCGATGCCGGATGCGCCGCCGGTGACGATCGCGACGAGACCTTCCAGCTGTGCACTCACTTCGCCGACTCCCACGCGACGAACTTCTGGCGCTGGTGTCCGAGCCCGTCGATCTCGATGTCGACGACGTCACCATCGGTGAGATACGGGTACTTGCCCGACAGCGCCACGCCCTGCGGGGTGCCGGTGAGGATGAGGTCGCCGGGCTCGAGAGTCACGTACTGCGACAGGTGGTGCACGATGGTGCGCACGTCGAAGATCATGTCCGAGGTGTTCGAGTCCTGACGGGGCTCGCCGTTCACGAAACTCCGCAGGTTGAGGGCTCCGGCGTCGACCTCGTCCGGGGTGACGAGCCAAGGGCCCGTCGGGTTGAAGCCCGCCGCGATCTTGCCCTTCGACCACTGTCCGCCCGAGACCGCCATCTGGAAGTCGCGCTCGGAGACGTCGTTCGCGGTGACGTAGCCGGCGATGTGCGAGTCGGCTTCGTCCGGCGAGTCGAGGTAGGCGACGCGGGCGCCGATGACGATGCCGAGCTCGACCTCCCAGTCGGTCTTCTCGCTGCCTCGGGGGATCGTCACGGTGTCATTCGGGCCGACCACGGTGTTCGGCGTCTTCAGGAAGATGATCGGGATCTTCGGCGGCTCGGAACCCGATTCCGCCGCGTGCGCGGCGTAGTTCATGCCGATGCAGATCACCGCGCTCGGCCGGGCGATCGGGGCGCCGATGCGCAGATCCGCAGCGTTCTCGAGTTCGGGAAGCTCTCCGGCTGCCAGCGCCTCGGCCACGCGAGTGCGGAAGTCGCCGGCGAGGAAGTCTCCGTTGACATCGGATGTCACAGGCCGGAGGTCGAGGTGTCGGTCGCCGTCGATCAGGACGGGAATCTCGGATCCAGGGGCGCCAAGCCGCGCGAACTTCATGGTTCTCCTACCTCGTTGGGGAGCCGCCATCAGGCGGCATGTCTGATTGACAGTATAGACATCCGATGTTTACACTCCAAGGGATCCGTGCAGATTGATTCGCTGCACGCAGGAGAGGACCGCTGTGAGCCGCATCGTCGCCCTTGAGACGACTGACATCCGCTTTCCCACGTCTCTGAGCCTGGACGGCTCCGACGCGATGAACCCAGACCCGGACTACTCGGCGGCATACGTCGTGATCCGCACAGACGCATCCGACGACATCGCCGGCCACTCCTTCGTGTTCACGATCGGTCGCGGCAACGACGTGCAGGTCGCCGCGATCGACGCGCTCGCCGGTCACCTCGTCGACCGCGAGATCGAACCGCTGCTGGATGACATGGGCGGCACATTCCGCGACATCATCGGCGACTCGCAGCTGCGATGGCTGGGCCCGGAGAAGGGCGTCATGCACATGGCCATCGGCGCCGTGATCAACGCGTTGTGGGACATCAAGGCCAAGCGCGCGGGACTCCCGCTCTGGCAGCTGCTCTCGAGGATGACGCCGGAGGAGATCGTCGACCTCGTCGACTTCCGGTACCTCACCAACGCGCTCACCCGCGAGGAGGCGCTGGAGATCCTCCGCGCCGGCGTGGCCGGACGCGAAGAGCGCGAGGCCGAGCTGCTGGCCACCGGCTACCCGGGGTACACGACCAGCCCCGGCTGGCTCGGCTACTCCGACGAGAAGCTCGAGCGCCTCGCGCGCGAGGCGCTCGCTGACGGCTTCACGCAGATCAAGCTCAAGGTCGGTGCCGACCTCGACGACGACATCCGCCGCTTCCGCAAGGCCCGCGAGGTCCTCGGGCCCGACTTCCCGATCGCGATCGACGCGAACCAGCGCTGGGAGGTGTCGGAGGCGATCGAATGGGTGAACGCGCTCGCCGAGTTCAAACCGGCCTGGATCGAGGAGCCCACCAGCCCGGACGACATCCTCGGTCACGCGGAGATCGCACGCGGCGTCGCGCCGATCCGGGTCGCGACCGGAGAGCACGCGCAGAACAGGATGATCTTCAAGCAGCTGCTGCAGGCGGAGGCGATCGAGGTCATGCAGATCGACGCCGTGCGCGTCGCCGGCGTGAACGAGAACATCGCAAACCTGCTGCTCGCGGCGAAGTTCGGCGTGCCGGTCTGCCCGCATGCCGGCGGAGTCGGCCTCTGCGAGGCCGTGCAGCACCTGTCGATGTTCGACTTCGTCGCCGTCACGGGAACCCGTGAGGGGCGCCTGATCGAATACGTCGACCACCTGCACGAGCACTTCGTGGTGCCCACCGACATCCGGGGCGGCTCCTACATGGCGCCGACCGCCGCCGGTGCGAGCATGGAGATGAAGGCGGAGAGCATCGCGAAGTACGCCTGGACGGGTGCGCATGTCACGGACTGAGCTGGAGATCCCGACGCTCGGGTACGGCGCCGCGAACGTCGGCAATCTCTTCCGAGCGCTCACGGATGACGAGGCCTGGGCAGTGCTGAATGCCGCGTGGGATGCCGGCATCCGCTACTTCGACACAGCGCCGCACTACGGGCTGGGTCTGTCGGAGCGGCGGCTCGGCGCGTTCCTGCAGACCAAGCCGCGCGAGGAGTACTTCCTGTCGACGAAAGCCGGACGGCTGCTGCGCCCGAACACCGCGTACGCCGGCGGTCTCGACACCGACAACGACTTCTTCGTCCCGGACGATGTGCAGCGGGTGTGGGACTTCTCGGATGCCGGCATCCGAACTTCGCTCGACGAATCGCGCGAGCGACTGGGGATCGACCGGATCGACCTCGTCTACCTGCACGACCCGGAGCGCCACGATCTCGAC
The DNA here is from genome assembly GCF_015277895.1 of Microbacterium abyssi. Classification (NCBI taxonomy): domain Bacteria; kingdom Bacillati; phylum Actinomycetota; class Actinomycetes; order Micrococcales; family Microbacteriaceae; genus Microbacterium; species Microbacterium abyssi. Next base: position 2,932,164 of record NZ_CP063815.1, on the reverse strand, counting down.
CTGGCGATTGCGGAGGCGTTCCCCGCGCTCGAACGGCTGCGCGCTGAGGGTGCGGTCGGTGCGGTCGGCGTCGGCTCGATGGTGTCGGAGGCGCTCGCGCGGTCGGTGCGCGAGGCCGACCTCGATGCGGTCATGATCGCCGGCCGGTACACGCTGCTCGAGCAGCCCGCCGCCGAAGAGGTGCTGCCGGTCTGCCATGAGCGCGGGACCGGTGTGGTCGCGGCATCCGTCTTCAATTCCGGCCTGCTCGCGAAGGTCGAGCCGACCCGCGACAGCCGCTACGAGTACGGCGGCGTGCCCGACGAGATCTGGGACCGGCTGCAGCGCATCGTCGCCGTGTGCCGCGCCCACGACGTGCCGCTGCCTGCGGCCGCGATCCAGTTCCCGCTCCGGGATGCCGCCACCCGATCGGTCGTGGTCGGCAGCTCCCGCCCGGAGCAGGTGCGGCAGAACGCCGGACTCGCGGCTGTCGAGATTCCTGCGGATTTCTGGGCCGAACTCGCCGCCGAGAAGCTGATTGGGACCTGACCACGCGTTCAGGTCGCGATCGTTGTCGTTATGAGACGCGTATACCGGCAGAATGTGCGACCTGAACACGCCGCTCGACCGAGGAGGAACCATGCTCGAAGGAATCAACCCGCTGCTGACCGGTGAGCTGCTGCTGCACCTCGACCGCATGGGCCACTCGGATGCCGTTGTCATCGCCGACGCGCACTTTCCCGCGTGGGCGCTGGGCGAGCGCGCGGTCGATCTGCCCGGCACGACGACGCCGGAGGTGCTCGCCGCGATCCGCACCGTCGTCCCGCTGGATGACGCGCCGGGACTCGACCTCATGGAGTCCGCTGACGGCGAGGTGCTGGACGTCCAGCGCGAGCTGATGGATGCCGCGGGCACGACCCTCGAGACCACGAGGTTCGTCGAGCGCTTCGCGTACTACGAGGTGGCGAAACACGCCTACCTCATGGTTCGCACCGGCGAGACCCGAAAGTACGGCAACGCGCTGCTCCGCAAGGGCGTCGTCGGGCATGCCTCCGCCTAGTGCAGGTCGATGGTCCCGACGGCGTGCAGCGCGTCGCGGATGTAGCGGTTGGCGTGCGCGGCGAGGTCGTCGGAGTCCTGCCACAGGTTGCGCCAGATGCCCAGCGTGTTGCTGAGCTCGGCGCTCACCACGGCAGACGAGAACGACTCGAACACGACCGGTCCGTCGTAGGCGACGTCGTGCAGCGCGCGGAAGAACGTCGCGAAGTCGACCGTGCCGGTGCCGAGGTATCCGCGGTGGCTGTCGCCGATGTGCACATAGCCGAGCTTGCCGGCCCTCGCGACGTCGTGCACCGGCTGGAAGAAGTCCGACTCCTCGATGTTCATGTGGTACGTGTCCAGGTGAACGCTGACGTCCTCCGCGACGTCGTCGAGGAAGGCCAGAGCGCCGCGTCCGGTGTTGAAGACGTTCGACTCGTAGCGGTTGACGACTTCGAGCGAGAGTCGGATGCCGCGCTCCGCGGCCTTCGCCGCGAGACCGGAGATCGCCTCCCGACTGTTCGCAACGCCTGCGGCGCTCACCGGGGTCATGTACTTGCCCATCGCCGAGTAGATGACGCCGCACAGCACGTCGCCGCCCATGGTCGCGACGTGGTCGAGGCAGCGCTCCAGCGTCGAGACACCGGCGGCGACGACAGCGGGGTCGTCGCTGGTGAGATCGGTGGCGGGCGTCAGCCCGAGGGATGCCGTCACCGCGAGGTCGTTGTCGCGCAGCATCCGGCCGGCGAGGTCCGAGTCGAAGCCCGCTGCATCCATCAGCGGAATCTCGATGAGGTCGAAGCCGGCGTTCTTCGTCCCCTCGATGGCGCGCCGCAGGCCCGCCTCGTCGAAGGTGCCGGTGAAGACCAATCCGTGCGCGCCGATGAGCATTTCGATCCCTTCCACTGCGCGTTCGAGCGCATCCGTGACAAAGTTGTTATTACAGGTCTACCATGGGGAGAACGCATTAGGTACATTTAGATACAACTTGCGCAGAGCCGATCGAGCCTGCACAATTGACCCGATGTTTGAAATGGATTCCACGAAGGAATCGACCCGAAAGACCCTTCAAGGAAGCAGGTGAGCACATGAGCGATCCCATCCTCCGGGTGGAAGGCATCAGCAAGGGCTTCCCCGGTGTGCAGGCACTCGAGGATGTGCACCTCGAGGTGCGCGCCGGCGAGGTGCTCGTGCTCGTGGGCGAGAACGGCGCCGGCAAGTCGACTCTGATGAAGATCCTCTCCGGGATCTATACCCGCGACGAGGGCACCATCACGTTCGAGGGCAAAGAGGTGGAGCTGACCAGCCCGCTCCAGGCCCAGCAGCTCGGCATCACGATCATCCATCAGGAGCTCAACCTGATGCCCGACCTCACCGTCGCGCAGAACATCTTCATCGGCCGCGAGCCCACCTCTGCGGGCCTCCTCTCCGAGCGTCGCCTCAACAGGCAGACCGCCGAACTGCTGCAGCGTCTGAACATCCGGCTCGATCCGCGCCAGAAGGTCGGCGAGCTCACGGTCGCCGAGCAGCAGATGGTCGAGATCGCCAAGGCGCTGTCCTTCAACGCCAAGGTGCTCATCATGGACGAGCCGACCTCCGCGCTGACCGACAGCGAGGTCGAGACGCTGTTCACCCTGATCGAGCAGCTCAAGGCGGACGGCACCGGAATCGTCTACATCTCGCACCGCATGGACGAGCTGCGCCGCCTCGCCGACCGGGTGAGCGTGCTCCGCGACGGGCAGTACATCGGATCGCTCGAGAAGAGCGAGATCAGCGTCCCGAAGATCATCGAGATGATGGTCGGCCGCGTCATCGACGAGGGCACCCGCCCCGCCGCCCGCGATCACCAGGACGCTCCCATCGTGCTCGATGTGGACGGCCTGTCCACCAGAGTCCTGCTGAAGGACGTCTCCTTCCAGCTGCACCGCGGAGAGATCCTCGGGTTCGCGGGCCTGATGGGCGCGGGGCGCACCGAGACGGCTCGCGCCGTCATCGGCGCCGACCCTCGCAGTGCCGGAACCATCAGGATCAACGGTCGCGACGCCAAGATCCATCAGCCCGAGGATGCTGTCAAGCGCGGCGTCGGATACCTCTCCGAGGACCGCAAGCAGCTCGGCCTCATGCTCGAACAGGACGTCACGTTCAACACGGTCCTCGCCTCGCTGAGCAGCTACGCGGGTGCACTGGGCTGGATGGGCGACGGCAAGGCCAAGAACCAGACCAAGCAGTACGTGCAGCAGCTGCGGGTGAAGACCCCGTCGGTAGGACAGATCGTCAAGCTGCTCTCCGGTGGGAATCAGCAGAAGGTCGTCATCGCCAGATGGCTGATGCGCGACTGCGACATCCTCATCTTCGATGAGCCGACCCGAGGGATCGACGTCGGTGCGAAGGAGGAGATCTACCGGCTCATGCAGCAGCTCGCAGACGCCGGAAAGTCCATCATCGTCATCTCGTCGGAGCTCCCGGAGATCCTGCGCGTCGCGAACCGCATCGTCGTGTTCGCGAACGGCCGGATCACCGGAACGCTCCGCAACGAAGAAGCCAGCCAGGAGAAGATCATGCAACTCGCAGCCCACGGGGAGGAAGACTGATGAGCACCCCACAGCAGTCCGGAGAGACGACGACCGTCATCCAGCAGGCCGTCAATGAGGACACCGACAAGCGCGACGTCGCCGGCTTCCTGAAACGTCAGGTTCAGCAGTCGCTGGCGTTCGGCACGCTCGTGATCCTCGTGATCTTCTTCGCCATCGCAAGCCCGAACTTCTTCACGTTCAGCAACATCGCCACGGTGCTGCTGTCCACTGCGGTGATCGGCATCCTCGCCCTCGGCACGACCTTCGTGATCATCACCGGCGGCATCGATCTGTCGCTCGGGACCGGGATGGCGCTGTGCGCCGTCATGACCGGTGTGTTCATCACGAACTGGGGGCTGCCGGTGTGGCTGGGCCTCATCGGCGGCGTCGGCACCGGTGTGCTGATGGGACTCATCAACGGTGTCAACGTCACGTTCCTGCGCCTGCCTCCCTTCATCGCCACGCTGGCGATGATGATGATCGCCGGCGGTCTGGCCCTGGTCGTCTCCAACGTCGCGCCGATCTACTTCTCGTCGTCCGCCCCGGACTTCAAGAAGATCGCACTCGGCGTCATCATCCCCGGCATCCCGAACGCGGTCCTCATCACGGCGGTCCTCGCGATCATCGCCGCGATCGTCCTGTCGAAGACTCTGCTGGGTCGCTACACGTTCGCGATCGGGTCGAACGAAGAGGCCACGCGCCTGTCCGGAGTCAACACCCGCCGCTGGACGATCTTCATCTACATGTTCGCCGGTGCCTTCACCGGCATCGCCGGCATCGTCATCGCCTCCCGCCTCGACTCGGCTCAACCGCAGATCGGCATGGGCTACGAGCTGCAGGCCATCGCGGCCGTGATCATCGGCGGCACCTCGCTGCTGGGTGGCCGCGGCTCGATCCTCGGCACTGTGATCGGCGCGCTGATCATGAGCGTGCTGGTCAATGGCCTCCGCATCATGTCGATCCAGACCGAGTGGCAGAACGTCGTGGTCGGCATCGTCGTCCTGCTCGCGGTGTTCCTCGACTCGCTGCGCAACCGCCAGCGAACCTGATCGTTCCCTTCCCTGTCCACATCGTCGGCCCCGGCCGGCACCCATCACAGATCAGTACCCATCACGAACAATGGAGTTTCCATGAAATTCGGCAAGAAGACCGCATTCGCGGCCCTGGTGGCCGCATCCGCTCTCGTCATGGCCGGCTGTGCCGGCGGTGGTGACGTCATCGAAGAGGGTGGCGACACAGGCGGTGGCAGTGGCGACGGCGAGATGTACATCGCCCTCGTCTCGAAGGGCTTCCAGCACCAGTTCTGGCAGGCCGTCAAGAAGGGCGCTGAGCAGAAGGCAGAAGAGCTCGGCGTCCGGATCACCTTCGAGGGCCCGGCCGCAGAGACCGAGATCGCCCAGCAGCTCGAGATGCTGACGGCGGCGATCGACAAGAACCCGGATGCCATCGCGTACGCAGCCCTCGACCCAGAGGCATGCGTCGCCCCGCTCGAGAAGGCGAAGTCGCAGGACATCCCGGTCGTCTACTTCGACGCTCCGTGCAACGGCGACGTGGGCCTCAGCCTCGCGGCCACCGACAGCAAGGTCGCCGGCGCTCTGGCTGCCGAGCACATGGCAGAGCTCATCGGCGGAGAGGGCGAGGTAGCGATCGTCGGTCACTCGCAGATCAACTCCACCGGTGTCGAGCGTCGTGACGGCTTCGTCGAGAAGATCGAGTCGGACTACCCGGACATCGAGATCGTCGACATCCAGTACGGCGACGGCGACCACCTGAAGTCCGCCGACATCGCCAAGGCCATGATCGCCGCGCACCCTGACCTCAAGGGCATCTACGGCACCAACGAGGGCTCGGCCATCGGCGTCGTGAACGCGGCGAACGAGCTCAACCTCGAGAAGGGCAAGCTGACGATCATCGGCTTCGACTCGGGAGCAGCCCAGATCAACGCGATCAAGGACGGCACCATGGCCGGCGCGATCACGCAGGACCCGATCGGCATCGGCGAGCAGGTCGTCCAGGCCGCGTACGACGCGGCCAACGGCGACTCGGTCGAGGAGTTCTACGACACCGGCTCGTACTGGTACGACGCCGACAACATGGAAGACGAGAAGATCGCCGCAGTCCTCTACGAGTGATCCTCTTCTGACGCGGGCGGCCGCTCACCTTCGGGTGAGGGGCCGCTTCGTCGTTCGGATGCTGTGGGGTGGCTTCGACTCCCTTCGGTCGCTCAGCCCGTTTCGTCTTCGGCGGCTCCGCCGCCTGCGCTCAACGACCCGCAGGATCTGACGCCGTTGGTCGTTGGCTCGCTCAACTCCCTGCAGGATCTGATCCGCGGGTCGTTGAGCGAGCGGAGCGAGACGAAACGCGGTGAGCGACGAGTCGAAGCGTCCCCTCACCCCAGGTCGAGCAGCCGAGCGGGATTGGCGACCAGCATCCGCTCCACGGCATCCGTGCCGATCGCCGAACGCAGCCGCGGCAGGTAGCGCTCGCCGAGGTAGGCGAGGCCGGGCATGCCGCCGTAGGAGATGTACCGGGTGCGGCGGGCGACGTCCCCGCCGAGCAGGATGCGGTCGGCGCCGACGCGCTCCACGACCTGCTCTGTAAGCGCGAGCAGCTCCGCATCGGATCGCGTGCGGGGGCGTGCGAAGCCGTCGTACCCGAGGTAGGCGCCACGCTCCACAAGCGAGGCGTGCAGCGCCGGATCGGGGTCGCGGTCGGCGTGCGCGAGGACGACCCGATCGGATGCCACGCCTTCCGCCGCCAGCAGGTCGAGGACTTCGTGCGCGGCCGTGCAGAACTCCAAGTGCACCATGACCGGCGCGTTCGTCGCGCGGTGCGCGGCAGCCAGGCCATCGAGCGTCGTCCGCTCGAACGCGCTGATCCGCCAGTAGTCGATGCCGCCCTTGAGCATGCCGGCGCGCACCGGACGGCCCTGCGGCGCTCGGGCGATCGGCACGTCGGGGCTCTCGAAGACCACGGCGTCGTCGGCAGGCATCCCCCTGGTGATATCGGCGATGAACAGCTCGGCGAGCTGCTCGGCGTTCCATACCTGCATCGGGTGGTCGTCGCCGTAGTGCGCCTCGCGGTGCCGGCCGGTCGTGGCGACGATGCGCAGGCCGGTCGCCGCGCTGATGCGCGCGACGGCCTCCGGGTCACGACCGAGGCCGAAGGGCGTGGCATCCACCATCGCGGCGAAGCCGCTGTCTCGAAGGAGAACGGCTTCGGCGCTCGAGGCGTCCTCATCGTCGAGCTCGTCGCCCGGCAGCAGCGGGGTCGCCTGGAAGAGGTGCTCATGATAGTTCGTCGGCCCGAGTGTTGGGGGTGCGACGTCGCCGAGCACGGTGCGGATCATCAGCGCACTCCCTCGGCGGCCTCCGCGAGCTGCTCGACGATCTCCGGGGTCAGCGTCAGCTCGAACACGTCGGCGACGACCTGCGACCAGCCGTGGATGAAGTAGCGCCAGCCGTCGACCACGTGCAGGCCGCGCTCGGCCTCCTGCGCGCGGGCCTGGTGGAGGAACTCCAGTGAGCCGCGGTAGTTGAACTCCCATACGTACGCGCCCTCGGGGAAGACGACGTCGTCGGGCAGCGGGGAGCCGGGGCGATCCTTGCCGAGCCCGGTCGCGTTGACGACGAGCGATCCGGGCGGCGCCGCGGCGACCAGTGCTGCGGCATCCTCGACCGAGTCGGTGCGGACGTACTCGATGAGTCCGTCACGAGTGCCGTGCTGGCGATGGACTTCGCGCAGGTGCTCGAGCTTCGCGTCGTCGCGAGCGGTCACGGTCACCTTCGAGGGGGCATCCGCACGTTCGGACAGGGCCCAGCTCAGCGCCGTGCCCGAGCCGCCGGCGCCGAGGATGATGACCTCGGCCCCGGTGCGTGCGAAGTGGTCGGCTGGCAGGAAGTCGTTCAGCGCGAGGTCTACCGTGATCGGGTCCTTCGCCCTGCCGGACAGGCGCGAGCCGCGCTTGGCGATGCTGGAGATCTCCGAGCACGACTCCGCGAACGGGTCGAGCTCATCGAACAGGTCGGATGCCGCGGCGTAAACGTTCATCTTGTGCGTGGTGACCAGAGCGCCGCGGTGGTGCGGGTCGTCGCGGATCTGCTCGACCATCGCCCGGTACTGCTCGGTCGTGGCATCCATCGGCAGATCGTGCCCCACGAGCGTGCGAGTGGGCAGCGCCAGGATGTCGGCCCACAGCGGGAACACCTTCATGATCGACGACGAACCGGTGGTGACGCCGACGAAACCCATGTAGTCGGAGGCGGAAGTGCTGGTCATCGGGGGCCTTTCGTAGAGGTTCGGGTCGCGAATATCGTCGCTATGACGCCGGCTTTGCGGCGTTCTCTGCGACCTGAACGGGATGAGCGGGCTCGCGGCCGGCGAGGACGGCGAGCACGTCGTCGAGCGACATCGAGCCCATGTTGTCGACGGCCTGCGTGGTCTGTGCACCCAGGTGCGGGGTGACGATCACGTGCTCGGCGAGCTCCGCGGCGAGGAGGGGACTGGCGGATGCCGCGGTGTCGCCGTCGAGCGTGTCGGCGGCGTAGCCGGCGAGGATGCGGTCGCGCAGTGCGTGGGCGACCGCCCATTCGTCGATGAGATCGGGCCGGGCGGTGTTGACGATGATTGTTCCGGGCGGGATGCCGTCGAGCCGGTCGGCGTCGACGAGCCGTTGCCCGCCCGGAGCGTGCAGGGTGATGAGGTCGGCGGTGCGGAACAGCTCGTCGAGCTCGACGGGCTCGGCGCCCAGCTCGCGGATGCGCTCGGCGGTGAGGAAGGGGTCGGCGGCGAGGATGCGCGGGCCGAAGCCGTCGAGGCGCTTCGCGACGCCCTGGCCGATGCGACCGAAACCGACGATTCCGACGGTGGCGGCGCCGAGTTCCCGCCCGCGTCGGACGCTCCAGTCGCCGTCGCGCACGCGCCGGTCGCCGTCCGGGATGAGGCGGAGCGCGGCGAGCATGAGGCCGACGGCGTGGTCGGCGACGGCATCGGCGTTGGCACCGGGTGTGTTCGTGACGAGGATGCCGCGGGTCGCTGCAGCGTCGAGATCCACCGCCTCGGTGCCGACGCCGTAGCGGGCGACGATCTTGAGGTTCGGTGCAGCATCCAGGTGCGCGGCGGTGACGGGGCCGGTGCCTGCGATCCAGGCGTCCGCCTTCGCGAGCAGCGGCGCCAGCTCGTGGAGCTCGTGGTGCGCGGGGCCGCGGACGATCTCGTGTCCCGCATCCGCCGCTCGGGCGACGAGGTCGAGGTCGCCGTCCGAGAACGATCGGCTGGTGGCGAGGATGATGCCCATCAGCGGTCATCTCCCGGCTCGGCGGAGAAACTCTGGGGGCCGGATGCACGGATGTCGGACGCATCCGGCGAATCGGTCCGACCTGTGTCGGGTCGGCCCCCGGACTGTGCGGGTCCGGACGCGAACCATGGCGCCAGGGCGTCGTACGCGGCGGTGAAGCGGGCATGGCGCTCGGCGTGGATGCCGTGGCGACCGGCATCCGGGGTGAACTCCGCCGTCACCTCGCTAAGGGCGCGGGCGGCCGAGAAGTCGGCGAGCCCGAGGCCGACGGCGCCGGTGACCGCAGCGCCGAGGCTGTTCGCCTCTTCGACGATCGTGCGCCGGCGCACGGGCACGCCCCAGACGTCGGCGAGGACCTGCAGCAGCGCGTCGCTCTGCGCTCCGCCGCCGACAGCATCGATCCGGTCGATCGTCGCGCCGGACTCGCGGAACGCGTGGATGCTGGTGAGCAGGTTGTACCCGATGCTCTCGAGCACCGCGCGGACGAGATGGTGGCGGGTGTGATGGCGGCCGATGCCGACGAAGGCGCCGCGGGCGTTCGGATCCCAGATGGGAGACCGTTCGCCGAGCAGATACGGGAGGAAGTAGAGGTCCTCGGTATCGAGGTCGCCGCCGGCCTCCGACGTGAGTCGCGCAGTCTCGGGTTTCGCCGGATCGGCGGAGAGCGCCTCGGAGATCCACTGGATCGAGGCGCCACCGGCCTGCATCGTCGCCGTCGGTACGAACGACCCGGGCACGACGTTGTCGAATGTGAACGTGCGAAGGCCTTTGTCGATCAGGGGGGTGTCGCTCGCGAACGAGATCCATGAGGAGGTGCCCAGGCACACGTAAGCGCCGTCCTCCGGCGCGACGATGCCGGATCCGACGGCGGCCATCGGCCCGTCGCCGCCGCCCATCACGACGCGCACTGCGGTCGTCAGGCCCAGGGCTTCGGCGGCGGCATCCGTCAGCGTGCCGGCGATCGCCGTCGAATCGAGGATCTCGGGAAAGAGCGTGCGGTTGAGGCGGGCGGCCTGCAGAACCTCGTCGGACCAGTCGCCGGTGCGCTGATCGTAGGCGTTCGTGCCGGAGGCGTCGGAGCGGTCGGTCGCGAGGCGCCCGGTGAGGCCGAGGACGATGTAGTCCTTCGCGACGCAGAAGCGCCGGACGCGGGCCCAGACGTCGGGCTCGTTGTCGCGCACCCACATGACCTTCTCGACGGAGTAGGTGGGGTTCAACCGGTGGCCGAGCAGTTCGTACGCGTGTTCGGCGCCGAGCACGCCCTCGAGCTCGCGCTGCTGCGCGCCGGCGCGCGTGTCGGCCCAGATGATCGCCGGGCGCACCGGGACGCCATCGCCGTCGAGCAGCACGGCGCCCATCATCTGGCCGCTGACCACGAGGCCTTGCACATCGGCGGGCGCTGTGCCGGTGCGAGAGAGGAGGTCGCGGGTGGCTGACACCACGGCGTTCCACCAGTCCTGGGGATCCTGCTCGGCGATGCCGCCGGCGGCGAAGTGCGCCGGATAGCCGACGGTCGTGGAGGCGACCGGACGGCCGTCGTCGTGGTGCAGCGAGGCCTTGTTCCCGGTGGTGCCGAGGTCGTGGGCGATGATCACAGTTCGTGCCTGCTTCGATGGTTGCGGTTCCGGATCGTGCTGTTTTGGAGTATACCTGTAATTACAAGTCCTGTAGTTACAAGTAGTAGGAGATCCATCGTGAGCACCCCACCCGCCGTCGACATCCCCACCCTTCTGGAGATCTCGCCGCAGGGCGGCATCGAGGGGCGCTCGCGTCGCTATGAGAAGTTCCTCGGCGACATGGACGGCGTGTACCGCGACGACAAGGCCTGGCAGGATGCCGTCGGCGAATACGGAACGGACGACCTGGTCTACTGGGTTGACGACCACCGCTACCAGGAGGGGCCCGGTGCGCTGATCGTCGGCACGAGCACGCTGCTGCCCGGCCGGTACGGCGAGGAGTTCGCCGTCACGCGCGGGCACCTGCACGCCGTGGCCGATCGTGCCGAGCTGTACTACTGCCTGAGCGGGCGCGGCGTGATGCTGCTGGAGACCCTCGATGGGCAGACGTCTGCGATCGAGCTCACCCCCGGCAAGGCCGTCGACGTGCCGGGGCACTGGATCCACCGCAGCGTCAACGTGGGCGACGAGCCGTTCGTCACGCTGTTCTGCTACGCCGCGGATGCCGGGCAGGACTACGGCGTGATCGCCGAGGCCGGTGGCATGAAGAACCTCGTCGTCGCGGACGGGGACGGCTGGGCGCTGAAGCCGAACCCCGACCACACGGGGTACCGCGCGGGCTGAACCCATGTCCAGGTGAGGTGAACCAACCCATGTCCAGGTCGCACTTTCCGTCGGTATGACGCGTGCAGAGCGGCCGTATTCGCGACCTGAACGCGCTTGAACCCGGCGCGCGTCCGTCAGCGCTGTCGCGCGCGGTATGCGGCGACGGCGTTACGGTTCGTGCAGGCCGTGGAGCAGTAGCGGCGCGACCGGTTGCGGGAGAGGTCGAGTACGACGCCCTCGCAGTCCGCGTCGGCGCACACGGTGAGTCGGCTGCCCTCGTCGGCCCGGACGACGTCGAGAAGCGCCATGGCGGTCTCGGCGAGGATGCGCTCGGCGAGCGGGCGGTCGTCGGCGACCGCATGCAGGTGCCAGTCGGCGCCGTCGTGGCGGACGACGTGCGCGTCGAAGGTCACATCGCGCAGCGCCTCGTTGATGCCGTCGACCATGCCGTCGCGCGGTGCGAGCAGCATCTGGCGCAGGCGCCGGCGCAGGGCTCGCAGGGCTGCCAGTTCGTCGGCGTCGCGGTCGATGCGGCCTGTGTAGGGGAACGCCGCGAGGAACGCCTCGAAGTCGTCGGGTGACGCGAGCGTGTCCGGTTCCTCGGCGCTGTTGACGAGGTGCGCCGCGGCGCGCAGCGCCTCAACAGTGTCATCGGTGAACAGCATGTTGACACCTTACACGCAGGTGACTAGCGTCATTCATCATGAGCGCCTTGGCAGATGACACGCGTGTGCGATCGCGCCTGCGGCTCGGCATTCCTCTCGCGATCGGGGCGGCATTCGCGTTCGGGATGTCGGGCGCCTGGGCTCGCGGGCTCATCGATGCGGGCTGGACGCCGGGCGCGGCGGTCACTGTGCGGATCTGGGTGGCGGCGCTCGTGCTGCTCGTGCCGACTCTCGTCGCGCTGCGCGGACGCTGGGGCGTGCTGCGCCGCAACCTAGGCGTCATCGCCGCCTACGGACTGCTCGCCGTGACGGCCACGCAGCTGTTCTACTTCCAGGCCGTCGCCGTGATGGATGTGGGACTCGCCCTCCTCATCGAGTACACCGCTCCGATCGCCGTCGTGCTGTGGCTCTGGATGCGGCGGGGCGAGAAGCCCACTGGGCGCAGCATCCTCGGCGCCGTGATCGCGTTCGCCGGTCTCGTGCTCATGCTCGACGTCCTCTCGGGTCGCAGCGTCGATGTCGGCGGCATCCTCTGGGCGTTCGGCGCCATGGTCGGGGCTGCGGCGTACTTCATCCTGTCGGGTAAGCGCGACACGGGACTCCCGCCGCTCGTGCTGGCGGGTTCTGGTCTTCTCGTCGGTGCGGCGGGTCTCACGGTCGCCGGTCTGGTCGGCGTCCTCCCGATGGCGTGGAACACGGATGATGTCACGTATCGATTCGGAACCGTGCCGTGGTTCGTGCCGGTGCTGGCGATCGGGATCATCGCCACGGCACTGGCGTACGTGCTCGGGATCGCGTCCACGCGCCTGCTCGGCTCGCGGCTGGCCTCGTTCATCGCGCTCGCCGAGGTCGTCGCGGCGCTGCTGTTCGGATGGTTGCTGCTCGGGCAGCTGCCGAACCTGCTGCAGGGCATCGGCGCGGCGCTCGTGCTCGCGGGCGTCGTCGTCGTGAAACTCGGCGAGCCCGCGGCATCCATGTCGGGGGATCCCGTCCTGGCGCCGCCGGGTGAACAGTCCGCGGATGCCCTTGAAGACGGCGCCTCATCGGACGAAGCTGGCCGTGCCGGTGCCCGCACGGGGCCGGACCACCCGTAGGAGAGGAGCCGACATGGCACACGGCGACATCACACACATCGACATCCCGGTCGCGGACATGGAGGCGGCGAAGGCCTTCTACTCCGGACTGTTCGGATGGCAGATCGCCGAGGTGCCCGGGTACGAGGGGTACCCGATGTGGCAGGCGCCGAACAAGGTCAGCGGCGGTGGCCTCGCCCCACGCAGCGCCGACTTCAGCCAGCCGCGCTCGTACGTCGAGGTGGACTCGATCGACGAGACCATCGCGAAGGCGGTCGAGGCCGGAGCGACCGTGCTGCTGGAGAAACAGCCGATCAGCGAGACGAGCTGGTGGGCGGCGATCGCTGACCCCGACGGCAACTCGATCGGGCTGTACGAGAGCGCGACGCACGCGAGCTGAGCGGCTCGCTGTATACGTTCCCGGCTCCAGCGTGACTCCGTGTGCCCCACGGTGCGATTTGTGTATACACTAGCCGTGTGAGCACCACCGTCGAGCGCACCAGAGCGAGTGATCGCGCATACGCGACCCTGCTGGAGGAGATTCAGTCCGGCGCACTCGCGCCGGGCACCGTCCTCGCCGAGGTCGAGCAGGCCGCCCGTCTCGGCGTGAGCCGCACACCTCTTCGCGAGGCGCTCCAGCAGCTGAGCGCCGACGGCCTCGTCGAGCAGCAGTCCCCGCGCGTCACGGTGGTCACCGGCATCGACGCCGACGACATCCGCTCCCTGTTCGAGATCCGCCGCGCGCTCGAGGAGTCCGCCGCGCGGCTCGCGGCCGAACGCGGAGATGCCGCGCTGTTCGGGGCCCTGGCATCCGAATTCGCGGCTACCGGAGCATCCCTCGATGCCGCCACCGGACGCGAGGACTACTACGCGCTCATCGCCCGGTTCGACGCCGCCGTCGACGCCGCCGTCGACAACGACTACATCTCCGCGGCACTGCGCACGGTCCGCACGCACCTCGTGCGGGTGCGACGCATGGCGCGCGACAATCGCGAACGGCTTGCGGCATCCGTCGCCGAGCACCGGCTCATCGCCGAGGCTCTCGCCGAACGCGACGGCGACCTCGCCGCACACGCCACGCACGTGCACTTGCGCAATGCGCTCACCAGCATCCTCGATTCCATTAGGGAAGGGCAGTCATGACCGTCAACCACCACGTCCGCGTCTACAAGAGCGAAGAGGACCTGCCCCGCCGGGAGCAGCTGGCCTGGAAGATCGCCGAGGTCGCCACCGACGCCGTCGAGGTCGAGCAGGACGTCGTCGACATGATCATCAACCGCATCATCGACAACGCGTCGGTGGCCGCAGCATCCCTCACGCGCGGCCCGATCATCGCCGCCCGCGACCAGGCGTTCAGCCACCCGGTCTCAACCGGCGGCGAGGGCGCGAACGTTTTCGGCGCCCCGCTCGAGCAGCGCACCAGCCCCGAGTGGGCGGCCTGGGCCAACGGTGTGGCCGTGCGCGAGCTCGACTATCACGACACGTTCCTCGCCGCCGAGTACTCGCACCCCGGCGACAACATCCCGCCGATCCTCGCAGTCGCACAGCACACCGGCAGTGACGGACGCGCGCTCGTCCGCGGGCTCGCGACCGGGTACGAGATCCAGGTCGACCTCGTGAAGGCGATCTGCCTGCACAAGCACAAGATCGACCACGTCGCGCACCTCGGCCCGTCGGCCGCGGCCGGCATCGGAACTCTGCTCGGCCTCGATGCCGAGACGATCTACCAAGCCGTCAGTCAGGCACTGCACACCACGACCGCCACTCGCCAGAGCCGCAAGGGCGAGATCTCGACGTGGAAGGCGCACGCCCCCGCATTCGCGGGAAAGATGGCCGTCGAGGCCGTCGACCGCGCCATGCGCGGCCAGACCAGTCCGTCGCCCATCTACGAAGGCGAGGACGGCGTCATCGCCTGGATGCTGGACGGCAAGGATGCCGCGTACGAGGTGCCGCTTCCCGCTGCAGGTGAGCCGAAGCGTGCGATTCTCGACTCGTACACGAAGGAGCACTCGGCCGAGTACCAGGCGCAGGCCTGGATCGACCTGGCGCGGAAGCTGCACAATGAAGGCGTCGACACGGCTTCGATCGAATCGGTGGTTCTGCACACCAGCCACCACACGCACTACGTGATCGGCTCGGGGGCGAACGACCCGCAGAAGTACGACCCGACAGCGTCGCGCGAGACGCTCGACCACTCGATCCCGTACATCTTCACCGTCGCGCTGCAGGACGGTACCTGGCATCACGTCGACTCCTACGCGCCTGAGCGGGCTTCGCGCGCCGACACCGTCGAACTGTGGAACAGGGTCACCACGCGTGAGGATGCCGAGTGGACCCGTCGCTATCACTCGAACGACATCAGCGAGAAGGCGTTCGGCGGTCGCGTGGAGATCACGTTCAAGGACGGCACGACGCTCGTCGACGAGATCGCCGTGGCGGATGCGCACCCGCTGGGCGCGCGTCCGTTCGCCCGTGAGAACTACATCAACAAGTTCCGGCTGCTGGCCGAGCCGGTGCTCGCACCGGAGGAGATCGAGCGGTTCCTCTCTCTGGTGCAGCGCCTGCCCGAGCTCACGGCCGCTGAGGTCGCGGAACTGTCGATCATCGCGAAGCCGGGTGTCGTGGCATCCGACCCCGCCACCCAGGGGCTGTTCTGATGCTGTACTCGCACACCCCGCCCGCCGAGAAGCGGCGGCTGTTCCGGGAGCGTCTCGCGACCGGCGAGCTGCTGCGGTTCCCCGGCGCGTTCAACCCGCTGTCGGCGCGGCTGATCGAGCAGAAAGGGTTCGAGGGCGTCTACATCTCGGGCGCCGTGCTCTCCGCCGACCTCGGGTTGCCCGACATCGGGCTGACGACGCTCACGGAGGTCGCCGGCCGCGGTCAGCAGATCGCGCGCATGACCGAGCTGCCGGCGATCATCGACGCCGACACCGGGTTCGGCGAGCCGATGAACGTGGCGCGCACGATCCAGACGCTCGAGGATGCCGGGCTCGCCGGCGCCCACATCGAAGACCAGATCAACCCGAAGCGCTGCGGTCACCTCGACGGCAAGGCCGTCGTCGATTCCGACACGGCGGTCAAGCGCATCCGTGCCGCCGTCGACGCGCGGCGCGACGACAACTTCCTGATCATGGCGCGCACGGATATCGCCGCAGTCGACGGTCTCGAGGCGGCGAAAGACCGTGCCAAGGCGCTGGTGGATGCCGGTGCCGACGCGATCTTCCCCGAGGCGATGCGGTCGCTCGAGGAGTTCGCCGCGGTGCGGGACGCCGTGGACGTGCCGATCCTGGCGAACATGACCGAGTTTGGGAAATCGGACCTGTTCTCGGTGGATCAGCTGCGCGATGTAGGCGTGAACATCGTGATCTGGCCGGTATCCATGCTGCGCATCGCGATGGGCGCGACCGGGCGTGCGCTCGATACGCTCTTGGATGAGGGGCACTTGACCTCGAAGCTCGGTGAGATGCAGCACCGCGCCGACCTCTACGACCTGATCGACTACGAGTCGTACAACCACTTCGACTCCGGCGTCTTCAACTTCACCATCACGAAGGAGTGAACCATGGCTGACAACGAGATCAAGAAGGGCCTCGCAGGGGTCGTCGCGGATGAGACGGCGGTCAGCAAGGTCAATCCCGAGACGAACAGCCTGCTCTATCGCGGGTACCCCGTGCAGGAGCTCGCATCGACGCAGTCGTTCGAGGCGGTCGCGTACCTGCTCTGGCATGGTGAGCTGCCGACTTCCGCGGAGTTGGAGGCTTTCCGCGCGACGGAGCGTCAGCACCGTGCGCTCGCGCCCGAGGTGAAGGACGCCATCGATCGTCTGCCGATCGACTCGCACCCGATGGACGAGGTGCGCACCGCGGTCAGCGTGATCGGCGCCATCGAGACGGCCGGTATCAGCAACGTGCTGGATGCCGTCGGCACTCCCGAGGAGAACCTCGAGCGCAGCCTCAAGCTGTTCGCCGCGCTTCCTGCGATCGTCGCGTACGGCCAGCGTCGTCGCCGCGGACAGGATGCTGTCGAGCCGCGCGACGATCTCGACTACGCCGCGAACTTCCTGTGGCTGACGTTCGGTGAGGAGCCGGATGCTGTCGTCGTGGATGCCTTCAACCGGTCGATGATCCTGTACGCGGAGCACTCGTTCAACGCATCCACGTTCACGGCTCGTGTGATCACCTCGACGCTGAGTGACCTGTACTCGGCTGTCGTCGGCGCCATCGGTGCGCTGAAGGGCCCGCTGCACGGCGGGGCCAATGAGGCTGTCATGCACATCTTCGATGAGATCGGCTCGGCGTCCGAGGTCTCGGGCTGGCTCGACACCGCGCTCGCCGAGAAGCGCAAGATCATGGGCTTCGGCCACCGCGTCTACAAGCGCGGCGACTCGCGGGTGCCGACGATGAAGGCAGCGCTCGACACCCTCGTCGAGCACTACGATCGTCCGGATGTCGCCGAGCTGTACGACAAGCTCGAGAGCGAGTTCGTCGGGCGGAAGGGCATCTACCCGAACCTCGACTACCCGTCGGGGCCGGCGTACAACCTCATCGGCTACGACACCCTGACGTTCACGCCGCTGTTCGTCGCAGCGCGGATCACCGGCTGGACCGCGCACATCCTGGAGCAGCAGGCGTCGAACGCGCTTATCCGTCCGCTGTCCGCGTACAACGGCGTGGACGAGCGGCATATCGAGGAGTACGAGCCGGACACGGCTGCGATCGACGTGCAGGAGCGACCGGAAGAGGCCGCGGGCTAGTGCGGGAGCGCTGCGTGCTCAGTTGCTCGCAGGCTGTTTCGGCCGAGCCCATCGTGCGGGAAGCTGCGGTCCGTCCCAGACCTTGATCACTCCCCACAAGGCGGCGGTGATCGGCACGGCGAGAACTGCCCCCACGATTCCGCCGAGAACTGTTCCGACGGTCAGGGCGACGAGAATGACGAACGCGTGCAGCCTCATCGATCGTCCCATGAGGAAGGGTTGCAGAAAGTTGCCCTCGAGTTGATTGACGAGTATGACGATGCCGACCACGATGAGGGCGTTCACCCAGCCGTTGGCCACCAGTGCGACGAGCGCGGCGAGGATTCCGGCGACGGTCGCACCAACGATCGGGATGAACGCGAGGAGGAAGACCAGAACAGCGAGAGGGATGGCGAGGGGAACTTGCAAGATGAGCAGGCCGATGAGGATCCCCACGGCGTCCACGGCGGCTACGGTCGCGGTGCCGCGCACGTAGGAGCCGAGGGTGCTCACGGTCTTGTCACCGACGCGACGGGCTCGGACGTAGCTCTGACCGTGAAACGGGCGCAGCAGGAACTCCCACATCTGCGGTCCGTCCTTCAGGAAGAAGAACAGGACGGTAACCATCAGCACGAGGCCGGTGACGAAGCTGGCGACGGCGCTGACGCCGGCGATGGCACCTGAGCCGAACTGGGCGCTGGTCAGGAATCCGACGAGCGTGTCGATCCATTCGTCGATCTGATCCGGCTGGAGGAAATCGAACGGCAGAGTCTGCAGCCATGCGAGTAGATGCTGGAAGCCTTCTTCCGCCTGGGAGTACAGCTCGTCCCACTGGTCGAGAACGGCCCACACGATCAACCAGCCGAGTGCCCCCATGATCACCACGATCCCGAGAAGCGTGATCATCGTCGCCAGCAGCGACGGCACCCCGCGTTGCCGCATCCAGCTCATCACCGGATTGAATGCGCAGGACAGGATCAGCGCGATCATGAGCGGGATCGTGACGAGCGTGAGTTGCTGAAACGCGAAGATGATCGCGACTGCGACGATGACCACGACGATGATCTGGATCGATCGAATGCTGAGTCTGCCGAAGCTATCGGTCCAGAGGCTCCACGGCGCCCGAGTTGCTTTCAGCACGACATCCTGCGACTCGAGTCGTACTCGCTGAGGATCCTTCCGGAACAGTCCCATGCGCCTCAGGCTAACCCGACATCACGGCATTCGCGGAGATCGACGGCCGCTACGGGCTGCAGACCATGTGCGAGGCGGACGCCGGGGCGACGACTCCGGTCCGCCCAGAAGGGGGACGAGTCGGCTAAAGACGGGGCGAATCCCCGATTGCACCCGCCATGCTCCGGGAGAGAATCCGGATGGGTCGTCGCTGAGGACGGCTCGTACCCAGATCGGAGACAGGTATGCGCAGCACTCGAACGGTCCTCGCGGCGGCGGCTGCCGCAGCGTTGGCCCTCTCTCTCCCGGCGGCCGCGTCGGCAGCATCCGCACCGCCGCCCCCACAGGAATGGTCGACGCAGCTCGGCGCGCCGTTCAGCATCGCCCTCGACGGCACGCGCGTGTACGTCGCAGACGGTGCGACCGGCACCATCGGCCAGTTGCAGCCCGACGGACAGATCGCCCCGGTCGTCGAGGGCATCCCCGGGCTCACCGGACTGGCGATCCGCGGCGCGTCGATGGCATGGGGATCCTCGGTCGAGGACGGCTCCACCGAACCGCCGGTGATCCTGGAGAGCGGGCTGAACATCCGAGGCCCCAAGGGCACGACGGTCTACGCCGATCTGCATGCCTACGAGGTTGCGAACAACCCTGACGCCGCGAGCACCTACGGCATCACCGATCCGAACCCGTGCGTCGTCGAGGCGACAGGTGGTGCTCCGCTCAGCTATACCGGCCTGGTCGACGCGCACGCGTACAACGTCGCGTCGTGGAAGGGCGAGTGGCTGGTCGCCGACGCGGGCGCCAACACCGTGATGAGGGTGACGGATTCGGGCCGGATAAGCACGCTGGCCGTGCTGCCGCCGGTGCCGGTGACGCTCACGGCCGAGACCGCTGGAATGCTCGGCCTCCCCGCGTGCGCGGCTGGTGACACCTATTACGTGGAACCGGTGCCTACCGGCATCACTGTCGGCAGCGGCAACACGATCTACGTCACGACGCTGCCGGGATTTCCGGGCGAGAGCGCCTCGCAGGGCGCATTGTGGCAGGTCGACGCCTCCAGCGGAACGGTCACACAGCTCGTATCCGGACTGTCCGGTCCGACGAGCGCAGCGGTCAAGGGCAAAGACGTCTACGTCGCTGAGCTGTTCGGCGCCGGCGTGACCAAGGTCACCGACGGCGCTGCGTCGCCGTACGCCGCACTCAACGGGGCGCTCTCAGTGGCGGTCGCATCCAATGGCACCGTATGGGCGGCGACGATGGACCTCACCGGCGGACCGGGGACGATCGTCAGTATCGCCAAGGGCAAGGTGCACGTGAACGGCAACATCGTCCGCTGAATCGACACCGCACAAGATAAGACCCCCGCCGACCCGATTCGGCGGGGGTCTTTTCGGGAGCCATGCTCACCGATGCGCGGAAAGCTTCTGACTACCCGATCCGGTCTGAGTCGCTCCGCGCAAGAGAAGTTGTACGCGTTGAAAGTGTCCGGGCGGTGAACGCGCGCGGAACAACGGGAAGGGGTGCTTTCCCGTAATTGCAAGGACACCCTAGTAAATCTCTGGGATGCCGAGTAATCTGGACATCACGCCAATGATGGCGTGAAGGGACAGCACAAAATGACTCGCACAATCCCACATTTCATAGGCGGATCGCTCATCGCTCCGGATGCCGGACGCTTCAGCGATGTGCTCGATCCGAGCACCGGCGCCGTGCAGGCTCGCGTGCCGCTGGCCTCGGCCGACGAAGTCCGCCGCGTGATCGGCAACGCCGAGGCGGCGCAACCCGCGTGGGCGGCGACCAACCCGCAGAAGCGCGCCCGCGTGCTGCTGCGCTTCCTCGATCTCGTGAACCGCGAGATGGCGTCGATCGCGAAGCTCCTCTCCAGCGAGCACGGCAAGACGCTCGAGGACGCGAAGGGCGACATCCAGCGCGGCCTCGAGGTGATCGAGTTCGCTGCCGGCGCCCCGCACCTGCTCAAGGGCGAATACTCCACCGAGGCCGGCACCGGCATCGACGTCTACTCGATGCGACAGCCGCTCGGCGTCGTCGCCGGGATCACGCCGTTCAACTTCCCGGCCATGATCCCGCTGTGGAAGGCCGGTCCGGCCATCGCCGCGGGGAACGCATTCGTCCTCAAGCCCAGCGAGCGCGATCCCTCGGTTCCCGTGCGTCTCGCCGAGCTGTTCCTCGAGGCCGGGCTCCCCGCCGGCATCTTCAACGTCGTGCACGGCGACAAGGAGGCCGTCGACACGCTGCTCACCGACGACCGGATCAAGGCCATCGGCTTCGTCGGCTCGACGCCGATCGCGGAGTACATCTACACGACCGCGACAGCGCACGGTAAGCGCGCGCAGTGCTTCGGCGGCGCGAAGAACCACATGATCGTGATGCCCGACGCAGACCTCGACCAGGTCGCCGACGCGCTCATCGGGTCCGGTTACGGCTCGGCCGGCGAGCGCTGCATGGCGATCTCCGTCGCCGTCCCGGTCGGGAAGGACACCGCCGACGCGCTCGCCGCGAAGCTCACCGAGCGCGTGCAGCACCTGCGCGTCGGGCCTTCGCTCGCAGACGGCATCGACTACGGCCCGCTCGTCAGCCGCGCGGCCGTCGAGCGCGTCGAGGGCTACATCCAACAGGGCGTGGATGCCGGCGCCACCCTGCTCGCCGACGGTCGCGGATTCTCCGTCGAAGGACATGAGGAGGGCTTCTATCTCGGCCCGACACTGTTCGACGACGTCACCACCGACATGTCGATCTACCGCGAGGAGGTCTTCGGACCGGTGCTCGTCATCGCCAGGGCGAACGATTACGAGCAGGCGCTGGCGATGGCATCCGATCATGAACTCGGAAACGGCGTGGCGATCTTCACGCGCGACGGAGACGCCGCGCGTGACTTCACCGCCCGGGTGAACGTCGGCATGGTCGGCGTCAACGTGCCGATTCCGGTGCCGATCGCCTACTTCACTTTCGGCGGCTGGAAGAAGTCCGGCTTCGGTGACCTCAACCAGCACGGCGCCGACGCCTTTCGCTTCTACACCAAGACCAAGACGGTGACGAGCCGCTGGCCCGCGCACGGCGTGCGCGAGGGCGCCAGCTTCGTCATCCCGACCATGCACTAGGAGCTGCGATGACCACTGTCACGACAGTTGATGAGCGCGAGGCGATCCTCGGCGCCGTCCGCGAGTATGCCGAGACCGAACTCGCCCCGTACGCCTCGGAGCGCGACGAGAAGCACATCTTCCCGCGCGACGCGCTGCAGCGCGGCGGCGACCTCGGGCTCGGAGGCATCTACGTCGGCGAGGAGTTCGGCGGTACAGGGCTCAGCCGCACGGACACCGTCGCGATCTTCGAGGAGCTCGCCAAGGGGGATCCAGCGGTCGCCGCCTTCATCTCGATCCACAACATGGTGGTGTGGATGATCGACAGCTACGGTGACGAGACTCAGCGCGGCGAGTGGCTGCCGCAGCTCACCGCCATGTCGGAGTTCGGCAGCTATTGTCTGACCGAGCCGGGTGCCGGTTCCGACGCGGCGGCCCTCGCGACGCGGGCAGTCCGTGATGGAGACGAGTACGAGATCAGCGGTGTGAAGCAGTTCATTTCCGGCGCGGGCGAGTCGGGCGTGTACATCGTCATGGCGCGCACCGGCGACGCCGGCAGCGGTGCGAGCGGCATCAGCGCCTTCCTCGTCCCCGCGGCTGCCCCGGGCCTGAGCTTCGGCGCCCTCGAGAAGAAGATGGGCTGGCACGCACAGCCGACGCGTCAGGTGATCCTCGACGGCGTCCGGGTGCCGGCATCCGCCATGCTCGGCGACGAAGGACGCGGTTTCGCGATCGCGATGTCCGCCCTCAACGGCGGGCGTCTGAACATCGCCGCCTGTTCGCTCGGCGGGGCTCAATGGGCGCTCGACCGCGCCGTGCAGTACGTGCACGAGCGCATCGCGTTCGGCGAGCCTCTCGCCGAGAAGCAGTCGATCCTCTTCCAGATCGCCGACATGCGCACCGATCTCCAGGCCGCGCGCCTCATGGTTCGAGACGGGGCGCAGGCGGTCGACGAGCACGCTCCGGATGCCACGATGCGCTGCGCGATGGCCAAGCGCTTCGCGACGGATGCCGGGTTCGACGTCGCCAATCGCGCTCTGCAGCTGCACGGTGGCTACGGCTACCTGCAGGACTACGGGATCGAGAGGGTGGTGCGCGATCTGCGCGTCCATCAGATCTTGGAGGGGACGAACGAGATCATGCGACTCATCGTCGGACGCGAGATGCTGCGTCCCTCAGGATCCGCCACCATGAGGAGGGCATCATGACGCGCATCGCATTCCTCGGCCTCGGCCATATGGGGCTGCCGATGGCCAGGAATCTCGTCGTTGCGGGCCACGAGGTGCGGGGCTTTGATCCGGTTCCGGCTGCGATCGAGGCGGCCCGCGCGGCCGGCATCCCGATCGCGTCGAGCGGGGCGGATGCTGCAGCCGACGCGGACGTCGTCATCACGATGTTCCCCGCCGGCAGGCACGTTCTCGACGCGTACCAGGGCGGGCTGCTCGCAGCGGCGCGCCCCGGCACCCTGTTCATCGAGTCATCCACGATCGCCGTCGATGAAGCGCAGACCGCGCATGCACTGGCTGTCGAGGCCGGGCATCGCAACATCGATGCGCCGGTCTCTGGCGGTGTCGTCGGGGCCGAGAACGGCACACTCGCGTTCATGGTCGGCGGGGCGGATGACGACTTCGCCGCGGCCCTCCCGCTGCTCGAGGTGATGGGCAAGCGCATCGTGCACTGCGGCGGGCCAGGGCTCGGGCAGGCCGCGAAGGTCTGCAACAACATGGTGCTCGCGGTGTCGCAGATCGCGGTCGCCGAGGCGTTCGTGCTCGGGGAGCGGCTCGGGCTCGAGCATCAGGCCCTGTTCGACGTCGTCTCACAGGCGTCTGGGCAGTGCTGGTCTCTGACGACCAACTGCCCGGTGCCGGGGCCGGTGCCGACGAGTCCTGCGAATCGCGACTACCAGCCCGGGTTCGCCGGTGCGCTCATGGCGAAGGACCTCGGTCTCGCGCTGCAGGCGATCGAGCAGACCTCTACAGACGCGAAGATGGGCCGGCTCGCGCAGGAGCTGTACGCGGCCTTCGCCGCTGGCGACGGCGCCGGTCGCGACTTCTCCGGCATCATCACCGACATCCGCGATGGGAACGTCTGACCGGCTTCGGGCAGACTGTACCCGGACGTGAGGAGTCATAGATGACCGAGTACGAGACCATCCTTGTCGAGCAGCGCGGACGCGTCGGCTGGATCACCCTGAATCGCCCGCAGGCGCTGAACGCACTGAACGGACAGGTCGCCGACGAAGTCACCGCGGCCGCGGTCGCTTTCGACGCCGATGACGGCATCGGCGCGATCGTCATCACGGGTTCCGAGAAGGCGTTCGCCGCCGGGGCTGACATCAAGGAGATGGAGGGCATGTCGGCATCCGACATGCTCGCCACCGATCACTTCGGGGCCTGGAGCGATTTCGCCGCGGTGCGCACACCGGTCATCGCGGCCGTCTCCGGCTTCGCGCTCGGTGGCGGGTGCGAGCTGGCGATGATGTGCGATGTCATCCTCGCCGCCGACACCGCGAAGTTCGGTCAGCCCGAGATCAACCTCGGTGTCATCCCGGGCATGGGCGGCACGCAGCGTCTCATCCGCGCGATCGGGTATTACAAGGCTGCCGAACTCATACTCTCCGGCCGCATGATGGGCGCCGAGGAGGCGGAGCGTGCCGGGCTCGTATCGCGAGTGGTGCCGGCATCCGATCTGCTCGACGAGGCGACGAAGCTCGCCGAGACGATCGCGTCGAAGGGACTGCCGAGCCTGTACGCGGCGAAGGCTGCGCTGGATGCCGCCATGGAGACGACCCTCGCTGAGGGGCTCGCCCACGAGAAGCAGGCGTTCGCCGGCCTCTTCGACACGGCGGACCAGAAGGAGGGCATGTCGGCCTTCCGCGAGAAGCGGGCACCGAACTTCACGAACCGGTAGGTGTCGTCTCGGGCGGATGGCTGGCGGCTGAACGGGTGGCTGGCGGATCGACGACGTTCGCCAGCCATCCGTGCATGTCTCCAGCCGTCCGTGCAGCCGATCAACCGCGCAGGGCGGCGAGAACCTTCTCGAGCCGCCGGTCCCGCGTCTCGTCCTGCTTCGCCTCTGCGATCTGCCGGGCCATCTCTTTGCGCTTGGACGGCGCGAGATTCTCGAATGCCGCGCGAACGGCGGGATCGGCATCCAGTGCCTCGGCCAGCGCAGGCGGAATCTCGATCACGCGCTCGTCCGCGTCGACGCGGATCGTCACCTCGACCTGCTCGCCGGACTCCACCCCCGCCTCGGCGCGGGCCGCCTTGCTGAATCCGATCAGATTCTGGCCGCCCATGCGGGACAGGCGGAGGCGTATGCTGCGGTCACCGAAGTCGACGACCACCGGAAACGCTTTGCCTGCGCCGAGCTCGGCGACCTGCTCATCGGTGAGGACGATCGCCGCCGCCGGGCCGCGGCCTTCGAGTGTGGTGGTGAGATGCAATTCGGGCATAGCGATCAGATTACGCGCGTCGACCCTCGACCGAAACGGCCATAACGCGGTTGCGTTCTTCGATCAGCCGGCGCAGGTACTCGCGCATGAAGAGCCGGTCGACGAGCGCGCCGAGCGGCCCGAACGGCGAGTGGAACGTGATGGTATCCCGCATGAGCGTGCCGTCAGGATGCTCGAGGAAGACATGATCGTGATGGAAGGCGCCGAATGGACCCCTGATCTGTCGATCGGAGAACCGGTACGGCGGATCGATGCTGAACACCATCGAGGTCAGGCGGAACGTGATGCCGAAATGGCGCGCGCGCCACGTGACCGTCGAGCCCTCGGTGAAGACGCCGCCCTCGGGGCCGTCCACCATCGTCTCGCCGTAGCGCGCCATCGACTCGACGTGGAGCGCGGGATCGATGGAAGCCGCGAACACCTCGGCGGGCGCGGCCCGGATCACGCGCTCGAGCGTGAACTCTGGCATCAGGAGGGCACGATCAGAGCGGGTCCGGCTGTGGACGCGGCTCGGTGAAGTCCCCGGCATCCCGGCGCAGCCGGGCGACGATCCCGACGAGACCGGTGGTGTCCTCTGCACTCATGCCCGGGGCGCTGAACACCTGACTGTTGAGCGCCGCTGTGGCGCGCTCGACGAGATCCCGACCGGCGTCGGTGAGGCTGAGCATGGCGGCACGACCATCGTGAGGATGCGGCTCGCGCAGGATCAACCCATCGCGCACCAGACGCTCCGCCGTGCTTGTGACGGTCGTGGCGTGCACCTGCAGGCGCGCGACCACGCTCGACAGCGGGAGGCTGCCCGATCGGCTGAACGCGAGCAGCCGCAGCATCTCGTACCTCGCGAACGAAAGCGCGAAGGGCTTCAGCGCAGCATCCACCCGGGCGAGAAGAAGCTGCTGTGCGCGCATGACGGAGACGACGGCGGTCATGCCGTCGGCGGCATCCGTCCACCCGTGCGCGAGCCACTGCCGCTTGGCCTCGGCCAGCGGATCGATCGGGAGAGGACGGGGACGTGGCACGGTCTCTACGGTATCGGGTGCCCGGGCGGCGTGCGTCCTATTTTCTGGAAGCGCTTGCAGTCAGCGACAGGATGCTGCTAGCTTCACTCCCACAGCAGCCGGTCACGTCGTCGTGCCCGCACCACACCTGATGGAGCATTCGTGTCGAAGAAGACCGCCCAGCGTCGTGCCGCCCTCCTGATCGCAGCAACTCTCCTCGCCTCCGGCGTCTCCGCCATCGGACTCGCCCCCGCATCCGCCGCCGATCGGACGGTCGCCCTCGTCGGCGACCTGCAGACCGCACTCGGCTGCGCCGCCGATTGGGCGCCGGACTGCGCCGAGACCGAGCTGCCTCTCACCGCGACCGACGGCGTCTACAGCGCCGCCTTCGACGTGCCGGCCGGCAGCTACCAGTACAAGGTCGCCCTCAACGATGGCTGGGACGAGGCGTACGGCTTGGACGGCGGCGGGGACAACCTTCCGCTCACAGTCGCGGGACCCGCGACGCTGCGCTTCACCTTCGATGACAACCTCAAGCGGGTCGGCGTCGAGGTCGAGAGTCTGCGCTCGACCTACACCGCAGGCGATGACGCGCTCGTCGCAGCCCCCGTGCGCCAGGCCGGCGCCGACGAGCAGTTCTACTTCGTCATGACCGACCGATTCGCCAACGGCGACACCTCCAACGACACCGGCGGTCTCACCGGCGATCGCATGACCACCGGCTTCGACCCCACTGACAAGGGGTTCTACCAGGGCGGCGACATCGCAGGGCTCCGCCAGCAGCTCGACTACATCGAGGGACTCGGTACGACGGCGATCTGGCTCACCCCGAGCTTCGCGAACAAGCCGGTCCAGGGGGAGGGCGCGAATGCCTCCGCCGGCTATCACGGCTACTGGATCACCGACTTCACCCAGATCGACCCGCACCTGGGGACCAACGCCGAGCTCGAGGCGCTCATCGCCGAAGCGCACGATCGCGGCATCAAGGTGTACTTCGACATCATCACGAACCACACTGCCGACGTCATCGACTACTCGGAATCCGAGTACTCCTACATCGACCAGGCGACCAGCCCGTACCAGGATGCCGACGGCAACGCGTTCGATCCCGCAGAGTTCGCCGACGGTAAGACACCCTTCCCGACCCTCGACAAGGACAGCAGCTTCCCGTACTCGCCCGTCGTCACCGAGGACGTCAAGGTTCCGGAATGGCTGAACGACCCGACGCTCTACCACAACCGCGGCAACTCGACCTGGTCGGGGGAGTCGGTCACCTATGGCGACTTCGACGGTCTGGACGACCTCATGACCGAGCACCCCACGGTCGTTAACGGCTTCGTCGACGTCTACGACCAGTGGATCGACCTCGGAATCGATGGCTTCCGCATCGACACCGTCAAGCACGTGAACTTCGAGTTCTGGGAGCAGTGGACCACCCAGGTGCTCGACTACGCCCACAGCATCGGCAAGGACGACTTCTTCATGTTCGGCGAGGTCTACGACGCCGATCCCGTCAAGCTCTCGCCATATGTGCGAGGCACTGACATGAACTCGGTGCTCGACTTCACCTTCCAGTCCGCAGCCGTCGGCTACGCCGCCGGAAACTCCGCGAAGGGCCTGCAGTCGCTCTTCGCCGGCGACGATCACTACACGACCGCGGACTCATCGGCGACGGCACTGCCCACCTTCCTGGGCAACCACGACATGGGCCGTGTGGGCTCCTTCCTCGACGGCACGGATGCTCCACTCGAGCGTGACGAGCTCGCCCACGAACTGATGTTCCTGACCCGTGGCCAACCGGTGATCTACTACGGCGATGAGCAGGGCTTCACCGGCCCCGGCGGCGACAAGGATGCCCGTCAGACGCTGTTCGCCACCCAGGTGGACGAGTACGCCGATCAGAACCTCATCACCGGCGAGCACGCCGGGTCCGTCGATCGCTACGGCACCGACGCCGCGCTGTACACGCAGATCGCCGCGCTCTCCGACCTGCGCGAGGCGCATCCTGCGCTCGCCGATGGGGCCCAGATCGAGCGGTACGCGGCGGACGGCGCAGGCGTGTACGCCTTCTCACGCGTCGACGCCGACGAGAAGACCGAGTATCTGGTCGCGGTCAACAACGCGGCATCCGCCCAGACAGCTGATCTGACGACTCTCACCGCGGATGCCGGCTATGACGTGGTGTACGGAGACGCCGGATCGCTCGCGACGGATGCGGGTGCGGCGACGAGTGTCACCGTCCCCGCGCTTTCCGCCGTGGTCTGGAAAGCGAACGCGACAGTGTCCGCACCGGACGAAGCCGCTCCGGTGACCATCACGGTCCCCGCAGCCGGCGCCGGGATCAACGGGCAGGCGGCCGTACAGGCCGAGACCGCGGACCAGTGGCTGCAGACCAGCTTCTCCTGGCGCGTCGTGGGGTCAGAGGAGTGGAACCTCCTCGGCACCGCAGAGAACACCGACCCGCGCGTCTTCCACGACCTGGGAGGCCTTGCCGACGGCACGCTCGTCGAGTACCGAGCCGTAACGACCGATGCTGCAGGTCACCACGCTGCGGCATCCACCTACGCATCCGTCGGCAACGCCGTCACGCTGACGGAGACCGAGGAGCCCGAGACGACGATCGATTCGGTGGTCATCGCGGGAAGCCTCGATTCAGAGCTCGGCTGTGCCGGCGACTGGGACCCGGCCTGCGAGAAGGCGAAGCTGAGTCTGCGTGCCGACGGCGTCTGGGCGGGCACCTTCGACCTGCCGGCCGGTGACTACGAGTACAAGGCAGCCATCAACGGCAGCTGGAGCATCAACTACGGTGCGAACGGTGTCCCGGACGGAACGAATATCGCCATCTCGCACGCGGGCGGACCGGTCACCTTCTACTTCGACCCGCGCACGAACATCGTGCAGTCCACCGCAGAGGGACCCATCGTGACCCTGCCCGGATCGCAGCAGAGCGAGCTGGGCTGCGAAGGCGATTGGACGCCGGACTGCCTGGGGACCCTCATGGCCGACGGCGACCGCGATGGCGTCTACGAGTTCTCGACCGCCGACCTGCCCACCGGCGCCTACGCGCTGAAGGTTGCGCATGGCCTCAGCTGGGATGAGAATTACGGCGTCGACGGGGTCCTGAACGGAGCGAACATCTCGTTCAGCGCCACCGAGGGCAAGGTCACGACCTTCCGGTACACCCTTGAGAGCCACCTCCTCGAGATCACCAGCGAAGACCCGCTGCTCCCCGGTGTCGGTGAACAGCGTGCGCAGTGGATCGATGAGACGACCATCGCGTGGCCGGCGGATCTGGGAAGCCCCGCGGATGCGGGGTACCGCCTCTACTCATCTGCTGATGCCTCGCTCGCGTTGGCGGATGGCGAGGTCTCCGGCGGCGACGCCATCGAACTGACTGTCGATGGCACGCTGTCCGAGGAGCAGCTCGCACGCTTCCCCGCGCTCGAGGGCTACGTCGCACTGAAGCTCGACGATCCGGATGCCGCGGCGCTCGTGCGCACGCAGCTCGCCGTCGGGCAGCTCGGCATCGACGGCGCCGTCACGGCGTACACCGGGATGCAGATTCCTGGCGTGCTGGATGACCTGTACGCGGATGCCGTCGAGGGTGTCGACCTCGGCGTCACCTTCTCCGGCGACACGCCGACCTTCCGCCTGTGGGCGCCGACCGCGCAGTCGGCGACACTGCTCACCTGGGATGCAGGATCCGATGGCGACGCGGTTCGGCACGAGGCGAAGCGGGACGACGCAACCGGCGTCTGGCAGGTCGATGGTGAGGACGAGCTCAAGGGCGATGAGTTCCTCTGGGAGGTCGTCGTCTACGCTCCGAGCACCGGAGAGATCGAGACCAACAACGTCACCGATCCCGTTTCCGTCGCCCTGACGCCGAACTCAGAGCGCTCCGTCGCCGTCGATCTCGATGACGAGAAGTGGCAGCCGGAGAAGTGGCGCGAGGCTGAAGCACCCACTGTGGACCGCGCCGTGGACCGAGCGATCTACGAGCTGCACATTCGCGACTTCTCCATTTCGGATGAGACCGTTCCGCAAGATGTACGCGGCACCTACCTCGCCTTCGCTGAAGACAGCGCAGGCACCGACCAGCTGCAAGAACTCGCGGAAGCCGGCATCAACACCGTGCACTTGCTGCCCTCGTTCGACATCGCGACGATCGAGGAAGACCGGGCGGCGCAGGCCACCCCGGATTGCGACCTCGAATCGTTCGCACCCGACTCCGACCAGCAGCAGGCGTGCGTGCAGGCGATCGCTGGCGAAGACGGCTTCAACTGGGGCTACGACCCGTACCACTTCTCCGCACCTGAGGGTTCGTACGCCGTGGACGCCGACGGTGGTGAGCGCATCGGCGAGTTCCGCACCATGGTCGGCTCGCTCCACGACCTCGGGTTGCAGGTCGTACTCGACCAGGTGTTCAACCACACGGCGGCTTCCGGTCAGGCTGAGACTTCCGTTCTCGACCAGGTCGTTCCGGGCTACTATCACCGGCTCAACGCGGCGGGTGCTGTGGAGACCTCGACGTGCTGCCAGAACGTGGCGACCGAGCACCTCATCGCGCAGAAGCTCATGGTCGACTCCGTCGTCACCTGGGCCCGTGACTACAAGGTCGACGGGTTCCGGTTCGACCTGATGGGCCATCACTCCACTACCAACATGCAGGCGGTCCGGGACGCGCTGGATGCGCTGACCGTGAAGAACGACGGCATCGACGGCAAGGCGATCTACCTGTACGGCGAGGGGTGGAACTTCGGCGAGGTGGTGGATAACGCACTGTTCGAGCAGGCCACGCAAGGGCAGCTCGGCAGGACCGGCATCGGCACCTTCAACGACCGGCTGCGCGATGCCGTGCACGGCGGCAGTCCGGTGGACGGCGCATCCACGTACCAGCAGGGCTTCGGCACGGGACTGGGCACCGACCCGAACGGCAACGCGATCAACGGCACGCCAGAAGAGGCGATCGCCGATCTCGGCCACCAGACCGACCTCGTGAAGCTGGGTCTCGCAGGCAACCTGCGCGACTTCTCGTTCGTCACCAGCGACGGCGAGACCACCGCAGGAGAGGACATCGACTATCGAGGTGCACAGGCCGGATACGCCGACGAGCCGGGCGAGGTCATCAACTACGTCGACGCGCACGACAATGAGACGCTCTACGACCTGTCGGTCTTCAAACTGCCGACGGATACGAAGATGGCCGATCGGGTGCGCATGAACACGCTGTCGCTCGCGACGGTCACGCTGTCGCAGTCGCCCTCGTTCTGGCACGCAGGCACTGAGCTGCTGCGCTCGAAGTCCCTCGATCGCAACAGCTACGACTCCGGCGACTGGTTCAACCGCATCGATTGGACTGGTCAGGAGTCGACCTTCGGGTCCGGCCTCCCGTCGGCCGCCGACAACGAGGACAAGTGGTCGATCATGGCGCCGCTGCTCGCCGACCCCGTGCTCAAGCCCGGCGCGGAGGACATCGCCGCAGCCGAGGCGTCCGCGCTCGACCTGCTGCGTGTCCGCAGCGAAGTCGATCTGCTGCAGCTGGGGTCTGCGGATCTCATCGAGCAGAAGGTCAGCTTCCCGGGCAGCGGGACGGATGCTGCCCCCGGCGTCATCGCGATGCACATCGATGACCTGGTCGGAGAGGATGTCGACCCCGCTCTGGATGGCGCGCTCGTCGTGTTCAACGCGACGCCTGACGCGGTGACCCAGACCATCGATGCGCTCGCAGGGCGCGACTTCGCGCTGACGGACGCGCAGGCCAGCGGTGCGGATGCCGTGGTGAAGACGACCGTGTGGGATTCCGCGACCGGCACGGTGACGGTTCCGGCACGCTCGGTGGCCGTGCTGGTGGACGGCCAGGGGACATCGCCCACCGACCCTGGTGGGCCCACCGATCCCGAGGGTCCGGGCGATGGGGGAGACGGCGACACTCACGCTTGGGCGAAGGTCTCGCTGTCGTCTGACCGTGTCGAGCAGGGCGGCACGATCACGGTTTCCGTGACGGGTCTCGAGCCCGGTCAGCAGATCGCTGCGACGCTGCACAGCGAGCCTCGCGTCATCTCTGGAATCCCGGTCGCGGATGCCTCCGGCGTCGTGCGCTTCGATGTGGCCATTCCCGCAGACTTCGCACTCGGCGCACACACGCTCGTCATCACGTCGGGCCAGCTCGACCCGATCACGGCGCCGCTGACCGTCGTGCGAGCGGGGGAGCTCGCCATCACGGGAGCGCAGGCACCGTGGGGCGTGGCGCTGCTCGCCGTGCTGCTCTTGGTCGCGGGTTCCGTGATCTATGTGACCCGCAGGCGAGGAGTGTTCGACGTGCGTTGATGCCTCGCCGCGTGGGTGCGCGGCTCCTCCGGGCATGGTGCAGTGTGTATACATTGTGTGTGAATCAGTGCGCATTCGGTGGCATGAAGCCCAGCGGATTCGCGACACTGTCCACAACGTAGATAGACTCGGCCCTGTCGTGAGGAGCATTCGATGAAGATCTTCGTCCTGGTCAAAGAGGTGCCCGACACCTATGGCGATCGCAAGCTGAATCTCGAGACCGGATTGGCCGATCGAGGCGCCGGTGATGTGGTTCTGGATGAGATCACCGAGCGTGCTCTCGAGGTCGCTCTCTCCTTCGCGGACAAGAACGACGGCACCGACGTGGTGGCCCTCGCGATGGCTCCCGAGTCGTCCACGGCATCGATTCGCCGCGCCCTCGCGATCGGCGCGGCATCCGCTGTGCACATCGTCGACGAGCAGCTCGCCGGCGCAGATCTCGGCCTGACCGCCGAGACGCTCGCTGCGGCGATCCGTCGTGCCGAGCCCGACCTGGTCATCACGGGGAACCTCTCCACGGACGGTTCGGGCGGGATGATCCCGGCGATGCTGGCCGAGCACCTCGGGTTTGCGCAGGCGACGGCACTGAGTGGGGTCGAGATCACCGCGGATGGTGTCTCGGGCACGCGGGCGGCGGATGACGGCAACCAGTCGGTTTCGGTGTCGTTCCCGGCGGTCATCTCGATCACCGAGGCTCTTCCCGATGCGCGCTTCCCGAACTTCAAGGGCATCATGGCAGCGAAGAAGAAGCCGCTCGAGGTACTCTCGCTCGCCGACCTCGGCATCTCCGCGGACCCTGCAGCGGCCCCTCGGACGATCATGACGACCGTTTCCGAGAAGCCCCCGCGCGCGGCGGGTGTGAAGATCACCGATGAGGGCGACGCCGGCGCGCAGCTGGTCGAGTTCCTCGTGCAGAACAGGCTGGTGTGACGATGAGCTACCCCGCAGATTCCATTCTCGTCCTCGTCGATGTGACCTCGTTCGGTGAGGCCGCCAGTTCGACGGCGGCACTGATCGGCGCGGCGTCGCTGATCGGTTCCCCGGTCGCGCTCGTCCCCGGTGGCGCGCAGGCCGCGGTGGATGCCGTAGCCGCGCTCGGCGCGTCTGTCATCCTCACCGCGGATGCCGACGCGGAAGCCCTTACCGTCCCGCTGGTCGACGCGGTTCAGACGGCGTACAAGAAGGTGCAGCCGGACGCGGTGCTGATCTCGAACTCGATCACCGGACGCGATGTCGCCGGACGCCTCGCGGTGCGCGAGAGGCTCGCGGTCTCGGTCGACGCGATCGGCGTCTCGCGCGATGATGAGGGCATCGTCGCGCACCACTCCGTCTACGGCGGCGCATATCTGGTCGACTCCGCTCCCACGTTCGGCGCGCCGGTCATCACGGTCCGTCAGGGGGCGGTGGATGCTCGCGCCGAGGCCGTCGGCACGCCTGCCGTCGAAGCGCTCGAGGTCGCGGCATCCGGCGCAGTCGCGGCGAAGGCAGGCGCGGTCGAGGTCGTCGAGGTCGAGTCGTCGCGTCCCGAGTTGCGTGGCGCGACGAAGGTCGTCTCCGGTGGTCGCGGTCTCGGGTCGAAGGAGCAGTTCGTGCTCATCGAGCAGCTCGCCGACGCCCTCGGTGCGGCGATCGGCGCCTCGCGCGCGGCGGTGGATGCCGGATACATCCCCTACGCGCACCAGGTCGGCCAGACCGGCGTCTCGGTGTCGCCGCAGCTTTATGTCGCGGTCGGCATCTCCGGTGCGATCCAGCACCGCGCCGGCATGCAGACTGCCAAGAACATCGTCGCGATCAACAAGGACGGCGACGCACCGATCTTCGACGTCGCCGACTTCGGCATCGTCGGCGACCTGTTCACGATCGTTCCGCAGGTCGTCGAGGCCCTCGAAGCGCGGAAGAAGTAGCCATGGCGACGCGGACGCTCAGGCGCGGCCTGCCGCGCGTGGCCGGCGGCGAGCCCTGGCCCCCGGCCGGCGACCTGGAGGTGGCGGATGCCGCGGCACCTGTTGCTGCGTCCGAGGCTGCCCCGGCGGCGGAAGCCGGCTTCGACTCGCCTGCGCTCGCTCAGCCCGTTTCGTCTCCGGCGCCTGCGCCGCCTGCGCTCAACGACCCGCAAGCCGGCGCTGCCGAAAGCACGAAGCTGCGGCGTGGGCTGCCGCGCACTCCAGGCGGTGAGCCGTGGCCCCCTGCAGATGTTGCCGCTGAGGTGTCTGCTGCCGCCACCGCTGTGGCTGCGACCCCTGCAGAAGCATCATCCACGCGGGGCGTTGAGCGAGAGAGCGAAGCGACCGAGACGAAACGGGCCCCGCGAGCGGAGCGAGTCGTAACCTCCGCTCCGGTCCCAGCATCCACAGACGGCGAAGCCCTGCGCCGTGGCCTGCCCCGTGCACCCGGCGGTGAGCCCTGGCCGCCTGCCGGCACGACCGCGCTTGTCGCGGCCGGCCCTGCCGCGGCATCCGAGCCTGCTGTCGTTGCCGACGAGGCCGCGGCATCCGAGCCGGCACCCGCACCGTCCTCCGCCGTCGCCACGATCGACGTGAGCACGCCGCTGCCGTTCCAGCAGACGGTCTTCCCGGGGAAGAACGCCTTCACCCGCCCCGCATCGAAGCCGGAACCCACCCGCATCGGCCCGTTCACGAAGGCGCAGTGGGCCGGCGCCGTGATCGTCGGCGGCATCGCGCTGCTGGGCGCTGCCGCGATGGCCGTGCTGTTCGTTCGCTGGCTCCTGAGCGCCGGACCCCTGCATGACTTCATCCAGACGTACCCGGGTGAGTACCACCTGCCCGCGGGGGCACCGGTCGGGTTCCCCGGCTGGCTGGGCTGGCAGCACTTCTTCAACGTGTTCCTGATGGTGCTGATCATCCGCTCAGGACTCCGCATCCGAAACGAGAAGCGGCCGACCGCGTTCTGGACGCCGCGGAACAACCCCAAGGGAAAGGTGAGCCTGACGATCTGGTTCCACCAGGCCCTCGACATCCTCTGGCTCCTCAACGGCGTCGTGTTCGTCGTGATGCTGTTCGTCACGGGCCAGTGGATGCGGGTGATCCCCACCAGCTGGGAGGTCTTCCCGAACGCCATCTCGGCGGTGCTGCAGTACATCTCGCTGGACTGGCCGACCGAGAACGGCTGGGTCAACTACAACTCGATCCAGCAGATCACCTACTTCGCGACGATCTTCATCGCCGCCCCCCTGGCCGCCGTCACGGGGTTCCGGATGAGCGGCATGTGGCCGAAGAACGCCGAGAGGCTCAGCCGGGCATACCCGATCGAGTGGGCCCGCGCGCTGCACTTCCCGGTGATGCTGTACTTCGTCGTGTTCATCGCCATCCACGTGTTCCTCGTGCTCGCCACCGGAGCGCTGCGCAACCTGAACCACATGTACGCCGCGCAGGGATCCGTCGACCCGAACGCCTACGCCGACAACTGGACCGGATTCTGGTTCCTCGTCGCATCCCTCGTCGTGATCGCGGCTGCCTGGATCGCCGCTCGGCCGCTGGTGCTCGCACCGATCGCGAAGCTGTTCGGCACAGTCAGCAGTCGCTGAGCCCTGGAACGGGCCGAGTCCGTCTAGGCGACGTCAGTCCGCCAAGGTGAAGAGAAATGGTCGCTTGACACAACACCAAGCAAACGCTTGACTGGGGGCATGTTCGCCCCACTCGCCTTCTTCTCTCTCGTCAAGCTCGACGACCGCACGCAGCGAACGGCGTACAACCGCTGGCACCAGCTCGACCATCGTCCTGAGAACCTCGCCCTTCCGGGTGTTGCCTGGGGGGATCGATGGGAGCTCGCCGAGGAACATTCGGCGCTAGCGTCCGGTGAGCTCGCGGGTGACGTCGACTTCGTCGCAATGTATTGGTTCCGTGATCCAGTCGACGAGTCGGTGGCGGAATGGGATGCGCTCGGTGAGGCGTCGTTCCAATGGGGGCGCGGTCCGCTGATTCCCGGCATCCGTCGTCCGATGCTTGCGTTCTTCCGCCCGGTGAAGGGATACGCTGCACCGGGGGCGCTGGTCAGTGCTGATGTGCTGCCGTATCGTCCCAACCGAGGTCTGCACGTGACGATCACGCGCTTCGACGATGCGCACGGCGAAGCTACGCATGCCGCGCACGAGCGAGAGGATCGGAAGGTCATCCCCGCACTCCTCGACGTTGAGGGCGTCGCCGGAGCCTGGACGTTCTCCTACAGCCACCCGCAGCGGCACAGCTCGCTGCCCTTCGACGAGACGCCGATCGATCTGCCAGGGAGTCTGCGCGTACGACTGGTGTATCTCGAGGAGGATCCGGCTGCCGTGACCCCAGCCCTGCTCGAAGCGGAGCGTTCCGTCGCAGGCGGGAGTGAGGGGACACTTGTGCTTTCAGCGCCGGCGAAGACGATCATCCCCTGGCAGGACTGGTGAGCGCCTCGATCGAGCAGCGTCTGCAGGCGTTGGAGGACCGTGCCGAGATCGCGGCATTGATCGCGCGTTACGGACCCGCCGTGGATTCCGGCGACGGAGATGCTGTCCGCGCGCTCTGGACGGATGAAGGCACCTATGTCATCGATGACGTGACACTCGACGCCGGCGGCATCCGCACTCTCACCGAGCTGCCCACGCACCAGGAGTACATGAGCGCCGGTTGCGCGCATGTCATTTCCGCTCCACGCATTCAGCTCACCGGCGACGCCGCTGTCGCAACGACCCACTCGGTGGTCATGATCCACGACGGAGAGCGCTGGAATGCCGAGCGAGTCAGCGCGAACCGCTGGGAGCTGGCGCGAACCGTCGATGGATGGCGCGTTTCTCGTCGCCGCAATCACCTTCTCAACGGTGCTGCAGCAGCGCGCGCGCTGCTCACGGACTGAGGTTCATCGCTCGAAGCGCGTCAGCGGTGTCTCCCCGGACTCGGAGAGACGAGCGAGAGTCCGTGCGCGTGGCCCGAGCGCGCTGCCGAAGCGCACATTCCAGGAAGCGTGGCTCGTGTCGCCCAGTGCAATGCGCGCGTGATGCGCCCAGTTCGGGTGCGCGAGCATCTCCCGCCCGAGCAGCACGAGGTCGGCATCGCCGCGCTCGATCAGCAGCGACGCCTGCTGCGGGTCGACGATGAACCCGACGGTCGCGGTCACGGCATCGACTTCGTCGCGGATGCGGCGGGAGAAGTCCGCGTGGAATGCGAACCCTCGTCGCACTCTCGTGTCTGTGCTGCGGTCGGTCGTGATGCCGCCTGAGGATGTGTCGATCACATCGACGCCTGCGGCGAGCAGTTGTCGCGAGATCTCGATGACGTCGTCGAGTTCATTGCCGCCTTCGGCCCCGTCGACGCAGGACATCCGGAACGACAGAGGGATTCCGGGGCCGATCGCCGACCGGACGGCGCTGACGACTTCGAGCGGGTAGCGCAATCGTCGTTGCAGGTCGCCGCCATAGGCGTCGTCGCGTCGATTCGACACCGGCGAGAGAAACTCGTGCAGGAGGTATCCGTGCGCTCCGTGCAGCTCTATGAATCGGAATCCGGCATCGACCGCGCGCAGGGCGGCATCGCCCCAATCCTGCACGGAGCGCGCGATCTCAGCAACGCTGAGCTCTTCCGGAACGGGGAAGCCCGGACCAGCCGGAAGCGCCGACGGTCCGACGACCGGCCACCCCCCGAGGCCTGCAGCCGCATCGTCAGCATCCAGCGGTGCTCCCGCCCGCCATGGTTCGCGGACGGCCGCGCGCCGTCCGGCATGACCGAGCTGGATGCCGGCGATGGCGCCCTGCGCGTCGATCGCCTCGGCGACCCGCCTCCAGCCCGGGATGTGCTCGTCGCTCCATATCCCCGCATCCCGAGGTGAGATCCGGCCACGGGGGTGCACGGCCGAGGCCTCGGCAATGACCAGTCCCGCGCCGCCCAGCGCGAATCGAGCGAGATGTGCGACGTGGAAGTCGGTCACGAAACCGCCTTCGGAAGCGTACATGCACATCGGTGAGACGCCGACTCGGTTGGGGAGCGTCACGGCTCGCACCGTAAGCGGGGAGAACAGGTTCACTGTGGATCCTTTCGATCAGGGACGCGGAGGGCGAGGGCGAGAATCACCGTGATCATGCCGCAGAGTGCGGAGAATCCGAACGAGATCGTCAGAGCGGTGTGCGAGAGGAACGCCGCATCCGTCATGGAAGGAAGAGTGGCGATGACGAACGCGAACAGTGCTGCGGCGACGGCGCCGGAAAGCGAGCGGACCACCGAGTTCACACCGTTCGCCGCCGCGACCTGATCGCGCGGAACGGACGCGGTGATGAGCGACGGCATGGCAGCGAACGCGAAAGCGACGCCGCACCCGACCAGTGCGGAGCCAGTCGCAACGCTCCAGGGCTCGGAGTGCACCACCATCCTGAAGAGGAACGCGAGCGTCATGATCCCGGCGCCGAACATCAGCGCGAAGCGGGCACCGAGGCGGCTGATCGCCCGAGCGGCGACGGGAGCGAGGAGGATCATCGTGAGCGCGGACGGCAAGACGAACAACCCGGCCGCAGCCACCGGTGCGGCAAGCCCGAACGCGGTCGACGCGGGTGCCAGGGCTTCCTGCGTGGTGAGCAGGTGGTTGGCGTACATGCCGAAGGTGGCGAAGAAGCTCGCGATGTTGATCGGCGCGATCGGGGCGCGAACCGCCGTGCGCACATCTATGACCGGATTCGGATGCCGAAGTTCCCACGCTCCCCACACGATGGAGGACACGATCACCGTGGCGATGAGAGCGAAGGAGACCGGGCTCGTCCAGCCCCAGATCTGTCCGCGCGAGATGCAGAGCAGCAGTGCGGTGAGTGCGATCGCAAGAAGCGCGGAGCCGACGTAGTCGAAACGTCCGGGCGTGCGCAACGGCACCTCATCGACCCAGAGGCGGATGAGCAGGCAGAACGCGACGCTGACGAGTGCGGTGGTCCAGAAGATCGCGGGGAGACCGCCCCACTCGGCGAGCGGGCCGCTCAAGGTGAGCCCCAATGCGGAACCGATGCCGAGAGTTCCGCTCATCAACGCGATGCCCATGATTGCGCGCTGGCGGGAGACGAGAGTGGTGAGCAGGGCGATGCCGATCGGCACGACCGAGGTGCCGAATCCCTGCAGGGCGCGGCCGAGGAGCACGGCGGTGAACGAGGGGATCGCCGCCGCGATGATGGAGCCGGCCGCCAGGAGCGCCATCGACGCGAGAAGCATCCTGCGACGACCGTGCATGTCTGCGAGTCTCGTCATGACCGGGGTGCCGACGACGCCGACGAGGAGGGTGACAGTGATGAGCCACGACGCGTCGGCCGCATTCGTGTCGAGAATCTCAGGAATGAGGGGTAGGACGGGAACCATCGAGGTGAACTGCAGCGAGGTCAGCATTCCGCTCGCGGCGAGCAATCCCACCACCATGCGCTCGCGGCGCGCTCGCTGTGCCGTCACTGTCACCGTATCCGCTCGCAGGAAGTCCTGGCCGGAACCACCCTATCGTCACAAGCAAGCGATTGCTAGGGTAAGGGAATGATTGCCGAATCGATCACGACGCTCAACCCCGCACATCGCGAGGCGTGGGATGCCGGTCGGGTGGCTGATCCGGAGAATCTCGGCGACGGGCTGTGGAGCGTTCCGCTCGAATTGCCGGGCGACCGGATGCCCGGAAGCTACGCCTACGTCATCGACGGTGCCGATGGTGTCCACATCATCGATCCCGGCTGGAACTCCGATGCGAATATGGGGCGGATCGTCGACCTCCTCACCGGTCTCGGACGGGCAGTGGATGAGGTCTCGACGGTCGTCGTCACTCACCATCATCCGGATCATCTCGGCCTCGCCGAGCGGCTCCGTTCCGCCTCGGGAGCGCACGTCATCCTCTCCGCAGTGGAACGTCGCGTAATCGACGCGGCCGTCTCGGTGGGTGCCAGGGATGATGTCTCCTATCGTGACGTGCTGGACCGATGGGAGGTTCCGGTCGATCGACAGGCGGAGCTGATCGCCGCCTTCACTGCTCCGTCGTTGATCGAGTACGTCATGCCGGATGCTGAAGTCGCCGACGGCGACGTCCTCGTCCTCGGCGGCCGCAGGCTGACCGTGATCGCAACGCCTGGGCACACCTCGGGGCATATCTGTCTGGCTGATCGGGAGCGCCGGATGATCTTCACCGGCGATCACGTGCTCCCCAGGATCCATTCCGGTGCGGGGCTCGGAATCCTGGTCGGCGACGATCCGCTCGGAGATCTCCTGGCGTCTCTGGAACGGTTGGCCGAGTTCGACGACTGTCAGGTGCTCCCCGGTCACGAATTCCGCTTCACCGGACTCGGTCAGCGCCGAGCGCAGATCGCAGCGCATCATCTCCGTCGCACCCGCGTCGTGGCGAGTCTCTCGAATGAGCTCGGTGATGCGTCGGTGTGGGAGTGGAGCAAGCACCTGCCATGGACAGCAGGCTGGGCGAACCTTCGCGGCTTCCGGTTGCACTCTGCGCTGCGCCAGACCGAGATGCATCGAGACCTGGTGCGCAGCGGTCGCGCTGAGAAGTGGCTCAGTCGCGGCTGATGATCCGACGCTGCAACCGCCAGCCCTCGGGTGTGAGCGTGAATGCGTCGACGTAGGCGCCCATCGCGACCAGCTCCGGCACGGCATCCGTCTTGCGGTAGTACCGGAAGTAGGAGCGCGCCCGCGCGCGGTCGCCATCGACCTCGATGACGATGCTGGAGACGTCGTGCCGCGTATGCGTGCCAGGACCCTGGACGCCGGCGTCCCGTCGCTCGTGCACGCCGGCGAGGAGCGCGGCGCGGCCGCGGATCGTCTGCACGTCCATGGGGAGACCGGCTGCGTTCGTGAGGTCCCAGACGGCGTCCTCGGTGAAACAGTCGAGGTAGTCCTCGGGCGTTCCCGAATCGGCGAGCTGAGCGATCCGACCGATCAGATCGATGAGCTCGAGGCGGTCGGCGATGCTGTGCAGATCCGGCATCTCAGGCCGTTCCTGCCCAGGCCAGCAGATGCGTGCGCAGCCCTTCCGGAATCGGCACCGGGGTCTGCTCCGGCGACACTGTGACGACCGTGTTCTCGGCTCTGGCGACGACGACGTCGTCCGAGAGGCGGACCATGCGGAACGCGAAGCGGAACGAGGAATTGCCGATGTGCGCCATGCGCAGTTCGACGCGGATCTCGTCGAACAGCTTCGCGGCCGCGAGGTAGTCGCAGTGCGTGGCGCGCGACACCGTCCACCATCCGAAACGCTCGACGAGGGTGTCCTGGCGAAGGCCCTGGAGGAAGAAGAACTCGGACTGCAGGGACTCCATCTTCGGGAACCAGGCGGCGTAGTACAGGATGCCGGCCGGGTCGGTGTCGGCGTAACTGAGGCGGAGAGTGTGCGTGTGCAGGATGGGCCGTTCGTCTGGCTCGGTCACTGCGTCACCGTCCATCCGCCGTCGACGGGGAGGAAGACGCCGTTCATGTATGCCGCGAGCGGGGAGAACAGGAACAACGTCGCCCAGGCGATGTCGTCCGGGGCGGCCATCCGCTTCAGTGGGATGCGACTGAGCACGTGCTGCCCCAGGTCGCTCGCGGCGAATCCGGCGAGGCGCGGAGTGTCGGTCATGCCGGGTGCCACGCCGTTGGAGCGGAACTCGTGGGCGCGGTGCGCGGCGAGATGGCGGACGTACCCCATGATCGCCGCCTTCGACGCGGAATACCATGCGTTGTCCGTGCCGACGAGGTTGCCGGCGACCGATGTCGTCGCGACCATGGCGGCACCCGTGCCGGGGTCGAGCGCGGCCCAGGCGTCGGTCATCCGACGCACGCTGCCCACGCTGATCTCGACGGCGCGGTCGAAGGGGATGTCGGAGCTGGACGCGGGGCCCGCGTTGTTGTGCAGGAAGCGGATGCGGCCGATCGCGCTGCGCGCATCAGTGAGACCGGATGTCACGGCATCGTTGTCCGAGACGTCAGCAACCCAGGTGTGAGTGCGCACGTCCGCGGCCGCGCGCACGAGGTCGGCCGTCTCTGCCAGCCCATCAGGGTTGAGGTCCCAGAGGCTGACCGCGAGGCCGCACTCGGCCGCGCGAAGTGCCACGGCCCGCCCGATCCCGCTACCGGCCCCCGTTATCAGTACCGCATCGTCGGATGAGAAGCCCAGATTGATTGACGCCATGCCGTCCTCCCTGACCAAGCAATTGCTTGTTACTCAACATAGCGCTTCATCGTAGGCAGGGCCACCCACGAGAGAGCGACGGTGCCGCTCGGATCAGCGGCTGCTCAGGACGAACCCGGAGTATCCGTCCGCGGCGACCTTGTCGACGCGCTCGATGTAGTTGCGGAAGCCGCCGATGTAGGGCAGGAAACCACGCGCCTTGCCCTTGATGTTGGAGCCGGTGTACCAGGAC
Source organism: Microbacterium abyssi (assembly GCF_015277895.1). Classification (NCBI taxonomy): domain Bacteria; kingdom Bacillati; phylum Actinomycetota; class Actinomycetes; order Micrococcales; family Microbacteriaceae; genus Microbacterium; species Microbacterium abyssi. Next base: position 2,889,134 of record NZ_CP063815.1, on the reverse strand, counting down.
GGCGCCGAACCGAAAAGCGTGGCGTTCGCGAGGTCGAGCGAGTGCTGAGTCCACTCCGCCGCCGCATCTTCTCGTGCCTCGATCGAAGTGATGCCGTGCGCACCGCAATGGTCGACGATGCGCAGCGCATAATCGCCCTGTTGCTCGGCGCCGAGCGCCATATTGGACAGCACGCTCGGAGTGCCGGGGCCGTTCAGCACCAGTAGATTGGGGAACCCGGGAAGTGCAACGCCGAGGTACGTAGAGGGAAAGCCCCGCCACTCCTCTTTCAGAGAGCGGTTCTCGCGTCCGCGGATATCGACGGAAGTGAGCGCCCCGGTCATCGCGTCGAAGCCTGTGGCGTACACGATGACGTCATGCTCGCGTAACTGGTCGCCCGCCTTGATGCCTTTCGGCGTCACCTCGGTGATCGGGTCGCGCCGCAGATTCACAAGCGTCACGTGCGGCAGGTTGTATGTCTCGTAATAGTTCGTGTCGGTGCAGATCCGCTTGGTGCCCAGCGGGTGGTCGTCGGGCGTGAGATCTGCGAGGACCTGTGGATCCTCGACCCGCTCGGCGAGCTTGCGCTCGAAGAACACTCGCGCGGCGTCATTGATCTCGCGGTCGACCGTGAGTCCTTGGAAAGCCTTGGCGAAGAGCACCCCGCCGCGCTTCCAGCTCTCTTCGAAGATCGCCTCGCGCTCATCCTCGGGCACCTCGGAGAACGGCACCGGGTGGCTGGTCCAGGGGGAGCCTGCCGCGCCGTTCCAAGACAATTCCCTTCGTTCGGCAAGACCCGCCTGCTGACGATCCCATTCCTCGTCATCGATAGGTCTGTTGAGGGCCGGGATGCTGTAGTTCGCACTCCGCTGGTAGACGACCAGCTCGTCGGCCTGCTCTGCAATGTGCGGGATCGCTTGAACGCCCGACGAGCCGGTTCCGATGACAGCGACGCGCTTTCCGGTGAAGTCGACCGGTTCGTCCGGCCACGCAGAGGTTTGCAGCACCTCCCCAGTGAAGGCGTCGCGGCCGGGGATCGTGGGCAGTTGCGGACGAGAGAGGCTCCCGGTGGCCATGATGAGCCATCGCGCGGTCGCCACGAGGCCGTCCTCCGTGCGCACCGTCCAGCGATGCTCCTCTTCATCCCAGGTGGCGGAGTCGAGCCGTTGGTCGAACCGGTAGTGGCGGCGCACGTCGTAGCGGTCGGCGACGTGATTCAGGTAGCGGAGGATCTCGGGTTGGGTGGCATAGCGCTCGCTCCAGCGCCATTCCGACTGCAGTTCGTCATCGAACGAGAACGAGTAGTCGATGCTTTCCACATCGCATCGTGCTCCGGGGTAGCGATTCCAGTACCAGGTTCCGCCGACGTCGGAGCCTGCCTCGATGCCGAGCACGTCCAGTCCGCGCTCGACCGCGTGGATGGTGGTGTAGATACCGGCGAGGCCGGCGCCGACGATGATGAGGTCATGTTCTGTGGTCATTTGCAGTCCTTGCTGTCGATGCGGCGGAGCGCGCGGATGTCGTTCCAGAGGATGTCGGTGGCGCTTCGAGCAGGTCCGTACCCCGCGATGGTGAGAAAGCCGTGGAACTGGTCGGGGAAGTGTCGGTGCAGCACGGTCGTGCCGGCGACGCGCAGCCGGCGAGCGTACTCGCAGCCTTCGTCATTGAGTGGGTCGAGGCCCGCGGTGACCACGATGGTGGGCGGAAGGCCGGTGAGATCTGCAACGGCGAGTGGCGCCACGGTCGGGTCATCGGCGCGCTCGCCGAAGCGCTCACCGAGGTGGGTGCGCCAGTAGTGGGCAAGCAGGGCCCGCGTCACGAAATAGCCGTCGGCCCGGGTGTGGTGGCTCTGGGAGCTCATGCTCGGATCGAGGAACGGGTAGATCAGCACCTGACCGGTCACCGGGCTCGCGCCGCGGTCGCGCAGCACGACCCCGGCGGATGCGGCGACGTTGCCCCCTGAGCTGTCGCCGGCGAGCACGATGCCGTGTGCAGTCAGTCCGGTGCTGTGCGCCCAGTCGACCACGGCCACCATGTCGTCGCGCCCGGCCAGCGGGCCGTTCTCGGGGGAGAGTCGGTAGTCGACCGAGATGACGGGCGAACGAGTCTGCTTCGCCCACAGGCGGCAGAATCCGTCGTGGCTGGCGATGGATCCGTGCAGGAATCCTCCGCCGTGGGCGAAGACGGTGACAGCGGCATCCACGTCGTGCTCGTGGGGGCGATAGATGCGCACTGCGATGCTGCGGTCGTCGGCTTCGATCAAGACGTCGTCGGTGGACGCGACGTCATCGATGTTCGCGGGCGCGCGCACCCTGGCATCCACGAGGCGCCGTCCCTCAGAAGGTGGCAGGCTCGTGATGTCAGGGAAGCTCGCAGTGAGCAGATCGAGCATCTGCTGTGTCTCGTTCACGTGATCTCCCTCGATCCCGGATATGACTAACAGTCATAGTACGATTAGGAATATTGCACGCAATTCGAGGGAGGTCAAGTGAGCGAGGGCGCCATGAACATGCCGGATCTGCCGTCCACCAGCTGGGCGGTACTGGGGATTCTGTCCTTCGAAAGCGACCTGTCCGGCTATGACGTCAAGCGCTGGGCGGATCAGAGCCTGGCATTCTTCTACTGGGCGCCCTCGCAGAGCCAGATCTACACCGAGCTGCGCCGGCTGGAGCGTCTGGAGCTCGCGACATCCCGCGTCGAGCAGACCCACGTCGCGAAGTCGCGTCGGGTCTACCGAATCACTGCCCAGGGGCAGGCGGCCATTCGCGCATGGGCCGATGAGCTCGAGCCGGATCCGATGGTCCTCAAGAACTCACACATCCTGCGCGTGTGGGCCGCGCACAACGGTGACATGGGGCGGCTCTGTGACGAGTTGCGGGCATACCGCGATGCTGCGATCGAGAAGGCGGCCGCTGCATCCGCTCACGCACGAGGGGCCGGCCGTGATTCTGCGTGGCGCTTCTCGGGCATCGCTCTGGAATGGTCCGAGCGGTTCTATCGTGACGAGGCAACGCGGATCGATTGGCTCGTCGACCGGCTGCGCAGCGAGCGCTGAGTCACGGTTCCGGAGACGATTGCCCGCTGTTTGGTGTTGTGCTTTACTGAGCAAGCGTTTGGTCAGCACCACTCAACGATGAGAAGGACAGTCACATGCGATACAAGAAGTTCACAGCAGCCGCAGCACTCGCCGTCGCGACGGTCTTGGCTCTCAGCGGCTGTGCCAGTGACGGAGGCAGCGCCGCGGATGGCGAAGGGAGCTCCAGCGAGCCGATCCAGGTGGTCGTGCTCGGCGGGCTGGGTGCGGAAGGCATCCTCGCCGACAACGCCAGCACGGCGGTGACTGCCGCACTGGCTTCGGTCGATGCGATCAACGATGACGGCGGGATCCTCGGCCGAGAGGTGGAGATCACACACCTCGAAGACAACGCCGATCCGACGGTCGCAGTGACGAAACTGCGCGAGTACATCGCCACCGAGGGCAAGCCGGCGCTCGTGATGAACTCTGGCCCGTCGACCATCGCAGAGGCGACGATCCCGATTCTGACTCAGAACCAGATCATCAACTTCAATATCGGTCCCACCGCCGGGTCGAGCGACCCCGCGGCGAGCCCCTACACCTTCGACCTGAGTGCAACGGTGCCGGACTACTTGGGTTCGTTCCTCGCTGAGGTGGAGGATCGCGGTTACGAGAGAATCGCAATCCTGCACGGCTCATCGGCCTACGGCGAGCTCTTCGGCGCAGAGTCGAAGAAGGTCTACGAAGACGCAGGTCTCACCGTCACCGGCCTGGAGGGCTTCGACAATGCTGCTCTGGATATGACTGCGCAGCTGTCCGCACTGAAGGCAGGTGACCCCGACGCGCTGATTCTCGACGCGTACGGCGCCCCGCTGGGCTACGTGCTGCAGAGCCTGGAGAAGCTCGGCTGGGATGTGCCGATCATGGGAAACACGTCCGTGTCTGCCACAGGGCTCATCGCGACAGAGGCACCGGCCGGCGTGCTCGGCACGGACCAGGTGAAGAACCTCACGATGCAGGTCTTCGCCAGCACGCAGTACGACCCGGATGCAGCGGGAGTGAACGACGCGGTCGAGCGGATGGTTGCCGCCGGTGACATCAGGTCATCGCTGATCCTCGCCTACAACTACGACTCGATGTTCCTCTTCAAGGCAGCAGCCGAAGCGGCGGGCGGGGTCGATGACCCCGACGCGCTCGTGGCTGCGCTGGAGGACCCGAAGGTCCAGGACTCTGCTGGCACTGTCATTCTCACCAAGTACGCGTTCACGGCGGATCAGCACGGACCCCATGTCGCCCCCGAAGAGTTCGCCTTCATCGCCCCCGGCAAGCTGGTCGACGGTCAGTTCCAGCCTTAAGCGGCTGGTGCCGCAGACGGAGCCGACGGCTCGGACGCGATGCGCTCCGGGCCGTCGGCCCGATGGTGTCGTCAGACGCCGAAGCCGCCGTCGACATCGAGCTTCTGGCCGGTGATGAACGCCGCCTGCGGTGAGGCGAGGAAGGCCACCGCCTCGGCGATGTCGTCGGCTGTGCCGAAGCGACGGAGAGGGATGTTGCTCATCGCGACCTCCAGCGCTCGCTCGTCGAGGTCGCCGGACGCCATGAGGCGTGCGGACATGCCGTCCCACAGCATTCCTGGCCCCACGCAGTTGACTCGCACCCCGAAGCGACCCTCTTCGGCGGCCAAGCCCCGTGCGAGTGCCTCGACGCCGCCTTTGGGCGCGGCGGAGAGTCCGTCGCGCACGGGGTAGCGCTTGGTCGCCGCACTCGTGACGACTGTGAGCGACCCGGATGCGTCACGCAGCGCGGGGAGGAACGCGCGCGCAACGGAGAAGAACCCGACGAGATCCTGGTCGACCTGTTGCGAGAACTGTTCGACCGTCACCTTCGACAGATGCACCATCGGTACGTGCGGCCCTGCGGCGTGGACGAGTGTGTGCACGCCGCCGTGGCTCGCGCGCAGCGACTCGGCGAGGTCAAATGCAGCATCCGAGTCCGTCACGTCCAGCCGAACCGCCTCCGCCAAGGCCCCGACCTCGTCCAGAAGAGAGTCGGGAACCGTGGAACGATAGGTGAGTACTGTGCGGATGCCGTCGCCCGTCAGGCGGCGGACGATAGCCGCTCCGATCCCTCCGTTGCCCCCGGTGACGACGGCGATGCCGGAACGCGCGGCAGTCGGCTGTGAAGTGGGTGAATCCTGCTCGATCATGCCCGGAATCTAGCAGTTCTGTGCTACCCAAGCAATTGTTTGGTTGCCTGTTGATTGACGGCAGGGAATGTGCTTTACTGAGCAAGCGTTTGGTCGCTACTACTCAATGACGAGAGAGGTTTCGGATATGCGGTTCAAGAGGTTCGCGGCAGTGGCCGCGGGGATCGTGGCATCGACGATGGTGCTCGCCGGCTGCTCTGGCGGCAGCGATGACAATGCCGGCGGTGGTGGCGAAGAGGATGGCCCTATCCAGGTGGTCGTTCTCGGAGGGTTGGGTGCGGAAGGCATCCTCGCGGACAATGCGACGACCTCGGTCACGGCGGCGCTCGCATCCGTTGATGCGATCAACGCAGAGGGTGGCATTCTCGGTCGTGAGGTCGAGATCACGCATCTTGAGGACAACGCCGATCCGACCGTCGCGGTGACGAAACTTCGCGAGTACATCGCCACGGAGGGCAAGCCCACGCTCGTGATGAACTCCGGTCCGTCGACCATCACCGAGGCGACACTGTCGATCCTGACCCAGAACGAGATCGTGTCTTTCAACATCGGGCCTACAGAAGGCTCGGGAGATCCCTCGGTTAACCCGTACAGCTTTGATCTCGGTGCGTCTGTTCCTGACTATCTCGATTCCTTCGTGGCCGAGTCCGAAGCTCGAGGCTACGAGAACGTCGCCATCTTGCATGGTTCGAGCGCCTACGGTGAGCTGTTCGGCTCGCAGGCTGAGGACTGGTACACCGACGCGGGATTCGCTGTGACCGGGGTGGAGGGCTTTGACAATGCCGCGCTGGACATGACGGCGCAGCTGTCCGCTCTCAAGCAGGGTGACCCTGATGTACTGGTGCTCGATGCGTACGGCGCCCCGTTGGGGTACGTGCTGCAGAGCCTGGAGAAGCTCGGGTGGGATGTGCCCATCATGGGCAACTCCTCGGTGTCCGCCACTGGGCTCATCGCGACCGAAGCGCCAGCCGGCGTTCTTGGCACTGATCAGGTGAAGAACCTCACGATGCAGGTGTATGCGAGCACCCAGTACGACCCGGATGCGACGCTCGTGAACGACGCGGTCGAGCACATGCTGGCCGCCGGTGACATCAAGTCCTCGCTGATTCTCGCGTACAACTACGACTCGATGTTCCTGCTGAAGGCCGCGGCTGAAGCCGCCGACGGAGTAGATGACCCGAAGGCACTCGTTGATGCACTGAATGATCCTGCTGTGCAGGAGTCCGCGGGCACGGCGATCCTGGGCAAGTACGGCTTCACTGCCGACGAGCACGGCCCGCACCTTGCGCCGGAAGAGTTCTCTTTCATCGCTCCCGGCAAGCTGGTCAACGGTCAGTTCCAGCCTTAGCCACCGGCACATAAACCCCCCCGAAATGATGGAAGGGACCCGACCTCAATGACCATCATCTGGTCCGGTTTGGCGCTGGGTGCGATCTACGCACTGGTGGCGATCGGCTACAACATCGTCTTCCTCTCGCAGAAGACCTTCAACTTCGCGCAGGCGGCGCTGATGATGCTGGGCGCGTTCCTTGCATACGTCGGCATCGTCGTATGGAACCTGCCGTGGTGGCTTGTCGCGATCGGCGCTGCCGTCATCGTCGGAGCGATTGCTGCACTCGAGGAGCGCATCGCGATCCGCCCCGTGAAGGATCCGCACAACCTGCTGGTCACCACCCTCGGCGCGTCGATCATCATGGAAGGCGTCGCGCAGGTGATCTGGGGCGGTGAGCCCAAGCGGGTGCCCTTCTTCATGGGAGACCAGGTGCTCGAGGTCTTCGGGGGGCGCGTCTACCCGGCCGAGGTGGCGCTCATCGTGCTCGTCATCGTGCTCGTGATCGTGCTCACTCAGTACGCGAAGCGCAGCATGACCGGCATCGCCCTTCTCGGCATGAGTGAGAACAGGGAGGCTGCCCAGCTCCGCGGTGTCAACGTACGCCGCTTCGCCCTGATGGCCTTCATCTTCACAGGTGTACTCGCCGGGTTCCTCGGAATCTTCGTCGGTCCGAAGACCTACGCTGTGGCGACCCTCGGTGCTTCACTCGCGCTGAAGGGATTCGTCGTCCTCGCGATCGGCGGATTCGGCTCGCTGGGCGGCGTGCTTGTCGGCGGACTCATCGTCGGGCTCGCCGAGGCACTCGCCACCCGCTATATCGGCGCTGATTTCTCGGGGATCACTGTGTTCCTCATCCTCATCGTGATCTTGATGGTCAAGCCGACGGGACTCTTCGCCCGTCGCATAGAACGGACGGTGTGAGCATGGCCGAATTCTGGTTGAAACTCCGCGCGGTCCCCGGGTGGGTCTGGCCGCTAGCCTGCGGCGCGGTGCTGGTGTTGATGCCCTTCGTCGGGCTGAGCTATGTCGCGACGAGGCAGATCGAGCTGACACTCATCCTGGCGCTGATCGTGCTGGGCCTCAACCTGTCGCTCGGCTACGCCGGTGAGTTGGCGATGGGCCAGGTGGCGATGTATGCGGCCGGCGCTTATGCAGCAGGCATTGCGAACAAGGCCGGCGTCACCGACATCTGGTTGCAGATACTGATCGGTGCTGCCGTGGCGCTCGTCGTCGGACTCGTCTCCGGTATTCCGGGTCTGCGTCTGGGCAGCTGGTCGCTGGCTATGACGTCGTTCTTCCTGATCCTGATCGTCCCGGACGTACTGTCGATCTTCAAGGACGAGACCGGTGGCCGCAACGGTCTGGCTGGTCTCATGCCCGCGACCTCGTTCGGCCAGTTGATCGACGGTCGCACCTACTACCTGATCATCGTCGGTGTGACGATCGTGGCGTTCGCTCTGATTCGCAACCTCGTGGTGTCGGGTCACGGCACCGCGTTGCGCGTGCTCAAGCAGAGCCCGGTGCTGGCATCCTCGATGGGCATCTCGGTTTTCCGCGCCAAGCTCACCGCCTACGCGATCGGTGCGGTTCCCGCGGGCATCGCCGGGGCGCTGTTCGCCAACCTCGACCTGTTCATCTCCCCGGAGGCGTTCGCGTTCTCCTTCGCGATGACCGTGCTCGCCGCGTCAGTCTTCGGTGGATCTGCCAGCATCTACGGGGCGCTGATCGGGGCTGCCGTGCTGCAGTTCGGTATGAACCAGTCGACGAACTTCAGCAAGTTCGGATTGATAATCTCGGGTGCGTTCCTCCTCATCGGCGGAGTAGCGTTCACCGGTGGTCTTTCCGGGCTTCTGCGCAAGCTCATCCGCAAGATGGATCTCGCGGCCAAGGCGAAGTCCGGGGTGGTTGCGGTGAAGTCCGCACCGGCTGTGGTGGAGAAGCTCGACGGCGCACTCCTTCGCACCAACAGTGTCTCGAAGGCCTTCGGCGGAAATCAGGCCCTGTCGAACGTTTCCATCGATGCCGAACCGGGTGCGGTGACCGCGATCATCGGACCGAACGGCTCGGGCAAGACCACCCTGCTGAACATGATCTCCGGCTTCTACAAGACGGATGCCGGGAGTATCGAGCTCGATGGGCAGCAGATTCAGGGGCTGCCCTCGTACAAGGTCGCGCGTGCTGGAGTATCGCGCACGTTCCAGACTCCGAACATTCCTGAGAAGCTGACGGTGTTGGAGTCGGTCGAAGCGGGGCGGTATGCGAGCGGTCGCGCGAGCGTTCTCGCTTCCGTGCTGCGCCTGCCCGTCTTCTGGCGCACGCGCACCGATAACCGCGCGGCGGCGGAGCGCGCACTTGCTCTCGTCGGACTCAGCGATCAGCGCGACGATCTGGCCGACTCGCTGCCGCTGGGTAACCGACGGCTGCTCGAAGTCGCCCGAAGCCTCGCCGCATCGCCCAAGGTGGTGCTGTTGGATGAGGTCGCATCGGGCCTCGACGAGGACGAACTTGAGGTCCTTGAAGGCCTCGTGATCCGGCTGCGCGATGCGGGCATGACCGTCATCCTGGTGGAGCACAACTTCCAGCTCGTGCTTCGAGTGGCAGACGACATCTACGTGCTCGCGCAGGGCGCGGTCATGGCGCACGGCACCCCGGGGCAGATCGAGAGCAACCCGCGAGTCATGGAGGAGTACCTCGGAGTGACGGCGGAGACGAGCGCGACAGGAGGCGGCGACAATGAGTGAGGTGCTGCTGGAAGTATCCGGCTTGCAGACCGGCTATGGCGATCTGACCGTGGTGCGCGATGTGTCGCTCACCGTGCGCTCCGGAGCGATCACGGTATTGCTGGGGCGCAACGGCGCTGGTAAAACAACCACGCTGCGAGCGATCACCGGGCTCAACAGGGTTTCGGGCGGATCGGTCTCGTACCTCGGAGGATCGCTGACGGATGCTCCGCACAAGCGGGTCGCGCGCGGCATCTCCTACGTGCAGGAGGGCAAGAAGGTCTTCCATGAGCTCACGATCGAGCAGAACCTTGTGCTCGGAGGGTTCTCGCGCGGCGTCGGCAAGCGCGAGCTGACGTCGGCGGCAGAGGACATCTATCAACTGTTCCCCATCCTGGGCAGCAAGCGGTCGTTGCCGGCGGCGAGTATGTCTGGCGGCCAGCAGCAGATGCTTGCGATCGGGCAGGCGCTGATGGCGAAGCCGAAGCTTCTCATCCTCGATGAGCCGAGCCAAGGCCTCGCTCCCGTGATCGTCAAGGAAGTCATGGAGCGTGTGCACGCGCTCAAGGACACCGGCATCGGAATCCTGCTGGTGGAGCAGGCCGTTCAGGAGTCGGTCGCCATCGCTGACGAGGTGAGCGTGATCGAGATGGGACGCACGACGCTTTCCGGGTCGGCCGCGGACGTCTCACTCGAAGATCTGCAAAAGGCGTACTTCGGCGCGGTCGCGTAGCAGCCCGGTCGTACAGACGAATGCCCCCGCCGAATCGATCGGCGGGGGCATTGTTCTGCATGTCATCAGACAGCAGGGAGCACTGACCCGGTCGGATATCCGAGCACTGTGGACTGCTCGCGGCTGAAGGCGCTCGTCACCCGATGGGCGATCAACCAGCGCCCGTCGACGCGGCGGTACGCGACATCGTAGAAGCCGTGCATGGCGAGGCGCGGGGCGCCGGCATCCCGAGCGTAGTCACCGTGGAACTCGAGGTGGATGCGACCTGTCGCTCTATCGCCGTCGAAGACCAGCTGCGGCAGATGCAGAAAGTGGATGCCCGAGAAAACTGCCTCGGTGCAGAAACGGCTCAGTGCGAGGCGCCCTTGCACGAAGGTCGCCGATGGCGCATCGCCGACGGGTCGCGACTGGTAGACGCCGTTCTCGGTGAACAGCGAGCTCCAGCGCTCCCCGTCTCGCTCGTCGAACGAGCGCGCATACGTCGCTTCCAGGTCGATAATCTCGAGCTTGTCCTCAAGCGCCTGCAGACGCTGTTCGATGCTTGCCGTCATGCCGTCTCCTCTGCTTTGGATGCCGCAGCGGCATCTCTCACTCGTTCACGGAACTGCGTGGCTGGATCACCGGCGTCCCGTCGACCGCGCGGACCATCGCCTTCGGGCTCGCGCAGGCGACCGGCATCCGACCTGGTCCATTCGCGGACGGCCGTGCGTGCCACGATTCGCCAGCCGTCTGCGTCTCGACGGACATGATCCAGGTAGCGGAAGCCGCTGGTGAAGTTGCGTGACTCGTCGTCCAGTGGTCGCCCCCAGTGCACGGCCGTACCGTAGGTTTCGGCGAACGCGTGCTTCCCTAGAAGTTCGACCCGGTGGTTTCCCACGATGTGCATCGTGCCGTCGAAGTCGGCGGTCCGCTCGGCGAGCCAGGCGACGTAGTCGTCCGCCGGTCCAGAGAAGCCGGTGTGATGATCGACCCCGTCGTGCGCATAGACCGCACGGACGGCGGGGTAATCGGCGCGGTCCACCGCGGAGCAGTACCGAAGGATGAGGTCATGGATCTCGAGTCGGTCCGCGAGCTCGGCCGCACGGTTCATGCGTGGTCCGGCATGTTCGTCCATCCCCGACCTGCTGCTTTTCCGTACCAGCCGGACGCGGCGAGTGTTCCACCGTCCACCGGGATGGTGTGACCCGTGATGAAGGCGGCATCCTTCGATGCGAGGAACGCGACGACACCCGAGAAGTCCTCTGGTTGGCCGAACCTGCCGGCAGGGAGCCAGGAGCGCAACAGTGCGGGATCGCGCCCCGCGAGCATGAGTTCGGCGGGTGTCTGCGGGGTGTCCGCGAGGTCCGGGGCGATCGCGTTCACGCGGACGCGCGAGGGGCCGAGTTCGACCGCGAGGCTCTTGGTGAACGCAGAGACACCGGCGTTGTACGCCGAGTACACAGCACTGCCTGGGATGCCGCGGAAGGCCTCCACGGTGGAGACGTTGATGATGCTGCCACCGCCGGCTGCGATCATCGCGGGCAGAAGCGCATGCGTCACGGCGAACACGTGCCACAGATTGAGTTCGTGCAGACGCCGCCACTGCTCTGGCGGACTCTTCGCGAAGAAAGACTTCGCGGGTCGGAAATCACCGACGTTGTTGACCAGCACATCGGCGTGGCCGTGCTCGCTCTCGACGAGTGCGACGAGAGCGGCGACCGTGTCATCGGCAGTGATGTCACCGACCAGTACGGAACAGCGACCGCCATCCGCTTCGATCTCGGCTGCGGTCGCGTTGGCGGCGGCTTCGTCGATGTCGACCAGGACGACGTGATCGCCGTCACTGGCGAAGCGACGGCTGATCCCGCCGCCGATACCGAGGGCGCCGCCGGTGACCACCACGGTGCGCGCGAGCAGCTGAGGGACCTCATCGTGACTCATGCAACAAACCTAGCATTTGGTTGGTAGAGTAGCCAGGTCGGAGCAGTGGAGCGCGGCACGGAGGAGGCGATGTGAGTCTGGTCATGGATTTCACCGGCAAGGTCGTTGCGGTCACCGGCGGTGGACGCGGGGTCGGACGCGGAGTGGTCGAAGCGTTCCTCGCGGCTGGCGCAGACGTCGAGTTCTGCGGGCGCAGTGAACCGGAAGTACTGCCTGAGCGCGACGGGCGTACTGCGGTCTTCCGTGCGGTCGATGTCCGCGATGCGGCTCAGAATGAGGCGTGGATCGATGGCATCTCCGAGCGGCATGGTCGCCTTGACGTGCTCGTGAACAATGTCGGCGGCTCGCCGTTCGGACGTTTCGAAGTCGGGTCGCCGCGCTACTTCCAGGCGATCACCGAGATCAATTTCCTGTCCGCGGCCGTGGCGACTCGGGCGGCGTTCGAGCCGCTGCGTGCAGTCAATGGAAGCGTTATCAACATCACTTCGATCAGTGCCCGTCGTCCGAGCCCCGGCACCGCCGTCTACGGCGCGGCCAAGGCGGCTCTGGAGAGCCTCACACGCAGCCTCGCTGTGGAGTGGGCGCCCGAGATCCGAGTGAACGCCGTCAGCAGTGGTCTGGTCCACACGGAGAGCGCCGTCGACCACTACGGCACGCCCGAGCAGTATGCCGCGATCGCGAACACTATCCCGCGTGGACGGCTGGCGTCACCGCACGAGCTCGGCAATGTCTGCGTCATGCTCGCCTCACCGCTCTCGGCGCATGTCACCGGGGCCGTAGTGCCGGTGGACGGCGGGGGCGAATGGCCCGCATTTCTCACCCACACCCCGAACGCGGACATCGTGCAGCAGGCCGACCGCATCGACATCACTGGAGGAACCTCATCATGACCGAAGCCGTCATCGTCTCTGCCGTGCGCTCACCCATCGGGCGCGCATTCAAGGGCAGTCTGAAGGACATGCGAGGCGACGACCTCGCCACGCAGATGGTGCAGGCCGCGATCGACGCCGTGCCCGGCCTCGACCCGAACGAGATCGTCGATCTCATGGTCGGTTGCGCGCAGCCGGCCGGGCAGCAGGGATACAACATCGGCCGGATGCTGGCTCTGCAGCTGGGCTGGGACTCGGTACCCGGAACCACGGTCAACCGCTACTGCGCGTCGTCCTTGCAGACCTCGCGGATGGCGTTTCACGCCATCAAGGCCGGCGAGGGCGAGGTGTTCGTCTCCGCAGGAGTCGAGGCCGTGTCGCAGTTCGGCTCCGGCAAGTCCGACGGGATGCCGGACACGAAGAACTCGCGATGGGCGGCTGCCGCGGAGCGCACTGCACGCGAGGCGCAGGACCCCGATTTCGTGTGGTCCGATCCTCTGAGCCGTGGCGAACTGGAGGACATCTACATCTCGATGGGGGAGACAGCAGAGAACGTCGCCTCTTTCCGCGGCGTATCCCGCAGGGAGCAGGACGAGTGGGCGGTACTCAGCCAGAACCGTGCTGAGGCGGCCGCCGCACGCGGCTTCTGGGACAAGGACATCACGCCGGTGCGGCTGGCCGACGGCACGCTGGTGACAGCCGATGACGGCCCTCGACCGGGCGTGACGCTCGAAAAGGTGAGCAGCATGCAGCCGGTGTTCCGGACGCACGGTACGGTCACGGCGGCGAACTGCTGTCCGCTCAATGACGGTGCCGCAGCGCTCGTGATCATGAGCGACACCCGCGCCGCCGAACTGGGGCTGACTCCTCTTGCCCGTATCGTCTCGACGGGCGTCTCCGCACTGTCGGCCGAGATCATGGGACTCGGCCCGGTGCAGGCCGTCGAGCAGGCGCTCGCACACGCACGCATGACGATCGGTGACATCGACCTCCTCGAGATCAACGAGGCGTTCGCGGCCCAGGTCGTTCCTTCGATCGCCGACATCGGCATCGATCCCGAGCGCGTCAATGTCAACGGCGGAGCGATCGCCCTCGGCCACCCTTATGGCATGACGGGTGCCCGTATCACCACGACCGCCATCAATGCGCTGCGCGAGCGCGATGAGCAGTTCGCCGTCGAGACGATGTGCACGGCAGGCGGACAGGGCATGGCGATGGTGCTCGAGCGTCTCAGCTGAGCGCAGCGTTCGCACGATGAAGCGGCCGGCCCCCGAAGGGGCCGGCCGCTTCGCTTCACTTCGCGAGGTCGTCGGTGCGCAATGCGGTTTTCAGGATCTTCCCTGTGGCGTTGCGAGGGAAATCATCGACGAGCACGAACTCGCGCGGCACTTTGAAGTTGGCGAGATGAGTGCGGCAGAACGACTCGAGGTCTGCGGCATCCGGTCGAGGGTCCGCATTATGCAACAGCATCACGTACGCGCGCCCGACCGTGCCCAGCCGTGCGTCATCGATCCCGATCACGGCGGACTCGTTCACGGCGGGGTGCTTGCGCAGGACGTTCTCGACCTCTGCCGGGTACACGTTGAACCCGCCGACGATGAACATGTCCTTCAGTCTGTCCGTGATCTTCAGGCAACCGTGTTCGTCGAGCCGGCCGACGTCGCCGGTGTGGAACCAGCCGTCTGCGTCGAGCACGGCATCCGTGGCCTCCTGGTCTTCGAAGTAGCCGAGCATGACGACGTCGCCGCGCAGCAGGATCTCGCCGTCGGCGTCCGTGCCGAGATCGTCGCCGTCCGGGTCGACGATGCGGATCTCGATGCCCTCGATCGCCGGTCCTGTGGTTTGGGCGGCGTGATCGAGGGATTCACCCTCGCGCGACATCGTGGCCACCACGCACTCCGTGAGACCGTATGCCTGAGCCACGGTCCGAAAGCCCAGCACGTGCACCATGTCGTGGAACAGAGTCGCCGGTGCCGCCGTCGCACCGGCGATCGCGAACCGCAACGACGACAGATCGTACTCCCGTAGCCGCGGGTGATCGAGCATCGAAGTGAAGATCGTCGGAACGCCGGGCAGCACGCTGATTCTCTCCGACTCCACCAGCTGCAGCAGCTCGTCGACGTCGAACACCGCGACAGGGTAGATCGTGGTACCCGTCATCAGCGAGGTGATCATGCCCGCCTTGTATCCGAACCCGTGGAAGAACGGATTCACCACCGCGTAGCGGTCATCGCGGGTCAGTCGTGCGCCGCGGGCCCAGGCGCGGGCGACGCCGAGCGTCTGGCTGTGTGTGCTCTGCACTCCTTTCGGAACGCCCGTCGTGCCGGAGGTGAACAGGATGTCCATCACCTGGTCGGGCGTCACCGCCGCCATAGTGGCGGCGAGCTGTTCGTCGGGGATGACGCGACCTGCGTCGAGGAACGCGTCCCAGGGAAGGATGCCTTCCGTGCCGTCACCGTCCATCGTCACGATGGTGTGCAGGTGTGGAAGCCCCGCGATCTTCGGGCCTTCGTCGCCTGCTTCGGCCGCGGCATCTCGCAGGGACGCGGCATACGACTTGCCGAGGAATCCGTCTGCGATGACGAGCGCCGAGGCGCGCGACCTGTTGAGGATCGTGACGGCCTCATGGCCCGTGTACCGAGTGTTCAAAGGCACGACGGCTGCGCCGATCGACTGGGCGCCGAGCATCGCGAGGATGAACTCCGCGCGGTTGGGAGCCCAGACCGCGACGCGGTCACCCGGCACGACGCCGCGGCCCAGGTAACCGCGGGCGACCTGCGCAACGTGCGACTGCAGTTCGACGCAGGTGATGGTGGTTCCGCCGTCGACGATCGCGGGGTGCTCGCCCAGCTCGGCCAGTTCGGTGAGCAGGGCCGGGACAGTCGTCGATTCAGAGACATTCATGGTGATCCTCTCCAGTATCATGCGTACACTCCGGAATGATGATGCGGGACGCGCCCGCGATGGGGCAGACTTGAGCAAGCGCTTGTGACAGCGAGCGTTCGTCTGAAGGAGAACGAATGGCAAGCAACGCCCGTAACGGTCGCCAGGAGCAGAGCTCCGAGCGGCGCGAGCAGATCCTCTCGATCGCCGCTCACCTCATCGCTCGACGCGGCTACTCGGCGACCACCGTGCGAGATATCGCCGATGAGGCCGGCATCCTGTCGGGAAGCCTGTACCACCACTTCTCCTCGAAGGAGGCGATCCTCCAGGAGATCCTTCGGAGCTTCATGACAGGGCTGTTGGCGCGCTTCGAGGAGATCGTCGTCGAAGACGGCAGCCCGCGCGATGTGCTCGACAAGCTCATCGCGCACGCGTTCGCGACGATAGAGAGTCAGCCCGATGCTGTCGCGCTGTACCAGAGCGAACTGGCCTACCTGGCCAAGCAGCCCGGATTCGAGTTCGTCCAGGACCACAGCCTCCGCATCGAGGAGATCTGGCTCGGCCAGATCCAGGAGGGGCAGCGCACCGGCGTCTTCCGCGCCAACCTCGACGCCGGCATAATGTACCGCTTCATCCGCGACGCCGTGTGGTCGTCGGTCGGATGGTACCGACCGGGTCGCGGGCACACGGCGGACGGTCTGACCGACCACTTCCTGGATCTGCTGCATCAGGGGCTTCTCACGGACTGAGCGGGCGACCCGCCTCAGTCCGCGACCTCGCGCGTGCGTGTGCCGTGGGGATCGAGCACCTCGCGGATGAGGCGCAGCTCCTCCGCGTCCGGCACGCGCGTTGCAGGGACCCCGTCGATGTCGACAGCGAATCCTGTGCTCTCACGCACGGTCTGCGGATCCACGCCTGGGTGTATCGAGCGCAGGACCGCTCGGCCATCCGTGCCGAAGCCGAACACTGCGAGGTTCGTCACGACGACTCCGAGATGGTGGTATTCGAGTCCGGCCTCGCGCGCACGGTCGTTGCCGACGCCGGAGACCATGTCGACTCGCTCGACGAAGATGCGCGCGCTGTGGCGCGACACCCAATAGTCGACGCGGTGGTTCGCCGTGTTGCCCGGCGCTCCGCGCACGCCGATGAGCTGGCGCTTAGGCCGATCCCAGTCGCCGATGAGTGAGATGTTCTGGTTGCCGTACTGGTCGATCTGGCTGGCGCCCATCATGCTCTGGCGCCGGCCGGTGGCAAGGATCTCGAAGATGCGGCGGAAAGGCGCCCAGCCCTCGATGAAGGAGCTCTCGGTCTCTTTGGCGCCAGGCGTGGGCGGGCCGCTCAGGAGGAACGCCTCACCATTGGTGAGGACGATGTCCGGTGCGCTGGTCAGCTTGGCCAGGCGTGCCCCGAGGGTCGGGATCGTCCCGACGGCGTGGGCGAGGATCTCGCCGGACTCGAGGTAGGTATCCGCGCAGGCCGCGATGCAGATCTCGGCGAGAGTGGCGTCGGTGGTCATGCTTCTCCTTGCGTGGCGTGGAAGCGGGAGACGGCCGCGTGGTAGCCGTCCTCGTCGGTCTGCAGAAAGGTGCGCTCGAACTCCGGCCACGCTTCGGAGTCCTTCGCCGCCGCGACGTAGTGGCGCTGGAAGGCCTCGTCGCGGCCGTAGTCGGGTTCGCACGTCGTGAAGTGCGCGCCTCGTGGGGCTTCGACGACGTCGGAGGCGTACATGCGGCTGAACAGCAGAGTGTGGAAGCTGCCTTCGTCGAGCAGTTCGGCGGTCGGCACGACCTTCTCGGCCGACACGATCGTGCGCTTCGCGGCCATCGCGAGCAGGTCGTCGAAGTAGGGGTCGGGGCCGAGATACTGCGCGTTGCCCTGCGGGTCTGCGCGGTTGACATGCACGAGGGCGACGTCGAGGTTCAGCGCCGGCATCGCGACGTACTCGTCGTCGGAGTACGGCGACTTCACCGTGCGCAGGTGCGGGTTGGCAGGGATCACGTCGGAGCCGAGTCCTGCACGGATCGGCAGGAAGTCGAGTCGTGCGCCAGCGGCCCGCAGTCCGGTCACGTACATCCCTTCGTCGTACTCCTCGATCTCGAGCTCGCCACGCTCGCGGGCCTGGGTGAACAGCGGGTCGAGAGGGATGCTGTCGAGGGAGACGAAACCGTAGATGAGCTTTCGGATGCGGCCCGCCGCGGCCAGGAGTCCGACGTCGGGGCCGCCGAAGGTCACAACGGTGAGATCGGTCAGATCGCTGCGAAGGATGGCTCGCACGAGTGCCATCGGCTTGCGGCGCGAGCCCCATCCACCTATCCCGATGGTCATCCCGCTCTCGAGAGAGGCGACTGCCTCATCTATGCCCACGCGCTTGTCTGACATCGGTGCTCCTCTTCGCTGCGTTGCGACAAACGCGAACCTAGCGCTTGTTTGGGAGACAGACTAGCATGAGCGACAAGCGCATTCGTGGCCGGGAACTCGGCCGCAGACGACGATGTCAAGGAGAAACGAATGAGTCACTCATCACAGCCCCAGCACACGATCGTGACCGGCGGGGCGAGCGGGATAGGGGCCGCCGTCGTGGATCTGCTGCGTGAGCGCGGCCATCGGGTGACGGTGCTCGACATGCGGCCGAGCGATCGGGACGATGTCGACAGCGAGATCGCAGATGTCCGAGACGAAGCTGCAGTCAAGACCGCCGTGGACAACGCGAGCCGTCGATCGCCGGCCACAGGACTGGTCGTGTGCCACGGTATCCGTGGTGCCTACGTGCCGGCGCTTGAGATGGACCTCGATTTCATGCGTCGCCTCTACGACATTCATGTGGTCGGTGCGCTGGCTGTCTCCAGGGAGTTCGTGCGGCGCCTGGACGGTGCTCACGGTTCGATCGTGCTGATCTCCTCCACCACGGCATACCGCGGTTGGGCGAACCAGGTTGACTACGGTCCCGCGAAAGCCGCCGAGCGGCAACTCATGGAGAATCTGGCCGTGGAGTGGGCGCCGCTCGGTGTTCGGGTCAACGCAGTCGCCCCCGGTCATACGCTGACGCCGATGGTGAAGGACCTGGCCAGTACGGGATACGACCTCAGCGCCGTTGAACGGCGCACGCCGCGCGGACAGCTCGCCACACCGCGAGAGATGGCAGAGTCCATCGTCTGGTTGCTGCTCGATGCCAGCCACGTGATCGGACAGTGTCTTCCTGTGGACGGCGGGTGGACGGCGGTCGGCAAGTGATGCCGACCAGAACCCTGGGTGATCTTCAGGTCTCTTCGCTCGGCATGGGGGCGATGACGCTCACGCAGACTCCCGATAAAGACCCTGCGCAGGGAATACAGACCGTTCAGGCGGCACTGGATGCAGGCATCACGCTGTTCGACACAGCGGACAGTTACGGGCCGAGCGGTGAGATGGGAGTGAACGAACTCGCTCTCATCCGTGCCCTGCGCACGCGTCCTGACGCGCTCAATGATGTGGTGATCGCCACGAAGGGCGGCCACACTCGTGGGCCGAACGCCACGTGGTGGGTCGACGGGACTCCGGAGCACATCGCTCGGGCGGCACGCGATTCGCTGCAGCGGCTCGGCTTGGAGGCGCTGCCGTTGTACCAGCATCATCGTCCGGACATCCGTGTGCCGTATGCCGACTCTCTGGGAGCTCTGCGGCAACTCGTCGACGACGGAATCGCCGTGCGCATCGGCGTATCCAACGTCGATGCGTCACAGCTCGATACCGCGACAGAGATTCTCGGTGACCGACTCGTCAGCGTGCAGAACGAGTACTCGCCGTTGGAGCGCTCGAACGAAGCCATACTGCGGCTGTGCGAACAGCGCGGGCTCACCTTCCTCGCTTGGGGGCCGCTGGGCGGAATGCGCGCGGCGAAGGGCCTGGGTGCAGCTGCTCCCGCGTTCCAGCGAGTCGCTGAGCGTCGCGGTGTCAGCGTGCAGCAGGTCGCCGTGGCCTGGCTGCTCGCTCTTTCGCCGCGGCTCATTCCCGTTCCCGGCGCCAGCAGGCCGCAGAGCGTGCGCAGCTCTGTCGCTGCGGCGACGCTTGAGCTCGATGATGGCGAGCTTGCGGAACTCGACCGAGTGAACACCTCAGTAGAAGGAGAACCATCATGATGCATCTCGCCGCGTACATCCAAGGAGTCGGAGCAGCCCAGGCGGCATGGCGCTCGCCTCGCACCGACGCGGCCAATGCTCTGGGGCTGGATCACTGGATCGAGACCGCTCGGGTTGCCGAGACAGCGTGCTTCGACGCCTTCTTCCTCGCCGATGTTCTCGCAATCGGCGACCAGATCGCCACGGATGCCACGGAACGGCCGGATCCGGTCGCGGTGCTGTCAGCGATCACCGGATTCACCGAGCGCATCGGTCTCGTGGGTACCAGCTCCACGACGTTCAATGACCCCTTCACGGTGGCTCGCCAGTTCGCGACGCTCGATCATCTAAGCAGAGGTCGCGCAGGGTGGAACGTCGTCACGACGGCAGTCGGAGCGTCCGCTGCGAACTACGGCTCGGCGGCGCTGCCGGATCATGCTGACCGCTATGAACGCGCAGAGGAGTTCGTCGAGGTGGTCACGGCGCTCTGGGATGGTTGGGACGCGGATGCCATCGTCGGGGATGCGTCATCCGGACGGTATGCAGACCTCGAACGGATCCATGCGGTCGCGCACAGCGGCAAGCATTTTCAAGTGGCAGGCCCCCTTCCGTTGCGGCGCTCGCCGCAGGGGCGTCCGGTGATCGCCCAAGCCGGGTCATCCGGACCAGGAATGAACCTCAGCGCCGCTTGGGCGGAGATGACGTTCACCACGCAGTGGGATATGGACTCCAGCCGCGAGTTCGTTGCGCGAACACGGGAGCTGTCGGCGGAGCACGGCCGCGCGCCGGGAAGCCTCAGGGTGCTGCCCGGCATCATGCCCTTCGTCGGTTCCACCGAGCAGGAAGCACAGGCACTGGCACGCGAGTTCGGAGGCTTCGTCGATGTCGCCGGTCTCAGCGCATTCCTCACCCACCATCTCGGAAATCTCGATCTCGATGACGTCGACCCGGATGCACCGCTGCCGGACCTGCGTCCACGTCTCGCGGAGAACGCGAGCGTGTCTCGTCCCCGCCTCTACATCGAGACGGCGCTCAAGGAAGGGCTGACTCTTCGCCAGCTCGCTCAGCGCATCGCGCTGACCCTCGGGCACCGCCCGGTGATCGGTACGCCCGAGGCGATCGCCGACGACCTGGAACGCTGGTTCACGGCTGGTGCGGCGGACGGCTTCATCGTCCTGCCAGCGGACCTGCCGCAGGGGTTGAAGGATTTCGGAGAGCAGGTCGTGCCGATCCTGCAGGAGCGCGGACTCTTCCGTCGCGAGTACACGGGCAGCACTCTCCGGGAGCACCTGAGCGAATGACTGCTTCCGGCGCGAATCAGAGCGGCGTGGAGCCGCGTGTGTTCCGAGATGTTCTCGGTCATTTCCCCACCGGAGTGGTCGTCATCACCGCCAGGGATCCCGAGGACGAACCCGTAGCGATGGTCGTCGGATCATTCACATCGGTCTCCCTCGACCCTCCGCTGGTCGCGTTCCTGCCGACCCGCACGTCCTCGAGCTATGAGCGGATGCGCGGCGCGGAAGGCTTCTGCGTGAATGTGCTGAGCGAGGATCAGGAAGAGCTGTGCCGTCGCCTCGCGAGTCGGGACCCCCACAAGTTCGATGGGGTCGCGTGGCGCCCCTCCCCGGCGGGCAACCCTATCCTCGACGGCTCCGTGGCCTGGATCGACTGCACAGTGACGGCTCGGCACACGGAGGGGGATCACGACATCGTGATCGGTGCCGTCACCGCGCTCGACACCGAGGAGCCCGCGGGCCCGTTGCTGTTCTTCCAAGGAGGATACGGGCGGTTCGACCGACGCCGGGAGGACGACGATGCCGCACAGCTCAGCCGGCAGCTGCAGATCGCTGACGCTACTCGTCCCCACCTTGAAGCACTTGCGAGAGAGACCGGGCTCGAGACCTACACTCAGTCGCTCGTCGGCGGGGATCTGCTGATTCTGGCTGCTGCCTCGGGATCCGAAAGATCGGTCCGGGAACACATCGGTCGACGGTTGCCGCTGCGGATGCCGTATGGCGCGACGTTCCCCGCGTTCGACCAGTCCCTGGTCTCACGATGGACACCGCCACGACAGGCTCTTCCCGCGGGTGACGCGGGCGTGGAAGAGCGGCTCGAACGAGTGCGCCGCCGCGGCTGGTCCGTCGGCCTCGTCGCGCAGGATCACGACGAGCACTGGGCGACGATCTCACGCCATGGCAGAGACAGCGGACATACCGGCGTGGATGTGCGCATCCGTGCAGCGCTGGAGAGCATCGCGGACGCGTACGAACCGGCCGATGACGTGCTCGACACGGGCGCACTGAGTGTGCGAATCCTGTCGGCACCTGTTTTCGACTCCACCGGGGCGATGGTCCTGAGCATCGTGCTGTTCGGATTTCCGCCCGACGCCGAACCCGCGCAGGTCCGGCGATGGACGGATCGGCTCACTTCCACGGCCGAGGCCGCCTCGAAGGGCCTGTCCGTTCCGGGCGCTCAGGAAGAAGAAGAATGAGGCGCCTGCAGCAGTTCGACCCGGACCTCGTCCGGTCCGAGTATGTACACATAGCGGTAACCCTTGAGGGGGCCGGTGCCGGCGACCATCGTCGCGGAAAGCGGGGGATACCCGAGGTCCGTCGCTTGTGCGATGGCCGCCTCGATGTCATCGACGACGATCGCGGGGTGCGCGGCGCCGATGTGACCGTTGTTCGGGTCGATGCGCGGGGCGTCGGCGCCGCGGTATTCCAGCAGCTCGATGAAGACGTCATTGGAGGCGCGTACGAAGGTCATCGAGATCTCCACGCCGGGGTAGCCGGTGGCGGCCTCGACAGCGGGCCCGCTCTTGATCAGCGGACCGATGGCCTCGCCGCCGCTGAGCGTCCGGTAGAACGTCGTCGCCGATGCCAGGTCGCTCACGGTGATGCCGATGTGATGAATCGTACTCATTCTGCCTCCAAACAAATGCTTGTTTGCTAACTATTGCGAAGGAATCTCATGAACGCAACGCCCATCATCGATCTGACCGACAAGATCGCGCTCATCACCGGAGCAGCCGGCGGGCAGGGCCGCTCGCATGCCAGGCTCTTCCACCAGCTCGGCGCGCGTCTCGTGCTCACCGACCTCGACGGCGATGCCGTCACGGAGTTCGCCGCAGAGTTCGGCGATGATGCGATCGGGATCGCCCATGATGTCAGCTCGGCCGCAGCCTGGAACGATGTCGTCGAGAACGCGAAGCAGGCGTTCGGGCGCGTCGACATTCTCGTCAACAACGCTGGTTTCTGCCCGGAGGGACCGCTGGCCGACACCTCGGAGAAGGTGATCCGGCTCACGCTCGATGTCAACCTCATAGGTCCGATGCTCGGCGTACAGGCACTTCTGCCCCTGATGAAGAACGGCGGTGCCTCCGTCGTCAACATCGCCTCCACCGCCGGCGTTTCCGGCTATGCGAACCGCGTGCCGTACTCGGCGTCGAAGTGGGGTCTTCGGGGTGTGTCGCATGCGCTCGCTCATGAGCTCTCCGAGTGGGGAATCCGCGTGAACACCGTGTGCCCGGGCGCTGTCGACACTCCGATGATCACGGAAGACACCCGTGCCGGTGTCGGCTTCATCTCCCGCATCCCGATTCCACGCGCCGGACGCCCCGAGGAGATCTCGAATCTCGTCGCGTTCCTCGCGAGCGACGCCAGCAGCTACTGCACGGGACAGGACTTCGTGATCGACGGCGGCCAGGTCGCCTGATGCCTGTGTACGAGTTCGACGGCGTCGTGCCGGTCGTCGACCCGACGGCGTTCGTGCACGAGACCGCGAGCCTGATCGGCGATGTGATCATCGGCCCCGGATGCTATATCGGACCATTCGCGAGCCTGCGCGGTGACTTCGGCCGCATCGTCGTGGGGGAGGGCTCGAACGTGCAGGACTCCTGCGTGATCCATGCCTTCCCTGGCGCAGACGCCGTACTCGATCCGAACAGCCACGTCGGCCACGGTGCGGTGCTGCACGGGTGCCGGATCGGCTCCTTCGCACTGATCGGCATCGGCGTCACCGTGCTCGACGGCGCGGAGATCGGCGCGGACTCTCTCATCGGAGCGGGAGCGGTGGTGACGGCCGGCACCGTCGTGCCGGAAGGGTCCAAGGTGCTCGGCGCGCCCGCGAAGGTGATCGGCCCGCTCGATGAGCAGGCCAAGGCGTGGAAGCGAAACGGCGTGCGCATCTATCAGGAGCTCGCGCGTCGCAGTCGCGAGAGCCTGCGTCCGGTTCCGCCGCTCAGTGCAGTCGAACCGGATCGGCGGCGCACCGCATGGTCAGCGGATGCCGCGACTCCGCTGCACCGGAAAAGGGCTGAAGGCGCCTCATGAACGCTGCGGCGCAGTTCGCGGACTGGCGGGCGGTCACGCGTGTGATCGCCCGCTACGGGCGCTTCGCCGACCAGCGGCGACCGGAGGACATGGCAGACCTGTTCGTCGCCGATGGCCGGATGCTGATGTACCGGCCGCGGGCCGAGACACCCGCCGAGTCGCCGCAGGGCCGCGAGCAGCTCATCCGCGCTTTCAGTGCACTGTCGCAGTTCGCTGTGACCAGCCATGTGCTGTCACCGAGCGATGTCGAGATCGACGGTGACAACGCACGCGTGCACACCTACTGCATGTCGCACCACATCCGCGAGGCGCCGGACGGGCGCACGCGGTTCACGCTCGCCGACCGGTATGACGACACGCTCGTGCGCGTTGGCGACCAGTGGCTGTTCCAGGAGCGCCGCAAGTACACCGACTGGACCGAGTCCACTCCGCTTCGGCGCTGATTCCAGGGCCTTGGCAGGCTCCGGAATCAGCGGTCAGAGGACCCAGGCCTCGCGGAGCTCGCGCGGCGTGCCGAAGAGCTGCCCGAGGGAGTGCGCGCGCTTGAAGATCAGGTGTGCATCGTGCTCCCAGGTGATCGCGATGCCGCCGTGCAGTTGGATCGTCTCCGATGCGATCTGCTCGAGTGCTTCGGAGCAGGTCGCCTTGGCGATCACGGCAAGCGTGAAGCGGTCGTCCGCACCTTCTGCGAGGGCGTCGGATGCGGCTCGCGATGCCGTACGTGCGATCTCTGCCTGCACGTGCATGTCGGCCAGGCGATGCTTGATCGCCTGGAACGATCCGATCTGCCGTCCGAATTGCACCCGCTGCTTCGCATAGGCCACGGTCTCGTCGAGGGCGCGGGCGGCACTGCCGGCCTGCACGGCGCTGGTCGCGGCGAGAGCGAGTGCGCGCACTGTCTCCAGCACAGCGGGATCAGCGTCGCCGAGCGCACGGGCAGGCGTCGCGTCGAAGCGCAGCGTCGCCAGGCGCATGGTCTGATCCATCGTCCGGCTGTCCTCGCGCGCGACGGCGCCTGCATCGGACACCTCGAACAGGCGCGGGCCCTCGGGCGTCTGTGCGATCACGATCAGTACGTCAGCGGTCGCACCGTCGAGCACGAATCCGCTCGTGCCGGTCAGCGTCCAGCCGCTGTGATCCGCTGCTCGGACACCCGCGTTGTCGGGAGAGAATCGGCCGGACGGGTCCGCCCACGCGAGTGCGGCCGACGACGAGCCTTCAGCGATCGCCGGCAGCAGTCGAGTCGCGGCGTCCCGATCGCCAGAAGCGACGATGGCCTGTGCGGCGATGGCGACGGAGCCGAGATAAGGCGACGGGGCGAGCGAGTATCCGATCTCCTCCAGCACCAGCTGCGCCTCGCGCAGGGTGAAGCCGGCGCCGCCGTATTCCTCGGGTATCGCCATCCCGGCGATGCCGATCTCCTCGCACAGCAGACGCCACAGCTCCGCGTCGTAGCGTTCGGCGCTGTCCAGGGCGCGACGGTTCGCCGCGCTGTCGGCACGCTGGCTCAGGACTCCGCGTACAAGCGCGACGAGCTCCTGCTGATCCTCATCGGGTTCGAATGACATCACCGCTCCTTCGGGAGGATAGCGCGGGCGATCCGCGCCCGGTGGAACTCGGGCGTGCCCCAGGCCGCGGAGAGCGCTGGTGCGAGGCCGAGCCAGATGCGCAGGGCGTGCTCTGCGGTGTAGCCGATAGCTCCGTGCACCTGCAGTGAGGTGCGGGCGGCGAGCATCGCCGCATCGCCTGCGGCGACCTTCGCTGCAGAGACTGCCCTGTCAGCATCTGACTGGTCTGCGCGCAACGCGGCATTCCATACCAGCGGCCGAGCGAAGCTCAGCGCGATGCGCACATCGGCGAGTTGGTGCTTGAGTGCCTGGAATTCGCCGATCGGATGACCGAACTGCTCGCGCACCTTCGCATAGGAGACGGCTTCGTCCAGCATCCGCTCCCCGGCGCCGACGAGCGTTGCTGCCGCCGCAATGGCGGCCTCGTTCAGCGCGCCCGCGAGCGCACCGGGCTCGAGCGGAGCAGCGGAGCCGCTCTGGGTCAGACGTGCAAGGCGCCGGGTCGGCGCGACAGAGGTCAGCTCTTCCTCGATCTCGCCGCTAGCCAGCGCACCGTCCTGGACGATGTAGCGGTGCGTTGCGATGCGCGCATCGAGCGCGGCGGGTGCGATGCCGTCGACAGCTGCGGTCGCGATGGCACCACCCGCGAGTTCCGCCCTGGTGTCGTCATCGACGAGCGACGGGAGCAGCGCGACGGTCTCGAGGTAGGGACCGGGAACACCGTGGTATCCGAGTCGCTCGAACACGACCGCCAGGTCGGTCAGCGTGCCGCCGAAGCCCCCGGCCGCCTCGCTCACGCGAAGCCCGAGCAGGCCCATCTCGCCGAATCGGCGCCACAGAGCGAGCCCCGCGGACGTGGCCCCGTCGGCCCAGCTGCGGGCGATGTCTGCTCCGCCTCCGCCCTCGACGATGTCGTCGATGGCCTCGGTGAAGGCGACCTGTTCTTCTGTGGGCAGGAATCGCATCATGCGCGCCTTCCGGTTCCGCTGCGGGGGAGACCAAGAATCCGCTCCGCGATGATGTTGCGCTGGACCTCGTTCGTGCCCGCGTAGATCGGCCCGGCGAGGGAGAACTGATAGTCGTCGACCCACCGTCCGCCTTCGGTGGCGGAGGCGCCGCGCAGCTCTCCTTCAGGGCCGAGGATGCGCAGTGCCGTCTCATGGATGTGCAGGTCGAGCTCGGACCAGAACACCTTGTTGATGCTGCCTTCGGCGCCGACCGAACCACCCTCGAGCAGGGTGCTCACGGTCTGCCAGGTGAACAGGCGGTACGCCTCCGCGCCGATCCAGGCGTCGACGACCGCGTTGTCCTCGCCGGGGCTGTCCGCATCGGACTGCAGGGCGATGAGGCGATCCGTCGCGGCGAGAAACCGTCCGGGAGCACGCAGCGAAAGGCCGCGCTCGTTTCCGGCCGTGCTCATGGCGACGCGCCATCCGTCGCCCGGCGCACCCAGAACATCCTCATCCGGCACGAACACGTCATCGAAGAAGATCTCCGCGAACCCGGTCGTGCCGTCGAGCTGTGCGATCGGGCGGACGGTGATGCCTGCGGCATCCATCGGGAAGAGGAAGTAGGTGAGTCCGCGGTGCCGCTGCGCCTCGGGGTCGGAGCGGAACAGACCGAAGCCGCGATCGGCCCATGCAGCGCGCGAGCTCCAGATCTTCTGGCCGTTGAGCACCCAGCCGCCGCGCTCGTCGTCGCGGCTGGCCGTGCTCCGGATCGCGGCCAGGTCGCTGCCGGCGCCCGGCTCGGACCAGGCCTGCGCCCAGATCAGCGATCCGTCGGTCATCGGGCCGAGGAAGCGCTCGTGCTGCTCGGGCGTGCCGTGCTCGAACAGGATCGGCGCGAGCAGCGAGATGCCGTTCTGTGCGACGCGAGTAGGTGCGCCGGCGCGGTAGTACTCCTCCTCGAACAGCACCCACTCGGTGATGCCGACGTCTCTTCCGCCGTACTGCTCCGGCCACGACACCACCGACCACCGCCCGGCGGCGAGCGTCGCCTCCCACTCCCGGTGCGCGGCGAAGCCCGCCTCCGTGTCCATCGACGGCAGGGGCGTCTCGGGCACGTGGGCTTCGAGCCAGGCGCGCGCCTCAGCGGCGAAGGCCCCCTGCTCGGGGGTGAGGTCGAGGTTCACTTCGTCGCTCCCTGCTCTGTGTCCGTCTTGATGGACTTCACGTCTACGCCGCCGAGCGAGTCGCCGCCGACTTCGGCGTTGTGCGAATGCGCCGCGTGATGCAGGCCGAACACCGAGTCCATGCCCGCGCGCATGCCCTGAAGGTCTTCAGCCTGGTTCACGGCCTTCTTCGTCAGGGCGAGCCCGAGGCGGGGCATCCTGCCGATGCGCTCGGCCAGAGCGAGGGTCGTCTCCTCCAGCTCGTCGCGGGGAACCACATGGTTGACCATGCCGAGCTCGTAGGCGCGATCGGCGGGCATCCGGTCGCCTGTGTAGAGCATCTCCTTGGCGGCGCGGGGGTTGGTCACCCAGGGGTGGGCGAAGTACTCCACACCGGGGATGCCCATCGAGACGACCGGGTCCTGGAAGAACGCGTCCTCCGAGGCGACGATGAAATCACACGACCAGGCGAGCATGAGGCCGCCGGCGATGCAGGCGCCCTGCACCATGGCGATGACGGGCTTGGGGATCTCCCGCCAGCGCCGGCACATGCCCAGGTACACCTCGGATTCGCGGGCGAAGCGCGAGTCGACGCCCTGCGCTCCGACGTGGTCCCACCAGATGACGGCCTTGCGCTCGAAGCTCTCATCGATGTCGCGCTCAGGCGTGCCGATGTCGTGGCCGGCGCAGAAGTGCTTGCCGTTGCCGCCGAGGACGATCGTCTTCACGGCATCGTCGTCGACGGCGCGGATGAATGCGGCATCCAGCGCGTAGGTGACCTTCGAGTTCTGCGCATTGCGATACTGGGGGCGGTTCAGCCGGATGATCGCGGTCGTGCCGCGTACCTCATAGGTGACCACGGCATCGGCGGATTCTACGGTCATGGCGGCTCCTCTCTGAGCTCCGGGCAGAAACCAAACAATCGCTTGGTTTAGTTGATACTATACGTGAAGAGAATGCCGAAGACCACGACTCGACGAGGAGCACAGATGGACGCGACGCAGCACGACGCGGATGAGCGGTTCCGCGCCGAGATCCGCGAGTGGCTGAGTGAGAATCTCTCCGGCCGCTTCGCCGCACTACGCGGCCGCGGCGGCTCCGGACGCGAGCACGAAGACTTCGAGGCGCGCCTGGAATGGAATCGTCACATGGCGGCATCCGGCTGGACGTGCGTGGCCTGGCCGGTCGAGTACGGCGGACGAGGGCTCAGCATCGCGCAGCAGGTCATCTTCCATGAGGAGTACGCCAGGGCGGATGCTCCGGCCAGGGTCAACCACCTCGGTGAGGAACTGCTCGGCCCCACCCTCATCGCGCACGGCACGGCCGAGCAGAAGGCGCGCTTCCTGCCCGGCATCGTCGCCGTCGAAGAGCTGTGGTGCCAGGGATACTCCGAGCCCGGCGCCGGGTCGGACCTCGCCGCAGTCTCGACGAAGGCCGTGCTCAACGGCGACGAGTGGTCGATCACGGGTCAGAAGGTGTGGACGTCGCTCGCGCAGCACGCCGACTGGTGCTTCGTGATCGCCCGCACCGAGCAGGGCTCGACGCGTCACAGGGGCCTCTCCTACTTGCTGGTGCCGATGGATCAGTCCGGCATCGAGGTGCGTCCGATCCTGCAGCTCACCGCGACCAGCGAGTTCAACGAGGTCTTCTTCGACGACGCCCGCACCGCGTCGGACCTCGTCGTCGGCGGCGAGGGCAACGGATTCAAGGTCGCCATGGCGACGCTCGGGTTCGAACGCGGCGTCTCGACGCTTGCCCAGCAGATCGCGTTCCGCCGCGAGTTGGATGCCGTGATCGCCACCGCGCAGCGCACCGGTGCCATCGACGACGCGGTGATCCACGATCGGCTGGCGAGGGCCGACATGGATCTCGAAGTCATCCGTCAGCACGCGCTGCGCACACTCGGCGGCGAGCAGGGCGACAGCGCCTCAGTGACGAAGCTGCTCTGGTCGAATTGGCACCGCAGCCTCGGAGAGCTGGCCATGCAGGCCGCCGGCCCCGCATCCCTGGTCGTCGGCGACGACTACGCGCTCGATGATCTGCAGACCCTTTTCCTGTTCAGCCGCTCCGACACGATCTACGGCGGCTCGGACGAGATCCAGCGAAACGTCATCGCCGAGCGCGTGCTCGGCCTGCCCAGAGAGGCCCGTCCATGAGCAACACCGCACCCGAGTACGTCCCAGGCCACGAGCTGCTGGCAGGCAAGCGCGTCGTCATCACCGCTGCCGCCGGCGCGGGCATCGGTCAAGCGATCGCCATCCGCGCTCTCGAGGAGGGGGCGGCGCTCGTCGTCCTCGGCGATACCCATGCCGGTCGCCTCGCAGAGGCGCAGCAAGAGCTCGGCGAACGCTTCGGAGTCGACCGCGTGCGCACGGCCGTGTGCGATGTGACGGTGGAGGAACAGGTCGCGGCCTTCCTCGACCTCGCGGAAGACGGCGGACCGATCGACGTGATGATCAACAATGCCGGCCTGGGGGGCTCGGTGTCGATCCTCGACATGACCGACGAGCAATGGGACAAGGTCCTCGATGTGACGCTCACCGGCACGTTCCGCTGCATCCGCGCAGTGGGCCGCCGTATGGTCGCGGCAGGCACTGCCGGCGTGATCGTCAACAACGCCTCGGTCATCGGCTGGCGCGCGCAGGTGGAGCAGGCCCACTACGCCGCGGCCAAGGCCGGCGTGATGGCACTCACCCGCAGCGCCGCGATGGATCTCGCTCCGCACGGCATCCGCGTCAACGCGGTGTCGCCGAGTCTGGCGATGCACCCGTTCCTGGAGAAGGTCACCTCACCGGAGATGCTTGAGCAGCTCAAGGCACGCGAGGCGTTCGGCCGTGCGGCAGAGCCTTGGGAGGTCGCCAACGTCATGGTGTTCCTCGCCAGCGGATACTCCTCATACATGACCGGCGAGGTCGTCGCCGTCAGCAGTCAGCACCCGTGAGTGCAGAGAGAAGGAAGAACATGGCAGAGGCATACATCGTCGACGCCGTCCGCTCGCCCGTGGGCAAGCGCGGCGGATCACTCTCGAGCATCCATCCCGCCGATCTCGGTGCACACAGCCTCCGAGCACTCGTGGAGCGCACCGGCATCGATGCGGGAGTGATCGACGACGTCATCATCGGCGCGACAGACACGCTCGGCGGCCAGGCGGGCAACGTCGGTCGTACTGCCGCGCTGGTGGCAGGATTCCCCGAGCACGTTCCGGGCGTCACGGTCGATCGCCAGTGCGGGTCCAGCCAGCAGGCGGTGCATTTCGCGGCGCAGGCCGTGATGAGCGGCGTGAACGACCTCGTGATCGCGGGCGGACTGCAGAACATGTCGCAGCTGCCGATCTCCTCGGCGATGGTCGCCGGCGAACAATACGGCTTCACGACCCCGTTCGCCGAGTCGCCCGGCTGGCAGGAGCGCTACCCCGATCAGGAGATCTCGCAGTTCGTCGGCGCGGAGATGATCGCCGAGAAGTGGAACATCACCCGCGAAGAGATGGAGCAGTTCGCGCTGGAGAGCCACCAGCGCGCGGCACGCGCACAGGACGAAGGGCGCTTCGACGGTGAGATCGCACCGCTGAACGGACTCGATCGCGACGAGGGAGTCCGGCGCGACACATCGCTCGAGCGCATGGCGGGCCTGCAGTCGCTGACTCCCGGCGGACGGCTGACCGCTGCGGTCGCCTCGCAGATCAGCGACGCATCGAGCGCAGTGCTCGTCGCGAGCGCGCAGGCGGTGAAGGACCACGGACTCACCCCGCGTGCCCGCATCCACCACATGTCGGTGCGCGGCGACAGCCCTGTCTTCATGCTCACCGCCCCCATCCCCGCGACGGCTTATGCGCTGGAGCGCTCCGGCATGACCATCGACGACATCGATCTGTTCGAGGTGAACGAGGCGTTCGCGTCGGTCGTACTCGCATGGATGAAGGAGACCGGAACCGATCCGAAGAAGGTGAACGTCAATGGCGGCGGCATCGCGCTCGGGCATCCGATCGGTGCGACGGGCACACGACTCATGACGACGCTGCTCAACGAACTGGAGCGCACCGGAGGCCGCTACGGCTTGCAGACGATGTGCGAGGGCGGCGGAGTCGCGAACGTGACGATCATCGAGCGTCTCTGAGGAACTGATCCCGCGCGACGGCGGTGATGCCGTCTCGCGGGATCGGGCTATTCGACGCGTCGCGCCGCAGCCGGGGCCTCGCGCCTCCGCAGGCGGTCGGAGCGCACGCGCATGCGCTCTTCGCCGTAAGCCTCATCGGGCAGGATGTAGAACTCGCCGGCGGCACCCTGGCGGAAGATCTCGTGGGCGGCGTCATCGGGAGTCTGCGCCCCCGCCAGCAGCTCGGTCATGTGCGCGCGTACGCGCTCGGCGGTCTCCGCGTCATCGCCGGTGGTGAGATCGGCATCCTCGAAGATGCGCGATGCCACCGGCGCCGGAAGTATTGCAGCGACCTCGATGGGGTGCCCAGCCTCGATGAGATCCATTCGCAGCGATTCGGTGAAACCGAGCACTGCGTGCTTGCCGGCGATGTAGGCGGCCTGCATCGGCATGCCGCTGATCGCTCCGATGGATGCCACATTCCACACTCGCGCCGGGCGACCGGTCTCGACCATCCGGGGGACGAAGGAGCGGATGCCGTGGAAGACTCCGCCGACATTGATCTCCCAGGTGCGCTGCCAGCTCTCCTCGGACATCTCCCAGGCGTAGCCGACGTGCTCGACGCCGGCATTGCTGATGAGCAGGTCGACAGAACCGCGCGCGTACGTGCGGGCTGCGAGCTCGTCCACGGAAGACGGGTCGCGCACATCGACGTGCTCGGGCCAGGCTTCGGATCCGTCTGCGGTGAGTTCCGCCGCGACCCGCGTCGCCGCATCGATATCGATGTCGGCGAGCACGACGCGCATGCCGAGGGCGGCAGCACGTCGGGCGAGCCCGGCACCGATGCCGCTGCCAGCTCCGGTGATCACGGCGAGTCCTCCTCTGAAGGTCTCGGCTTCATACGACTGCGCTGTCATACCTGCTCCTTTTCGCGTCGGGTTCTGCGGACGGGGAGTCAGGCCCTCAGCTGGCCCGCGGCTGCGCGCAGGTGTTCGACCGCGTCCCGCACGACACGGTCGACCAGCGCCTCGCAGCTGGGGAGGTCGTCGATCATGCCGACCACTTGACCCGCCGCCAGCATTCCGGCGTGGGTATCGCCGTCGACGAGCCCCGCTTTGAGCAGCATGGGGGTGTTCGCAGCGAGGGTCATCTGCGCCCAGCTCCGCCCGGTGGCCTTCTTCATCGCGACGGCATCCTTGATCATCTGCGGCCAGCTGAGTCCGGATATCTTCTTGAACTCCAATGACCTGCGCAGCGTCGGTACCAGCCGGGAGAGAGCGTTCCCGCTCTCGAGCCCGTTGACGAACTCGGTGCGCAGCAGCCGGTGCGGCATGCCGTCGGCCTTCGTGGTGACAACGGTGCCGTCGAGACCGAAGCCGAGGTAGCGCTGCTTGATGGCATCCGGCACTGCGCTGTCGCTGGTGAGCAGGAAACGAGTGCCCATACCGACGCCCACCGCGCCGTAGGCAAGGGCGGCGGCGAGGCCCCGACCATCGTGGAATCCTCCTGCCGCGATTACGGGGATGTCAACCGCGGAGACCACCGACGGTAACAGGATCGAGGTCGGCACGGCGCCGGTGTGCCCACCGCCTTCGCCGCCCTGCACCATCACGGCATCCGCACCCCAGGAGGCGACCTTCTCGGCATGGCGCACCGCGCCGATCGAGGGGATCACGACGATGTCGTTCTCTTTCAGCCGTTCGATCAACTCGCGACGGGGCGCGAGGGCGAAACTGGCGACCTTCACGCCGTGGCGGATCAGCAGCTCGACGCGCTCGGCGGCGTCCCCGGCATCCGCTCGGAGGTTGACTCCGAACGGGCGGTCGGTGCGTTCGGTGACCTCGATGATCTGCCGCTCGAGCTCGTCGTAGGTCATCGTGGCCGACGCGAGGATGCCGAGAGCGCCGGCTTCGGCGGTGGCGGAGACGAGTCGGGCTCCAGCGACCCAGCCCATCCCGGTCTGCACGATCGGGTGATCGACGCCGGTGAGTGCGGTCAGCGGGGTCGAGATCAACGGGGGAGTTGTCATGATGCGGTCACCTCTCGGTCGCGGAGTCCGCGTGGATCCAATCGCTCGCGCACGAGGCGCAGCTCTTCATCGGTCGGGAGCCTGGTCTCGGGGACGTCGGCGGGAATGTGCAGGATGAAGCCGGTGGCGGCCTTGACCTGATCGTGTGTCACGCCGGGGTGGACGCTGATGAGTGCGACGGTCCCGTCCGGGCCTGAGAAATCAAGCACGGCGAGATCGGTGACTATGCGGCGCAGATCCTGGAAGCGGTCGGCGCCCGTGGCGCGCGCACGGGCGGGCCCGACGCCGGTGACGACGTCGACCTGCTCGACGAACACCCGCGGACTGTGCCGCGCGATCCAGTAGCTCGTGGTGTGGTTCACCGTATTGGTGGCGGCGGCTCTGGCGCCCAGGAGCTGCCGGGACGGATGGTCACGATCTCCGATCGCGGAGAGGTTCTGGTTGCCGTGCCGGTCGATCTGCGCGGCGCCCATGATCACATGGCGTCGGCCGCGTGCGATGGTCTCGAACAACCTGGCGTAGGGGAATGGTGCCTCCGGCTCACGGAACGGCTCGTCGACGGCGGGGGTGTCCGCGTACAGCGTCGCTTCGCCATCGCTGAGCAGCAGTTGGGGAGCGTGGGTGAGGCGGGCGAGGCGCGCACCGATGGACGGCACGATTCCGATGGAGCTCGCGAGGATCGTGCCTGCTCCGCGGAACAGGTCGCCGCACGCGGTCGCGGCGACCTCAGCGCGGGTCGCGTTCATCGCGCAGCCTCCTCATGGAAGGCCTCCACTGCCGCACGGTAGCCCTCCTCGTCGACATCGACGAACCGGTCAAGGAATGCAGCGCGCGTCTGCGCCGATACGGCCGACTGGACATACGCCCGTTGCAGCGCCTCGTCGCGCTCGGTATGCGGCGGGTGGGCGGTGAAGCCGGCACCTCCCCGTGCCTCGACGACGAGATCGACGAGCGTGCGGTCGAGCACCCGAGCAGCGGGCCCTGCATCTGTGAGCAGCTCGGCCGTGTCGACGATGCTCTCCACGCTCGCGACGATGCGCTCTGCCGCACCGGCGAACAGATCGTCGAAGAACAGATCAGGACCGAGACACACTGCGGTGCCTGCCGCATCGGCGCGATCGAGGTGGATCAGCGCGAGGTCGAGCGGCACGGCAGGCATCGCCACGAGCACCTCGGCATCGGCGTAGGGAGACGTGATCGTGCGGATCTCGGGATTGCGAACGACGGCATCGGATCCGGCTCCTGCTCTCGTCGCCTCGAACGGCAGTCGCCGCGAGGCGGCCCTGAGCCCGGCCACCAGCATCGCCTCGTCGTACTCGACGTTGCGGATTGCACCGCTCTGGCGGGCGGCAGCGAAGTAGGGGTCCACCGCGATCGTGTCCAGAGAGACGAATCCGTGCACGACTTCGGATGCTTGACCGGTGGCGCAGAGGATGCCGACGTCCGCTCCGCCGAAGCTGACGATGCGCAGATCCTGGGCGCCGGAGCGCACGATCTGGCGCACGAGTGCCATCGGCTTGCGACGAGAGCCCCACCCGCCGATCCCGATCGTCATGCCGTCGTGGATCAGCGAGGCGACCGTCGCGATGGACGAGGTCGCCTCGCTCATGTCGAGAGGTTCGCGCCGGTGGAGACGAAGGCATCCCGAAGCTCGTCCGAGACCCCCGCGAGGTTGAGCTCGAAGGTGAACCCCTGCTCGAACCGGTAGCTGCGGTTGACGTCCATCGGATCGATTCCGTTGAGCGCCTCCTTGGCTGCGCGGATGACGCGGGGATCCTTTGCGGCGATCTCCTCAGCGATGTCGAGTGCGGTCGCGTCGAGCTCCGCTCGCGGCACCACCGCGCTGACGGAGCCGAACTCCGCAAGACGCTGCGCGGTGACGGTGCGGCTCGTGTAGTACATCGAGCGCAGCAGGTGCTGCGGAACCAGGCGCGAGAGGTGGGTGGCGGCGCCGAGCGCACCGCGGTCGACCTCCGGTACGCCGAAGGTCGCATCGTCAGAGGCGACGATGACGTCACTATTGCCGATCAGACCCACTCCGCCCCCGAGGCAGAATCCGTTGACGGCGGCGATCACGGGCACCGCGCATTCGTAGATCGCTTTGAATGCCTCGTAGCATCCGCGATTCGCCCCGAGGATGCCGGAGAAGCCCTCGATCTTCTGCATCTCCTTGATGTCCACGCCGGCGTTGAAGCCGCGGCCCTCGGCGCGAAGGATGACGACGCGCGTCTCGGGGTCGGAGCTTGCCTCGCGCATCGCGGTCGCGATGTCGAACCAGCCTGCGACTGGAAGGGCATTCACGGGGGGATAGTCCATCGTTACAGTGCGGACACCGCGGGAATGCAGGGTGGAAGTGATCGTCATCGGACACCTAACCTAACGTTTGCTCAAGTCACCCTAGCACTTGCTTGGTTGGTACAGGAAGCAATTCCGCCCGGTTGCCCTAACAATTGCTTGGTTGGTATGCTCAGGATATCCACGCTCGAAGGGGAGTCGAACATGCCAGGAATCCTTGAGGGCCGCGTCGCCGTCGTCACCGGTGCCGGTCGCGGCCTCGGACGCGAGCACGCGCTCGAGCTTGCGAGGCAGGGCGCGAAGGTCGTCGTCAACGACCTAGGAACAACTCTTGACGGCGCGGGCCTCTCTGTCGGCCCTGCGCAGGAGGTCGTTGACAGCATCGTCGCCGCGGGCGGTGAAGCCGTCGCCAATGGGGCGGACATCGCCGACTTCGCGCAGGCTGCAGAACTGATCGATCAGGCCGTCTCAGTATTCGGCGGTTTGGACATCCTCGTCAACAACGCCGGCTTCGTACGTGACCGGATGCTGGTCAACGCCGGAGAGGACGAGTGGGACGCGGTCATCCGTGTGCACCTCAAGGGACATTTCGCCCCGCTCCGTCACGCGAGCGCATATTGGCGATCTGAAGCGAAGGGCGGCCGCCAGCCGCTCGCCCGCGTGATCAACACATCCTCGGGCGCCGGACTGCAGGGCAGCATCGGGCAGGCCGCGTATTCTGCGGCGAAGGGCGGCATAGCCTCGCTCACGCTCGTCGCCGCAGCCGAACTCGGCCGATACGGCGTCGCCGTCAACGCGATCGCCCCTTCTGCGCGCACGCGCATGACCGAGGGCCCGTTCGCGGATGCGATGGCAGCGCCGGATGGCGGCTTCGACAGGATGGATCCCGCGAACGTCTCTCCGGTCGTCGCGTGGCTCGCGAGCGCGGATTGCTCGATCACCGGACGGATGATCGAGATCGAAGGCGGACGTATCTGCCTCGAGGATGGCTGGCGTCACGGCCCGGTGCGCGAACTCGATCGCCGCTGGGATGCCGCTGAAGTCGGTACCGCGGTACGCGAACTGGTGGCCGAAGGCGCCGCACCCGAGGCGGTGTACGGCGCATGAGTGCTGCGGACTGGGCAGGCAAGAGCCTCGGTGATCGCACGGTCGGCTACGACGAGAAGGACGCGGTCCTCTACGCCATCGCGGTCGGGGCGCAGGCCACCGACCTCGACCTCGTGTTCGAGGATCGACTGCGAGTGCTGCCGACCTTCGGCCTCACCCTGGCGCAATGGGCGCCGGACGTGCTCGGCGGAGCAGGGGCGTTCGACAACCGCGCGGTGCACGGGTCGCAGATTCTTGAGGTGCACAGACCGCTCCCGCCTTCGGGGGAGGTGCACCTCTCGGCGCGGGTCGGCGATGTGTGGGACAAGGGCTCGGCCGCCATCTTCGATGTGATCGTGGAATGCGCCGAGTTCACGGCCACCTGGTCGCTTTTCGCGCCCGGGGCCGGTGGCTTCGGCGGTGAGCGCGGTCCCGCCCGTGCGGCACCAGCCCAACGTCCGGCGGGCGCCCGCTCGACGGTGTCGACGTTCGCAAACCAGGCGGCGCTCTATCGTCTGACCGGCGACCGTCACCACATCCACATCGACCCGGAGGCCTCCGCGCGCATCGGACAGCCGACGCCGATCCTGCAGGGGCTGTGCACACTTGCCGCGACCACTCTGGTGCTCGCAGCAGAGCAGGGTGCGCATCCCGCCGATCTCGCCGCGCTGGAAGGACGGTTCAGCGGACCAGTCATCCCCGGCGACGCGCTCGATCTGGAATTCTGGCCGGACGGCGCATTCGAGGTGCACCATGCTGCGGCATCGGTGATCTCCGATGGCAAGGCGGCGTTCGCATGAGTCGTGTACTCGTCGTCGGCGCGACCGGCATGATCGGCAGTCACGTCGCTGCGGATCTCGCCGCCCGCGGGGATCACGTCACCGTGATGGCGCGCCGCGAACCGTCCGAGCGAGACCCGCGGGCCGTGCAGTCGATGCCGCGTCTGCGTGGCGACTACACCGAAGCCGACGCTTCGCCGCGCGAACTCGAGGGATTCGACGCGATCGTGTTCGCCGCAGGCAACGACATCCGTCATGTTCCGGCCGATCAGGAGGACGCCGAATTCTGGGATCGCACGCAGAGCGCCGGCGTGCCCCGATTCGCCGCCCGCGCGAAGGCTGCAGGCGTCGGCAGATTCGTGCAGGTCGGCAGCTACTACCACCAGCTGCATCCGGAGTGGGCCGAGCGGATCCCCTACGTCGCCGCGCGTCGCGATGCCGACGAAGGCACTCGCGCCCTCAGCGACGGCGGGTTCGCGGCGATGACTCTGAATCCGCCGTCGATCGTCGGAGCGGACGAGCGCGGGGTTCGCCGGTTCGCACGCATGATCGCGTGGACGCGTGGTGAGCTCGACGAGCCGGAGCTGTTCGCCCCACCCGGTGGAACCAATTACATGTCGGTCCGCTCCCTCTCGCAGGCCGTCCAGGGCGCGCTCGACTCTGGCGACGGCGGCCGCGCCTATCTCATCGGCGATCGCAACCTCACCTATCGTGATTACTTCCAGATGCTGGCGGATGCCGCGGGCAGCACCCACGTCATAGAAGAGCGCGACCAGGAGCATCCGTATCAGCCGGACCGGTTCATCGTGCAGGGACGCGGCGCTGTCATCGCGTATGAACCCGACCCCGCGGAGACCGCCCTGCTCGGCTACGACCGCGATGATGTCGAACGCGCGCTCGCCGAGATCGTCGAGCGCGCAGACGCTCAACGCTGAATAGTCAGGGGATCATCGTGTTGGATACGCAGACGTCGGATGCGGGAGACCTGAGCGCGTACATCGGTCGTGAAGCGGAGCCGCCGCGCGTGAGCCGCTTCGAGGTGAACGAGGCGATGATCGTGCACTGGACCGAGGCGCTCGAGGATCGAAACCCTCTCTATGCGGACCGGGATGCTGCGCGTGCTGCCGGACGCGCGACGACCGTCTGTCCACCCGCGATGATCTCGACCTGGGTCATGTCTGGATATCAGCGCTACCGCGCGGTGCAGCAGAGGCGGAAAGCCGGCGAAGCCGAGGCGACCGAGTACTCCGCGCTCATGCGGGAGCTCGACGACCTGGGGTTCACTTCGGTCGTCGGTACCGACGTCGAGCAGCACTACACCGCCGAGGTCCCGGTGGGGACGCGCGTGACCGCCCGCTACACGATCGAAGACGTATCACCACTGAAGAAGACGAAGCTCGGCGACGGTCACTTCGTGACGCTGCACAAGAGGTACGACGACGAAGACGGCAGGGAACTCGCGACCGAGAGGTTCCGGCTGTTGCGGTTCCGGCCCGCATCTGCACCGCGGGCCGACCGCCGCTCCGGGGTCCCGCCACTCGTGCGCACGCAGGACAACGGCTTCTGGTTCGATGCGGCAGCGAAGGGCCGCCTCGTCATCCAGCGCTGCACGGACTGCGGCGAGTTGCGGCACCCGCCGGGGCCGTCCTGCCCGCACTGCCGGTCCTTCTCCTGGGATGCCGTCGAGTCCACGGGGCGGGGAACGCTGCACAGCTGGACGATTGTGCACCATCCGCAGGATCCCGCCTTCACTTACCCGCTTGCGGTGGGGCTGCTCGACCTCGACGAAGGCATCCGAATCGTCGCTGATTTCGAGAGCGTGCCCGAGAGCGGGCTGGAGATCGGTGCAGCGGCACACATCGTGTTCGGCGAGCACGAGCATGGCGAGCAGCTGCCGTTCGTGCGCCTGGGAGAGCCCGATGTCGTACCGGCTGCCGCGCACGTGGAGCCGGCAGTCGAGGAATGTCAGGGCGGCACAGTGCTGCCAGCTCTCAGCCTGGAGCTCGACCGCACGGCGATCATCGCCGCAGCTCTTGCTTCGCAGGACTATGAAGACGTTCACCACGATCCGAGTCGCGCGCGGCAGCGCGGCATGCCGGATATCTTCCTCAGCATCAACACCACCAACGGACTCGTCAGTCGCTACCTCACGGACTGGGGCGGACCACAGCTGCGCATCCATTCGATCGCATTGCGCCTCGGAGTGCCGCATTTCGCCGGCATGCAGCTCCGTCTCACCGGGCTCGCGCGATCGACCGAGGACGGGCGCACCGAGGTCGAGGTCGTCGGACGCAACGACGCCGGCGTGCACGTGAGGGCCACGGCTGTCGTATCGGGAACGCCGGGGGAGACGGAATGATTGACGGATTCGCCGGGAAGGCGGCCATCGCGGGGATCGGCGCCACCGAATTCTCGAAGGATTCCGGACGCTCCGAGTGGCAGCTCGCCTGCGAGAGCGTCCTGCTCGCGCTGGAGGACGCGCAGATCCGACCTGAGGAGGTTGACGGGTTCGCGCTGTTCACGATGGAGAACAACCCCGAGATCGCAGTCGCGCGGGCCCTCGGCATCCCTCAACTGAAATTCTTCACCCGTATTCCGCACGGCGGGGGCGGTGCCACGGCGCCGGTGCAGCAGGCGGCGCTAGCGGTGGCATCCGGCGTCGCGGACGTCGTCGTCGTCTACCGGGCGTTCAACGAGAGGTCCGGGCACCGATTCGGTGCAGGGCCACCGCCGTTCGCTTACATGCCGAGCACGGATCAGGAGTACCGCAACTGGATCAATCCGTACGGGCTGCTCACCCCCGCGTCGCAGGAGGCGTTCCTCGCTCGACGGTACATGCACGAATTCGGGGTGACGAGCGAGGACTTCGGCCGGGTGTCCGTCCTGTCCAGACAGCACGCCGCGAACAATCCCAAAGCGTGGTTCTATGACCGACCGATCACGCTGGAAGACCACCAGTCCTCCCGCATGATCGCCGATCCGATGCGTCTGCTGGACTGCTGCCAGGAGACCGACGGCGGTCAGGCGCTGGTCATCGTCAGCGCTGAGCGCGCTCGCGACCTGCCGCAAGCCCCTGCCATTATCAGCGGCGCGGCGCAAGGTGTCGGGCCGCAGCAGATCTCGATGAGTAGCTACTACCGCGACAGCATCGATGAGATGCCGGAGGTGGCGCTTGTGGCACGACAGCTCAGGGAGCAGTCCGGGCTCGGTGTCGATGACCTCGACGCGGCGATCATCTACGACGCGTTCACGCCGATGGTGCTGCTGCAGTTGGAGGAGTACGGCTTCTGCGGGCGCGG
Organism: Microbacterium abyssi; assembly: GCF_015277895.1. Classification (NCBI taxonomy): domain Bacteria; kingdom Bacillati; phylum Actinomycetota; class Actinomycetes; order Micrococcales; family Microbacteriaceae; genus Microbacterium; species Microbacterium abyssi. The sequence goes on along the minus strand of NZ_CP063815.1, from coordinate 2,847,789 downwards.
TGAGGCTGCAGGCCTGCTGCGCGACGGTCACCTCGATCTTGACGGACGCTGGCCGATGAACACTCACGGCGGACAACTCGGTGAGGGCTATCTGCACGGAGTCAACGGCATCGCCGAGGGAGTGCGCCTGATCCGGGGCGCATCGACGAACCAGCCGAAGAAGGAGATCGGCAATGTGTTGATCACCGGCGGGTCCCCGGTGCCGCATTCAGGGCTGCTGCTCAGCGCAGACCGCTGAGCAGCAGCCCTGCTGAGGGCTCACAGCGCGCGTGCGACGGCGAAGGCGTGCTGTGTGGCCGCCACCATCCGGCGAGGGGCGAAGGCATCCCCTATCACGGTGATGCGTGGATCGTCAGTCTCGCGCAGCAGGTCGTCGATGGCTACCGCGCCGTAGGCGAGCACCAGTGTGTCGAACTCTCCATCGACAGAGATGCGTCTGCTGTCGTGTGTCAACCAGGTTGCACCGTCATCGTCGACGACCAGCTGCGCGAGTGACAGCAGGGATACCGACTGCGACGTGAGCTGGTCGAGGATGAAGGGCAGTGTGACGTTCTCGACCATGCCGCCCAGGCGAGGCTGTGGTGTTGCAAAGGTGACGTGGGCGCCGCGCGAGGCGAGCAGATCGGCGACGCCGAGAGCCTCGAGACTCTGGTCGGTCGCGTGCACGAGCACACGGCCGAGGTCGGTGGGCGCGTCGAAGACCTCGCGGGCGGTGAGCGTGCGCATGCGCGGAGCAGACGTCAGTGGCCCCTCGCTCCACCGCGCAGCCCGGCTGCCCGTGGCGACGAGGATCTCGTCGGCATCCATTGCTGTGATCTCAGCGGGGGTGACAGTGCGACCGGTGACCACTTCGACGCCGAGGAGTTCGAACTGGCGGCGGAACCAGGCGACCGGCTTGATCATGTCGTGCAGACGTGGCACTTGGGCGGCGAGACGGAGTTGCCCGCCGAGCTCTGGTCCCGATTCGTAGACGGTGACATGATGTCCACGCTCCGCGGCGACACGGGCGGCCTCCATGCCGGCGATCCCGCCGCCGATGACAGCGACACGGCGCGGGCGTGCGGTCGGCATCGTCGGCTCGAACTCGTGGCCTGCCGAAGGATTCACCGCGCACGTCATGGGGCTCGCAGCGCCGCTCATGACCTGGCCCATGCATCCCTCATTGATGCCGATGCACGGACGGATCTCATCCAGACGCCCGTCGGCCGCCTTCTCCGCGAGGTGCGGATCGGCGATCTGCGCGCGCGTCATCGCCACCATGTCCGCTCGCCCGTCGCGGATGATCTCCTCTGCCATGCGGGCATCGACGATGCGGTTCACGCAGAACACCGGGGTGTCGCCGACGACCTCCTTGATCGCGCTCGCGAGGTAGACGAAGCGCCCTTCCGGGACATACATCGGCACGATCGAGTTGCCCGCCGGGCCGTAGTCGTGATTGTGGTAGTAGCTGACGTTGAGGAAGTCGACGGGATGCTCCGCGATCACGGCGGGGATGATGCGGCGCATGTCCTCGAGCGTGAGGCCGCCGGCGTCGAACTGATCGCCGGGCACGCGCACGCCGACGATGAAGTCCTCGCCGACCTCTTTGCGCACAGCGGCCAGCACGTCGCGGAGTAGTCGGGTGCGGCCGTTCTCATCACCGCCGTACTCGTCCTGGCGACGATTGGTCAGCGGCGAGAGGAACTGCTCGATGAGATAGCCGTGTGCCGCGTGGATCTCAACGCCGTCGAGCCCTGCGCGCTGCATGCGCCCCGCCGCTGATGCGAATGACTGAACGACCTCGGCGATCTCCGTGCGCGTCATCTCATGCGCCCGCAGTCCGTTCGGGCGCATCCAGGCTGACGGACCCCAGCCGACGCCCATGTGATTGAGCTGGGCGATGAAAGCGGTGCCGTGTGCGTGCAGGTCATCGGCGATTCCACTCAGCGGCTCGACGACCTCATCGCGCCACAGCTCGATGAATCGGGTCTCCGGTGTCCGCGAAGAGGGATGCACGAGCGAACCCTCGGTGATGACCATGCCGATTCCGCCCAAGGCTTTTTCCAACCAGTACGCGCGGTGGCGATCGGTGGGCAGGCCGTCCTGGGCGAAGTTGGTCAGATGCGCGGTGGACAGCAAGCGGTTGCGGACCGTCGTGCGGCCGATCCGCACAGGGGTGAACAGCGCAGTGAGCGCTGCGGATGAGTGCGGTTCTGTCACCGGTTCCTCCTTGAACGAGAGCGGGGGAGCATTCTGTTGATTCGATTCGGGCGCATGGTTGACCCTTGCTGAGGCGCTCCCTATATTGGTACCAAACAATCGCTTGGTTTTCTAGGGAGTGTCGATGGAGACGTTCGCACAGGTCGTCCGGACCCGTATCGGAGACGGCCATGAGGGGCTGCGTTTCGAGGGACGCTCTTGGAGTTGGGGCGAGATCGTGGCCGAAGCCGCGACGCGCGCGTCGCTGCTGCGCACTTTCGAGCCTGCCGGGGGGAGACCACAGCGTCACGTGGGACTGCTCATGCAGAACGTGCCGGACTTCGTTTTCTGGATCCTCGCGATCGCACTCAACGGTGACGTGATGGTCGGCATCAATCCGACCAGGCGTGGAGCCGAGCTCGCTCAGGACATCCGTCATGTGGACTGCGATCTGCTGGTCACTGAGCCGTTCTACGAAGAGGCGTTACGGGGCGTCGACCTGCCCTTCGGCGACGAACGACTGCTCGATGTCGAGACCCAGGCCTATGCCGAACTGATCGCCGCGCACTCGGGTGCCGACGTGCCGTCGCCCACCATCGATCCCGCCTCGATCTTCATGCTGCTGTTCAGTTCGGGTTCGACCGGGGCACCCAAGGCGGTGATCTGCTCTCAGGGACGTCTGGGCCGGCTGACCGAGGCGATGACCGACCGGGTCAGCGTGCATCGCGACTCGGTCAACTACCTGTGCCTGCCGCTGTTCCACGGGCACGCGATCATGATGAACCTCGCCACAGCGCTGCAGGCCGGCGCGACGATCGTCATGGTGCGTCGCTTCTCAGCGAGCAGGTTCGTCGATGATGTACGTGAGCACCGCGTCACGTTCTTCAACTACGTCGGTCGAGTCCTGAGCTACATCGTCGGGGCGAATCCACCCCGCGACACGGATGAGGACAATGCCCTCGAGGTCGCGTTCGGCTCCGAAGCGGCACCGGCCGAGGTCGACGAGTTCCGCGAGCGCTTCGGATGCGAGGTGCGCGAGGGATACGGCGCGAGCGAGGGCATGGTGCGCATCGTGCCCGTCGAGGGATCACCGCGGCACTCGCTCGGGCTGCCCGCAGCCGGCGTGACCGTGGAAGTTCGCGACGAGGACGGCCAGGAGTGCCCCCGCGCGCGATTCGACGAGAACGGCCTGCTGCTCAATGCCGAGGAGGCTACCGGGGAGATGGTCGTGCTTGGTCGCGGCCCGGCATTCGAGGGGTACTACAAGAATCCGAAGGCGATGTCGGAGCGACTCCGTTTCGGTGGCGAGGACTTCTGGACCGGTGACCTCGGCTACCGGGACGCGGACGGTTACTTCTATTTCGGCGGACGCTCCAGTGATTGGGTGCGTGTCGATGGAGAGAACTTCGGACTGGCGCCGGTGGAGCGCATCCTGCTGCGGTTCGACGCCTTCGCCAGCGTGCACTGCTACGGCGTGCCCGACGCCGTCACCGGCGATCTGCTCATGTGCGCGGCGACCTTGCACCCGAGGGCGGAGTTCGACCCGGTGGAGTTCGGAAGATTTCTCGACGCGCAGAGCGATCTCGGCACCAAGTGGCGTCCGACGTTCGTGCGGATCGTGAGCGACGTGCCGTTGACGGGCAGCGGCAAGGTCAACAAGGCGCCGCTGAGAGCCGAGGCATGGGAGGCGGACGACGTGTGGTGGGCACCTGCCCGAGGCGAGGAGTACCGTCGGATGGGTGCCGATGAACGCGACGGTATCAAGGATGCGTTCCTCGCTGGAGGACGTCAGAACGCGCTTCCTGCAGCGGTGCGGAAGGAGCTGCTATGAGCAGCGCGTCAAAGCTCACGCTATGGCCGCTCACGCCCGCGACATATCAGTCACCCGCTCAGTTCGCCGTTTACGGCGATGATGCGCCGCGCGTGCCGATGCCGGCGTATCTGATCGAGCACCAAGACGGGCTGGTGCTGTTCGACGCAGGGCTCGACCCGGATGCCGTCGGCGACCCGGTCTCCGGGTACGGAGAGGTCGCCGAGCGCATCCGGGTGCGGTTCGACGAGCGCAATCTTCTGGAGACGCAGCTGCGCAAGCGCGGCCACTCGCTCGCAGACGTCACGACCGTCATCGCCTCGCATCTGCATTGGGATCACATCGGCGGTCTCAAGCAGTTCCCGAACGCACGCATCATCCTCGGAACGGGCGAGCAGGCCTACGCCGGGTCCCCAGAGCGCTTCGCCGACGCCTTCTACCGTCCTGAGGACTTCAGCGACGAGCACGGTCTGCGCTACGACGAGATAGACGACGATCTCGACATCTTCGGCGACGGCACAGTGACGGCTCTCCGGCTGCCCGGCCACACGCCGGGGTCCCTTGCGGCACTCGTGCGGCTGGAGGGCCGGTCGTTCGTGCTGTCCGGTGATGTCGTGCATACCCGGGATGCGTATGAGCACGAGGTGCACTACCACGGCGATGTCGACTCGATGGCGGCGCGCCGATCGCTGCGCCGTCTGCGGTCGGTGATCGAGGAGGAGTCCGCTGAGCTGTGGATCGTGCACGACCCGGAGGACTGGTCGCGGTTCACGGCCGATCTGCCACAGCTCTGAACGGGATGGCGTGCAGTGGAGGCTAAGCGTTGAGCCGGGCCCACAGTTCGCCCGTCGCCCGGCGCGTCTCATCGATCGAGCCGTCGGTGCGCAGCACGAAATCCGCGATCGCGATGCGGTCTTGCTCGTCGCCCTGAGCACGGACGCGGCGCACGGCCTCATCGGCGCCGTACCCACGATCGATCTGCAGTCGTCGCATCCGCATCTCCGGCGCCGCCTCGACCGTCACGACGAGGTCGTAGGCCCAGGGCAGCGGAGCGCTGGTGCGGCTGAGCAGCGGAATCTCATGCACCACGACCCCCGGTTCGGCTGTGGCGTCGGCGATGCGGTGGGCGACTTCGTCCAGCAGCGCCGGACGCAGCAGTGCGTTGTAGTCCCGCAGCAGTTCCTCGTCGCTGAAGATCCCATCGGCGACGAGCGCGCGGTCGAGTGAGCCATCATCCCTGACGACCGAGTCGCCCAGGAGCGCGGCGATCCTCGAAATGAGCCGGGCACCCGTGGGCGTCTGCGGATCCACGACATCCCGTGCGGCGCGATCGCCGTCGACGATGCGAGCGCCGAGCTCGGCCAGGATCCCGGCAACGGTGCTCTTTCCGGCCCCGATGCCGCCGGTGAGGCCGACCAGCATGGATGCAGTCATCCGACCGACGTCAGGCCCGCACGAACCGCACTTCAGTGAGTGTCTCGCCGAGGAACGGCTCGGTGTGCGACGCGCCATCGAGTGCGAAGCCGTTACGCGTGTAGAAGCGGTGAGCGCGGGGGTTGTCCTCGGCGACCCAGAGGTACAGCGGCTCGTCCTTCTCGACGGCGGCGTCGAAGAGCTTCTGACCGAGACCGGTGGAGTGCCACTGGTGCAGCAGGTAGATGAAGTACAGCTCGCGGAACGCGGGAGCGTCCTTGTCGCGGGCGGGACCTGATCCGACGAATCCGACGACCTCGCCGTCGACGAGCGCCGCGCTCATCTTGAAGTCATCGCCCTGGGCGGCCCAGTGCGTCCACAGCTCGGCCATCCGGCGAGGGGAGACCCGCTCGAGCGCAGCCTTGCTGATCAGGTGATCGTAGGTCTCGTGCCAGCACTGCGCGTGCACGCGACCCAGGGCTTCCGCATCCACATCACGGACCGGACGGACAATGATTTCAGGCTGGGCTTCGGCGCTCATGCCGTGACTCTACGCGGGCCTTGCGCGAACGGGAAATCGGGCGCACTGTCTGTGCGAATCCCACAAACGACTCCTGGATTCGTGCCCCCGTGGCTACCATCGAACCTCGTGAACGTGATCTGGCGGACCCTGCTCGTGATGTGGCGCGCGCGCCGCCGGCTGCGCCGTGAAGGGCGCCTCGCGCCGACCGGGATCAGCCGCATCCGGCTGACGACCCTTCCGACCGACATCGACGTGCTCCGGCATATGAACAACGGTCGATACCTGTCGCTTTTCGACCTCGGACGCTGGGACCTGCTCACCCGCACCGGCATGGGCGCCGCGATGAAGCGCCACGGCTGGTACGGGGTCGTCTCCGCCGAGACCGTGACGTTCCGCAAGTCGCTCGAGCTCTGGCAGCGATTCGACGTCGAGTCGCGTCTGATCGGTCACGACGACAAGGCGATCTACCTCGAGCACCGCGCGGTCGTCGACGGCGAGGTCTATGCGCGCGCGATCATCCGCAGCCGCATGCTCAAGCGCTCGGGCGGAACGCTCTCGCACGAGGAGCTGTTCGCCGCCGTCGGCCGGCCGGAGGGGATCCCTGAGATCGATCAGTGGATCCATGACTGGGCGGATGCCACGTCCCTCCCCTCGACGAAGGCGGATGCTCCCAGCCTCTGGAAGTGACCTCGGGAGCCCTGGCCACGCGACGGCTGACGCATTAGTGTCGACTGCCTAGGCGAGAGTCGGCGACGCCGAGGAATCGAAGCGAGGGGAGCATCACATGTCAGACCAACGCACCAACTCCGATCCGGATCGCCCGCAGCACGGAACACCTCAATACGGAACGCCTCAGTACCCCGACCCGGTCGCTCCCGCCGCGTACCCCGGCGCCGTCGCGCCGGGCAGTATGTCGGATGCACCGGGCAGCATGTCGGAGCAGTACCCCGGATACACCGGCCCTTCCCCGTACCCACCGGCGCCCATCGCGCAGAGCCCTGGCGCAGGCGGACTGGCGATCGCCGCACTCATCGTCGGCATCGCAGCCTTCCTCCTCGGCTGGGTTCCGATCGTGGGGCTCATCATCGCCGTCGCCGGCATCGTGCTCGGCATCCTCGCCGTGCGCCAGCCGCGCGGCAGGGCGTTCGGCATCACCGCGATCGTGCTGTCGGGTCTGGGCGCGCTGACGGGTCTGGTTCTGTTGCTCGGCATCCTCGCGTGGATGCCCATGGCGGGCTGATCACGGCATCGTCACGACCGCACGGAGAGTCACAGCAGCCTGAGGTCGCCTCGCTGTGGCAGCTCGCCACCGGGCCCGCGCGAACCTAGGCTGATCTCATGTCAGTGTCGTCCGCCCACCAGGCTCTCCCCCTCGCCGACAGCGCGGTCGAGCTCGCCCGCCGCTGGATCATCGAAGCCTCCGAGGCCGAGGTCGATCCCGCCGCGAAACGCCTCGCCGACGTCCTGCAGGACGAGAACGGCCTGCCCTTCACCCTCGGCTTCGTCGACGGCGTCATGCGCCCGGAGAGCCTGTCGGCCGCGGCGGCGCAACTGCAGCGGATCGCCCCGATCGTGCCGGAGTTCCTGCCCTGGTATCTGCGCGGCGCCGTGCGCCTCGGCGGCGGGATCGCGCCCGTGCTGCCCTCGCCGGTGGTGCCGATCGCCCGCCGCGTGCTGCGCGAGATGGTCGGGCACCTCGTCGTCGACGCCCGCCCGGCCAAGCTGGGGGCGGCGATCGAGAAGCTCCGCGAATCCGGCGCCCGGTTGAACCTCAACCTGCTCGGCGAGGCCGTGCTCGGAGAGGCCGAGGCGAAGCGGCGACTGGACGGCATCCACGACCTCATCCGACGCGACGACGTCGACTACGTGTCCGTCAAGGTCTCGTCGGTCATGAGCCACCTGTCGATGTGGGCGTTCGACGAGGTCGTCGACCGCGTGGTCGAGCGTCTGACGCCGTTGTACGTCACCGCCGCGAAGACGGGCACGTTCATCAACCTCGACATGGAGGAGTACCGCGACCTCGACCTGACGATCGCGGTGTTCACCCGCATCCTCGAGAACCCGCGCCTGCAGCTGCTCGAGGCCGGCATCGCGCTGCAGGCGTACCTGCCCGATGCGCTCGGGGCCATGCGTGAACTGACGGCCTGGGCGAAAGACCGCATCGCGCACGGGGGTGCTGCGATCAAGGTGCGGCTCGTCAAGGGCGCGAACCTCCCGATGGAGCAGGTGGATGCCGTCACACACGGCTGGCCTCTGGCCACCTACGAGACCAAGCTCGACACGGACGCGAACTACCTGCGCGTGCTCGACGAAGCCCTGCGGCCGGGGAACACGGCCGCAGTCCGGCTCGGGATCGCAGGACACAACCTGTTCGGCATCGCCTACGCCTGGCTGCTCGCCGGCGAGCGCGGCGTCCGCAGCGAGATCGATTTCGAGATGCTGCTCGGCATGGCGCAGGGTCAGGTGCAGGCCGTCTCCCGCGAGGTCGGCCCGGTGCTGCTGTACGTGCCGGTCGTGAAACCGGAGGAGTTCGACGTCGCCATCAGCTACCTGGTGCGAAGACTGGAGGAGAACGCCGAGCAGGACAACTTCCTTTCCGCGGCATTCCATCTGCACGACGACGAGAGCCTGTTCGCGCGCGAGCGCGACCGGTTCCTGCGGGCGCTCGCGCGCGCCGACGATCACACGATGCGCACGGTGCCCTTCCGAACGCAGAACCGTCAGACGCCGGTGCATGAGTCGCTGCGACCCGCGGCTGCGGCGCAGGCCGACGATGGCGATCTCACCCAGGTCGTGCTCGGCATCGCGCGCGGATCCGGCGGCGGTGACGCCTTCGTCGAGACGGCCGTCTACTCGAGGCGCGAGGCCGAGGCGGATTCCGGCGGGGCGCCCGGCTTCCGCAACACCCCCGACAGCGACCCGGCCCTCCCCGCGAACCGCGAGTGGGCCCGCGGCATCCGCTCACGCATCGCGACGTCGACGGCCGGCGACGACACGCTCAGAGCGGCGCGCGTCGACGACGCTGGACTGCTCGATCAGACGATCGCGCGTGTGCGCACGGCCGCCCCGGGGTGGGGCGCGCGCCCGGCCGCGGAACGCGCGGAGACGCTGCTGCGGGCTGCTGCTGCTCTCGAATCACGCCGCGCAGAACTCATCGAGGTCGCCGCTTCCGAGACAGGCAAAGTGCTCGCCGAGGCGGACATCGAGGTCAGCGAGGCCGTCGACTTCGCGCGCTACTACGGCGCCAAGGCGCGCGAACTGGATGCCGTCACCGGTGCCTCCTTCGAACCGGCACGCCTCACGGTGGTCACGCCGCCGTGGAACTTCCCTCTCGCGATCCCCGCCGGGGGAGTGCTCGCCGCGCTCGCCGCTGGATCCGGCGTCATCTTCAAGCCCGCCCCTCAGGCGCGCCGCTGCGCCGCCGTGATCGCCGAGGCCCTGTGGGAGGCCGGTATCCCGCGCGATGTTCTCGCGCTCGTCGACATCGAGGAGGGGGCGCTCGGCCAACGCCTCATCTCGAGCGACGCGGTGGACCGCGTCATCCTCACCGGCTCCTGGGACACGGCGGCGCTGTTCCGTTCCTGGCGCCCGGATCTGCCTCTTCTCGCCGAGACCAGCGGCAAGAACGCGATCGTGATCGCACCCTCGGCCGACCTCGATCTCGCGGTCGCCGACCTGGTCAAGAGCGCCTTCGGTCACGCCGGCCAGAAGTGCTCGGCCGCGTCGCTGGCGATCCTCGTCGGACCGGTCGGTCGCTCCAAGCGCTTCGCGCGTCAGCTGGTGGATGCCGTCCGCTCACTGCATGTCGGGTGGCCGACAGACGCTCTGAGCGAGGTGGGACCGGTGATCGAGAAGCCGCAGGGCAAACTCGCCTGGGCCCTCAGTGAACTCGAGGGCGACGAGCAGTGGCTGATCGAGCCGCAGCCGATCGCCGGGGACGACACAGGACGGATGTGGCATCCGGGCGTCCGCGTCGGCGTTCAGCCGGGCTCGCGGTTCCATATGGAGGAGTTCTTCGGACCCGTCCTCGGCATCATGCACGCCTCCACCCTCGAGCGCGCCATCGAGATGCAGAACGCCGTCGACTACGGCCTCACGGCGGGCCTGCACACGCAGGATCCCGGCGACCTCGCCGTCTGGCTCGATCGAGTCCAGGCCGGAAACCTCTACGTGAACCGCGGCATCACCGGTGCCATCGTGCAGCGCCAGCCGTTCGGCGGCTGGAAGCGCTCGTCGGTCGGCCCCGGCACGAAGGCCGGCGGACCGAACTACCTGATCGGGCTCGGTCGCTGGCACCCACGCAGCGGCGGTCCCGCCTCCAGCACGCTGCACTTGCGCGGACTCGACTCGCGCATCACCGATCTCATCGAGGCCGCGCAGCCTTCGCTCGACTTCGAGAGCTTCGAGTGGCTGCGCCGTGCGGCCCTGTCGGACGCCGTGGCCTGGGATCGCGAGTTCGGCCGGGTGCGCGACGTCTCGCAGCTCGGCGTCGAACGGAACCTGTTCCGCTACCGGCCGCTTCCGGTGATGATCCGCGCGACGGGGGATGCCGGCTGGCACGAGCTGCTGCGCGTCGTCGTCGCCGGCATCCGCACCGGGTCGAAGTTCTTCCTCTCAACCCCGGTGGGACTGCCCGCCGAGGTGCGCCGCACGCTGTCGGAGCTGCGCGTTCCGGTCGCGGTCGAGAACGACGAGGAATGGATCGCGCGGATGTCGCGCGACGACGAGGCCGACCCGCTTACCGCGGATGCCGCGCCGCGCGCCTCGCGCGTGCGCCTGGTGGGACCGCGGGATGCCGTCGCAGCCCTCCACCGCCGGCTCGCCGAGGCGGTCGGCGGAGATCCCGACCTCGCGATCTATGACGGCGAGGTGACCTCGGCTGGACGCATCGAACTGCTGCCATTCGTGCATGAGCAGGCGATCGCCATCACCGCGCACCGCTTCGGCAATCCCGACGACTGGAGCGCCGACATCATCTGATTCGACCACGTGTAAATAATTCTTGACATGGATGCCGCGACCGCAGTATCTTCGGGGTGTCAAGAATCTTTTACATCGGAGGTCGTCATGGTCTACGCAGAACGCACCGTCTGGGCGACGCTGATCGCCACGGTCGTCATCATCCCCGGTTACATCGTCGTGATCCTCCAGCAGGCAGGCGACCGGCCCCTCACCTCGGTGGACTGGTTCCCGATCATGCTGTGGGCGATCGGTATCAGCATCGTGGCGGCGATCGTGATCAGCATCGTGTGGGGGATCGTGGTCGGCCTTCGCGACCCGAACGGCGCGACGACATCCGACATCCGCGATCGCGACATCGACCGGATGGGCGGTCGCGTCGAGCACTCGCTGCTCGCGATCGCAGGACTCGGCGTCATCGCCCTGTGCGCGTTCGGCGCCGACGTGTTCTGGATCGCCAACGCCATGTTCCTCGGCTTCGCGATCTCCGCGTTCGTCGGCGGCGTGGCCCGCGTCGTCGCGTACCGCCGGGGGCTCGTGTGATGGTCAAGCCCACGCTCGTCACCAACAGCATCCGCTCCAGACGCGAGGAGGCCGGGATCACCCAGGCCGACCTGGCCGGTCGCATCGGCGTCACTCGGCAGACGCTCATCGCCATCGAGCAGGGCAGGTACTCGCCCACGCTCGAGCTCGCGTTCCAGATCGCCCGCGCTTTCGAGGTCGGCATCGACGACCTCTTCCAATACCCGGCCCAATCCTCAGGGGACTGACATGAGCACCACCATCACCCACACCATGCCGGCCTGGCTGAACGACCGGTACGGCTCCGCCACAGGCACCCGGCGGGAGACCGTCCCGACACCGGAGCCGAGGCGGGGCGAGGTGCTGCTGCGCATCCGCGCCACGGCCCTCAACGCCGCCGACGTGCGACTCATGCTGGGAGATCCGCTGCTGCTGCGGCTGATGTTCGGCCTGCGGCGGCCGAAGCAGCCGATCCGCGGCAACGATGTCGCGGGCACGATCGTCGCCGTCGGCGAGACCGTCGACGCATCGAGGATCGGCGAGGAGGTCGTCGTGGAGCTCGACTCCGGCGGCGGGCTCGCACCCTACGCCGTCGCCCGAGTTGACCGGCTCGTCACGCGGCCGGGCGCGCTGACTCCCGAGGTCGCGGCCACACTGCCGATCTCGGGCGGCACGGCATTCCAGGCGCTGGACGCCGCCGGCGTCAGCAGCGGCCAGCGGGTGCTCGTCATCGGCGCGTCCGGGGGAGTGGGAACCTTCGCCGTGCAGCTCGCTGCGCTGCGCGGCGCGGAGGTATGGGCGACCTGCGGTGAACCCAATCGCGCACTGGTGGAGTCGCTCGGCGCCACGCGCACGTTCGACTACCGGACCACCGATCTGTCCACGCTCCCTTCGAACTTCGACGCGATCATCGAGATCGCGGGCTCCCGGCCGCTGCGGCAGCTCAAGCGCCTGCTGGCGCCGACCGGTGTCGTCGCCATGGTCGGCGGCGAGGGCGGGCGGCTGCTCGGCCCGATTCCGCGGATCCTGCGCGGTCTGCTCCTGTCCATCGGCTCTCGCCGCAGCATCCGCATGGTCGCCGCCGTCGCGAAGCGCGAGATCAACGAGCAACTCGTCGAGCTCACCATCGCGGGCCGGATCGCGCCGGTCATCGAGCGGACGCTGCCATGGGATGCCGCGGTCGACGGACTCGCGCGCCTCGAGTCCGGTCACACGGTCGGCAAGGTGGTCGTGCGCGGTCGGGAGTGACGCGCGGATGCGTCACCTGCTGAGGATCCGATCGACCGAGGAGCGGCGCCGGCATAAGGCATCGAAACGATCGCACCGACGGATGCGTCTTTCGACGGCATCCCCGGCATCCGTCGTCTGGATCCGCTGCTCTCTGACCCGCGATGCCGATAGCATCTGCGCATGCGACTGCACCGGTTTCTGACGATGTCGATGGTCGCTGCGCTCGGCTCGGTCAGTCTGTCTGCGTGCTTCGCAGCTCCCGATACTCGGCTTGAGGACGCCTCCGCCGCTATGAAGGCCGTGGTTGCTGAGCAGGACCAAGCAGTCGCCGATCTGATGGATGATCCCAATGGCCCGACTGCGGGTTTGGCCGGGGATGTTGAAGGGGCCACGGAATCTGTGAGCATCTTCGACATGACGGCTGCCGGGCTGGTCAGCATGTGCGACGGCGGGGACGGAGCGGAGGGGATGATGGGCTTGATGCTCTTCCTGAATTATGGTCTTGAGGATGCGCTGGCCGAGGGATGGGCGATCGCCTGCCCGGGGAAGCCCTTCCCGCCGCAGTGAGACCATGACGCCCCGCCGGTCGGGTGGCGAACATCCAGGACCGGATGCCAGAATGAGCACTGGCGTGCCTGCGTCGCATCTTCCCCGCCCTCGATCCCTGAGCCTGTCGAAGGGTCGAGCGGGTCGAACTTCCGCCAGGCCCCTGGACAGCGTCCGCCGCATCCCTTCGAGGAGCCAGATGTCGACGCCAGAAACCGTCACCGTTCCCACGCCCGTCCGCACCGCGCAGCACCGCCGCTACCTCATGTGCCGTCCGGAGCACTTCACGGTCAGCTACAAGATCAACCCGTGGATGGAGCCGGCGAAACCCACTGACACTGCGAACGCCGTCGCCCAGTGGCAGAAGTTGTACGACCTGTATCTGGAACTCGGCCACGAGGTCGAACTGATCGATCCCCTCGCCGGGTACCCCGACATGGTCTACACCGCCAACGGCGGCTTCCTGATCGACGGCCGCGCCTACGTGCCGAAGTTCCGCTTCACCGAGCGTGCCGGCGAAGCACCGGCCTTCGCGGACTGGTTCCGCGCCAGCGGGTTCGACACCGTCGAGCCCGAAGAGGTCAATGAGGGCGAGGGTGACTTCCTGCTCGTCGGGAACACGATCCTCGCCGGCGTCGGCTTCCGCTCCACAGGGGACAGCCACCGCGAGGTCGGCGAGATCTTCGGACGCGAAGTGGTCTCGTTGAATCTCGTCGACCCCCGCTTCTACCACCTCGACACCGCGATCGCCGTGCTCGACCCTGTCGAGGGCGTCGAGAACGGCGGGCCCGAACACGCGAACATCGCCTACCTTCCGGGCGCCTTCGACGACGCGAGCCGCGCGATCCTCGAGGAGCGCTACCCGGATGCCATCCTCGTCTCGGATGAGGACGGCGCGGTGTTCGGGCTGAACTCCGCCAGCGACGGTTACAACGTCATCATCTCGCCGCGCGCCAAGGGCTTCGAGAAGCAGCTGCGCGAGCGCGGATACAACCCGATCACCGTCGACCTCTCCGAGCTGCTGCTCGGCGGCGGCGGCATCAAGTGCTGCACGCTCGAGCTGCGCGGTGCGAAGTGACTGCCGCGGAGACGAGGACGGCCCTCGAGACGCACGTCGCCGAGAACTACCACCCTCTGCCCGTGACCATCGCGTCCGGCGAGGGCGTCTGGGTCACCGACACCGAGGGCAAGCGCTACCTCGATCTTCTCGCGGCGTACTCCGCGGTGAACTTCGGTCATCGGCATCCTGCCCTCGTCGACGCGACGGTCGAGCAGCTGGGGCGGATCACCCTCACCAGTCGCGCGTTCATGAACGACCGGCTCGAGCCGTTCGCAGAGGCCCTCGCCCGGCTGTGCGGCAAGGAGATGGTGCTGCCGATGAACACCGGCGCCGAAGCCGTCGAGACCGGCATCAAGGTCGCCCGCGCGTGGGGATACCGTGTCAAGGGCATCGCTCCGGGGAAGGCGCGCATCGTCGTCGCCGCCGGGAACTTCCACGGTCGCACCACGACGATCGTGAGCTTCAGCGACGATGAGACGGCGCGCGCCGGCTTCGGACCGTTCACTCCCGGTTTCGACGCCGTCCCCTACGGGGACGCGGATGCCATCGCCGCTGCCATCACGGATGAGACCGCCGCGGTGCTCGTCGAGCCGGTCCAGGGCGAGGCCGGCGTCGTCATCCCGCCCGAGGGCTACTTGAAGCGGATCCGCGAGATCTGCGATGAGCGAAACGTGCTGTTCATCGCGGATGAGATCCAGGCCGGACTCGGCCGCGTCGGCGAGACCTTCGCGTGCGATCGCGAGGGCGTCGTTCCCGACCTGTACCTGCTCGGCAAGGCGCTCGGCGGCGGCATTCTTCCGGTCTCCGCCGTGGTCGGCGACCGCGACGTGCTCGGAGTCATCCGCCCCGGCGAGCACGGCTCGACCTTCGGAGGCAACCCGCTGGCCGCGGCGGTCGGACGGCGTGTCGTGGAGATGCTCGAGACCGGCGAGTTCCAGGAACGGGCGCGCCAGCTCGGTGCGCACCTGCAGACCGGGCTCGAGACGCTCATCGGCAACGGCGTGACCGGCATCCGCGTCGCGGGCCTCTGGGCCGGCGTCGACATCGACCCCGCGCGCGGCACCGGACGCGAGATCAGCGAGAAGCTCATGGAGCGCGGCGTGCTCGTCAAGGACACGCACGGGCAGACGATCCGTATCGCGCCGCCGCTCGTGATCCGCGCGACCGAGATCGACTGGGCGCTCGAGCAGCTGCGCGTGGCGC
Source organism: Microbacterium abyssi (assembly GCF_015277895.1). Taxonomy (NCBI): domain Bacteria; kingdom Bacillati; phylum Actinomycetota; class Actinomycetes; order Micrococcales; family Microbacteriaceae; genus Microbacterium; species Microbacterium abyssi. The sequence goes on along the minus strand of NZ_CP063815.1, from coordinate 2,832,345 downwards.
TGGAGGGGTGAGTGCGGCGAGCGACGCACTGATTGCGCCGACGGCTCCGCGTCCCCTACAGTCAAGCTGATCGGGGCCGCACCGCGACGCTGATCACACGATCAACAGGGGTGATGTCGAGCCGATCCCGCTCGACGGAGTGGGGAACCGGGAACACATGGCCAACGCCTTCATCGTTCGGAGCAACAGGCTGCTCGCGGGAGTGATCGGCGGCATACTCGTCGCCGGCATGCTCGTCGTCACGTCGACGCCGGACACGCCCGCATCAGCCGATGACGGCGTCGTCGACGTGACCGGTCCGACGGTGTCGGGGTCTGCGATCGTCGGTGCCGTGCTGACCCTCGATCCCAGTTCGCTCACCCTATGGGACGCGCCTGCCTATCAATGGCTTCGCGCCGGTAGCGAGATCGCCGGGGCGACCGCTGTCTCTTATGAGATCGGGCCGGCCGATGTCGGTGCGCTCATCAGTGTGCGCGTCACCGGACGTGCGGTGGACGACATCGGGGCGGAACTCGTTCTCGTCAGCGCTCCGACTGCCCCGGTCGCTGTGGGGTCGCTGACCTCCACGACGCCGACCCTGTCGGGGACGTTCGCGGTCGGCTCGACGCTGACAGCGAAGCCCGGCGGCTGGAGCGCCGGAGTCTCGTTCCGTTACCAGTGGCTTCGCAATGGAGCAAAGATCTCGGCAGCCACCGCGGCGAGCTACAGGCTGACCTCCGCGGATTCCGGCAAGCAGATCAGTGTGACGATCACCGGGACGAAGAACGGTTACACCGCGGTCACGAAGACATCGGCCAGGTCGGCGAAGGTGCTCACCGTCACAACTCCGAAGATCACTGGAACGGCCAAGGTCGGCGCGACCCTCAGTGCGAACAAGGGCACGTGGAGCAAGGGCACAGCGTTCAGCTATCAATGGCTCCGCAACGGGACGAGCATCACCGGCGCGAAGGGCGCCGCCTACAAGCTCACCGCGGCGGATGCCGGCAATAAGATCACCCTCGCCCTGACCGGCCGACTCTCGGGGTACGCAACTGTCAGCAAGACGTCTTCGGCGACTTCTGCAGTCGCACGCGGCACACTCACCGCATCCGCCCCGAAGATCAGCGGAACCACAAGGGTCGCCTCGAAGCTCACCGCCAAAGCAGGAACATGGACCAGCGGGGCGACTCTGAAGTACCAGTGGTACCGCAACGGCGCCGCCATCGCCGGGGCCACCTCGTCGAGCTACACTGTGCGGCCCACCGACGCCTACGCCCGGATCACGGTGAAGGTGACCGGAGCGAAGGCCGGATACGTCACGGCGGCCAAGTCGAGTTCGGCTACGGCCGCAGTGCAGGGCAAGGTGTACGCGAACTGCGCGCAGCTGAACAAGGACTACCCTGACGGCATCCGCAAGAGCAACGTCACCGTCGACAGGAAGGCCGGTAAACCCAAGCCGCTCGTCGGCAAACCGTACCCTTCCACCTCCCTCTACAACCTCCAGTCGTCCCGACGGGACGCCGATCGTGACGGGATCATGTGCGAGCGGTAGTCCGGCTCCGGTCTGCCGGTGGTCCGCCGCACTGGGCCTATTCCTTCAGATCCCCTGCCTCGCTCCCCGGCGTGAGGGTCTCCGGCAGACTGCGGATCCCGATCACACCGATCACGCTGAGCACGACGAGATAGCCGGCGACGAGCCACGGGGATCCGCCCGCCCATGCGACCAGCGCTGTCGCGACCAGAGGGGCCGTACCGCCGACGAGGGCTGCGGGGATCTCGCGCGAGATCGCGATGCCGCTCCACCGCATCCGGGTCGGGAACAACTCGGCCAGCATCGCGGCGCTCACGCCGATCGTTCCGCCCTGGACCACGGCGAGGCCAAGGATCAGCGAGATCCCTACGAGCCAGGAGTTCTCGGTGTTGAACAACCAGAACATCGGGAACGCGAACACCACGCCGAAGATGGCGGCGGCCATGAGCACAGGCTTGCGGCCGATGCGGTCGGCGAGCCGTCCGCACAGAAGAGTGACCGGGATGGTCAGCAGCTCGGCGACGACGAGGCCGATGAGGGCGTGCGTGGGATTCACTGTGAGGGTACCGGTGGTGTAGGACAGCGAGAACGTCTGGACGACGTAGACCCAGGGCAGCGCGAAGACGAACAGCGCCATTCCCGCAAGAAGGATCCGCCAGTGACTGCGCACGGCCTCGACCAGCGGGGCGGAGGTGACCTCACCGTGCCTCTCAGCGGCCTCGAATGCAGCGGTCTCCTTGACGCGCAGGCGGAAGTACAGCGCGAATGCGACGATCACGATGCTGGCGACGAAGGGGATGCGCCAGCCCCAAGCCTGAAATTGTTCCTTCGGCAGCAGACTGATCAGCGCGAACGCGACTGTGGCCAGCGCCATCCCGACGTAGACGGCTGCGCCTGGGAAGCCTGCGATGAACGCGCGATTGCGGTTCGGAGCGGACTCGCTGGCCATCGTCATGGCGCCGGCGAACTCCGCCCCCGCCCCAGCACCCTGGAATAGTCGCAGCACGATGAGGAGGATCGGTGCCCAGACGCCGATCGTCTCGCCGGTCGGCAGCAGGCCGATCAGGGTCGTCGCGAGGCCCATCATCAGCAGAGTCACCAGCAGCGTGGTCTTCCTGCCGATCCGGTCGCCGAAATGCGCGAAGATCAGGCCGCCGATCGGGCGCGCACCGAATCCCACCGCGAAGCCGGCGAATGCCCCGAGCAGACCGGCGAGTTCGCCTGCGCCCGGAAAGAACAGCGGGGCGAACACCAGCGCCGACGCGAGCCCGTACAACGTGAAGTCATACCATTCGATGATCGTCCCGACGGAGCTCCCGATCACCGCCCGGCGGCGCTGGCTGCGGGTGTCGAGTCCCGAGCTGTCGATGTCATCGGCGGGCACGGTGGCCATGGCACTCCTTCGTGTGGGGGAAGTCCGCGGACGGCATGGAGCGCCTGCGAACACGACGAGAGCCAGACTAGGAGTGGTGGAAGCGGGATTCGATGGACTCCTGGCACATGTTCTCCCTCTCGTTATGGGTGGGAGTCATATCCGGGAGTTCCGGAGCTCTGCGATTCACCGCACCGGGGGCGCCTCGTCCTCCCCGTGCTCGGGGACGTCGTGATCGTCGTAGCTGGACAGCTCGTCCTCCGACACCAGCTCGTCGATGTCGAGCGTCGCCGGTGAGGCATCCGTTCTGCTCTCGGCGTCGAGCACCTCGTGACGGATCCGGATCGGCGTGGTCGGTGAGACGGGCACGCCCAGACGCCGCTGCAGATGCCGCAGCCAACGGGGCTGCGCGCCGATCAGGCCTGTCGCGTCACGCGATTCCACCTCGAGCCCGTAGTAGTCGCCGATCTTGTCGATGAGCTGAGCGCGCTCCGCTCGAGCGTACGCCCGGCGCTCACGCGTGAACGCAACCACGGTCGACCAGCAGATCAGCAGCATCACGATGCTGAACGGCAGCGCGATGGTGATGGCCGCTGTCTGCAGCGCGGTGAGGCCGCCGGCCAGCAGCAGGGCGATCGCGAGCGCCGCAGTCACCGCAACGAAGAACGTGCGGATCCATCGCTTCGGATTCTGCTGGCCGCCGGTCGCGATCATGCCCATCACGAGGGCACCGGAGTCGGCGGAGGTGACGAAGAAGATCGTGATCAGCAGGATGGCACCGATGCTGACCACGGTCGTGCCGGGTACCTGAGCGAGCATCTCGAACAGCGCGCCCTGCAGGTCCACCGAGCCATCCTCGTTCGTGAGGATGCCGGGGGTCTCGAGCTCGAGCGCGAGTGCCGAGCCGCCCAGCACGGCGAACCACAGGATGCCGAGCAGAGTGGGCACGAGGATGACGCCGGCGACGAACTCGCGCACGGTGCGACCCTTCGAGATGCGGGCGATGAAGATGCCGACGAACGGTGCCCACGAGATCCACCAACCCCAGTAGAAGGAGGTCCACTGCGCCTGCCACGCCTCGCCCGCCTCGCCCTGGAACGCGCTGACGTTGAATGAGAGCCCGACGAAGTTCTGGATGTAGTAGCCGATCGACTGCACGAAGTCGCGCAGCAGGAACTCGCTCGGCCCCACGATGAGCAGGTAGAGCACGAGGAGTCCGGCCATCACGAGGTTGATGTTCGACAGCCACTTCATGCCCTTGGTGACACCGGAGAGCACCGAGGCGAGCACGAACACCGAGATGATGAGGATGATGATCACCTGTGTGGTCTCGTCCGGGTCGGCGATGCCGGCGACGCTGAGCCCCGAGCTGATCTGCAGCACGCCGAGGCCCAGTGAGGTCGCGACGCCGAACAGCGTGCCGACCAGTGCGATGACATCGATCGCGTGGCCCCAGCCGCCCTCGACGCGCTTGCCGAGCAGCGGCTCGAGCGTCCAGCGGATCGAGATCGGGCGCCGGCGTCGATGGATCGCGTATGCGAGGGCGAGCCCGATCACGACGTAGATCGACCAGGCGTGCACGCCCCAGTGCAGATAAGTCTGGCCGAGCGCTGCCTGCGCGAGCTGCTCAGGCGTCCCCGCCACACCGGGGCGCGGATCGACGAAATGGTTGAGAGGCTCCGAGACTCCGTAGAACACCAGCCCGATGCCCATGCCGGCCGCGAACAGCAGCGAGAACCAGCTCATCAGCGAGAACTCCGGCTCGTCGTCATCCTTGCCGAGCTTGATGTCGCCGAAGCGGCTGAAGCCGAGGAAGAGGCTGAACGCGACGAACACCGCCGCGATCAGCACGTAGTACCAGTTGAACGCGTTGACGATCGTGGTCTGGATCGTCGAGAACAGGCTCTCCGCGACGCCCGGGGCGATGAGCGTGAACGCCACGAACGCGATCACGATGACCGCGGCCGGCCAGAACACCCATCGCTGCACCGGCGGCAGCGAGCGATGGGGCGCGGACCCCTCGGCCCCGCCGACATCGGCGACAGAGGCCGCAGCATCCGGTTTCTGATCTTCGCCTGATGTGCTCATGGCCCAACGCTAGTCAGATCGAGAGCCGAGCGGCAGTGCTAATCGGCGCGTTCGATGCGGATCGGGGTCGTGGCGGCGGCGACCTCATCGCTGAACGCGACCGGGTCGACCCGCGTCACCGAGATCGGCATGGTCTCGTCCAGCGTGAGCCGGAAACGGGTGTTCTCGAGGCGCCGCAGACGGCCCGAGCCGATGATCCACGCGAGACCGACGGCCATGGCGGCCAGTCCTGCGATGCCGCCGACCAGGATCGAGGCGCGAGGACCCGCGACATCCGTGATCCACCCGGCGATCGGGGCGCCGATCGGCGTCGAGCCCATCACGACAGCCATGTAGAGCGCGAGCACGCGGCCGCGCAGCACCGGATCGGTCGTGGTCTGCACATAGCCGTTCGCCGTGGTCAGCATGGTCACGGTCGAGAAGCCCACGAAGATCAGCACGGTCGCGTAGCTCCAGTAGGTCGGCATCCACGAGGAGACGAGGGACGCCAGCCCGAAGCCGCCGGCCGCGACGATCAGAACGCGCACCCGCGCCCGATCGCGCCGAGCAGCGAGCAGCGCTCCGGCGAGCGACCCGATCGCGAGCACCGAGCTGAGCACTCCGTAGCCGTCGGCCTCGCGCCCGAACTCCAGCGCCATGGTCGAGGCGTAGATCGGGAAGTTCATCCCGAACGCGCCGATGAGGAACACCATCACGAACACGACCTTGAGGTCGCTGCGTGCCCAGACGTACCGGAATCCCTCGGCGAGGCCGCTGCGCCCGCTGCTCTTGACGCGGGGGAGCAGCTCGCCGCGGCGGATCAGCACGAGGGCGATCAGCATCGCGAGGAACGTGGCCGCGTTGATCACGAACACCCAGCCGGTGCCGACGGCGACGATGAGCAGCCCGCCGACCGCCGGGCCGATCAAGCGCGCCATGTTGAATGATGCCGAGTTCAGGGCAACCGCGTTCGAGGCATCCTCGAGCGACACCATGTCGGAGACGAACGCCTGCCGGGCCGGGGCGTCGAAGGCGTTCGTGATGCCGAACATGAGCGCGAAGCAGAACATCAGCGGCAGTGTCATGACGCCGGTGAGCAGCAGGACGGCGACGACGATCGCGAGCGCCATCAGCACGGTCTGCGTCATCAGGAGGATCTTGCGCCTGTCGAAGCGGTCGGCGACCCAGCCGGTCATGCTCACGAGCACCAGGGGAGGGCCGAACTGCAGCGCCATGGTGATGCCCATCGCGGACGCGTCGTTGTCGGTCAGCTCGGTGAGGACCACCCAGTCCTGCGCGGTGGCCTGCATCCAGCCGCCGATGTTGGAGACCAGGGCGCCGAGGAACCAGATGCGGTAGTTGAACGTCGAGAAGGAGCGGAACATCGCCATCATCGCTCTGCCACCCTCCGCATCAGGGCCGCGGCTTCTCGAAGCGTGCGCAGCTGCTCGTCGGTGAAGTCGAGCTCGGCGATGGCGTCCGCGAGGGCGGCGTCGCGCTTCTGCACGGTAGCGCTGACGATCTCGGTGCCGGAGTCCGTGATCTCGATGTAGACGCGGCGACGGTCGTCTTCGGAGGGCACCCGCACGACCAGACCGCCCTCCGCGAGCGCATCCACGGTGTTCGACATCGTCGGAGCGCTCACCCTCTCGCGCTGCGCGAGCTCGCCGATGGCGAGCCGTCCGTGCATCTTCAGATTCGCCAGCACGGCGAAGTGCGCGTCGCTGACATTGTCGCCCGCGCGCTCGCGGCGGAGCCGGCGGGCGAGGCGGAACGTGGACAGGCGCAGGTCGGTGGCGGTGGCGTGGAGGAGATCGTCCGGTTCAGTCATTACTTAGATAGTCTAACTAAGTTTTCTCAGTGCGGGGCGGAGAACGCGCACCGGATCGTAGACTGCAACACATGTCCCAGACCTCGGAGTTCACCGACGCGTTCGGCGTCGCGATCGTCTACGACGTCCACGACGCGCAGGGTGCGCCGCGGGGTGTCGTGCAGCTGCTCCACGGGGTCGGCGAGCACGCCGGCCGGTACGCCAAGCTGATCGCCGATCTCACGTCGGCCGGGTTCATCGTGTACGCCGACGATCATCGCGGGCACGGTCGTACCGGCATCCGTCAGCACGGGGGTCCGGCACGGCTCGGTCGGCTGGGCAAGGGTGGCCTGCGCGCAGCCAAGGACGCCGTGTGGCAGTTGACCGGGATCATCCGTTCGGAGCATCCTGACCTTCCGCTCGTGCTGCTCGGACACTCGTGGGGCTCGTTCCTCGCGCAGATGCTCGTGAACGAGCATCCAGAGGCGTGGGACGCCGTCGTCCTCTCCGGCTCGGCGCTGCGCACCATCCGCGACCTGAACGCCGCGCCGCTCAACGCGCGCTGGGAGGGCAAGGACGCCACCGGCTACGAATGGCTCAGCCGGGACGAGAAGGTGTGGAAGGAGTTCGACGAGGATCCGCTCACCACGAACGTGCCGCTGCTGAAGCTGTTCGGGCCTATCGAGGCGCTGAAGCTGTACGGCAGGCCTGCCAAGGATCTCGGCCGCGACATCCCCATGCTGCTGCTGGTGGGACGCGATGACCCGGTCGGAGGCCCGCACAGCGTGCACAAGCTCGCAGACGAGTACCGCAGTCGGTCGGGGTTCAACGACGTCACCACGCTCGTCTACCCCGACGCCCGCCACGAGATCTTCAACGAACGGCAGCAGCAGGAGGTCCGCGCCGACCTGCTCGCCTGGCTCGACAAGCACATCCCGGCCCGCTGAGCATCCGGGTCGTTAAGCTGGACTCGTGCATGGTGAGTACAAGGTTCCCGGTGGAAAGCTCGTCGTCGTCGATGTCGAGGTCGCGGACGGCAGACTGACGGACTTCCGTCTCGCCGGAGACTTCTTCCTCGAACCGGACTCGGCGCTGGAAGACATCGACGCCGCCGTCAACGGGCTGCCCGCCGAGTCCGATGCCACGGTCATCGCCGATGCGGTGCGTGCTGCCCTTCCCACCGGAGCGCAGCTTCTCGGATTCACGCCGGAGTCGGTCGGCACCGCCGTGCGCCGCGCGCTCGTGACGGCGCCGGGCTGGCGCGATTTCGACTGGGAGATCGTGCACGAGAAGGCCGTCTCGCCGCGGATGAACCTCGCCCTCGACGAGGTGCTCACCTCCCGTGTGGGTGAGGGGCGTCGACGCCCGACCCTGCGGATCTGGGAGTGGGAGGAGTCCGCGGTCGTCATCGGCTCGTTCCAGTCATACCGCAACGAGGTCGACCCAGAGGGTGCCGAGCGCCATGGCTTCGACGTCGTCCGCCGCATCTCCGGGGGCGGGGCGATGCTAATGGCCGCGGGGCAGATCGTCACGTATTCGCTGTACGTGCCGGCATCCCTCGTGCAGGGCCTGACGTTCGCCGATTCGTACGCGTTCCTCGACGACTGGGTGCTCCAGGCGCTTCGCTCGCTCGGGATCGACGCGACCTATCAGCCGCTCAACGACATCGCGAGCCCGTCCGGCAAGATCGGCGGGGCCGCGCAGAAGCGCCTCGCGAACGGCGGCGTGCTGCATCACGCGACGATCTCGTACGACATCGACGGACAGGTGATGACCGAGGTGCTCCGCATCGGCCGCGAGAAGCTCAGCGACAAGGGCACGACGTCGGCCGCCAAGCGCGTCGACCCGCTCCGCACGCAGACCGGGCTCAGCCGCGCAGAGATCATCGAGAGCTTCAAGACGACCTTCCGCTCGCTGACGGATGCCGAGGACGGCACGATCACGCCGGAAGAGTACGCCGACGCCGAGGCGCTCGTGGAGTCGAAGTTCTCCACCGACGCGTGGCTGCACCGCGTGCCGTGATCGCCGAACCGGGCAACGTCCAGATCATCCAGGGCGACAACCTCGCCGTCGCGCAGTCGCTGCCGTCGGCATCCTTCACGCTCGTGTATCTGGACCCGCCCTTCAACACGGGGCGGGCGCAGGAACGGCAGGTCGTCACCGCCCGGCGCACGTCCGGCGAGGACCCGCCGGCGGGGGAGATCCGGCACGGGTTCCACGGGCACGAGTACGAACGGGTGCGCGGCATGCTGCGCGCCTACGACGACCGGTTCGACGACTACGGCGCGTTCCTGATCCCGCGGCTGGAGGAGGCGTGGCGGCTGCTCGCCGACGACGGCACCCTGTACCTGCACCTCGACTACCGCGAGGCGCACTACGCCAAGGTCATGCTCGACGCGGTCTTCGGCCGCGACTGCTTCCTCAACGAGCTCATCTGGGCCTACGACTACGGCGCCAAGTCGCGTCGCCGCTGGCCGACCAAGCACGACACGATCCTCGTCTACGTGAAGACTCCCGGCGGGCACGTCTTCAACGCCGACGACATCGACCGCGAGCCCTACATGGCGCCGGGCCTCGTCACCGCAGAGAAGGCCGCCCGCGGGAAGCTCCCCACCGACGTCTGGTGGCACACGATCGTGCCGACCACCGGCCGGGAGAAGACCGGCTATCCGACGCAGAAGCCCGAGGGGATCCTCCGCCGCGTCGTGCAGGCGTCCAGTCGCCCCGGCGATCGCGTGCTCGACCTGTTCGCCGGCAGCGGCACGGCCGGGGCGGTGGCATCGACGCTCGGCCGCGACGCCGTGCTCGTCGACGACAACCCCGAAGCGATCCGGATCATGCAGGCGCGGATGCCGCACGCCGTGGTAACGACCCCGTGACCACGGCGCCCTGATCACGACGCGCTGACCGCAGCGCTCAGGCGCGCACCCTTCCGTCGTGCAGCTCGAGCACGTCGTCGATCGAGGCGAACTCGGCGGGGTCGTGGGTGACCGCGATCACGGCGGCACCCGCCTGCGTGAGGCGCGCGATCGACGCGGCGATGATCGCGCGCGAGCGCGCGTCGAGACCCGCCATGGGCTCGTCGAGAAGCACGAGGTCCGCGCGCTGCACGAGCACCTGCGCCAGAAGGGCGCGCTGACGCTGCCCGCCGGAGAGCGTCCCGACAGGACGTCGGGCCAGTTCCGTGAGCTCGACAGCAGCGATGGCCTCGGTCACCGCATCGCGGTCGGCCCTGCGGGACGGGCGCCACGCGCCGAGGCGTGCCCAGGTGCCCATCGCGACGACGTCGGCGACTGTCAGCGGCAGGTGCGGGGCGAGCGCCGTGGACTGCGGGAGGAGGGTGATGTGCGTGTGCGGCCGCATCTCGACGACTCCGCGGTCGGCGGACAGGAGCCCGGCCGCCACCGAGAGCAGCGTCGACTTCCCCGAGCCGTTCGGACCGACGACGACCAGCAGGCGTCCGGCGTGCGCCCGGGCGTCGACGCCACGCAACGCCGGATGCCCGTCGCGGGTCACGTCGATGTCGCGCAGCGAGAGCACGAGCGTGGTCGGCAGGAGAGCGGATGCAGGGGACACGACTCCATTATTGCAAATGAAAATCATTCTCAATAACTGCTACAGTCGCTGATTGTGTCGTTCCTGCTGGATCCCTTCGCCGCCTCTTTCGTGCAGCGCGCCCTTGTCACTGGCGCGCTCGTCGCCGTCATCTGCGGTGTTGTCGGCACCTGGGTGGTGCTGCGCGGGATGGCCTTCCTCGGTGAGGCGATGGCGCATGGGATGCTGCCGGGGATCGCCTTCGCGACCCTGCTCGGAGTCCCGCCGGTCCTCGGCGCCGCGGTCAGCGCGGCGGGCATGTCCGTAGGAATCGGGATGCTGCAGCGCCGCGGGCGCCTGTCCGCGGACACCAGCATCGGCCTGCTCTTCGTCGCCAGCCTCGCCCTCGGCGTCATCATCATCTCCGCCTCCCGGAGCTTCGCGACCGACGCCACCGCCATCCTGTTCGGCGACATCCTCGCGGCGTCTGCGGCCGACGTCGTGATGCTGGGTGTCGTCGCCGTGATCACGATCATCGTGGCGGCCGGCGGGCACCGCTCCTTCGTCGCGATCACGGTCGATCCTCGGCAGGCGCAGCTGCTCGGCCTGCGCCCGCGCGCCGCACACGTGCTCCTGGTCGGCCTCATCACGCTCGCGATCGTCGCGGCATACCAGGCGGTCGGGTCACTGCTCGTGGTCGGGATGCTGCTGGGACCCGCTGTCGCGGCAGGGCGCTGGGCGACCCGGATCCCGTCAACGATGGCGCTCGCCGGCCTGATCGGCACCGCCGCCGTCGTGCTCGGACTGCTCATCTCCTGGCATGCCGGCACGGCCGCCGGCGCCACGATCGCCTTCGTCGCGATCCTCTCCGCCGTCGTGTCGGCGCTCGCGCATCGCATCCTGTCCCCGCTCACCCCTGGGCGCCTCCGCGTCCGCGCCGAAAGGAACTCATGAGATCCCGCCTCGCCGCCGTCTGCGGCATCCTGATTCTTGCCCTCACTGCCTGCTCCGCAGCGCCCGGGAACGCCGGGTCGCCGAGTTCGGACACCGGCGACGGCCACGGCGAGATCGCCGGAGCGCACGAGCTCGCCGAACCCGCCCTGCACCTCACGACCATCGACGCCGAGGGCACGGTGCACCACCTCGATCTGCTCGATGAGGGGCAGTCGGTCCTCGCCGGGATCGAGCCGATCGACGACCTCGTCTCCGACGGCAGGTACCTGTTCGGCATCCGGGAAGGGTCCGTCACCGTGATCGACAGCGGCGTCTGGACCTGGAGCCACATCGATCACTTCCACTACTACGAGGCGCCCGCGAAGGTCATCGGAGAGATCACCGGACCGGGCAGCGCGGCGGTCGTCCCCGGCGAGGTCGGCGTCGGGATGCTGTTCGAGGGCGAAGCCGTCCTGATCGAGACGCCCGCCCTCGCCGACGGGGAGATCGTGGAGAGCTTCCGCATCCCCGTCGATGCGCATGACGGGCTCGTCGTCCCGCTGACGCAGGGCGCCGCCGTCACGGAGCCGGATGCGACCGGAGCCGTGCAGGCGCTGCGGATGATCGCGGCCGACGGCACGACGGGGGAGTCCGTCGCCTGCGCTGCGGCGGCGGGCACGATCATCACTGTCGTCGGCACCGTCGTCGGCTGCGCCGACGGAGCGGTCCTCTCCGTCGGTGGTGACCCCGGTGAGTGGGAGCGCATCGCCTATCCGGCGGATGCAGCCGCGCAGGCGCACCAGCGGGCGATGTCATTCGCCGCCCGCAAGAGCAGGCCGACGGTCGCCGCGCTCGCCGGCGACACGGGATTCTGGCTGCTTGACACTCGCGAGCGGACGTGGTCGCTGCATGACATCGGCGAGGAGCTCGTGCAGGTGGCGGCCGTCGACGACGACGCCTCACGCGTACTCGCCCTCACGGCGGACGGCGCTGTGCTCATCCTGTCCGACGGCGAGATCACCGCCCGCACTGAGCCACTCGTCGCGGCATCCCTCGACGATCCCGGCCTCGCAGCTGGCGTGACCTTCGTCGTCGATCAGAACCGTGCCTATCTGAACGGTCCCGCCGAGCAGACCATGTGGGAGATCGACCCGGCGGACGGGGCGCGCATCTCGCGCACCTTCGAGACCGGCGCCGCACCGCTGCACCTCGCGGGGACCGGCCGATGAGGCGCGCAGCCGCGAGCCTGCTCGCCGCCCTCATCGCCGTCGGCGCGCTCGCCGGATGCGCGGCGTCCGCCGATGAGCGGCCGAGCGTGTACGTGACCACGAACATCCTCGGCGACGTCGTGTCCGAGATCGCCGGTGATCGGCTCGAGGTCGTCACGCTGATGGCACCGGGAGCCGACCCGCACTCGTACGAGCTCTCCGCCCAGCAGGCCGCGGGCCTCCGTGATGCCGATCTCATCGTCGCCAACGGGCTGGGGCTGGAGGAGGGCCTCGCCCACCACGTCGAGGCGGCGGCCGACGACGGCATCCCCGTCCTGGAGGCGGGAGATCACATCGACGTGCTCGAGTACGCCGAGGGCGCAGGTCCCGACCCGCACTTCTGGACCGACCCCGGGCAGATGCTCCTCGTCGTCGACGCGATCGCGCCGCTGCTCGGAGAGCTCGCCGGTGACGCGGGAGCCGAAGTCCTCACCGCCGCCGATGACTACCGCGCGTCGCTCCTCGCGCTCGATGAGGAGATGGCGGGCTCGCTGGGCGCGATCCCCGCCGAGCACCGCGCCCTCGTGACGAATCACCACGTCTTCGGCTACCTCGCGCGACGGTACGACGTGACCCTCCTCGGTGCGGCCATCCCCGGCGGAACCACGCTCGCCGCGCCCAGCGCCGCCGACCTGCAGGAGCTCGTGACCGCGATCGACACCGCGGGCGTCCGCACGATCTTCGCGGAGTCCTCACAGCCCGACCGGCTCGTGCAGGTGCTCGCGGACGAGGCCGACCGGGACGTCGCCGTGGTGGAGCTCATCACCGAGTCGCTCGCACCGACCGGCGAGCCCGGGGACACCTACCTCGACATGATGCGCGTCAACACCGAGCGCATCGTCCAGGGCCTGAGCCCATGATCCGCCCGAGAGGGCACAACGAAAGGAAGAGAATGACACAGCTGAACCGAACCGCGCGCTTCGCGGCCGGAGCCGGGGTGGCCGCGCTGCTGCTGGCCGGGTGCGCAGCCCAGCCGGCAGCGCAGTCGCCGGGATCGACGTCCACGGGCGCGGATGCCGTGACCGACGGGCCCCGCATCGCCGTGGCGTACGCCGGAGGCGTGCTCGTCGTCGACGGCGAAACGCTCGAGGTGATCGGCGACCTCCCGTCGGAGGACTTCGTCCGGCTCAACTCCGCAGGAGACGGCCGCCACGCTTTCGTCACCACGTCGGAGGGCTTCCAGCTGCTCGACGTGCGCGAGCCCGAGCTGACCGATCTGGTCGTGGATGCCGCAGCGGCGGGACACGTGGTCGGGCACGGCGGGAAGACCGTGCTCTACGACGACGCGACCAGCGACACCACGATCTTCGACACAACGGCGCTGGCGGACATCGACGGGGCGCTTCCGGAGGCGCGGGTGATCGAGGGCGTCGAGGCGCACCACGGCGTTTCCGTGCTGCTGGAGGACGGCACGTTCGTCACGACCGTCGGCGACGCGAGTGGTCGCACCGGCATCCGCGCCGTTGACGCCGATGGCACGGAGCTGGCGGCCAGCGCGGAGTGCCCCGGCGTCCACGGCGAAGGTACCGCGCAGGACGAGGCCGTCGTGTTCGGTTGCGAGAACGGCGCACTCGTCTTCCACGACGGTGAGATCACCAAGCTGACCTCGCCTGATGAGTACGGGCGCATCGGCAACGCCTACGTGTCGGAGAGCAGTCCGCTCGTCGTCATGGACTACAAGGACGATCCGGACGCGGAGGGCTACTTGCTGACCCAGATCGCGCTGGTCGACACTGCCGCCAAGACCCTGGAGAAGGTCGACCTGCCTGAGGGCGTGAGCTACACCTTCCGGGGTGTGACGCGCACCGAGAGCGGCGACGCCGCGATGATCGGCTCGGACGGCAAGCTGCACGTGATCGATCCGGCGACAGGCGAGATCACGGCGTCCTACGACGCGATCGAGCCGTGGGAGGGTCCGAGCGAGTGGCAGCAGCCGCACCCGGCGATCGCCGTCGACGGTGACATCGTCTACGTCACGGATGCCGCGAACCGCTCCATCGTCGCGATCGATGCCGTCACCGGGGAGAAGGTCGCAGAGGCCGATCTCCCGGAGACGCCCAACGAGATCACGCTGGTCGGCTAGGGCGGACGGCAGCGGGGCTGTGCGCGCACGATGCGCTCACAGCCCCGCTCGGTCTCCGTGCGATCAGCGGATGAGCCCCAGGGTCTCGGGCAGCCACATCGAGATCGCCGGGACGAACGCGACGATGAACAGGCCGACCACGAGTGCCCAGAAGAAGGGCCACAGGCGGGCGATGACCTTCTCCAGACGCACGTTGGCGACGCGCGACGCCACGAACAGGTTGTTGCCGATCGGCGGCGAGATGTTGCCGAGGCACATGTTGAACACCATCATCGCGCCGAAGTGGATAGGGCTGACGCCGAGCGCCGTCACGACCGGCAGGAAGATCGGCGTGAAGATCAGGATCGCGGGGGTCGGGTCCATCACCGTTCCGGCCAGCAGCAGCACGATCATGATGATGAGCAGCACGACCACGACGTTGTCGGTGAAGCCGAGCAGCCCCTCGGTGACCAGCTGCGGGATGCGGGCGAAGGCGAGGACGTAGCCCAGGATGCCGGAGACGCCGATCAGCAGCATGATGATGCCCGTGACCTTCGAGGCCTCGAGGACGATCTTCGGCAGCTCGCGGATCGGGAGCGTCCGCTGCAGGAGCCCCAGGACGAAGCAGTAGAGCACGGCGATGACGGCCGACTCGGTCGCCGTGAAGATGCCGCTGAGGATGCCGCCGATGACGACGAAGATCATCAGCAGTGCCGGCAGTGCCTTGAGCAACACGATCATCGTCTGACCGAAAGTCGGGCGGACTGTGCCCTTCGGCATCCGCAGCTCGGGGTGCTTGCGGGCGTAGAGGGCGACGACGACGATGCAGACCAGAGCCCAGATGAGTCCCGGTCCGACGCCGGCCATGAACAGTGCGCCGATCGAGGTGCTCGAGACGAGCGAGTACACGATGAACGTGTTGCTCGGCGGAATCAGCATCCCGGCGGGAGAGGAGGCGGCGTTGACCGCGGCGGAGAACGCGGGGTCGTACTTCTCGCGGTTCATGCGCGGGGTCATGACGGTTCCGATCGCCGCAGCCGAGGCGACCGAGGCGCCGGAGACGGCACCGAACATGGTGTTCGCGACGACGGTGGTCTGGGCGAGCGACGCCGGCAGCCGGCCTGCGACGACCTGGGCGAGGTCGATGAGCCGCGCGGCGATGCCGCCGGTGTTCATGAGTCCGCCGGCGAGTATGAAGAACGGTATCGCGAGCAGGCTGAACGAGTTGCTGCCCTGGAAGATCTTCTGCGCAGAGGTGAAGGTGGCGCCTTCCCAGTCGCCCAGGAGGATGAAGATCGCGATCGCGGAGGGCAGGCCCATGGCGATGGCGACGGGCAGGCCGACGGCGATGCCGAGGGCGATGCCGCCGATCAGGACGATCGATGCGATGAGGGTGATGGTGTCCATGTCAGATCGCCTCGCTGATGTCGTTGGTGTCGGGAGTGGGCTCCTCGACGCCGGCGAGGAGGCCGATGATCTGGACGATCGAGTAGAAGAGGATCAGGACACCTGCGATCGGCATGACCAGGTAGACCTGTCCGATCGACAGCGGGAGCGACGAGAGCTGCTGCTGCCAGGAGTTCTCGGCCACCGCCAGCCCACCGACGATGAAGACCGAGAGGATGAAGAACGCGACGATCAGCTCGATCACGATCGCCGCGGCACGGCGCGAGCGCAGCGGCAGCTTCTCGATGAGGATCTCGACGGCGATGTGCCCGCGCTCGGAGAACACGTACGCGGCGGCGACCATTGCCAGGATGACGAAGCTGTACTGCGCGGCCTCCTGCGTCCACGCCGCGGTGTCGTTCAGCACCTCACGCGTGAAGACCTGCCACGCCACGATGGCGACCAGCCCGACGAAGACGATGATGCAGAGCCAGCCGAGAAATCGGTCGACGCCCTTGCGAGCGGCGCCCAGCGCGGCCATCAGGCCAGGCCATCGGGTGGCGCCGGCGGGCGGGTCGCCCTGCCCGGCGTCATCGGGTGTGTTCGTGGTCACGGTGTCCTCCGTTCCAGCGGGGCAATCGGATGCCGTCGCCGTATTCGCACGTCGTCGTCGCGTGAGCCTGAGCCCGGGGGGGCGCGGGACGGTCGGCCGACCGTCCCGCGCCCCCCGGTGCGTCAGGTTCTACTCTGCAGCGCCCCGGATCGCTTCGTAAGTGGCCTTCTGAGAGTCAGTGGTGAGGAACTCATCCAGCAGTGGCTCCAGGGCCTCGGCGAACGCGTCGGCGTCGACCTCCGCGAACTCCGCTCCGGCGGCCTCAGCGTCGGCGACGGCCTTCTCGGTGTCGGTCTTCCACAGGTCGGTGTGCTGCTCCCAGGCGGCGGTCCAGGCCTCGTCGAACGCGGCGCGGTCCTCATCGGTCATCTCGGCGAGCGTGTCGCTGTTGATGATCACGAAGTCGGCGCCGACCAGGTGGCGGGTGTACGAGAGGTACGGCGCGACCTCGTGGTGCTTGTTGCTGAAGTACGAGATCTCGTTGTTCTCGGCGCCGTCGACGACGCCGGACTGCAGGCCGCTGTAGACGTCGCCGAAGGGCAGCGGCGTCGGCGATGCGCCGAGGGCCTCGATCATCGCCATGAAGACCGGGCTCTCCTGCACGCGGATCTTCTTGCCCTTGAGGTCGGCTGGCGTCTCGGCGACGCCGTCCTTCAGGTAGATGCTGCGCTCGCCCTGGGTGAGCCCGCCGACGACGGTGATGTTGTTGCTCTCTTCGAGCGACGAGTACAGATCGCCGACGATCTCCTGGTCGGAGAGGACCGACATCTGGTGGTCGATGTCGTCGAAGACCTTCGGGAGGCTGAAGAGCACGAAGTCCTCGTTGACGTTCTCGAGCTGCGGAGCAGAGACCACGGCGAGGTCGATGACGCCCTGGCTGACGGACTGCAAGTACTCGTCCTGGTTGCCGAGGGTGCTGTTCGGGTGCACCTCGACGTCCCAACGCCCGTCGGTGGCCTCATTGAGCTGCTCGCCGAACGCCTCGAGGGCGATGAACGAGGGGTGCGTCTCGGGCTGGTTGAGTGCGAGCTTCATGACGGTCGTCGAGGTGCTGCCACCGTCGCCGCCTTCTGCGTCGCCGCCGGTGCCGGAGCATCCGGCCAGGGTGAGTGCTGCGATCGCAGTGGTCGCGAGGAAGGCGACCCGGGTCTTGCTCCGCATGAGGTTCTCCTTTGAATGCTGTGTGGGGGTGGGACATCGGTCGACTACGACCCGTCCGTCATACATTCATCCATCCGAATCGATGCGACGGCAACCAGTTGCCATGCTTTGCCGCCGCGCGTCGTGTCGGCAGGCGTCAGTACGCGGCGTCATCGGTGAACGCCGGTCTGCCGCCGTTCGGCCAGTCGTTCATAGGGTTCGCCGGCCCCGTGGACGCCCGCGTGACAAGCCGCGCGGGGAGCAGTGCGGTCTTCAGCGGACCGCCGGGAGAGCTGCGTGGAATGCGCAGCTTGCCACCCAGGTCGTCGAGCAGCGTCTGCACCGCGACGGCACCGAGTTGCCGTAGGGGCGCCGCCACCGTCGTCAGCTGCGGGGTGCAGAAGTCCGCGCCGAAGATGTTGTCGAATCCCACGACCGAGACGTCCTCCGGGATGCGGACGCCGAGACTCTGAAGCCCGCGCATGAGACCGATCGCCAGCAGATCGTTGTAGGCGACGACCGCCGTGCTCGGCGTCGCCGTCAGCTCGCCGGCCGCCGAGAGGCCGCCGGCCTGGGTGGGGGAGAACGGCCCGATCCGGCGGGCGCGGAGGCCCAGCTCGTGGCATGCCTCGCGCAGCGCCTGCCAGCGCACGCCGTTCGCCCAGGAGGCATCGGGGCCGGCGATGTACGTGATGCCGGTGTGACCCAGCGCGCCGAGGTGCTCCACGGCGCGCCGCATGCCGCGGGCGTTGTCGGTGGCGACACTGGCGATGTCGCTCATGGAGCGGTTCAGCACGACGGTGGGGCGCTGCTTGGCCGCGACCCGGATCGAGGAGTCCGACATGCGTGAGGTCGCGAGCATGACGCCCTCCACCATCGGCAGTACTCGGTCCAGCGCCTGCCGCTCGGCCTCGACGGACTCCTGCACGTCGGCGACCAGCAGGGTGTACCCGGCTTTGGTGGCGGTGTCCTCTGCGCCGCGCAGCAGTTCGAAGAAGAACGGGTTGGTGACGTCGGCGACGATGATCGCGAGCAGCGAGGTCTTGCCGGTGGGAAGAGCGCGCGCCAGCGGGTTCGTCCGATACCCCATCTGCGCCGCGACCTGCCGGATGCGCTCGGCGGTCTCCGCGTTGACACGGCCGGGCCTGGAGAACGCGCGGGACACCGTGGACGGCGCGACTCCGGCGGCGGCGGCGACGTCGTAGATCGTCGGTCGCTCCTTGCGCGGTGACGGTGGTGCGGACTCCTCTGGCATGCCGTGATGATAGGTCAGCCGTGCAACTGATGGCAACCGATTGCGGCTTTGTTGCCAGCGCCTCTGAATGGAGGGGAACCACCTTGCGCAGCGCGCATCGACGATGAGGACACGCGTGAACGACGACGACATGCTCGCTGAGACCGAACTGGCCGAGGAGGAGCTGCGTCGACTGGGCCTCGGTCACGTGCAGGTGCACGCCTACGGGGGACTGGCCTGCCTGGAGGCTCCGCATGACGAGATCTCCGCGATCACGGGCGAGCCGTTGCGCGCCGAGGTCCTGCGCGCCGTGCGCGGTGCAGGGTTCGATCGCGTCGCCGTCCACCTCGACACCGAATGAGCGCAATCCACGGCCACATATGGCAACCGGTTGACACGATTTGGCGCCCTCTGAATTATGGAGGAATGCCAGCGCCGCTTGAACTCGACGACGACCGCCTCCTGCCTGTGGATCCTGCCAGCAGGGCGATCGCACGCGACCTCTACGCCTCGGTGGCGGAGCTGCCGATCATCTCTCCGCACGGGCACGTCGACCCGGCGATGCTGCGCGATGACATCCCGTTCTCGGATCCGGCCGAACTGTTCATCACCAAGGACCACTACGTCACGCGGCTGCTGCACGCCGCCGGCGTCGATCTCGCCACCGTCGGCGCGGGGCGCACCACCGGCGCCGACCCGCGCGCGGTGTGGCGCGCGTTCGCCGAGAACTGGCACGTGTTCGCCGGCACGGCATCCGGTTACTGGCTCGCACACGAGCTCGTCACGCTGTTCGGGATCGATGTCGAGCCCTCCGCCGAGACGGCCGACGCGGTCTACGACGCGATCGCCGCTCGGCTCGCCGAGCCCGCGTACCGGCCTCGCGCCCTGTTCGATCAGTTCCGCATCGACGTGCTGGCGACCACGGACGACCCGATGGACGACCTGGCCGTGCACGCCGAGCTCGCCGCCGACGACTCCTTCCGCGGACGGGTGCTGCCGACGTTCCGCCCCGACGCCTATCTCGACCCCGCCGCGGCCTCGTTCGTGGGCAATGTGCAGCGGCTGACAGCAGCGAACGGCACGCCGATCGACGACTTCCGGGGTTATCTCACCGCGCTCGAGGCACGCCGCGCCCATTTCATCGCGCACGGTGCCGTCTCAGCCGACCACGGCGTGGTCGAGCCGTACACGGTCGATCTCAGCGACGACGAGGCCGCATCGCTCTACCGCCGTGCTGTCGCGGGAGACCTGGATGCTGCCGGCGCTCGCGAGTTCCGCGGAAACATGCTGCTGCGCATGGCGGGCATGAGCGCGCGCGACGGGCTGGTCATGACGATCCACCCCGGCGTGCACCGCAACCACTCCACCGCGACGTTCGACAGGTTCGGTCCCGACACCGGGCACGACATCCCGTTCACCACGACGTACACGCAGAATCTGCGCCCGCTGCTGGAGAAGCACGGGCTCGAAAAGGGCCTGCAGATCGTGCTGTTCACCGTCGACGAGACGGTCTACTCGCGCGAGATCGCCCCGCTCGCCGGCTTCTACCCGAGCGTGTTCATCGGCGTTCCGTGGTGGTTCCTGGATGCTCCGGATGCCGTGCTGCGCTTCCGCTCCGCCGTCACCGAGACCGCCGGCTTCTACCGCGGCTCCGGTTTCATCGACGACACGCGCGCGTTCCTGTCGATCCCGGCGCGGCACGACATGGCCCGTCGCCTCGACTCGGCGTTCCTCGCCCGCCTCGTCGGCGAGGGGCGAGTCTCGCGTGCGCAGGCCGAGCGCATCGCCGTCGATCTCGTGACCACCGTGCCGAAGAAGGCCTTCAAACTGTGAGCGCCGTCGTCACCACCGCCCTCGATCGCGCCTCGGCGGCCGAGCGCGAGGGCCGCTCGTTCGATCGCGCGCCCGTGCGCATCGTGCACCTCGGACTCGGCGCCTTCCACCGCGCGCACCAGGCCTGGTACACGGATGCCGTCGACGAGGCGAACGAGTGGGGCATCCGAGCCTTCACCGGCCGCAGCGCCACCGCAGCCGAGGAACTCGCAGGGCAGGACGGCCTGTACTCGCTGATCGAGCGCTCCGGCGACGGCGACAGCATCGCCATCATCGACGCGATCGTCGACGCCGTCGACGGATCGCGGGTGGACATCCTCGCCGAGACCCTGGCCTCCCCCGAGACGGCGCTCGTCACGCTGACGATCACGGAGGCCGGATACGCCGTGGATGCCGCCGGCCGCCCCGACACGAGCCAGGATGCCGTGGCATCCGATATCGAGTGGCTGCGTACGCACCTGCGCGCCGAGGAGATCGACCTCAGGACCGCACCGCAGACCGCGCTCGCCCGTCTGCTCACCGGACTCGAGGCGCGCCGCCGCGCGGATGCAGGGCCGATCGCCGTCGTGTCCTGCGACAACCTGCCCGGCAACGGCGAGCTCACGCGCACGGCCATGACCTCGCTCGCACAGCTGGCCGGAGCATCCGACACCCTCGCGTATCTGAACGAGCAGGTCGCCTTCCCGTCGACGTCGATCGACCGGATCACCCCGAAGACGACCGAGGCCGAGATCGCGCTGGTGCGCGAACGGACCGGCTTCGAGGATGCCGGCCCCGTCGTCACAGAGCCGTTCCGCGACTGGGTGATCAGCGGCGAGTTCCCCGCCGGGCGTCCCGCGTGGGAGAACGCCGGCGCACGCTTCGTCGACGACATCGACCCGTTCGAGTGCCGGAAGCTGTGGCTGCTGAACGGCTCGCACTCGTTCCTCGCCTATGCCGGCGCCGCCCGTGGTCACGAGACCGTCGCGCAGGCGATCGGCGACCCGCAGATCCGCGGCTGGGTGAACGAGCTGTGGGACGAGGCCGCGCGTCACCTCACCGCGCCGCACCTCGGCATCGACGACTACCGCGCCGCTCTCCTGGAGCGCTTCGACAACGCGCGCATCCAGCATCTGCTCGCGCAGATCGGCAAGGACGGGACGACGAAACTGCGCATGCGCATCCTCGACGTGCTGCTGGCCGAGCGCTCCGCCGGTCGCGACGGAGCCGCCGGCATCCGCGTGCTGGGAGCGTGGGTCTCGCGCGCGCTAGCCGGCGTGCTCCCGGAGGACAGCAACGGCCGGGCCGTCGCGGATGCCACCGGCCAGGGTGAGGGCGCCGTCGGGGCGCTTCTCGCGCTGATCGACGAACGGCTCACCGACCCGGATATCGTGGACGCGGTCACCCTCGCCGCCGCCGACTTCACTCAGAACTGACATCACTGGAGGAATCATGATCATCGACAAGGCTGAAGTCATCGTCACCAGCCCGGGGCGGAACTTCGTGACGCTGCGGCTGACGACGGACGAGGGACACGTCGGCATCGGAGATGCGACGCTGAACGGTCGCGAACTCGCCGTGGTGAGCTATCTGAAGGACCACGTGGTCCCGCTGCTGATCGGCCGGGACGCGCACCGGATCGAGGACACCTGGCAGTTCCTGTACCGCTCGGCGTACTGGCGCCGCGGCCCGGTCACGATGGCCGCGATCGCCGCCGTCGACATGGCGCTGTGGGACATCAAGGGCAAGGCAGCCGGCATGCCGGTGTACCAGCTGCTCGGGGGCGCATCGCGTACGGGGCTGATGGCCTATGGCCACGCCTCCGGCAAGGAGCTGCCCGAACTGTTCGACTCGGTGCGCTCGCACCTCGACCAGGGGTACAAGGCCATCCGCATTCAGACCGGCGTGCCCGGACTGAAGGCCATCTACGGCATCGCATCGCAGGCGGCGGACGCCGGCGGCGGCGAGGCGCGCTACGACCACGAGCCGGCCCGCCGCGGCGCCAAGCCGGTCGAGGAGGACTGGGACACCCGCTCGTACATGCGGCATCTTCCCGGTGTCTTCGAGGCGGTGCGCAACGAGTTCGGTCCCGAGATCCCGCTGCTGCACGACGGCCATCACCGCATGACGCCGATCCAGGCGGCCAAACTCGGCAAGGCGCTCGAGCCCTACGACCTGTTCTGGCTCGAGGACTGCACCCCGGCCGAGAACCAGGAGGCGCTGCGCCTGGTGCGCCAGCACACCACCACCCCTCTCGCGATCGGCGAGATCTTCAACACGGTGTGGGACTTCAAGGACCTCATCCGCGAGCAGCTCATCGACTACGTCCGCGGCGCGGTCACGCACATGGGCGGCATCTCTCCGTTGAAGAAGACCCTCGACTACGCGGCGCAGTACCAGATCAAGTCGGGCATGCACGGACCGACCGACATCTCGCCGGTCGGCATGGCGGCCGCGATGCACCTGGGTCTCAGCATCCACAACTTCGGAATCCAGGAGTACATGCAGCACTCCGAGAAGACGGACCAGGTGTTCCAGCAGTCCTTCACCTGGGAGAACGGGCTGCTGCATCCCGGCGATCAGCCCGGGCTCGGTGTCACGCTCGACGTCGACGAGGCCGGCAAGTACCCGTACGAGCAGGCGTACCTGCCGTACAACCGCCTCACTGACGGAACGGTTCACGACTGGTGAGCGATCACGCCCCGCTGATCTGCGTCATGGGGGTGTCGGCGGCGGGCAAGTCCACCGTCGGCATCGCGCTCGCCGAGACGCTGGGCGTACCCTTCCTGGATGCCGACAGTCTGCACTCCGATGTGAACCGGACGAAGATGAACGCCGGCACCCCGCTGACCGATGACGATCGATGGCCGTGGCTCGACACGGTCGGCGGTCGCTTCGCCGCGGCGGAGACCGGACTCGTCATGGCGTGCAGCGCACTGCGGCGGGTGTACCGTGACCGCATCCGTGCGGCGGCGCCCGACGTCGTGTTCGTGCACCTGACCGGGTCGCGGGAGCTGCTGCTCTCGCGCGCGGAGGCGCGGACGGATCACTTCATGCCGGCGTCACTGCTCGACTCGCAGCTGATCACGCTCGAGGATCTCGAGACTGATGAGGCAGGGCTCGAGGTGACCGTCGATCGGACGCCGGAGGTGCTCGTCGCGGAGATCGTCGAGCGGCTCGGCTGAGCGAGCCTGCTCACACCAGCGCGAGCACGCTGTCATAGGCATCCTCCGAGACGTCCGGCCCCGTCCCCCCGAACACCCGGGCGATCCCAGGGGCGGTAGACCACGCCGGCCACCCGGGCTCGCCGTCGGTGATCATCGCCACGGCGGCCGCGTGCATCTCGTCCGCCAAACCCTGGGGCGGGTGGGGGCCGGCGAGATTCGCGACCTTCTCGCGGTCGAGCCCGTCGAACCAGAACGGCACGTCGAGGCAGTGGCAGGCCCAGCCTTTCGTGGGGGACACCCACGAGAACCGGTACGCCCAGGTCTCGGCATCCGCTCCGTTCCGTGCCTCGGCGACACGCGGGATCAGCACGCGGAACACGTGATCGCTGATGAAACGCCCGACCATCGCGACGCCGCCCTTCTTGCGCTGCGCGGCGTTGGCGGTGAGATATGCGTGCCGAGTCGAGCGGCCGCGCAGGAACGGCAGGAGCAGGATCGCGGATGGAACTCGGCGCAGCTTCCCTCCTTCGCGCTCGGCGACCATGGTGAACTCGTCGTCCGTCGCACCGAGCAGCAGCGGCTTGTCTGCGCCGGTGCCGTCGGCGAGCGCGTCGACGGTCGGGCGTGCGATGAGTTCCCCGTCCACCATCGGGCCCCATGGCAGGCCGTCGCTGAGCAGGTCGAGAACCATGCCGACACCCTTACGCGGAGTCGCGGCCTTCGGCTGCAGCTGGCGGATGCGGCGTTCTGTGAGGCTGCGGAATCCGTCGACGTCCGCGGTGACGCCGCCGAGCTCGGCGATGCGCTCACCCCGCCGTCGTGCTGCGTCGAGCGGCACATCCGCTAGGGCGCCCGAGAACGACATCGCCCGGTGGAACAGGTGCTGCGCCTGCGGCATCCCGAGCAGTGTCAGCACGGCGCCGCCGCCGGCGGACTGCCCGCCGACCGTGACGCGCGCCGGATCTCCGCCGAACGCGGCGATGTTCTGCTGCACCCACTCGAGGGCGGCGATCCAGTCGCGCACTCCGCGATTGGCCGGTGCCCCTTCGATGTACCCGAAACCGTCGAAGCCGAGCCGGTACGAGATCGAGACGGTCACGACGCCGTCGCGGTTGAAGCGCGCGCCGTCGTACCAGGGGCTCGCCGGCGATCCCTCGGTGTAACCGCCGCCGTGGATCCAGACCAGCACGGGGAGTGCGCCGTCGAGCGCGGGCGTGAACACGTTGACGTTCAGCGTGCTCTTACCGGGGACCGCCGGCTCGGGGATGAGGTTGTCCACGCCCGTGATCCGCAGCGGCGTGGCGCCGTAACTCGTGGCATCCAGCGGCTCGGTCCACGGGTCGGGCGCGATGGGTGCCGCGAAGCGCAGCTTTCCGACTGGCGGCTTCGCGAACGGGATGCCGAGGAACGCCGCTGACGCGTCGGGTGTGCCGTGGTCGCGCCAGAACCCGCGGACCGGACCTGAAGCGGTCGCGACGATCGGGGACTCGGTCACCTGCTGCCTCCCTCGATCGTGCGTGAGCGCCTGCCGCAAAGATGTGCGCCTCGTTCGCACGAATCTACTGAACTCCTCCGCGCGAAGCCCACATCCGCGAGCGAAGCCTACGCTTCAGCTCGCGTTGCGGCGGGCCTCCCAGCCAGTGCGGACCATCTCGTCGACCGTGTAGCGCATCTTCCAATCGAGGTCGCGGGCGGCGAGGTCCCCTGCGGCGACGATGCGGTCGGGGTCGCCGGGACGGCGCGGTCCGATCTGGGGCGTGAAATCGACGCCGGTGACGCGCACCATGGCGTCCATGATCTGCTTCACGGACAGGCCGTCGCCGGAGCCGAGGTTGTAAGCGGGCTCGATCGGCGCGCCGGAGGCGAGGCGCTTGGCGGCCTCGACGTGCGCCGCGGCGATGTCGCCGACGTGCACGTAGTCGCGCACGTTCGTGCCGTCCGGGGTGTCGTAGTCGTCGCCGTTGATGCGCGGCGTCTTTCCGGCAAGCAGCGCCTCGAAAACGATCGGGAAGAGGTTGTGCGGGCTGACGTCGTAGACGGTCGGATCCGCCGAGCCGACGACGTTGAAGTAGCGCAGCGACGTGTGGCGCAGCGGATGCTCGGACTCGGCCGTCGCGATCGCCTGGTCGCGCAGCATCCACTCGCCGATCAGCTTGGATTCGCCGTACGGGCTGGCGGGCCGCTTGGCGGTGTCCTCGACGACCAGCGACTCTTCCGGGGTGCCGAAGACGGCGGCGGACGACGAGAACACGATGTTGTGCACGCCCGCGGCATCCATCGCCTCGAGGATCACGCGCGTGCCCTCGACGTTCTGCGCGTAGGTGTGCAGCGGGCGCTGGACCGAGACTCCGGCGTACTTGAACCCGGCGACGTGGATGACGCCCTCGGCGTCGTGCTCGCGCAGCGCGCGCTCGATGAGCTCGCGATCGAGGATGCTGCCCTGCACGAACGGCACGCCTTCCGGCACGAACGACGGGATGCCGCTGGAGAGGTCATCCAGGACGACGGGGGCGAGCCCGGCCTCCGCCAGTGCGCGCACCACGTGCGATCCGATGTAGCCGGCTCCGCCGGTGACGATCCAAGACATGTGCTTCCTCTCCTCGAGGCTCTCATTCTTTCAGGGGCCGCCTGTTTCTGCCGAACGCACGGTCTGGCACGCCCGAGGCGCACGAACGGCAGAAACAGACGGGCGTGACCGGGCCGCGCTCAAGCCTCACGGTGGGCGCCGGCGGAGGGCGTGACGGTGAAGATGTGCGGTGCCGCGAATCCGGATGCCGCGAACGCGGCGGTGACGGCATCCGACACGGCCTGCACGGCGCCCTCCTCGACCAGGGCGATCGCGGCGCCGCCGAACCCGCCGCCTGTCATGCGGGCGCCGAGCGCCCCGGCATCCAGCGCCGATTCGACCGCCGTGTCGAGTTCGGGGACCGAGATCTCGAAGTCGTCGCGCATCGAGGCGTGCGAGGCGACGAGCAGGTCGCCGATCGCGCGCGCTCCGCTCTCCCGCAGCGTGCGCACGGTGTCGAGCACCCGCTGGTTCTCGGTGACGATGTGGCGCACGCGGCGGAAGGTCACGTCGTCCATGAGTTCCCGAGCCCGGGGGAGGTCGTCGACCGAGACATCGCGCAGCGCGGGGACGCCCATGACGGCAGCGCCCTTCTCGCACGACGCTCGTCGCTCGCGGTACCCGCCGGTGGAGTGCGCGTGCGAGACGCGGGTGTCGATGATGAGCAGTGCGAGCCCGGCCATGCCGAGCGACACGGGGTGCGCGTCGAGAGTGCGGCAGTCGAGGAACAGGGCCGCGTCGGGCTCGCCGAGCATGGACGCCATCTGGTCCATGATGCCGGTGGGGGCGCCGACGGCCTCGTTCTCGGCGCGCCGGCCGATGCCTGCGAGTGTCGTGCGGTCGAGGCCGGTACGCCAGAGGTCGTTCAGTGCGGATGCCGTCGCCCCCTCGATCGCGGCGGAGGAGGAGAGGCCGGCGCCGATCGGGACGTCGGAGGAGATGGCGATGTCGACGCCGCGGAGCTCGGCTCCGGAGCCTGTCGCGGCGAGCTGGAGGGCCCACGCGACGCCGAGCGGGTAGGCGGCCCACTCGGGGGCGGCAGGCTCCCGGCCGGGCGCGGTCGGGAAGAGCGGGGCGAGCTCGTCCAGGGCGAACTCGACCGGCGCGTCTGCGAAGGTCGACGCCACGCGGATGCGCCTGTCATCACGTATGCCGACTGCGGCATAGGTGCGGTGGGGAATCGCGAACGGCAGGACGAACCCGTCGTTGTAGTCAGTGTGCTCGCCGATGAGGTTCACACGGCCCGGTGCTGACCAGACGCCGTCGGGCGTGCGGCCGGTGAGATCGTGGAACAGGGCGGTCGCGGCATCCGGCGTCGTCATCAGGCGACCTCGCCGACCAGGGCGATGGCTTCACGGAGTCGCTCGGCAGCCTGTTCCGGGGCGATTTCGGCGGTCCATGCCCACATGGCCGCCTCGGATCCGGCGAGGAACTTCAGCTTGTCGGCGGCGCGTCGCGGGCTGGTCAGCTGCAGGTGCAGACGGACAGAGTCGCGACCGATGTTGACGGGCGCCTGGTGCCACGCGGCGATGTACGGAGTGGGGGCCTCGTAGAGCGCGTCGACGCCGCGGAGCAGCTTCAGGTAGAGCGGGGCGAGTTCGTCGCGCTCGGCCGCGGTGGTCTCGGCGAAGTCGGGCACGTGCCGGTGCGGCATGAGATGCACTTCGAGGGGCCAGCGGGCCGCGAACGGCACGAACGCCGTCCAGTGCTCGCCGCGGAGCACGACGCGCTCCGAGCCCTGCTCGAGTTCGAGGATGTGCTGGAACAACTCGGGTGCCGTGCGGTCGATGCTCTCCAGCAGGCGAGTCGTGCGCGGCGTGACGTAGGGGTACGCGTAGATCTGTCCGTGCGGGTGGGGGAGGGTGACGCCGATCGCCTCGCCGCGGTTCTCGAACGGGAAGATCTGCTCGATGCCAGGCAGCCGCGACAGGGCTGCGGTGCGGTCGGCCCAGGCCTCGATCACCGTGCGAGCGCGGGTGACCGACTGCGTGCCGAACGAGCCTGCGTGGTCGGGACTGAAGCAGACGACCTCGCAGCGGCCGACGGCGGTGCGGCTGCGGCCGAGGCCCAGGGCGGCGAGGTCGTCGAGGCCGCGCGGAGGATTGGCTGCGGCGGGGGCTGCGCCGTGGGGCTCTGCGAGTGCGGGGCCGAACGCCGGGGAGCGATTCTCGAACACCGCGACGTCGTACACGGAGGGCACTTCCGACGGGTTCGCCGGGGTCTGCGGGGCGAGCGGGTCGGCGTCGGCGCCGGGCATCATGACCCGGTTCTGCCGGTTCGCGGCGACCGTGATCCAGTCGCCGGTCAGCACGTCCAGCCGCATGGTGGCGGTGCCGGGGCGAGGGTCGAGCGTGCGGGCATCAACGGAGCGCTCGGGGCCGAGGGTGGTTCCCGGGTCGTCGTAGTAGATGAGGTCGCGGCCGTCGGCGAGCGTTGTGGCGCGCTTGACGACGCCGGCGCCGAGTTCGGTCGCGGGGCCTTCAGTCGCGCCGGGTTCGCTTGCGCACAGCTCCGGAGAATCTTGCATGTTCACGTAAACACGGTAACGCTGCGGCGGTGATAACGTCAACACTCAGGAGTTATGCGCGGCGGGCGGCTGCGGCCGACGAGCCAGGACCAGGAGGGGATGCCGGTGACCGACGACCTGTTCGGCCTCGAGCGCCCTCGCCGACTCCGCAGCGCCCCGTCCGGACGCGTGTCGATGGCCATGGTCGCCAGTCGTGCCGGTGTGTCGGGCCAGACCGTATCGCGCGTCGTGAACGACAGTCCGCGGGTCGATCCGGCCACGCGCGCGCGGGTCGAGCAGGCCATGGCCGAGCTCGGGTACCGCCCGCACCGCGCCGCGCGGGCTTTGCGCACCGGCAGGTCGCAGACGCTCGGGATCGTCGCGACGACGCTGGCGACGGTCGGCAACTCGCGGATGCTGCAGGCCACAGCCGCGGCCGCGGAACGCCGTGGCTATGCGCTGATGGTGGTGACCGCGGTCGATGACGTCGCCGCGGCGTTCGAGCGCCTTCAGGACCAGGGCGTCGACGGGGCGATCGTGCTGAACGAGGCGTCCGCGCTCACCCATGCATCCGATCAGCCGGAAGGGTTGCGGCTCGTGGTCGTCGACGCCGCGGCGGACAGCGGATTCCGGACGGTGAGCAGCGATCATGCCGGCGGCGCGGCGGCCGCGACGCATCACCTGCTGCAGCTCGGCCACGAGACCGTGCACCACGTCGCCGGCCCCGCGGGATCGTTCGCCGCGGCCGAGCGTGAGCGCGGATGGCGCGAGAGCCTGCAGGCTGCGAGGGTCGAGGCGCCGCCGATCGTCCGCGGAGACTGGTCGGCAGAGTCCGGCCATGCCGCTGCCGCCGCCCTCGAGCAGGCCTCCGCCGTGTTCAGCGCCAACGATCAGATGGCTCTCGGCCTCATCCGCGGGCTCGCCGATCGCGGCCGCCGCGTGCCCGACGACGTGAGCGTGATCGGCTTCGACGACGTGCCGGATGCCGCCAACTTCCGCCCTCCGCTCACGACGATCCGGCAGGACTTCGCCGCTCTCGCCGAGGTGATCGTGTCCTCGCTCGTCGCCGACATCGAGGGCGCCGACGCGGGCGCGGGTGTCGACGCGGTCTCGCGCGTCGTGCCGACCGATCTGATCGAGCGCTCCAGCACGCGCTGACGAGCGCCGGCGCACGCTCCCGTGGCCGCGCGATGTCTGAACGCCTTGCCGCTCTCGATTCGCCTCCGAGGCGCACCCCGCGGTTGCCATCGTCTCGATGTCGTGCGATGATTCGGGAAAGCGCTTACCAGATCGATGGTAGAAGGACAGAACGGATCACACATGTCACAGGCGACGAGCCGCGAGATCGGCATCATCATGAACGGCGTCTCCGGACGGATGGGCTACCGGCAGCATCTGGTCCGCTCGATCCTCGCCATCCGCGACCAGGGCGGCATCGAACTCCGCGACGGCACGAGGGTGACCGTGAAGCCGATTCTCGTCGGTCGGAACGAGCAGAAGCTCGCCGAGCTCGCCGCCCGGCACGACATCGCCGATTACACCACCGACCTCGACGCGGCACTCGCCGACCCGCGGTGGGAGATCTACGCCGATTTCCTGGTCACCAAGGCGCGAGCAGCCGCGATCCGCAAGGCGATCGCCGCTGGCAAGGCGATCTACACCGAGAAGCCGACCGCCGAGTCGCTGGGCGAGGCGCTCGAGCTCGCCCGACTCGCGAAGGAGGCAGGCGTCAAGACCGGCGTCGTGCACGACAAGCTGTACCTGCCGGGTCTGCAGAAACTGAAGCGCCTCATCGACTCGGGCTTCTTCGGTCGTATCCTCTCGGTTCGCGGCGAGTTCGGCTACTGGGTGTTCGAGGGAGATTGGCAGCCCGCGCAGCGCCCGAGCTGGAACTACCGCACCGAAGACGGCGGCGGCATCATCAGCGACATGTTCCCGCACTGGAACTACGTGCTCGAGAATCTGTTCGGCGAAGTCAGGAGCGTCTACGCGCAGGCCGCCACGCACATCCCGGAGCGCTGGGATGAGAAGGGCGAGAAATACACCGCAACGGCTGAGGACGCCGCGTACGGCATCTTCGAACTCGAGGGCGGCATCGTCGCCGAGATCAACTCCAGCTGGACCGTCCGCGTGAACCGGGATGAGCTCGTCGAGTTCCAGGTCGACGGCACCCACGGCTCGGCGGTAGTCGGCCTGTTCGGCGCGAAGATCCAGCCGCGGAACGCCACACCCAAGCCGGTGTGGAATCCCGACCTCGAAGACACACACGATTACGACGGCGACTGGCAGAACGTGCCGACCAATGAGGTCTTCCTCAACGGCTTCCGGCAGCAATGGGAAGAGTATCTGACCTCGTTCGTCGAAGGCACCGATTACCCCTTCGACCTGCTCGCCGGTGCCAAGGGCGTGCAGTTCGCCGAGGCCGGCCTGACCTCGAGCGCCGAGGGGCGCAAGGTTGCGATCGACGCGCTGAGTCTGGACTGACAGATGAGCACGCTTCGCCTCATCTCCGCCGAGGGCGCGCTGTCGTCCGTGCTGCTGAACGACACCGGCACCCACGTGCGCCCGGCACGTCCGCTTCGCAGTCGGGTCGCGTA
Source organism: Microbacterium abyssi (assembly GCF_015277895.1). Taxonomy (NCBI): domain Bacteria; kingdom Bacillati; phylum Actinomycetota; class Actinomycetes; order Micrococcales; family Microbacteriaceae; genus Microbacterium; species Microbacterium abyssi. Next base: position 2,800,768 of record NZ_CP063815.1, on the reverse strand, counting down.
CGCGGCAGCGCACGTCGTGCCCAGGGTCCATGCCGACAACACGCCGGGCCGGCCTGCGGACATCGACTGGGACTCCACGCTCGCTTTCCGGCGCAACGTGTACTCCTGGGGCCTGGGAGTCGCCGATGCCATGGACACAGCGCAGCGCAACATGGGACTGGATGCCGCTGCGACCCGTGAACTGATCACGCGCAGCGCGGAGGTCGCGCGGGAGCAGGGCGGATCGGTCGTCGTGGGCGTCAACACCGATCACGTCGCCGATCAGCGCATCACCCTCGACGAGGTCATCGGCGCCTACAAGGAGCAGCTGCACTTCGCCGAGGAGCAGGGCGCCGGTCCTGTGCTGATGGCATCCCGACATCTCGCCCGCGTCGCGATCGGCGCAGACGACTACCGCCGGGTCTATCGCGCAGTCCTCAGCAGCGCGACCGTCCCGGTCGTGCTGCACTGGCTCGGCACGGCCTTCGACCCAGAGCTGGAAGGCTACTTCGGAGCAGCTGACTGGCAGACGGCATCGGGCGTCCTTCTCGACATCATCGCCGAGAACGCGGACAAGGTCGCCGGCGTGAAGATGAGTCTGCTGAACGCGGAGAGCGAGATCTCCGTGCGTGAGCGGCTTCCGAAGGGGGTGCGCATGTTCACCGGCGACGACTTCAACTATGTCGGCCTGATCGGCGGCGACACCGTCGGGCGGGGCGACAGTCACTCAGATGCTCTTCTCGGAGCCTTCGCCGCGATCACCCCGGTCGCGTCGGCCGCTATCCAGGCGCTGGACGCCGGTGACCCCGCGCGCTACCTCGCGATCCTCGCTCCGACCGAAGAGCTCAGTCGCCACGTCTTCGAGACTCCTACCTTCTACTACAAGACCGGGGTCGCGTTCCTCTCCTGGCTCAACGGCCACCAGCCCGCGTTCCAGATGGTGGGTGGACTGCATTCGGCGCGCAGCCTGCCGCATCTGAGCAGGATCGTCGAACTCGCCAATGAATCGATGGCACTGGAACAGCCGGAGCTGGCGCTCGAGCGCTGGCACGGGATGCTTCGCCTGAACGGACTGAATGCATGAACGCCGTCGACCCACGCCTGTCGATGAACCAGGCGACCATCAAGTACGCGAACCTCGAGACCGCTCTCGAGGTCACCGTGGACGCTGGAGTGCAGGCGATCGGTCTCTGGCGCGAGCCCGTGAACGACGTCGGCCTCGACGTCGCCACGCGGATGCTGACCGATTCGGGGCTGCGCTTCACCACGCATTGCCGAGGCGGCTTCTTCACCCTGCCTGACGGGCCCGCGCGCATCGCGGCGCTGGATGACAATCGTCGCGCGATCGAAGAGACGGCAGCGCTCGCCGCCGCCGGCGCGGCTGGATCCACCGCCGTTCTGGTGCTGGTGGCCGGAGGGCTGCCGGAGGGTGCGCGTGATCTCGCGGGCACTCGCCATCGCGTTCAGGATGCGATCGGAGAGCTGGTTCCCGACGCCCTCGCCGCCGGCGTCACGTTGGCGATCGAACCACTGCATCCGATGTACATCTCAGACCGCTGCGTGGTCTCCACGCTCGGGCAGGCGCTGGACATCGCCGCGGATTTCGACGCCAGGGCGGTCGGCGTGACCGTCGACACATTCCATGTCTTCTGGGACCCCGATGTCCTGATCCAGATCGCGCGTGCCGGTCGGGAAGGGCGACTGGCGACCTACCAGGTATGCGACTGGAAGACGCCACTGCCCGCGGACGTGCTGCTGAGCCGCCACTATCCCGGCGATGGCGTGATCGACTTCGGCTCGCTCACCCGCGCCGTCGTGGATGCCGGATACACCGGCGACATCGAGGTGGAGATCTTCAACGAGGACATCTGGGCTGCGGAGCATCGCGAGGTCGTGCGCCGTACCGCCGCCGGGTTCCGCGATGCGGTCGTGCCGCACCTGTGACGGCGGCTCGCCTGCGCGCGTTCAGGAACGTGAACAGTAGGCTCTGATCCATGACATCTCAGCCGACCAGAGCGGGTCTGGGGTCGGCGCCGACTCTTCAGGACGTCGCACGCGAAGCCGGGGTGTCCCTCGCGACCGCATCACGTGTGCTGAACGGCTCCACCCGCAAGGTCGCCGGGTCCTTCCGGGAGCGGGTCGAGGGAGCGGCGGAGAAGCTCGGGTACACCGCGAATGCCTCGGCCCAGGCCACCGCCCGTGGAACTTCGGCCGTGATCGCCCTGCTCGTCGCCGACATCGCCGACCCCTACTTCGGGCTGATCGCCTCAGGCGTCGCCCGCGGGGCCGATGAGCGCGGCTTGATCGTCACGATCGCGGTCACCGAGCGTGACCCGTCGCGGGAGCGCGAGATCGTGCGGACGCTGCGCGGTCAGCGCCCGCGTGGGCTGATCCTCGCCGCGTCGCGCGGCGGTGAGGAGGGCGCCACGGCGGAAGACCTGCGCGCGTTCGAGGCACTCGGCGGACGCGTGGTCACCTTCGGAAGCAACATCGCAGGCGAACGCACCGTCCGCATCGACAACGCGCACGGCGCGCGGATGCTCGGAGAGCGGATGGCTGCTCTCGGCTATCGCTCGGCGATCGCCCTCGCCGCAGCCGAGGGCGTCCTCACCTCGGACGATCGCGTCGCCGGATTCACAGCCGGGTTCACAGCCACGGGCGGAGTCGTCGAGCGCATCGAACGGGGAGACTTCCAGCGTGAGTCGGGCTACGAGTCCATGGCACGTGCGCTGCGCGCTGGTGTGGCCCCTGGCACGCTCATCTTCGGCATCAGCGATGTCATCGCGATCGGCGCGATGTCCGCGGTCAGGGATGCGGGGCGTGAGATCGGCGAGGACATCGCGGTCTGCGGCTTCGACGATGTGCCATCGAGCGTAGACGTCACGCCCCGGCTCACGACCGTCCGGGTGCCGCTGAGCGACGTCGGCTATCAGGCGTTCCGGGCGACGGTCGACGATGACTGGTCCGCCGAACCGCTGTTGCTGCAGGTCATCGTCCGGGAGTCGACGCCTGGACGCGTGGCATGAAGGTCGTCATCGCACCGGACAGCTTCAAGGGGTCGATCACCGCAGCTGACGCGGCGACGGCGCTCGCGAAGGGATGGGCCTCGGTCGATCCGTTCGCCGAGATCGTGCTGCGCCCGATGGCAGACGGCGGCGAGGGGACGGTGGCGGCATTCGCGGCGGCCGTCCCCGGCGCCGAGCTCATCCCGGTGACCGTCGACGGCCCGGCCGGCCGGCCGGTGGCGGCGCAGTGGCTGCTGCTGCCGCCCTCCGACACAGACGCCGGCGGAACCGCGGTGATCGACCTGGCCTCCACCTCCGGCATCGAGTTGATGGACGAACTCCGCCCCTGGGATGCCGATTCGACAGGATTCGGTCAGGCGATCGCGGCGGCCCTCGATCAGGGGGCGTCGCGGCTCGTGCTCGGAATCGGATCGAGCGCCTCCACCGACGGAGGGCTCGGGATGCTCACGGTCCTCGGAGCGCGGTTCTTCGATGCGGCGGGCAAGCCCGTGGTGCGGGGAGCGCGCGGCCTGACCGAAGTCGCCGAGGTCGACCTGTCCGCGCTGCGCCCGGCGCCGGAGACTCTCGTGTTGACCGACGTCACGAATCCGCTCGTCGGACCGCGGGGGGCGGCCGCCGTCTTCGGTCCCCAGAAAGGCCTGACCGAGCCCCAGGACATCCTGGCGGTCGACGGCGCTCTCGCTAGATGGGGCCGGCTTCTCGGCCTGGACCCGACGCATCCGGGTTCGGGTGCGGCAGGCGGCGTCGGCGGGGCTCTGATCGCGTGGGGAGGCGTGCTCGCACCGGGCGCGGGAGAGGTCGCGCAGTTGATCGGTCTCGCCGACGCAATCGCGACATCCGACATCGTCGTGACGGGCGAGGGCTCGTACGACGGCCAATCCAGCGAAGGCAAGGTGCCATCCCACGTCGCCGGCCTCGCTGCTGCCGCGGGAACCGGGGCCATGCTCGTCGCCGGCAGGATCACCGAGGATGCCGACGCCTCCGCGTTTGCGGCATCCGTCTCGCTCACCGACATCGCCGGGTCGTCCGCCGCAGCGCTCGCCGAGCCTGCCCGCCACTTGCGCGCCGCCGGAGTGTCGCTGGCGCGCGAGCAGACTCGCTGAGCGCCCTCTTCAGCCCTTGATGGCGCCGGCGGCGAGACCGCCGAGAATGAACCGCTGCATCACGACGAAGATCACGAGGATCGGCGCAACCGCCAGCAGCAGCGTCGGGAAGACGATCTCGTAGTTCGTGGCGTACGACGAGACTGCCGCGTACACGCCCGTTGTGATCGTCTTGGCCTGTGACCCCGGGCCCAGGATGAGCTGCGGGCTCACGAAGTCGTTCCACGCGCTGAGCGAGTTGAGGATGAACGCGGTGGCGACGATCGGCTTCATCAGCGGCGCGATGATCGTCCAGATCACACGCAGCCGGCCGGCGCCGTCGATCGCCGCGGCCTCGTCGAGCGTGCGCGGCAGCATCCGGATGTATCCGCTGAAGATGAACAGCGTGAACGGGATCATCGATGCCGACATGAACAGCACGAGCCCGGGGATGGTGCCCATCAGCCCCAGTGCTTTGAGCACGAAGATCGCGGGCACGAGGATGATCTGGGACGGGATGAACATCCCGGCGACGAAGAACATCAGCAGGAATCCGAACAGGATGCCGGGCGTGCGGGCGATCACGTAGGCGGCGGGAATCGAGAACCCGATCGCGACGAGGTTGCACGCCACCACCAGCAGGATCGTGAACGCATACCCTTCGATCACCGGGAACTGCGTGGAGTTCCATGCCGCGGCGAGGAACTCCGTCGTCGCGGTCGCCGGATCGAGTCCGAGGGGATCGAGCAGGATCTCCTGCTGCGGTTTGAACGCGTTGACGACCATGATGTACATCGGCACGAGCATGGCCAGCGACAGGATCGACAGGAACACGATCCTGATGGTGTTGGAGATTCGGGCGCTGCGGTTCATCCGACGGCCTCCGCCCCTTCTTCCGCCTTGCGGCGCATCACGATGATCGAGAACGACAGGATGCCGGCGGCGATGATCAGCAGCACTGCCTGGGCGCAGGCGAGCCCGACGCGGTTGTTGGCGAACGAAACCGCCAGGATCTCGTAGGCCCACGTCTGCGTGGCGTCGCCCGGCCCTCCGTTGGTGAGGCCGAGCACGACGTCGTACACCTTCAGCAGCGACAGGATCGAGGTGATGATGGTGACGGTGACCGTCGGGGCGAGTGCGGGCCACGTCACATGACGGAAGACCTGCCTCCGGGTCGCACCGTCGATGCGCGCCGCCTCCTGCAGCTCGGTCGAGACCGCCTGCAGTCCCGAGATGTAGAGGATGAGCTGTACGCCGAACTGGGCCCAGACGATGACGCCGACGAGCGTCCACAGCGCCCATGTCGGGTCCGACAGGAACGGCAGCGACGATCCCGTCCACTGATCCATGAGCGCATTGATCGCGCCCTGCGGGCCGAGGATCGCCTGCCAGAGGAAGCCGACGATCAGAGCGGAGAGCACGTGCGGGTAGAACATCACGGCGCGGCCGAAGGTGTTGAATCGCGACCGCTTCTGCAGCAGAAGTGCGAGCCCGAGGGCCGCGAAGTTCACCAGGAACGACCCGACGATCGCGATGATCGCGGTGACGGCGATCGACGAGTGCATCTCGTTGGCGGGGTCCTGGAAGATCCGGCTGTAGTTGTCCAGCCCCACCCACTGCGGCGACTGCGTCGGGATGCCGTTGTATCGGGTGAAGGAGTAGTAGACGGCGAATCCGACCGGCACCACCATGAGCGTGACGTACACGATGAGTGCGGGAGCGGTGAGCGCGAGGTCGAGGAGCCTCGCCCTCCCGGAACGCCGACGGGATACGCGAGCAGAAGGGCGGGGAGCGGCCATACGCGGGGACGGCTGCACCTCACCCCTCGTGCTCGCGATGTCGACCTGCGTCATGGTCAGTTCAGCTTCTCCGCCTCGTACCAGGCGGTGAGGGAGTCAGCGATCTCGGATGACGCACGACCCTGCCAGAGACCCTGCACCAACTCGGTGAACTTCGCGTTGAAGCCGGAGACCGGAAGAGCCAGATCTCCGACGGTCTGGTTGCCGGGGACGACCAGCGACGGCGCTTCTTCGACGAGACCCTGGACGAGGGCGGAGTACTCGTCTGTGGACGTGTCCATGCCCGGGCGGCTGAGGCCGTCCATCTCGGCCTGCAGCTTGATCGCGTCCTCATCGGTCACGAGGTACTCGACCAGCGCGGTCGCCGAGGCGACGTTCGACGAGCCTGACCACACCATGTACGGGTAGGCGAGCGTAGCTCCCATGGGCCCCGGGTAGTCCGCCGCATTCTCGACCGGCGGGGAGAAGACACCGACCTCGAACGCGGGCGGGTTCGCCGCCAGCGTCGTGGTGAACCAGGAGCCCATCGGGTAGATGCCCGTGGTACCGGCGATGAAGTTCGCCTCCTGGGTGCCGGAGTCGGTCGCGACGTCGTCTGCGGTGGTGTAGCCCGCATCGACCCAGCCCTGGATGTGCTCGAACAGCGGCTCGAACTGCTCGCCGAGTGTGCTGTCGCCAGATGACACGGCCGCCTGCCACTCGGGTGTGGTGACGTTCTGCTGCGGATGCCAGATCTGCTGCGCCTGCACGCCGGTGGCCCACTCGGATGCGAAGGCGATCGGGCGCTCGACACCGGCATCGGCGAGTGCCGCGAGAGCGTCGTCGAACTCGTCCCACGTCTGCGGGGTCTCGGTGATCCCCGCCTGGGCGAACAGGTCCTTGTTGTAATAGAGCACCGACTGCGCCTGGGTGCCCACGCCGACGACGTTGATGCTGCCGTCGGTGGAGTAGGTGTCCGCCATCGGCGTCTCGGCCGCCCAGTCGTATTCCGTGAGGTCGAGTACCTCGGGTGCGGTGTCTGCGGTGGGAAAGATCGATTGGATGACATCGGGCGCGGTTCCTGCGGCGAGCAGTGCGGGGAACGTCTCGGCGACCGACTGTCCGGTGGGACCCTCGATCTTGACGTCGACCCCGGTCTCGTCCTCGAAGGGCGCGACCAGCTCGTCCCAGCGCTCCTGGGTGAGGTTGTCGGTGATGTTGACGAGCATTCTGATCTCGCCGCCGACCTCGCCATCGTTCGCGGGCGGGGTCGAGCCGCCCGGGGCGCATGCCGTCAGCGCGAGAAGGGGGGCGGCAGTCGCCGCGGCGATCCAGAATCCACGTCGATCAGAAGTTCCAGACATCTTCGTCTCCTTGTGTTCAAACCCCGTGTTCACACCCCACGGGCAGCGGGTACTCAAGTCATCATACATACGACATCTGTTCTTGGATAGCGCTTTCCCAACTTTTCTGAGCATGCCGTTCTCTCTCGCTCGGAAACGACAGAGCGGGTCGATGCGCGCCAGCGCACCGACCCGCTCTCCAGTCCGAACTGCGGCGTCAGCGCACGCGCACCGACAGCTCCGCGCTCTCGATCGACCCGGCCGCGTTCGTGAACGTCATGACGTATACGTGCGCGCCGGTCGTTCGCTCCGTCAGGGGTACCTCCACCTTCTGGGCGGCGGGCGAGCGGTCCTCGAGCTCGCCCGCCGCGACCCGGACGCCATCCTCGGACAGAGCCCATGACGTCGCGTTGGTGCCCCACCACATGTCTGCGGTGACCGTGTATGCGCCGTCGCGATCGTGGTTGTCGTGCGAGAGCGCGGGCGCGGCGGGCGCAGCCGCGTCCACCGTCACCGTGTGCGGCTCGCACGGGGTGGCCCCGGTGACGTTCACGAGTTCGCATGTATAGCGGTACTCGCCGTCCGCCCTGCCCGTGATCGGCACCTCTATCTTCTGCGCCTTCGGGGTGCTGTCGGTGAGCGCCACCTCCGCGACCAACGCCTCGTTCTCGAAGAGCCTCAGCGATGTGCCGTTCTGGCCCCACCAGAGATTCGCCGTGACCGTGTACGAACTGCCGCGGATGCCGTCGTTGTCGTTGTCGTCGCTGAGAACGGCTTTGCCCGGCTCCGGCGGCAGCAGTTCCTCGACAGCGGATGCCAGCGCCCCCGTCGCGTCGTCGATCTCCGCCTGCCCGGCATCAGTGCGATCCCCGATGGCGATCGCGTCGGCCAGTGCGCTCTTGAGTGCGGATGCGTCGTCAGCGGGTTCACTCGCCAGCAGATCCTCTGCCCGTTCGACCTGCGCCCACAGCTCTGCGGAGTCGCCGCGGTCGGGGCGGCCGACGCCGTCGAGTGCGACGTGCGCGTTCCATGTCTCGATCCACTCCGCGCCGAAGGCGCTCGCGACTTCGCCGGTCGTCGAGAACTTCAGCGTTTCCAGGTCGAGTCCAGCGGCATCCGTCGATGCGGGCTTGACCAGGTTCGTGTTGACCTTGTCGCTCCAGGTGGACAGCGAGTACTCGGCATCCGGATCGGCGAACCCGACGGTGCTGCCGCTGTACTCGCCGCCGCCGATGATCACCGAGCGATCGAGCTGGATGCGCGCCGGCACATACAGCGAGTTCGGGTTCTCCCACACGCTCTCGCGGTCGCAGCCATTGGTTGCATCCGTCGCGTAGTCGTCCGAGGTGCACGCCTCGCCGGTCTCGATGACGCGAGGGACGTACCATTCCTCGATCTCGGGGAACACGATCGGCGCTCCATCGGAGTACTCGTGGTCACCGCTGGTGTAGTGCTCCTTCCACAGCGCGACGTTCTCCGGGGTGGCGCTGTACTTCTCTCCCTCGCGCACGTCGAGGAATGCGTTGAACCTGCTCTGCACGACCCACGCGTTCGAAACGGGCAGGCTGTTCTCGCCCTTGCTCGCGTACTGCTGGTCGTGGCCTGTGCGGCCCACTTCGATGAACACGTTGTCGTTCGCAGTGTTGCTGTGTCCGGACTGGAAGAACACCCCCGAATGCGCGTCCTTGACCACGTTGTGGTGGAAGCGCATCCCAGAGACGCCGTCGTCCATGTAGAAAGCGTCATTGCTGCCGCCGATGCCGTCGAAGAGGTTGTACGCGATCTCGTTGCCGAGGTAGGTGTAGTCGCGTCCCGTGTAGACGACTCCCTGATCACCGGCGTTGGTGACGAGATCGTGGAACGAGTTGTGGTTCACCGTCATGTCGTTGCCCATGATCTGGACAGCCATGTGCGGTGCGTCGTAGACCTCGTTGTACTCGAAGGAGTTGCCCACCCCGTACAGGTAGCCGGCCGGCGTGTAGGTGGCGAGCTTGGAGAAGCGCGCGATCTCGTTGTGATGGGCGACGTTGTTCCCTCGTTCGAGCGTGCTGCGCTCCCCGCCGCCCAGCAGCACACCGCCGCCGCCCAGATCGTGGAGGAAGGAGTTGCGCACGACGTTGCCGGTGCCGCCGCGCACGGTCTCATAATCCGGCATCGCGGTGATCGACTCGGTCGTCTCGCCGATGCGTATCGCGTCCATGCTGACGTTCGACACCTCGACGCCGTCGATGAGGGTGTCGTGGGCGTCGAGGAGTTGAATGCCGCTCACGAGTGACTCCGACATCCCGAGGTCGCGGATAGTGACGTTCGTCGTCCCCTCCAGGCGGAAGAAGTTCTTGTCGAACGCGGAGAGGGTGACGTTCTTGCCCTCGACCGTGCCGCCCTCTGGGAGGTAGTACAGCATGTCGTTTCCGTCGTGTCGGTCGACGTAGTACTCGCCGGCGACATCGAGCTCTGAGAGCACGTTCGACGCCTTGACCTTCGTGTATCCCTCTTGCGGGATGTACATCGAGGCGTACTTGGTGAAGAGCGTGTCCTCGCTCCACGACAGCATCCGGATCATGTCGATCGCATAGTTGTTGCCGATGTAGCCGGACAGCCAGCCCTCCGTCTCGTACCTGGTGTTGTCGATGTCTTCGATCCACTCCGGATCTGCCTGCACCGGGATATCGGAGTACTCCCCGAAGCCGCGTGTGCCCCAATCATGCACGACCGGAACTGCCTCCGGCGCCCAGCTCTGATACCGGTCACCCTCGAGCGCTCGTCCGCCGACCTGGAAGATCGACGGCGTCATCCTGCGCATCTCCTCCTGGCTCCACGTGTCGCGCGATTGTCCCTCGGGAAGCTGCTGCTTCTTGTCCTCGAATTGCGCACGGGGGGTCGTGCCGCTGGTCTGCCAGTCGTCCTGTGGTGCAAAGCGCTCGTCGAGGTCGACCTGGGTGAGGTCATGCGGGCCGTCCGCGCCCCACTTGCTGCCCGTTCCCCAGAGGTGGCAGGCGGTCTCGGATGTGGAACAGTCGTCTCCGTTCGGATACTCGGCCAGCGTCTGGATCGATCCGTCGACCGCGAGCTCGGGTGCGAACGGCTGGGGGAGCCAGTTGAAGCCGTTCTTGTACAGCGTGCCCGGGTCGATTCCCGCGGCGCCGAGGTCGTAGACCCAGACGCCCTCGCGGGCGTCGGCGGGAAGTCGGGAGCTCGACGAGAGCGTCGGCGCCGAGAGGTCGGCGTCGGCGAGGCGCTGCCAGCCGTCAGCGGGAAGCTCGTGCGCGCCGGTGATGTCGACGTCCTCGCCCCGGTAGGCGGAGTAGGTCACCCAGGAGTTGTCGGCTCCGGTCAGCGCGATCGTGTCGTCGAGCACGTACGTGCCTCCGCGTACCCAGACCGTGCCCGGCGCCTCGGCGCTCGTGCGGCCCGCGAGGACATCACGGGCCGCGGCGATCGTGGCGAGCGGTGCGTCAAGGCTGCCGTCGTTGGCGTCGTCCCCGTCCTCCGCGACGTACACCGTGAGCTCGGAGCCCGAAGGGCGTTCGGCTGCCGCGGCTGTCGCGGCACCGAGGGCACCGACCGCCAGGACCACTGTCGTCGCCAACGCCAACCTGCTGCGCAGTTGCGTGCGTCTCCTCATTGAGATCTCCTTGTCCGTCGTATTCTTCTCGAGCGTTGGAAAGCGCATTCCGAGTCGTACACATGCATCGTATGTAGGAGGATCTGGAGGCACAAGGTTACGAAAATTGGTATGATATGTTATGAATTCCACGATACGACCGAGCACCGACGCCGTCCTCTGAGACGTGCCCATGCCGTCGAGAGGGAGCCGATCATCCGCCCATCCGCCGTTGCCATGATGAGCCCCGCGTCCCTCGTCGACCAGTTGTTCTCTCCGGAGATGCTCGACGAGCTCCGCACCCTCGTCTCCATCGACACAACGGCGGTGATCACCACGTTCGATGACGGTGCACGCAGAGCGCTGAGGGAAGCGGAGGTCGTGATCGCCGGTTGGGGCGCGCCTCGCATCCGGCCATCGGATGCTCCGAACGTGCGCGCACTGGTCTACCTCGGCGGGATTGCGTCAACCTGTCTGGATGACATCGATGGGTGGGCTGCGCGAGGCCTCACCGCAGCCAATGCCCGCGCGATCAATGCGATCCCGGTGGCCGAGTACGCGCTGGCGATGATCCTTCTCGACGGAAAGAGCGCCTTCGACGCGGCCCGCCGCTTCCGCGCAGACCGCACGATGCCTGACCGTGAAGGCGGAATCGCCGCAGGCAATTACCGCAGGACTGTGGGCATCGTCGGACTCTCGCAGACGGCGCGCATCCTCATCGAGCGTCTTCGTCCGTTCGACTTCGATGTTCTCGTCTACAGCCCTGAGCTCACCCCGGCGCTCGCCGCTGAGACGGGGGTCCGGAGGGCGTCGTTGGACGAGGTGTTCGCCGCGGCCGACATCGTCTCGCTCCACCAGCCGCTGATCCCCGCGACGCGGCGGCAGATCGACCGGCGCCTGCTGTCGCTCCTTCGCGACGGGACGACGCTACTGAACACTGCCAGAGGTGGCGTCGTAGACCAGGACGCCCTCGTCGACGAACTGCGCACCGGGCGTATCAGGGCGATCCTCGACGTCACCGATCCCGAGCCGCTGCCGCCCGGGCACGAGCTCTGGTCGCTGCCGAATGTCGTGCTCACACCGCACATCGCCGGATCCCTCGGGGAGGAGCTGCATCGGATGGGGCAGAACGCCGTGGAGGAGATCGGCCGCTTCGTGGCGGGGGCGCCGTTCCGGTACCAGGAGATGATCGTATGAGCCACGTTCGCACGCACGAACGGAACCTGGTGCGCACTGCGCTCGTCGTCCGCGGAGGCTGGGACGGACACGATCCTGTCGGCGCCACCGAACGGTTCATTCCCGCACTGCGCGATGCGGGGTTCCGTGTCGAGATCGCCGACGATCTCGCGGTCTACGACGAGGCCGCGCGGGTGGCATCATTCGATCTCGTGATGCACTGCTGGTCGGGCGGCATCCTGACCGCCGACCAGGAGTCGAACATCGTCGCCGCGGTCCGAAGCGGCACCGGCTTCGCCGGCTGGCACGGCGGAATCATCGGAACCAACGTCTCGAATCCGGCCTATCTGCGGATGGTCGGCGGGCGGTTCCTGTATCACCCCGAGGGCTTCCAGGAGTACACCGTCACCATCGATCCCGCACCGACCACCGACGGCGAGATCACCGAAGGGCTCGCCGACTTCAAGGTCTGCACCGAGCAGTACTGGGTACTCTCCGACAGCCACAGCACGGTGCTTGCACGCTCGGTGTTCGACGCGACCGCCGATTCGGAGTGGCAGGAGCCCGTCAGCATGCCGGTGACCTGGACAAGGCGCTGGGGCGCCGGGCGCGTGTTCGTCTGCACGCTCGGCCATCGGGTGGCCGACTTCGACGTGCCCGAGACCGCCACCATGATCCGCCGCGGGCTGCTCTGGGCCGCCCGCGACCGTTCACGAGAGAAGGATTCATCCCGATGACCGGTTCGAACAGAGAAGCCCCGGATGTCGCATCGCTCGCCCGCTGGATGCGTACGTGGGTGGGCGAACAGGGTCAGATCCGCGGATTCCACAACCACAGCGTGTGGGGCACGAACCCCGCCACCTTCCTCGACTTCACCAGCGGTCACCAGGCGTTCTCTGCCCCGGCCACTGCGGCCTTCGGCGAGGCGCTCGGCCGTCGATTCGACGAGCGCGGGCTGGACCTGTGGCGCAGGATGGTGTTGTTCCAGGCGCGCACCGTCCAGGCCGACGGGCAGTACGCGCACATCGGCTTCCAGGTCGGCGAATCGGCGACATCCGGTCTCATCCACAACATGGTCGGCAGCATCGGGATGCTGGAGGGAATGCGGCACGCAGGGGAATACCTGAGCGAGGCCGAGCGTGCAGAGATCTTCGACGCCGTACGAGAGAACCTGCGCGCGTGCGAGGTGTACGGTGGCGGGCGCCCGACTCCCGGGGGCACGTGCAACCAGGAGTACGCGCGGGTGTGGGTGAAACTGCTCTACACCGAGCTCTCCGGCGATGATCGGTACGACGTCGAGATCGCGGACGATCTCGATGACCTCATCCGGCTGTGCTCAGTGCGCGGAGTGCCCGATGGCGACAGCGTCGGCACCTTCCGCGTCGCGTTGGACCGTGAACGCGGCGGCATCCTCGAGCCCGCTGAGTACTACGGGTTGATGGTGGTCCCGCTGGTGCTCGCCGCCCGGCGCTACAAGCGAGGCGACCTGCTCGAGGAGGCGCGCGGTATCTGCCGCCACGTGGCGCGCTCCGCGTGGACGGATGACCGCGATCTCACCCGATACCACCGCTACTGGTACGTCGACGGCGACGTGCGGCGCCTTTCCACCACGCCGATGCTGATCGCCGGGATGGGACTGACCATGAGAGGCATCGATGAGGTCCTAGCCGAGGGAGACGACCCCGAACTCGCGGAGTTCCGCCGTCGCTGTCTCCAGACGTACGCGTCGTATCAAACCCCTGCCGGATACTTCGCCTCGGCGACCGGTTGGCACAATGAGGCCGATGTCGCGCCGAGCACCGCATGGCACGCGCACGACCTGCTGGCGCTCGTGCACGGCAGCGAACTCGGCGATGACTTCTGGGACCGGGTCTTCGCTGACGACGACCGGCAGTCGGCGCTGCTCTCCGACCGGGCCTATTGGGTGGAGGACGGCGTGCACTGGTGCATCCTGAGTCCGCTCACCGCCGGCGACCTCAGCATCTATGGGCGCAAGGACCGTGACACCTTCGGGCGGTCGTTCTTCAGCTGGACCGACAAGGAGCCCCTTCCCGACGATCTGGTCTTCCCCGACGCGCCGGTGTTCTTCGCCGCGGATGAGGGTCTGTACCGCGTCGACGAGCCACGTCGCCCGATCGACATCACGACGCTGGGGCCGCTGCCGTATGCGGGTGCGGTCGGATCGTCGAACTGACGACGCTCCGGCGCTCGTTCAGCCCTCCAGCGCCGCCGACACCACGGCGCGCGCCTCGTCCTGCACTTCGGCGAGGTGCTCGGGACCCTTCAGGCTCTCGGCGTACAGCTTGTAGACGTCCTCGGTGCCGGACGGACGCGCGGCGAACCATGCGTGCTCGGTCTGCACCTTCAGACCGCCGATCGCGGCGCCGTTGCCGGGCGCGTGCGACAGCTTGACGGTGATTTCCTCGCCGGCGAGGGTCGTGGCGGTGACGGCACCCGGCGTGAGCTTGCCGAGAGTCGCCTTCTGCTCGGGAGTCGCGGGCGCATCGACGCGCTGGTACGCGGAGGCCCCGAACGCGTTCTCGAGTTCGGCGTAGCGCTCCGAAGGCGACTTGCCCGTCACGGCGATGATCTCGGCGGCGAGCAGGCACAGCAGGATGCCGTCCTTGTCGGTCGTCCACGCGCTGCCGTCGCGGCGCAGGAACGACGCGCCAGCAGACTCCTCGCCGCCGAACGCCACCGAACCGTCGAGCAGTCCGGGCACGAACCACTTGAACCCGACCGGCACTTCCAGCAGGCGCCGTCCCAGCGACTCGGCGACCCGGTCGATGATCATCGACGAGACGAGGGTCTTGCCGATCGCGGCATCCCGCGGCCAGTCCGCGCGGTGCGAGAACAGGTAGTCGATCGCCACAGCCAGGTAGTGGTTGGGGTTCATGAGGCCGGCATCCGGCGTCACGATGCCGTGCCGGTCGGCGTCGGCGTCGTTTCCGGTGAGCACATCGAAATCACCGCGACGGGCGACGAGGGATGCCATCGCGGACGGCGACGACGGATCCATCCGGATCTTCTCATCCCAGTCCAGCGTCATGAAGCGCCAGGTCGGGTCGACCTCGGGGTTCACGACGGTGAGCTCAAGGCCGTGCATCTCCTTGATGAGTGCCCAGTAGTCGACGGACGCCCCTCCGAGGGGGTCGGCGCCGATGCGGACGCCGGCTCTCTTGATGGCATCCACGTCGATGATCGACGGCAGATCGCGCACGTACGCGTCGCGGAAGTCGTAGCTCGGCAGCGCGTCCCAGTCGATGTCGGCGAAGCTCTGGGCCTTCACGCCCGCCATGCCGCCCTCGATGAGCTCGTTGGCGCGGGCGGCGATCCAGCCGGTGGCGTCAGTGTCGGCCGGGCCGCCGTGCGGCGGGTTGTACTTGAAGCCGCCGTCGCGGGGCGGGTTGTGCGAGGGGGTCACGACGATGCCGTCGGCGCGGCCCGCGGCATCCGGGGCGAGGTTCCGATTGTGGGCGAGGATGGCGTGGCTGAGCGCCGGTGTCGGCACGTACGAGTCGCGGGAGTCGACGCGGAGGTCGACGCCGTTCGCGATGAGCACCTCGATCGCGCTGCGCTCGGCAGGCAGGGAGAGGGCGTGAGTGTCGCGGCCGAGGAAGAGGGGACCGGTGATCCCCTGCGAACGGCGGTAGTCGACGATCGCCTGCGTGGTCGCGAGGATGTGGTTCTCGTTGAAGCTGCCCGTCAGTGACGAGCCGCGGTGGCCGCTCGTTCCGAACACGACGCGCTGGGCCGGGTCGGACGGATCCGGATGCCGGTCGTAGTACGCGGCGATGAGGGCGTCGACGTCGATGAGGTCAGTTTCCTCCGCGGGGAGGCCGGCACGGCTGGTCATGTGAACAGTCTGCCCCGATCTCGCCGCACGCGCACGCGGATGACGCACGCGCGCCTCTCCGCGCGCGGGGCTAAGGTGAAACGCGTGACTGAACGGCGCACCTACAGCTATCTGGGCCCTGCGGGCACTTTCACCGAAGCGGCATTGGATCAGGTCGCTGAGGCCCGCGGCCAGGACTGGCGCCCCGTCCACAACGTCGGGGAGGCGCTCGCCGACGTCCTCGAGGGGCGCAGCCACGCTGCCATGATCGCGATCGAGAACTCCATCGAGGGCGGCGTCTCGACGACGCAGGATGCTCTGGCCACCCTCCCCGGTCTCCGGATCATCGGCGAGTACCTGGTGCGCGTGAACTTCGTGCTCGTCGCACCGCAGGGCACGAAGCTCGAGGATGTCTCGGTGATCGCCGCGCATCCCGTCGCGTACGCGCAGTGCCACGGCTGGCTGGGGGAGCACCTGCCGAACCACTCCCATGTCCCTGCCGCGAGCAACGTGGCATCCGCGATCGGCGTGCTCGACGGCTCCTCGCCCGCGCAGGCGGCCATCGCGCCGCCGAACATTGTGCAGCACTACGACGTCGATGTGCTGGCATCCGAGATCGGCGACAACACCTCCGCCGTCACGCGTTTCGTGCTCGTCACCGGGACGACCACGCCGCCCGATCCGACCGGCGCCGACAAGACGTCGCTGATCGTCGAGCTGCCGCACGACCACCCCGGTGCTCTGCTCGACATGCTCGAGCAGTTCTCGACGCGCGGCATCAACCTGTCGCTGATCGAGTCGCGTCCGATCGGCGATGCGCTGGGCCGCTACCGGTTCGTGATCGACGCGGACGGCCACGTGCACGACGAGCGGATGGCCGACGCGCTGCTCGGCATCCGCCGGTTCAGCCCGCGCGTGGTGTTCCTCGGGTCGTACCCGCGCGCCGACCGCCGGATCGTGCAGTACCCGGACCGCTACGCCGACGATGTCTTCGTCGAGGCGCGCGACTGGCTGCGCGCGCTGATCAGCGGCGAGCCGGAGGCCTGAAGCGGATGCCGCGGACGGAGGCGACGTTTCGACTCGCCTCCGGCTCGCGGGGCGCCTTTCGTCTCGCTGCGCTCGCTCAACGACCCGCGGGTGCACGTTCGACGCGGATGACCGCAGTCACCGGTCGTTGAGCGGAGTCGCGCAGCGACGAAGACGAGACGGGCTGAGCGAGCGAAGCGAGTCGAAGCCGCGGCCGTCAGTGTTCCTGATATCTGGGCCAGGAGCTGCCAGGGCGCATGTGCGAGTACAGCGCGCCCTTGGCTACTTCGAGACTCGGGTAGCGCCCGGTCTCGGCATCCGCTCCGACCATGACGACGACGTAATCGTCCTCTTCATGCCGGATGCTGCCGACGACCCCGTTCGTGCCGTGCGCGACCCAGAGGCCGCGTGTCCGTGTGGTGCTCATGACCGAACTCCTTCCGACACTGCCGACCGTACCCGCGCGCGGGCGATCCGGCTAGTCCCCGCCGCGTCGGGCCGGAGACGCTGGATGCTGTTCGTCGGTTGTGAGCGCCGCATGACCGACGAAAAGCATCCCGCATGCGAGCGAGGGCGACGCGGGGCGCTCACAGAGCGGCGGCGACGAGCTCCAGGGTCTGGGCGCGGCCGGTCGCGGCATCCATCGATTCGGACTCGTACGCGCCGGCCACGGGGGACAGCATGACCTCGTCGACGCCGAACTTCGCCGCGAACTCGCGCAGCTCCGTCGCGACGGACGATCCGGTGCCGACGAACCAGCGTGAACGGGCGGCCTCGATGACCTGTTCGGTCGCGGGGTCCGTGGCGGCGGCGAGTGCCTCCTCGACCGTCTCGAGGGCGATGAGCGGCTTGTTCAGGCGCAGGCGGGCCATCATGCGCAGCTGTGGGAGCGCGCGGGCCTCCGCCTCCTCGGCGGTGGGAGAGGCGACGGCGTTCACGGTCAGGAACGTACGCGGTTCGGGGTGGGCTTCGCTCGGCTGGTAGCCGGTGCGGTACAGGTCGAGCGCGCGTTCGAGTCCCTGGCCGGAGAAGTGGTTGGCGAAGACGTAGGGCAGGCCCTGGGATGCCGCGAGCTGCGCCGAGTAGTCGCTCGAGCCGAGCAGCCACACCTCGGGAGTGCCGACCGCTGCCGGTGTCGAGTGGACGTTGTACTCGCCGCCGGAGGTGAAGCGGACGGTGGCGCCCTCGCCGCCCAGGAGCAGCGAGATGTCCTGCACGTGGCGGGGGAACTGCTCGACATCGCTCGTCGTGCCCGAGCCCCGCAGCAGCTGGGTGATGACCGGGTCGCTGCCTGGCGCGCGGCCGAGGCCGAGGTCGATGCGGCCCGGCGCGATCGCCTCGAGGGCGGCGAACTGCTCGGCGACGATGAGCGGCGCGTGGTTCGGGAGCATCACGCCGCCGGAGCCCAGGCGCATCGTCTCCGTGCGCGAGGCGGCCGCGGCGATGAGGACCGGGGGAGTGGTGGATGCCACGGCCGGCATGTTGTGGTGCTCGGCGAACCAGTAGCGGCGGTAGCCGAGGCGATCGGCGATCTCGGCGAGCGACAGGGAGGAGGCGATGGCCTCGGCGCTGGTCTGGCCGGTGCGCACCGGAACGAGGTCGAGCACGGACAGGGCGGGGGCTGCAGCAGTCATCGTCCGGTGCAACTGCTCACGAGTTGCGGGCATTCCCCATGACAGCGCGCCGTTAGTCTTTTTCGCATGGACGCCACCTTCTTCTATGTGCTCGTCGGTGCTGTGGTCGTGGCGGCCATCGCACGATGGCGGGGGTGGCCGGCACCCTTGCTGGTCACGGTCGTGGCGCTCGCGGCATCCTTCCTGCCGTTCGTCCCCGAGATCGAGATCGACGGGCATCTGCTGCTGAATCTGGTGCTTCCGCCGCTGCTGTACTCGGCGGCGCTGGATGTGTCGTTCGTCGGGTTCAAGCGCAGCCTGCCGCAGATCCGCAGACTCGGGATCTGGCTGGTGCTGATCACGACCGCCGTGGTCGGACTCGTGGCGTGGCTGATCATGCCGGCGCTCACGCTGCCTGGCGCACTGCTGCTGGGCGCGATCGTGGCGCCGCCGGATGCGGTGTCCGCAGCCGCGATCGGCCGGAGGCTCGGGCTGCCGAGACGCGTCATGACGGTGCTGTCGGGGGAGAGCCTCATCAACGATGCGACCTCGCTGACGCTGTATCGGGTGTTCGCCGCGGTGATCGCGGGGGCGACGCTCACAGTGTGGGACGGCATCTGGCAGTTCGTCGTCGCGGTTGTCGTCGGGGTCGTGGTCGGGCTGGTGTTCGGCATCGTGCTGCACCAGCTGCGCATGCGGGTGGCCGATCCCGTGGTGATCGGGACGTTCGGGCTGCTCGTGCCGTTCGGGGCGTATGCGATCGCCGAGCACCTGGGCGGTTCGGGTGTGCTCGCGGTGGTCGCGATGGGGCTGTACGTCGGGTTCAACGCTCCGCGCACGGATTACACGACCAGGCAGCAGGAGGCGCCGCTGTGGCTGTCGGCCGACCTGCTGCTGGAGAGCTTCGTCTTCGCATACATCGGGCTGCAGTTCCCCCGGGTGCTGAGCGATCTGGGGTCGGAGTCGGTGGTGCACATCCTGGGGCTGTCGGGGGCGGTGCTGCTCGCGGTGCTGGTGGTGCGGCCGCTCTACATCTATCCCGCGCACGCCTGGGCGCGGTGGCGGGAGCGGAGCCGGTTGCGGCGGTGGGAGCGGATGGTCGCGTCGGGGAGGTTCGCGTCTCCTGCGCGCGGCCCGGGGCGCCGTCCGCTCACCGAAGAGCAGATGCGGAGGCGTCTGACCGAACCGGCGCTGGACTGGAAGGACAACGCTGTCATCTCGTGGGCGGGGATGCGCGGTGTGGTGACGCTGGCGACGGCGCTCGCCGCTTCTGATCTGGCGGCGCTCGATGTGAAGTCCGCGCACGCGATCGTCGTGGTGGCGTTCATCGTTACGGTTGCAACCCTGCTGCTGCAGGGGCTGACGCTGCCCGTTCTGATCCGCCGGTTGGGGGTCGCCGGTGATTCGGATCGCGATTCGGATGCTGCGGCGATGGCCGCCGTGCGAGCTCGGAGTCGCGAGGCCGGGAAGACGTTCCTGGCGGAGCAGCGCGAGGCGTGGGCGGCGAAGTACGGCGAGGCCGAGATGAAAGCGTTCGACCTGTTCGCGACGAGGATGACGCGGGTCGAGACGGACACCGATCGTGCTCAGGAGGTCGAGGATTCGATGCCTCGCCCCTCCTATGACGACCTGGTGGAGCTGTCGAAGGGCTGGCTGCACGTGCGGCGCGAGGTGCTGCTCGCGGAGCGTGACGCCGACAACCTCGACGAGGAGCTGATGCGCGAGCTCATGACCGCGATCGATGCGGAGGAGCTCGCGCTGGACACGCGGGGTGCGACGCGGCCGCAGTCGCGGGCGTAGCCACCGGCTTAGTCGCGGGCTTAGTCGCCGGCTGCCGGCCCGGTCATCGACCGACTCGGACGAGGGGTGGCGTCCTCAGTCGCGAAGTGGTGACCCTGCCACGGTGAAGCGGAACCCGCCGAACTGTCCGTTCAAGAGAGGCCTGGCCTCGGCGATGGCAGCCATGACATCGGGCTGACTCAGGGAGTCCTGGTGCGCTCCGGCGCTCTCCCAGAGCTCGACGACGAAGACCACGTTCGGCTCGTCATCGTCTATGCCCACCTCGTAGAGGGTGCAGCCGAGGTCGCGAAGCCGTTCATTGCGCTGCGTGAGCAGCGAGACGAGCTCATCGCGTTTTCCAGGGACGGCGCCCAGGGTGCCGGCGTTGACGTACGTCATGGCATCAGCGTACCGACGTCCGCGCGCCCGTCTCGAGATCGCAGGTTCGCCTATCCCGCGCGCCGCTTCGGCGCGGCGGCCTCGCCGAACATCTCTGAGGTGAGTCCGTCGAGCAGTTCTCCCGGCTCGGTCTTCAGTGCCTCGGCGATGCGCACGAGCGTCTGAACGCTCAGCATCGCGCGCCCTGATTCGTAGCTGCGGATGTTCGACGAATCGATCCGCGTGAGTGAGGCGAGATCGTCCTGCGTCAACCCGAAGTGCTTGCGCTTGGCGACGATCTTGGCCCCGATGTGCTCGGCTGCGGCGGACGGGATTCGGGGCACCCATCAAGCGTCAGCAATGTCTGTGACTTGTGCCAGGGTTAACAAACCCGGGTACAAGTACCTTCCCGGGGTTGAGGAACCCTGGGGAGGGCTGCGGTGGCGTACATCCATGAGCTGATCAAACAGGTACGCGCAACGAACGCTGAGCTCGGCGATCGTCTTGCGCGTGAGGTGAATCAGCTGGCGCAACGGCGAGCGTTCGGACTCAACTTTGAACGGCACACCCCTGAAGCAGTGGAGCTGCCGGGGCGGCGTCCTCGTGTCGGAGACAAAGTTCACATACTGCCGCCGCGGGGCGAAACGCCTAAGGGCGGTGAAGATCAGTTGTGGACGGTCACGAGTCTCAGCGGCGACTCGGATGCCCGAACCGCCGATCTTGAGGCCCGCGGAACGGGCGACAAGATGGATGCAACGACGGTAGACGTTGCTGATCTCGTGGTGGTCGCGGAGTTCCGCGACCCCATCTACCCAGGGCTCGTTTCGACGGGGAGGATCGAGCGCGGCGGAGGCAAGCCTTTTCACTCGGTGATCAACGCCGAGAACTATCACGCGCTACAGGCGCTGCTGTACACACATCGCGGCAGGATTGATGCAATCTACATCGACCCGCCGTACAACACCGGCAACGATGGGTGGATTTACAACGACAAGTATGTGTCGAGCGACGACATGTATCGGCATTCGAAGTGGCTGGCATTCATGGAGCGACGGCTACTGCTTGCCAAAGAGCTGCTTGCACCCACCGGAGTGATCATCGTTGCGATCGGTGATGAGGAGCATCATCGGTTGCGGATGCTGATGGACCAGGTGTTCAGCGCGCAGAACTTCCTGTCAGACGTGGTATGGCAAGGAGGCGCGAAGAGCTATACGCGCTACGTGTCGAACGGAGCAGACTACATGCTCGTCTACGCCAAGGATGAGCCGGCCTTAGTGCAGGCCGAAGTTCAGTGGCGTGAAAAGAAACCAGGATTGGATGAAGCGCTTGCAATGGCTGCTGGGATTTGGGCGCATGCGGTTGAGTCTGCTGACGCGCAGCGTCAATGGCGTGCGTGGCTCAAGTCTTTGGGAAAGGGCAAAGGATTCGACGCCATCGCCCGATACTCATCCCTTGACGAGAATGGTCGACCCATTCGAACTGATGGCAGCATGGTGGCGCCGGAACCTCGACCCAATCGCTCCAGAAGACCGCTGACTCATCCGATTACACAGCGCCCGACTGCTGTGCCTGCGAACGGTTGGCGGTACAGCAACGATGAGATGGATCGGCGTGTGGCCGCTGGACGAGTGTACTTCGGGGACGATGAAAGTCGCATTCCCAGCGAGATTTACCGTCTTGAGGAGATGGACACTCGTGTCGCTGAGTCCGTCTTTTCGCAGGACCGGAATCGCGCCTCGGGTCAACTGGCAAAGGTGTTCGGAGATCGTCGCTTTCCGAACCCTAAAGATGTCGACGTACTGGCTCGCTGGCTGAGGCTTATTGCGCCTGACGACGCCGTGATACTTGACTTCTTCGGGGGCTCTGGCTCCACGGCAGAAGCCGTGATGCGACTAAACAATGCTGACGGTGGCACTCGCAACTGCATCCTCGTCACCAACAATGAACTTGCGGCGAAGGACTCGAAGCGGTTGATCAAGGAGGGGTTGCGGCCTGGGGATGACGGTTGGCGTCGGAGCGGCGTCTTCGAACATGTCACGAGGCCGCGGCTTTCCACGGTCGCTTCTGGGCTGCGGGACGACGGCACCATCTACTCCGAAGGGCTCGACCAGAACGTCGAGTTCTTCACGCTCACCTACGAGGCGTCCATGCGTGTGCAGTCGCACCGCGAGTTCGAGAAGATTTCGTCGCTGCTCTGGCTGAGGGCTGGTTCGCGCGGACGCCGCATCGAGGAGTTGCCGAACGGATGGGACGTCGCCGAAACATATGGCGTGATCGACGACATGGACAAGACCGACGCTTTCGTCGAGGCGATGACCGCGGCATCCGATGCTTCGATCGCATTCATCGTCACCGATGAAGACCGCTTCTTCGAGGCGATCGCCGGGGCGTTGCCCGCAGAAGTCGAGGTTGTGCGCCTTTATGACTCCTACCTGCGCAACTTCGAGATCGACGCGATGCGGGGTGCGCGATGAGGTACAAGCTCAAGGACTATCAGCGTGACGCCGTCGTCCAGACACTCGACAACCTCCGTCGCGCTCGCACGCTGTATCAGCGCGACGGGATGGAGACGTCGTTCGCGCTGACTGCGACGACCGGCGCCGGCAAGACCGTCATGGCGGCGGCCGCCATCGAGGCGCTCTTCTACGGCGACTCCGAACTCGAGTTCCAACCCGACCCGGGCGCCGTCGTCATCTGGTTCTCCGACGATCCGAACCTTAACGAGCAGACGAAACGGCGACTGGTTCAGGCATCGGAGAAGCTGTCCTACGACCGACTCGTGACGATCAAGCCGCCGTTCGCACTCCCGACGCTCGAGCCGCAGCACGTCTACTTCCTCAACACCCAGCGACTGTCGAAGACATCGCTCCTCACAAGGGGAGCCGAGCAGACATACGAGGCGGATGCCCGCGGCGAGAGCATGGTGGCTCCGGACGACCTGGCGTGGAACATTTGGGAGACGCTTGAGAACACGATCGAGGACGAGGGCCTCACCGTCTACCTCGTCCTCGACGAGGCGCACCGAGGGTTCACCGGCAAAGCATCCAGAGACAAGCCGACGATCGTGCGGCGTCTCGTCAGCGGAGAGATGACAGGGCTTCCGATCCCCGTGGTGTGGGGAATCTCGGCGACGATCGACCGTTTCACCGACGCGATGAAGGACGCCGCGGTCGAAGGGCGGACGACGCTACCGCCGGTCACCGTGGATCCCGCCCGAGTACAGCAGTCCGGCCTCATCAAGGACGTCATCGCACTCGACATCCCCGCCGAAGCGGGCAACCTCGAGACGACACTAACGACCCGCGCCGCCCGAAAGCTCAGGGAGTCGGCGAAACGCTGGGGGCGTTATCTCGCCGAACAGAAGGCGCTCCCCGGCGAAACTTCTTCAGACAGGGTCGTTCCGCTACTCGTCCTGCAGATCCCGAACACCGAGAACGTGGATGACGTCGGCCTTTGGCTCGACACGATCCAGGCGGAGCTCGGCGAGCTCACCTCAACCGGAGTGCGCCACGTTCTCGGCGAACACAAGGCCCTTACTTTCGGGTCGTGGGAGATTGACTGGATCGAACCGCAGCGTGTGCAGGACGAGACTCAGGTGCGTGTGCTCATCGCCAAGGACGGCATTTCGACGGGGTGGGACTGCCCTCGCGCTGAAGTTCTCGTTTCGTTCCGTCCGGCGAAGGATCACACGCACATCACGCAGCTGCTCGGACGCATGGTGCGCACGCCGCTTGCGCGGCGCATCCCCGGCGAGGACCGCCTGAATTCGGTCGACTGCATCCTGCCGCACTTCGATCGCACCACGGCCGGCCACGTCGTCAAGTACCTCACCGGTGCCACGGAGTCGATGCCGACCACCGGACAGAAGGTTCTGTTCGATCCGCGTGAGCTCGTGCCGAACGCCGCGATCCCGGACGCGGTGTGGGACTGCTGGGATCAGCTGCCTCACATGGTGATCCCGCGCCGTGGTTCGCGAGCCGTCAAGCAGCTCGTCAGTCTCGCGCAGGCGCTCGCAGCAGACAACATCCGCGAAGGTGCTGTCGCGTCGGTGAAGAGACAGATGCACAACACTCTTGAATCATTGGCCGCTCGTTATGACGGCGATCTTCGCAATGCGGAGATCGAGGTGCTGACCGTACGAGGCATGACGATCTCGGGTCGGACCGCCAGTAAGAAGGTCAGCTACTCCGATTTCAACGAGCGAGCGGACGAGCGCGCGATACGCGTTGCATTCGAAGAGGCGAAGCGCGCGTTTGGTGCAGACATCGCGCAGTCGTACGTCGACTTCATCGCCGATCCGGAAGTCGACGACAGCGACGACGCCCTGCGGGGTGCCTTCGTGAAGGCGGCCGCTCTCGCGACCGTGCCGAATGTGCGGGAGAAGATCGATCAGGCGGCCAAGGAGATCGTGTCCGACTGGTTCGGCGAGCATCGGGTGGCACTCCGCGGCCTGGCAGACGAGCGACGCGATGCGTACGACGAGATCCGTGCTGAGGCAGTCGAGCCGCAGGTGACCCCGCTCGCGCGGCCGAAGTCCCGACTCGAGGACTTCGCCGAGATCGAGAACGACCAGGTCAAGTCGGCGGAGCTCATCGACAAGCACCTGATGGCCGATGAGGAGGGCCAGTTCCCTCTCTCTAGCCTGAACGGCTGGGAACGTCCGGTCGTTCGAAAGGAAGTCGAGCGGGTCGACTGCGTCGCGTGGTACCGCAATCCGTCGGTTACGCGCCCGGACTCCCTCGGAGTGCCTTACCGTGACGGCTCCGGAAACTGGCGCACGCTGCATCCGGACTTTCTGATCTTCACGCTCGTGAACGGTGAGATCCGTCCGTCGATCGTCGACCCGCACGGCACGCACCTCGATGACTCGATCGTCAAGCTGAGGGGGCTCGCGGCATTCGCAGAACAACACGGCCACGCCTTCCACCGGATCGACTCGATTGGTACGTCGGGGGCGTCCGGCTCGTCGGGCGAGCTGCGGGTGCTTGACATGCTCGATCCGGCGGTCCGCGAGGTCGTTCGTGAGACCAAGGGGAGCGCGAGCGACCTGTTCGGTTCAGAGTTCGGAGCGAAGTACGCATGAGCACGTTGACGTTCACGCCGTCGCAGGAGACGGCGATCACCGAGGTGACGAGCACGCTCCAATTGATCGCGTGCGCCGGGTCGGGAAAGACGCAGGTGCTCGCGCAGCGGATCGCGCACATCTTGGCGCAGCCCGGTGTGAGCCCCGCCAACGTGATCGCCTTCACATTCACAGAGAAGGCGGCCGCGGAACTGAAGGAGCGCGTGCATTCCGTCGTGAAGGCGGAGATCGGCGAGGTCGTCGGACTGGCCGAGATGTATATCGGCACGATGCACGGGTACTGTCTCGATCTGCTACAGACGTACGTGCCCGAGACGTTCAAGTACGGCGTGCTCACCGACATCACCCAGCAGCTGCTCATCGACCGGGAGAGCAAGAACTCTGGACTGACGACCTGCACCAAGCTCGTCCAAGGGACTGAGGCGCCCCTACGGCGCTTTGTCGATACGCGCACGTACAAATCGGCGCTTTCGATCCTGCAGGAGGACGAAGTCGACTTCTCCAAGGTGCGCGAAGCGGTGGCGTCGAGTCTTGCCTCGTACCGTGAGCTGCTCGTGAATCGGAAGTACTTCGACTACACGTCGATGATGGTTCAAGCCGTTGACTTCCTGCAGAAGGTGGAGACGACGGATGATCTGTCGTCGTCAGAACGCGTGCTGCGCGACCACGTCAGAGACGAGGTTCGATTCGTCATCGTCGATGAATACCAGGACGTGAACCCCATCCAGGAGCGACTGGTCGAACGACTCGTTCATTACGGCGCGAACCTGTGCGTCGTGGGTGACGACGACCAGACGATCTATCAGTGGCGCGGGTCGGAGGTCTCGAACATCATCTCGTTCGCGAACCGCTACGCGGACGTGCGGACGATCGAACTCGCTGACAACTTTCGCTCGACGAAGGGAGTCGTCGAGCTCGGCCGCAGCGTCGCCGAGCGGCTCAACTCCAGTGAACGCCTCGCGAAGAAGATGGTTCACGCTTCGCACCAGGAGTGGCAGCGCGGTGACATGCTCGCTCTACAGTTCGAGGATGTCGTCGAGGAGGCGACCTGGATCGCCGAGCGCATCGAGGATCTGCAAGGGATGCCGTTCGTCGACAAGCCCGGTGCAGAACCGCGCGGTCTCTCCTGGTCGGATTGCGCGGTGCTGTTCCGGTCGGTCAAGGACGCGGATGCTCTCGTCAACGAGTTCAAACGCCGAGGCATCCCCTTCCTGATCAAGGGACTCGCTCGGTTGTTCGACGCACCCGAAATCCAGGCATGCGTCGGACTGTTCCGCTACATGATGGACGACATCACAGCGGCAGACTTGCGCAACTTGTGGGACGCTGCCGATCTCGTGCCGGACGCCTTGCATTGGCAGCAGCTGATCGACGTGCTCGACGACGGGGCCGACTTCGAGAAGAGTGACCGGTGGGGAACATACAACATCCAGCGTCTGTACTTGGCCGCACTCAGCGCGCTGGGGCTTCGCGAGGAGACGGTCCCCGGTGATGCCCGTCGTCGAGAGCTTGTCATGTATCAACTTGGAAAGTTCTCCCAGGTGATCTCGGACTTCGAAGCGATCCACTTCGCATCATCGCCCGCGCGGAAGTACGAGTCGTTCCTCGGGTTCTTGACGTTTCAAGCGCCGGGCGTCTACGAGGAATCGGACGATGATGCCGGATATGTGCAGCCCGACGCGGTGGTGATATCCACGGTGCACCGGTCGAAAGGCTTGCAGTGGCCGGCGGTCTTCATCCCATTCCTTCGTCAGGGGCGATTTCCGATGCGGGGGATGGGTGGGACTCAGGTCATCCCGCACATCATCGCCGACGACGCCGTGGTCAACGGTGAGCGGTACAAGGGCGGCATGTCCGACGAAACGCGACTGTTCTACGTCGCGGTGACGCGGTCGCAGAAGTTCCTCTACGTCAGCTACGCACCTGGAGAGAAGCGTGGGCAGGGGAAGGCGTCGGACTTCTACTTGCATTGCACGGCGACGTCCTGGGTCTCGACCAGCGACGAGGGGTTGCCCAGCCTTCCGCGTCTCGAGCCGACTCCCAGGCTGGAGACGCCGAACATCGCGATATCGTTCTCGGAGCTCAAGTACCTGTTTGACTGCCCATACCAGTTCAAGCTCCGGTTCATGTACGGGTTCAACCCACCCATTCACGAGGCGCTCGGATTCGGGAAGGGACTCCACGACGCTCTTGCTGAGATGCACAAACGTGCGCTCGCGGGGGATCCGCCGAGTCGCGATGAGGCGGACGAGTTGGTCACGCGGCATCTGCACACCCCATACGCATATCCGGCGCTTCGGGAGCAGCTGCATCGTGCCGGTGTAAAAGCGATCGAGCGCTACTTCGATCGGCATGGCGATGACCTCACCCGCACGATTCACTCGGAGAAGCAGATCGGTGTGGATATCGCCCCTGGAGTTTCGGTCAACGGCAGGATTGATCTGATCAAATCTCTTGAGACGGACGAGACCGCGATCGTCGACTTCAAGTCGACGGCGCGGTCGCAGGACGAGGACGTCACTCGTGACCAACTGGCCATCTACGCACTCGGATACCAGGAGCTTTCGGGTGCTTCGGCCGACCGCATCCAGATCCTTAACCTCGATGATCAGGGCAAGAGCACCAACGATCCGGTCGATGCGGCGCTTATCGGAGACATCCGTGAGAAGGTGGCTGCCGTAGCTGGGGATATTCGGGCGAACCGCTTCACATGCGTGCATGATCATTCCGCGGACGGCGCGTACGACGATCTCCTGGCGCTGATGCCGCGAACGCGACTAGAGAATGGGTGACTCATGCAGGTAAAGCGACTCGAACAGCGGGCCTACCGAGTATGAGGGATTCGGCGAGCAGAACCTCTTCGACGTGGTAGCTGACGATGCAAGAGGGCAGCAGGCCGTACCAGAACTACTTGGGGATGGAGGCTGATTAGCGCAGTGCTGTCGAAGGATGTCATCGATCAGAGCGTGGGGCTGGCACGAGACAAGCTTGAAGAGATCAAAGCCGCCGCGCTTGCACGCCATGAGTACCTGACTGCGGTCCTCACACGATTCCGAATCGCACTCGACGATGGTGAGAAGGCGCGGGTCCTGATCCGGAGTCTCAAGTGAGAATGATCTGGGCTTCACGCGGGAGGGAGTGGGACTTCGTTCTTGAGGCAGGGCGGATTCGATGATCCGCTGCCCGTGTACGAGTCGGTCATTGCAGATCTCGGCGAACAGCCCGTGGGAGTCGTTCGCCACGGCGACATGGTTGCTCTTCGCATTGCTGACCCGGATAGGCGTAAGGATCGCGCGGGGCGGATGATTCCACACGACTTCGTCCTGTACGATCTGGCCGCTGATCAGCGACGAGTTCGCGCGCGTCTGGGATCAGCCGAAGGCGCCGAGCGCGCTCGACTGACACGTGCTTCAGCGCCCAGCATCCGCCTTCGCCGGATCGAACAATCTCAATCCGGGGAACCGCGCGAAGCCGCGATCCCGCGTCGCCAGGCGTGCGCCATTGGCAAGACAGAGCGCGGCGATGTGGGCGTCCGGCACGAGATTGCCGCGCACCGCGGCGTCTTCGGATGCCAGCGCGTCGAACTTCTCCCATGCAGACGGGCCCTGGCGCAGCCAGTCGGTGTTCGGAGCGTCGATCAGGTGTCGTACATAGGCCAGCGCCGCGGCGACTGGAGTCGGCTCCGCGTAGATGCGGGGGTGCGTCACGATGCGCACGAAGCCGCTGAGAATCGTGTCGGCGACGCCGATTCGACCTGCACGCATAGCGCCATTGAGCCAGTCGGCGTAGACGTCGTGATCGGGCGAGTCCGCGCGGAAGGCGTAAACGAGCACGTTCACGTCGGGAACGACGAGGGTCATGCGCTCTTGTCCAGCGCGTCCCAGACCGCGTCCTTGTCGTCGAGGTCGACGAGACTGCCAGGAACCTTCGGCGTGTAGGTGGGGAGGGGCGTCTGAGGCGCATCCGGCAGCTCGCGCGCGAGATGCTCGCGGAGCGCCTCTTCGAGGAAGCTCGTGAAGGTGCGTCCCTCACGCGCAGCGCGCGACTTCGCCTCGCGCGCGAGGGCGTCGGAGAGGTTGAGTGTCGTTCGCATGCAGATCATCATACGCTTCTGTGCAGATGTCTGCCTGAATGTCGGTGGCCCCTGAGACTATGAAGTATGGCAACTTTCACCGACGTCGCGGCGCTGATTCCCACCTTGTGTGGGCGGCTCGTCGATGGTGCCGATGCGGATCTCGCGCGCGCGTCGATGATGCTGATGACGGATGCCGACGTCGTGAAGATCCTCGAAGAGACGGCGGCGTTGGCCAAGCAAGTCGAGCAGATCCAAGTGCTGGCAGCCGGCGTCGTCGCGCTGCGCTCCAATCGCGAGCGCGGTCATTCGGGGCTGTCGCAGTCGCGCGGGCATCGGTCGGCCGCCGCGCTCATTCAAGACGTGACCGGATCGACCAAGGCCGACGCGAACCGCAAGGTGCGGGTAGGCGAGGCGCTGGTCGACGAACCGAGCGCGACTCAACCTGCAGGCGACGAGCATGCGAACGGCGGGCGGCCCACGGAGGGGCCCTGGTATCAACCGCTGCGCGATGCGCTGCGCGACAGCCGCCTGACGTCGTCGCAGTTCGACGCGATCAGGCGAGGGCTGGGTGATCCGCCCGAGATCGGCGACGATGCGTCGGGCGATGCGACGGATGCCGAGGCGAGAGCCCAAGCGCACGAAGAAGCTCGCGCCGCTTGGCGACAAGCGTCGGAACACCTCATCGGCGAAGCCGCCGAGCGTACCGTCGAAGAGCTGTGGCAGGCGGCGCGGACCGTCCGCGATCTGCTCGATCCGGAGGGTGCCGAAGCGCGATTCCTCGAGCGGTTCGAGAAGCGATCGTTCCGCACGTATCGCGGGCAGGATGGGCAGAAGCGCGCGAGCATGACGCTCGACGACGAGGGAGATCTGTTCATCGAGACCCTTCTCGCTGCTGCCATGCGTCCACGGCGAGGTGGCCCGCGATTCGTGGATGCCGACGAGAAGGAGCGCGCCGCATCACTCGCAGACGACCCGCGCACGAACGATCAGCTCAGCTATGACCTGGTGCTGGATGTACTGCGAGCAGGCATGCTGGCCGATTCCGAGACCGTGTTCGGCACGCGTCAGGCCGGCGTGCGTCTCGTTCAGGTCATGGATGCCGACGGCAACGCCGAGCACGTCGTACACTCGGAAGACCACCTGGTGTCCGTGCCCGGGGCGGTCGCCGAGCAGCACATGTGTGACAGCGGATTCGTTCCCGTCACCGTCGACGCGTGCGGAAATCCGCTCGACGTCGGCCGGGAACAGCGGCTGTTCACACCGAAGCAGCGCATCGGGCTCGCGATCCGCGACGGCGGGTGCCGCTGGCTCGGATGCGACCGGCCGGCGTCGTACTGCGAGGCACATCACATCGATGAGTGGAAGCGCGACCAGGGTCGAACGGACATCGATCGCGGAATCCTGCTCTGCCGGTATCACCACATGACGCTGCACCACGGCGAGTGGAGGATCACCCGTCGAGGGAAAGACGACTTCGTCCTGCACCACCGATCCGGGGAGACATACGCCATGCGACCGCGGGCCGCGCTCAGCTACGCGTGGGGTGGGATCGATCCGCCACCGAAACGGTTCCGACCTGCCGCGTGAGAGGTGGATCGCCCCTGGGGTCAGATCAGCCGGGATCAATCCAGCCTGGGTAGGACCAGCTTGGGTCAGTTCAGCCTGGGGCAGTTCAGCCCGGCGCCGGACCAGCCTGGGGCAGTTCAGCCCGGCGCCGGACCAGCCTGGGCCCGTCACCGCGCGCTCGTCACCGCGCGCTCTTCGGATCAACCTCGGTTGCGCGGATGCTGCTTCGCCGTGCGCTCGTTGCCGTGCTTGTAGTTCCCGGTCCACCGCGCCATCGCACCCTGCGGGTCGGTGCGCGCCTCCTCGAGGAACTTCTCCGCGCGACCGCCGCGAAGGACAGTCGCCCTGCGCCCGTGGTGCGTGATGACGACGCTCCCATCTGCGCGCACGACGTATTCGAAGCCGCTCGCGGAACCCATCAGCTCTCCCCAGCCAGCACCAGCAGCTCGCCGACCTCGCACTGCAGCACATCGCAGATCGCCCGCAGCGTCGAGTACCGGATCGCCCGCGCTCGATCGTTCTTCAGCACCGAGAGGTTCACGATGCTGACGCCGACCGCGGTGCTCAGTTGAGTCAGCGTCATGCCCCGCTCTGCGAGCAGCTCATCGAGCCGGCAGTGGATGCCGGTCTCCTCCTCGTCGGAAGCCGCGGGACTCATACCAGCCCCTCGGTTTCCCTCTGCAGCGCCGCGCCCCGGCGGAACACGATCACCAGCACACCCACCGCGATCGCCGCCACGAAGAGCGAGACGCCGTCGAGGTTGAGCGCGGTCTGGCCGCGAAACTCGTCTCCGAGAGCCGCGAAGACGCCGTTGAGACCCATGTTCCGGAACCAGACATCGCCCACCCAAGCGAGCAGCAGACTCATCGACAACGCGAACAGCAACCGCACATTCACCTGGTCGAAGACGTGCCCTCGCAGCAAGCGGATGCAGGTCGCCACACCGAGCGCGGCGGCGGCGACGAGTCCGATGGTGCTGAGGATGATCGCAACGACGAGCGAGACCACGCTGATCGTGCTGACATCCGCCACGACCAGCGTGCCGCTCGTGATCGTCGCCGTCGCACCATTGCCCAGCCTCGTGGTGACCTCCTGAGCCGGAAGCGGGGACTCAACGGTGATGGCGCCCGGGGCCGCGAAGAGTGACACGACGGCGTTCACGCCGCGGAACAGCAGGAAACCGATCGCGAGCGCTCCGACGATGACGCCGGTCAAGAGGTCATTGCGATCGCGTCTTGCCTGCAGCCCAGGCTCCCGTGTACGCATCAGACGAGCCCTTCCGTCTCACGCTGCAGTCGCTGGCCCACCTCGAACGCGGTCGCCACCAGAGCCAAAGCGATGCCCCAGCCGACCGGGGCGAGGTCAGCCGAGTACAGGAAGGTCCAGAAATCTCCCGTGTCGACACCCGACGCGGCAAGTTGCTCGACCACCTGTGCGCGACCGAACGCCCCGAACATCGGCGCCAGCAACCCGGCGACGACCAGGCCGATGGCGGCCGTCCCGAGCATCGGGGCCATCGAATGCCGGAACGCGCGCTGGCGGATCAGCGACAGGCCGAGCCACCACAGGGTCGCGCACACGATCACTGTCGCAAGCGCCGGCAGCGCGGCTTCCGCCAGCAGAAGCCAGCGAACGCCGGCATCCAGCGTCTCGAGCGACACCACGGACTGCGTGTACTCGGCCGCTGCGACGCCGTCCGCGCCGGTGAGCCCCGTCATCGCGACGCCTTGCACGGGCAGAGGCACGGGCACGGGTGATCCGAAGATCTCGATCCCCGCACCCACCGCTCCTGTGGCGGACGCGACGCCGATGCTCACGGCGCCCGTTGCGAACATGCCGAGCACAACGCCCTCGGTCATCGACATCCGGCCATCACGACTGTTCATCACACCCTCCTTATCGACATTCGTTGTTATCGATGGTCGTTAACATAACGAATCTCGATAAGCAGGTCAAGACCCGGGTATGCCGACGGCGAACACGGCCTTGGGCGCGGTGACAGGTCGTTACTCTCGATGTACAGGCGCTGAAGAGCCGTCTGGCGTCAGTGCATTCGCCCCGTGCGAGCCAAGGAGTTGACAATGTTCGAGAGATTCACCGACCGAGCCCGTCGTGTGGTCGTCCTCGCCCAAGAAGAGGCGAAGATGCTCAACCACAACTACATCGGCACCGAGCACATTCTGCTCGGCCTCATCCACGAGGGCGAAGGCGTCGCAGCCAAGGCCCTCGAGAGCCTCGGCATCTCCCTCGACGCAGTGCGCGAGCAGGTGCAGGACATCATCGGCCAGGGCCAGCAGCAGCCCACCGGCCACATCCCCTTCACCCCGCGCGCCAAGAAGGTGCTCGAGCTGAGCCTCCGTGAGGCCCTGCAGCTCGGCCACAACTACATCGGCACCGAGCACATCCTGCTCGGCCTCATCCGCGAGGGCGAGGGCGTCGCCGCCCAGGTGCTCGTCAAGCTCGGCGCCGACCTCAACAAGGTGCGCCAGCAGGTCATCCAGCTGCTCTCCGGCGCCCCGGGCCGTGAGCCCGCGTCGGTCGGCGCGCAGGCGCACGACACCGCCCAGGCCGCCCAGGGCGGGTCTGCCGTGCTCGACCAGTTCGGCCGCAACCTCACCCAGGCCGCGCGCGACAACAAGCTCGACCCGGTCATCGGCCGCGAGAAGGAAGCCGAGCGGGTCATGCAGATCCTCTCGCGCCGTTCCAAGAACAACCCGGTCCTGATCGGTGAGCCCGGCGTCGGCAAGACCGCCGTCGTCGAGGGCCTCGCGCAGGCCATCGTCAAGGGCGACGTGCCCGAGACGCTGAAGGACAAGCAGCTCTACTCGCTCGACCTCGGCTCGCTCATCGCCGGTTCCCGCTACCGCGGTGACTTCGAGGAGCGCCTGAAGAAGGTCACCAAGGAGATCCGGACTCGCGGCGACATCATCGTCTTCATCGACGAGATCCACACCCTCGTGGGTGCCGGCGCCGCCGAGGGCGCGATCGACGCCGCCAGCATCCTCAAGCCGCTGCTCGCACGCGGCGAGCTGCAGACGATCGGCGCGACGACGCTCGACGAGTACCGCAAGCACTTTGAGAAGGACGCCGCGCTCGAGCGCCGCTTCCAGCCGGTGCAGGTCAACGAGCCGAGCCTCCCGCACGCGATCAACATCCTGAAGGGTCTGCGCGACCGCTACGAGGCGCACCACAAGGTGCAGATCACGGACGGTGCGATCGTCGCGGCCGCCAACCTCGCCGACCGCTACGTCTCCGACCGCTTCCTGCCGGACAAGGCCATCGACCTGATCGACGAGGCCGGCGCGCGTCTGCGTCTCAGCATCCTGTCCAGCCCGCCTGAGCTGCGCGAGTTCGACGACAAGATCGCCGATGTCCGCACTCAGAAGGAAGCGGCATCCGAGGAGCAGGACTTCGAGAAGGCAGCGGCCCTGCGCGACGAGGAGAAGAGTCTGCTCGCCGAGCGCCTGCGCCTCGAGAAGCAGTGGCGCTCCGGTGACGTCGCGACCCAGGCAGTGGTCGATGAGGGCCTGATCGCCGAGGTGCTCGCACAGGCCACCGGCATCCCGGTGTTCAAGCTCACCGAAGAGGAGTCGAGCCGCCTCGTCTTCATGGAGAAGGCGCTGCACCAGCGCGTCGTCGGTCAGGAGGAGGCCATCGCGGCTCTCTCCCGCACGATCCGCCGCCAGCGCGCCGGCCTCAAGGACCCGAAGCGCCCATCGGGCTCGTTCATCTTCGCCGGCCCGACCGGCGTCGGAAAGACCGAGCTCGCCAAGGCGCTCGCGGAGTTCCTGTTCGACGACGAGAACGCCCTCATCTCGCTCGACATGAGCGAGTTCGGCGAGAAGCACACCGTCTCGCGTCTGTTCGGCGCCCCTCCCGGGTTCGTCGGCTTCGAAGAGGGCGGCCAGCTCACCGAGAAGGTGCGGCGCAAGCCGTTCAGCGTGGTGCTCTTCGACGAGATCGAGAAGGCCCACCCAGACATCTTCAACTCGCTGCTGCAGATCCTCGAAGAGGGTCGCCTCACCGACGGCCAGGGCCGGATCGTGGACTTCAAGAACACGGTCATCATCATGACCACGAACCTCGGCTCGTCCGCGATCGCCGGAGGCCCCGTGGGCTTCCAGATCGAGGGCAACGCGCAGACCAGCTACGAGCGGATGAAGGGCAAGGTCGACGAAGAGCTCAAGCGCCACTTCAAGCCCGAGTTCCTCAACCGCGTCGACGATGTCATCGTCTTCCCGCAGCTGTCGAAGGAGGAGCTGGTTCAGATCGTGGATCTGTTCGTCAAGCGCCTCGGCGACCGTCTGCTCGACCGCGACATGACGGTGGAGCTGACGCAGACGGCCAAGGAGCGGCTCATCGAGATCGGTTTCGACCCGGCGCTCGGCGCTCGTCCGCTGCGTCGTGCGATGCAGCGCGAGATCGAGGACCAGCTGTCCGAGAAGATCCTGCACGGCGAGCTGAACTCCGGCGACCACGTGAAGGTGGATGCTGAGGACGGCAAGTTCCTGTTCGAGACCACCGCACGCGGCGAGAAGGTCGCGGTCGGCGTCAACACCTCGGGCGGTGCGATCACCGCGACCCCTGACCTCACGGCAGCCTCGGGCGAGTAGCCGCAGGTACGACGAACGGGCGGATGCTTCGGCATCCGCCCGTTCGCGTTCGGTTCAGTCGTTCCAGGACCAGATGTCGTCGCCGCGCAGCGAGGCGTCGGCCCCGCCGTCGTCATAGATCACCTGTCCGGCGAGGTGGGTGTTCTCGACGCTGGTCAGCCAGATCAGCAGGTTCGCGATCGACTCCGGCGGCTGGTGGTAGTTCAGCGGCATGGGCACATTGGCGTCGACCATCGAGCGCTGCTCCACGGTCGAGAGCAGCTCCTGAGTCATCGGTGTCACCACCGTGCCGGGGGCCACGGCGTTCAGCGGGATGCCGGCACCCGCCCACTCAGGCGTGATCGACTGGCGGCGCACCCAGCGTGAAAGCGCACGCTTCGACGACGGATACACGATGTAGCCGGCCATGCCGCCCGCGGCAGCGTACTGCTCCGCGATCGAGAGAGCGGTCGCCTCATCGCCCGCGAGCGCGGCCTCGACCATCTCAGGCGAGTTCTGCTGCAGCGACGCCATTGAGGAGACGACGGCGACGCGCGGCGCTTCGGACTTCGTCAGTGCCGGGCGCAGGTTCTCGAGCAGCTCGGTTACGCCGAAGTAGTTCACCGAGATCGTCTTCGGGATGGGCGCCGAGATGCCGGCGCAGGCGATCACGGCGTCGATCGTGCCGCCGGCGAGCTCGATCGCCTGGGCCGCGGCGTCGATGCGGCCCTGCGGCATGGACAGATCGGCCTCGACCTCCGCATTTCGCAGATCGATTCCGATGACGCGGTCGCCGCGGTCGCGCAGCAGCTGCGCCGTGGTGGCGCCGATTCCGGATGCGGATCCGGTCACGACATAGGTGCGTGTCATGGTGTTCCTCCGTTTCGCGACCGGGGGTGCGGTCGGCTGGGGCCGGGGGCGGGTGCGCCACCGGGGGTCTGGATGGGGGCGCCGGAGGCCGTCGCCTTGGAGCCGCCGGGCGCGGATGCCGTCGCGCCGGGCCCGCTGAGCCGATCGACGAGCCGGGCCAGTTGCGCGGCGAAGCGCGCAGCCTCGTCGTCGTCCCAGTCCGCGGTCGCATCGTGCAGCATGGCCACGCCGCGGCCGACGAGCCGGCGATGCGCGTCGTCGCCCGCGGGGGAGAGGCGGATGATGGCCGCCCGGCCATCGGCCGGGTCGACGCCGCGCTCGATGAGGCCGGCGCGCTCCAGTCGGGACAGCTGCTTGCTCATCGTGGGGCGGCTGAGGTGCAGAGCCGCGGCGAGATCGCTCACGCGGGACGGACCCTCGAGCCCGAGCATGTAGACGGCAGGGATGTCGGCCGGGTCGATCACGACACCGGCATCGGCGGCGACGCCCACCTGTACGCCGGTCGATCCCCACCGCGCCATCAGGTGGGTGAGGGATGCCAGCAGCGTCGATTCGGATGCCGACCGTGCCGTGCTCATGGCTCCATTGTACGACGATGGTTGCCTCAGGCAACTAGCGAGAATACAGGATTTCCCCGAACGGCGGTTCTAGGGTTGAGGGGTGAACTACACCGTCCGCCCGGCCCGCAGTGCCGACATCCTCGGCATCCATCACCTGCTGGCGCCGCTGGTCGAGCGACGCATCCTGCTGGGCAAGGATCTCGCGGTGCTCTACGGTGCCGTGCAGGAGTTCTTCGTCGCGGAGCAGGACGGGCAGCTCATCGGCTGCGGCGCCCTGCACGTGATGTGGGAGGACCTCGGCGAGGTGCG
This sequence comes from Microbacterium abyssi, assembly GCF_015277895.1. Lineage (NCBI taxonomy): Bacteria > Bacillati > Actinomycetota > Actinomycetes > Micrococcales > Microbacteriaceae > Microbacterium > Microbacterium abyssi. Next base: position 2,763,094 of record NZ_CP063815.1, on the reverse strand, counting down.
CACGCTCATCGTGCGCGACGACCGGCTGCGACACGGTGTCGGCCGCGCGATCGTCGAGCAGCTGGAAGCGCGCGCGAGAGAACTCGGACTCACCCGGCTGTTCTGCCTCACCTTCGAGGTGGACTTCTTCACCCGCCGCGGGTTCGCGCCGATCGGCGAGCAGGTCGTCGATCCCGACGTGTACTCGCAGCTGCTGCGCAGCCCCGACGAGGGCGTCGCCGAGTTCCTCGATCTCGCGCACGTCAAGCCGAACACCCTCGGCAACACCCGGATGCTGAAGAGCCTGTGATGGCCCGTCCGAGCAAGGCGGTCTACCGGCGGAGGCGCCTCGTCGTCTTCACCGGTCTGATCGTGGTGCTCGCCGCGATCGGCGTCGGAGTGTGGCTGCTGATCGCGCAGCCGTGGGCGGATGCGGCGTCTGGGCCGACCGCATCGCCGACGAGCACCGCGACGAGCACGTCCACGACGTCTCCCACACCGGAGGAGACCGGCGAGGAGAGCCCGTCACCCGATTCGACCGAAGCCTCGGCCCCCGCCCCGTGCCGTGCCACCGACGTCGTCGTCGAAGCAGTCACCGACGCGGAGACGTATGCGGCCGGCGTGTCGCCGCAGCTGTCGATCTCGCTGTCGAATAAGGGGGTGGCCTCATGCACTCTGGACGTCGGGTCGGCGACACAGGTGCTCACCGTGACCAGTGGCGAGGACGAGTGGTGGCGCTCGACCGATTGCCAGGAGAACCCGAGCAACATGGTGGTGACGATCGAGGCCGGACAGACCGTGACGAGCGCCGAACCCGTCGTCTGGGACCGGACACGCTCGGACGTCGGCACGTGCGACCAGGAGAACCGTCCGCGCGCTCCGGGCGGCGGCGCGTCGTATCACGTCGCCGTCTCGATCGGAGGCTTCAGTTCCGCGAATTCCCGGCAGATCCTGCTGTACTGAGGTGAGGTTGATCCCGACAGGGCTGACACGTTCCGGCTCTTTGGGATACCATTGAACGACTCTCGGGATACATCGGTGCAGCCATCCCCAGTGGCGTCGTATTCAGCGTCCCCAGCGCTTCGACATCCACCGATCGAGAGTAGAGGGCCCTTTCGAGTACTCCAGTCCCCAATGGATGACTCGAGAGGGCCCCATTTATGCTTGAAGCCATGGCAGCGAAGAAGTCGAAGTCCGCAGACAAGCCCGCCCCCGAGGAGTTCCGCTCCGACGCGCTCGCACGGGCACTGGAGAAGCAGGACATCGCCGCCGTCGCCCTGGCGCTTCGTCACGGCAACACCGTCGTGCCGCTGCTGCGCGCCGGTGCGCGCGACAATCCGCTGGACGGCGGCGAGGTATGGACGTTCCGCGACCCGAACACCGGCGACGTCGCCCTGCTGCTGTTCAGCGACGCGAAGAACAAGCCCGCGAACCTGCCGCCGGGAGTCGGGATCTACTCGCCCGAGTGGCTGCGGCAGTTCCTCACGAACCACCGGGAGACGATCACGACGGTGTTCCTGGACATCGCCGGCCCGCACCCGATGCAGGCGTCACCGGACGAGCTGCTGAAGGCTCTGGCTTAGCCCTTCGTCACCTCAGAACGGCGGGATGTCGTCCTCGCGCCGGCGCGGGGCGGGCTGCGATCTGCGAGGGACGCGAGTCTTCACAGCGGCCAGCGCATCCGCCAGCTTCTCGGATCGCTCGTCGACGACCTGCGTGTAGCCGAGACGCGCCGCCTCGTTGCGTCGCTGACCGGCCTGCGTCACCGGCCGGATCTCACCGGCGAGCGACAACTCGCCGACAGCGGCGACGGTCCGCGGCACCGAGACGCCCGTGATGGCCCCTGCTACGGCGATGGCGATCGCCAGGTCGGCCGCCGGTTCGGTGAACCGCACGCCGCCGACCGTCGACACGTAGACATCCAGCTTCGAGGTGGCGATGCCGCCGCGCTTCTCGAGGATCGCCAGCACCATCGCGACCCGCGCGGCATCCAATCCCGACACCACCCGGCGCGGATTCGGCGCCGCCGTATCGACCGTCAGCGCCTGCACCTCGACGGGCAGGGCGCGGCGCCCCTCCATGGCGATCGCCACGCACGTGCCCGGCTCTGTCGAGCCGTGGCCGAGGAAGAGCCCCGACGGGTCTGGCACCTCGGCGATGCCGTCGCCGGTCATCTCGAAGCAGCCGACCTCATCGGTCGGCCCGAACCTGTTCTTCAGCGCCCGGATGAACCGCAGCGCGGTCTGCCGGTCGCCCTCGAAGTGGCAGACTACGTCGACGAGGTGCTCGAGGATGCGAGGGCCGGCCACCTGCCCGTCCTTCGTGACGTGCCCGACGACGATGATCGGCAGATGCCGCTCCTTCGCCACCCGGATGAGCGTCGCGGCGACCTCGCGCACCTGGCTGGGCTGACCGGCCGCGCCGTCGGACAGCGAGGATGCCACGGTCTGCACCGAATCGACGATCACGAGCTCCGGCTTCACCTCGTCGATGTGTCCGAGGATCGTCGCGAGGTCGGTCTCGCTCGCCAGATACAGCTCGTCGTGCAGAGCACCGGTGCGCTCGGCCCGCAGCCGCACCTGGGCCTGCGATTCCTCGGCGCTCGCGTAAAGCACGCGACGCCCGCCGCGAGCTGCCTGGGCCGCCACCTCGAGCAGCAGCGTCGACTTGCCGACGCCCGGCTCGCCGCTGAGCAGGATGGCAGCCCCCGGCACGATGCCGCCGCCCAGCACGCGGTCGAACTCGCCGACACCGCTGGTGCGCCTCGGCGTCTCGGCGGTGGTGATCTGCGTGATCGGTCGCGCGGCACGATCGGCGCCGGGGGCGATCGCGTTCACCTGCCGGACGATGCCGGTCTTCGCCGCCTGCTCCTGCACCGTGCCCCACTGCTGGCACTCCCCGCACCGGCCGACCCACTTGGATGTCGTCCACCCGCATTCGGTGCAGACGAAGGCGGGAGGAGCGGGTCGACGGGTAGCCATGTAGCAAGGCTATCGACGGCATCCGACATCCCTATCGCCGAAACCGATTATTCACGGCCCATGATTCGCCGCCTGATCAGGGACTCGAAATAATGGAGACATGGCCAACGGCGGGCTCGTCTGCGGGCCAATCTCGACTTTCTCCCGGGTGCAGATCCTGCACCTGGTGCAGTCGCGGTCCCACCGGACGATCGCCGAGATCTGCGAGGCCACCGGCCTCCACCAGAACACGGTGCGCGAGCACCTGCAGCGCCTCGTCGACGGCGGGTACGTCATCCAGACCACCGAGCACCGCACCACCCGTGGCCGTCCGCGCACGCTCTACAGCGCCGCCGACGGAACGCCCGAGGCGTCCAGCCCTGTGGCCCGCGACAAGGTCACGGCAGCAGCGCGCCGCGGTGACCTCATGCGCCGGGCGCTGCCTGCGACGGCATCCGATCTCGGCCGACAGGCCACCTATCAGCTCGACGACCTCGTCGAGCACCTCGAGGAGAGTGGATTCGAGCCCGTCATCGACGACGTGCAGCTCACCGTAGACCTCACGCCGTGCCCGCACGCCGCGGCACGGCCGGAGGACCGCCCGGTGCTGTGCCAGGTGCACCTCGGTCTCATGCAGGGGGTGCTCACCCAGGCCGGAGGCCCGCTCGTCGCCGACTTCGTGCGCGACCCCGCGCTGCCTGAGGAGTGCGTCGTCCAGCTGACGGATTCCGCGGCCTGACGGCCGCTCGAGAAAGGGAGTCTCGTGATGGAGTGGCTTGATCCGCTTGCCCTCGCCAGGTGGCAGTTCGGTCTGACGACGATCTACCACTACCTGTTCGTGCCGCTCACGATCGGCATGGCGCTCGCGAGCGCGATCTTCCAGACCGCGTGGGTGCGCACCGCGAAGATCCACTACCTGCACCTGACGCGGTTCTTCGGCAAGATCTTCCTGATCAACTTCGCCATGGGCGTCGTGACCGGCATCGTGCAGGAGTTCCAGTTCGGCATGAACTGGTCGGACTACTCCCGCTTCGTCGGCGACGTGTTCGGCGCCCCGCTCGCCTTCGAGGGGCTGCTGGCGTTCTTCTTCGAGGCGACATTCATCGGGGTGTGGATCTTCGGCTGGGACAAGCTGCCCAAGAAGCTGCACCTGATGAGCATCTGGTTCGTCGCGATCGGCAGCATCCTGTCGGCGTACTTCATCATCGCCGCCAATGCCTTCATGCAGAACCCGGTCGGCTACGAGTACAACCCCGCCACCAACCGGGCCGAGCTCGTAGACATCTGGGCGCTGCTGACGAACCCGGTCGCACTCGCCGCGTTCCCGCACACGATCTTCGGCGCGTTCATGTTCGCCGCCGGTGTCATCATCTCGGTCTCGGCCTGGCATCTCTATCGCGGCCAGCACCTCGACACCATGCGCGTGTCGCTGAAGTTCGGGCTGTGGGCGATGCTCTTCTCCACCGCCGGCGTCGCGCTCACCGGTGACCAGCTGGGGCTGGCCATGTACGCCGCGCAGCCGATGAAGATGGCGGCGGCCGAGGCGACGTTCGACACGGTGTGCGGGGCGGATGCCTCGTTCAGCCTGTTCACGCTCGGCACTCCTGATGGCTCGTCGGAACTGTTCTCGATCCGTGTGCCGTATCTGCTCTCGCTGCTGTCGACGCACACGCTCGACGCTTGCGTGCACGGCATCAACGACCTCAACGCCGAGTACGCCGTGCAGTTCGCCGACCTAGGCATCGACAACTTCGCCCCGGTCCTGTGGATCACCTACTGGTCGTTCCGTTGGATGATCGGCCTGGGCATGCTGCACGCCTTCATCGCCCTCGTCGGCCTCTGGGTGACGCGCAAGAACGCCAAGAAGCCGGTCGCCAAGTGGATGTGGAAGGTCGCCATCTGGTCGTTCCCCCTCGCCCTGTTCGCGAACATCGTCGGATGGGTGTTCACCGAGATGGGACGCCAGCCCTGGATCGTGTTCGGCCTGATGAGCACCCGCGACGGCGTCTCGCCCGGCACGTCCGGCCTGGAGGTACTCATCTCCCTCATCGCGTTCACGGCGATCTACGCCGCGCTCGCGGTGGTCGAGATCCGCCTGATCGTGAGGGCCGCTCAGAAGGGGCCGGACACCGCAGAGCAGCCCGAAGACGAGACGGCCCAGCTGCCGTCGGTCGTGTACTGAGAAAGGACGGACATCGTGGATCTCGCCACACTCTGGTTCGGAATCATCGCCTTCCTGTTCGTCGGCTACTTCGTGCTCGACGGGTTCGACTTCGGAGTCGGCATGTCACTGCCGTTCCTCGCCGGCGTCGGCAAGAACAAGGACGACGTCTCGCGCAGGCAGATCATCAACACGATCGGCCCGGTCTGGGACCTCAACGAGACCTGGCTCATCGTCGCCGGCGCCTGCTTGTTCGCGTCGTTCCCCGAGTGGTACGCATCGCTGTTCAGCGGCTTCTACCTGCCGCTGCTGCTGATCCTGCTCACCCTCATCCTGCGCGGCGTCTCGTTCGAGTACCGCCATCAGGGCAAGACAGAGAAGTGGAAGGCCGGCTTCGACCGGATGATCATCATCGGCTCGGCCGTGCCCGCGTTCTTGTGGGGCGTCGCATTTGCGAACATCATCCAGGGCGTCGCACTCGACGAGCGCCACGTCTACGTCGGCACGGTGTTCGATCTGCTGAACCCGTACGCACTGCTGGGTGGCGCGACCACCCTGCTGCTGTTCTTCACGCACGGCGTCACGTTCGTCGCACTGAAGACCGACGGCCAGCTGCGATCGGATGCGCGTCGTCTCGCATTCCGTGCGGGCCTCATCACCCTCGCTGTCGCCGCAGTGTTCTTGCTCTGGACCGTCGTGGCGCATTTCTCGCTTGTCGTTCTGGTGCTCGCGGCGCTCGCCGCCGTGGCGCTGGTGCTGTCGATCGCGTCGAACCTGCGCGAACGAGAGGGCTGGGCGTTCTTCTTCGGCGCCGCGACGACGCTGTTCGCCGTGGTGACGCTGTTCGCCGCACTCTTCCCGAACGTGCTGCCCTCGACGATCGACCCGGCGTTCAGCCTCACGATCGAGAACGCGTCGAGCACGGAGTACACATTGCAGATCATGACGTGGACGGCCCTGGTCGCCCTGCCGCTCGTACTGCTCTACCAGGGCTGGACGTACTGGGTCTTCCGCAAGCGCGTCACCCGCGCATCGATCGAGGGAGCCCCGGTTCACGCGTGAAACCCGTCGACCCGCGGCTGCTGAAGTACGCCGGCGCTGCGCGAGGATTCTTCGTTCTCGCCGCAGCGATCGGCGTGCTCCAGACCGCGGTGGTGATCGCCTTCGCCTGGTTCCTGACGGATGCCGTCACCGGCGCTCTCGCCGGCCGCTCTGTGGTCTCGTCACTGGTGTGGATGCTGGGACTCGCGCTGCTGCGCGGGGCGCTGATCGCGGCATCCGACTTCGCCGGCATGAGCGCGGCGGCGAGGACCGGCACGCAGCTGCGCGGAGCGCTGATCAGAGCGATCGGCCGCCTGGGTCCCGGATGGCTGGCCTCACGCAACCAGGCGTCGCTCGCGGTCACGGCAGGGCACGGGCTCGAGGCGCTGGACCAGTACTTCGCGAAGTACCTGCCGCAGCTGGTGCTCACGGTCATCGCGACGCCGGTGATCGTCGTGGTGATGTGGTGGCAGGACTGGCCGAGCGGACTGACGACGGTGATCACACTGCCGCTCATCCCGATCTTCATGATCCTGATCGGCATCGCGACGCGGACGGTGCAGCGCAAGCAATGGCAGACGCTGCAGCACCTGGCGGCGCGATTCGCCGACACCGTGCAGGGGCTCGCGACGCTGCGGCTGTTCGGCCGCGAACGGCGGGCCGCATCGCAGATCGAGGCGACCGCCGACCGGTACCGCAGCGAGACCATGAAGGTGCTGCGGTTCTCGTTCCTGTCCGGCTTCGCGATGGAGCTGCTGTCGTCGATCGCGGTCGCGCTGATCGCGGTCGCGGTCGGGTTCCGGCTGCTGGCGGGGGACATGTCGCTCGAGGTCGGGCTGTTCGTGCTGCTGCTCGCGCCGGAGGCGTTCCTGCCGATCCGTCAGGTGGGCGTGCAGTTCCACGCCGCAACCGAGGGGGTCGCGGCGACCGAGGACGTGTTCGCGGTGCTGGATGAGGCGGGGGAGCGTGAGGCTTCGACTCGCCTTCGGCTCGCTCAACCCGTTTCGTCTTCGGGGCTGCGCCCCTCCGCTCAACGACCCGCAGCTGAAACCCGCCTGGCCGACACCCGCGGGGCGTTGAGCGAGCGCAGCGAGACGAAACGGGTTGAGCGAGGAGCGCAGCGACGAGTCGAAGCCGCCACCCTGACCGTAGAGCACCTCCGGGTCCGCGATCTCCCGCCGGTCTCCTTCACCGCGACTCCCGGCACGATCACGCTGATCGAGGGCCCCAGCGGCTCCGGAAAGTCGAGCCTGATCTCCGCGCTCCGAGGTGCCGCGGAGTTCGAGGGCACTGCGGCCTTCGCCGGCACCGACGTGCGCACCCTCGCGCCGGCCGAGTGGATCGCCTGGGCCGGCCAGGCGCCAGGACTGATCCGCGGCACGATCGGCGCCAACGTCGCCCTCGGGTCCGAGCCGCAAGACGACAGCATCCGCCGTGCCCTCGACGCCGCGTGCGCCGAAGACCTCGACCCGGCGCAGGAGCTCGGCGTACAGGGGAGCGGGCTGTCCGGCGGCCAGGCGCAGCGCGTCGCGGTCGCCCGCGCCCTCTACCGCCACTCCGCGGATTCCGTCCGCGTTCTCGTCCTCGATGAGCCTTCGAGTGCACTGGATGCCGATACCGAGCAGCGCCTGTGGACGACCCTGCGCTCACGCGCCGACGACGGCGCCACGATCCTGCTCGTCTCCCACCGCCGGTCGGCGCGCACCGTCGCCGATCGTGTCGTCACGCTGGGGGTGCTCGCATGACCGTCCCCGCCCGCGTCCGCGAGGTCCTCCGCCTGGCGCAGCCGCCCGTTCGCCGGTTCCTCCCCGGACTCATCTGGGGTGTCTTCTCTGCCGCGGCCGCCGTGTCGCTGCTCGCGGTCAGCGGCTGGCTCATCGTCAGCGCGTCGATCGTCGACTCCCTCGTGCCGCTGTCGGTGGCGGTCGTCGGCGTCCGGTTCTTCGCGGTGTCGCGAGCCGTGTTCCGCTACCTCGAGCGTCTGTCCGGACATGACGCCGCGCTCCGTCAGCTCGCCACCACCCGCTCGGACATGGTGCGCCGGCTCGTACCCCTGTCTCCCGCGGGACTCGGCCGCACCGACCGCGGGCAGGTGCTCTCCGCACTCATCGATGACGTCGAGAACCTGCAGAACCTGCCGCTCCGCGTCGTGCAGCCGCTCGCGGTCGCCGGTGTCGTCGCGATCGGGGCGGTCGGCTTCATCGCCTTCATCCATCCGCCCGCCGCTCTCAGCCTCGCGGTGTGCCTCGTGGCCGCCGCGACCATCGCGATCGGCCTCGGATGGGTGTTCGGCGCACGCGCTGAGGCACAGGTGTCCCACGAGCGCGCGGAGCTCTCAGCATCCCTCGTCGATTACTTCGGAAGCCTCGACGTCCTCCTCGCATACGGCGCCGAGCCCGCCGCGCGCGAACGCATCGAGCGTGCTGACGCGGCCGTCCGCCACACCGTGACGCGCGCGTCGCTCGCGCAGGCGGTCGCCGCGGGCGTCGTGTCCGTGCTGGCGGGTGTGGCGTCGGCGTGGGCGGTGGCCGCGGCATCCCCTGGGCTCGCGACCGGCGCGATCGACGGGCCGTGGCTCGCGGTGGTCGTTCTCGTGCCGATGATCGTGTTCGAGGTGTTCGGCGCGGTGCCGATCGCCGCGGCATCCTGGCGGAGCGTGCGCGCCAGCGCCGAGCGCGTCGTCGACGTGCTGCCGGCGTCGGTGCCGGAGGAGCTTCGACCAGATGCCGGCGCCGACGAGCACCCTGCCGGAACGGCCCTGCACCTCCGCGACGTCCGTGCCGCCTGGCCCGGGGGCGCGACGGCCCTGCGCGGCGTCTCGCTGGACCTCGCGCCGGGCGAGCGCGTGCTGGTCTCCGGCCCGAGCGGCGCAGGCAAGAGTTCGCTGGCCTCGGTGCTGGTCGGCTTCCTCCGCGCGGAGGGCGAGTTCACGATCGGCGGGACGGATGCCGCGACCCTCAGCGGCCCGGCACTGCGGCGCATGATCGGGCTGTGCGAACAGCATCCGCAGCTCTTCGACGAGGACATCCGGCAGAACCTGCTGTTCGCCCGCGACACCGCGAGCGACGACGACCTGCTCGACGCGCTGCACCGCGTGGGCCTGGGCGAATGGGCGCGCGAGCGCGGCGGCCTGGACGCGCGGGTCGGCGACCGTGGCGCACTCGTGTCAGGAGGGCAGGCCCAGCGCCTCGCGCTGGCACGCGCGCTGCTGGGCGGGTTCCCCGTGCTCGTGCTCGACGAGCCGACCGCGGGCGTCGATCCCGAGGCATCCGATGCTCTGCTGCGCGATCTGCTCGGGGCGGCAACCGGGCAGTCGGTACTGCTCATCTCGCACGTCGCCCCGCCCGAGGGGACGGTCGATCGGGTCGTTCGAATAGAGGAAGGCCGGACCGCCCTCTAAATAGTTGCTCAAGCATGACAGTTGACGTTCAGCAACCATAGGCGTATGGTTGCTTCAGATCAACTTTCTGACGCAGGAGCATCCCCACTTTGACAACAGCATCCCCATCCTCAGCCGAGGCCACGCGCTCGGCTCGCGAGGTCTTCACCGCGATCTCCGGCCTCATCGTCGGCATGTTCGTCGCGGTCCTCTCCGGCACCGTCGTATCGACCTCGATGCCGGTCATCATCGCCGACCTCGGCGGCACGCAGTCGCAGTACACCTGGGTCATCACGGCCAGCCTGCTGGCGACTGCGGTGTCCACGCCCATCTGGGGCAAGCTCGCCGACCTGGTCGACCGCAAGATCCTCGTGCAGCTCTCGCTCATCCTGTTCACCGTCGGCACGGTGATCGCCGGCTTCTCGACCGACACGAATATGCTCATCGCCGTGCGCGTGATCCAGGGCATCGGCGTCGGCGGTCTGATGTCGCTGGTCATGATCGCCGTGGCCCTCATCATCTCGCCCCGTGAGCGGGGCAAGTACATGGGCGTCGTCGGCGGCATCATGGCGCTCGGCACGATCGGCGGGCCGCTCCTGGGCGGATTCCTCACCGATGTGTGGGGCTGGCGCTCGAACTTCTTCGTCGGCGTGCCGTTCGCGATCCTCGCCCTCGTGCTCCTGCAGTTCACGCTGCACCTGCCCAAGCCCCAGCGCGGGACCAAGGTCTCGATCGACTACTTCGGAATCGTCCTGCTCGCCGTCGGCGTCTCGACCCTGCTGATCTGGGTGTCCATGGGCGGCAGCCAGTTCGAGTGGGATTCGGCGACGAGCTGGACGCTGGGCGCCATCGCGGTCGCGGCCATCCTCGCCTTCGTCGTGGTCGAGTTCTTCGTCAAGGAGCCGATCGTGCCGATGTCGCTGTTCCGCAACCGCACCTTCACGCTGTCGGTCATCGCCTCGATCGCCATCGGCGTCTCGATGTTCGCCACCTCGGTGTTCCTCGCCCAGTACTTCCAGCTCGCCCGTGGCGCGACGCCGACCGAGTCCGGCCTGATGACGATCCCCATGATCGTCGGCCAGATGGGCGCCTCGATCATCATCGGCCAGCTGGTGAGCCGGTTCGGCAAGTGGAAGGGCTGGATGCTGGCGGGCTCCGTGCTCGCGACTATCGGCGTCACGCTCATGGCGACGCTGCGCTACGACACCCCGTTCCCGCTCGTGGCGGTCTACATGTTCGTTCTCGGCGCCGGCCTCGGCATGGTGATGCAGAACCTCACCCTCATCGTGCAGAACGACACCTCGCCGACGCAGCTGGGTGCCGCCTCGTCGAACGTCAACTTCTTCCGCACGATCGCCGGCACCATCGGCGTGACGATCATGGGTGCGCTGCTGTCCACCAGCGTGGGCACCTACATCGGCGACGGGCTTGCGGGCTTCACCCCGACCACGCCGGAGGAGATCACCGCTCTGCAGCACCTCTCGTCGGGCGACGTCCCCAAGGTGGGAGAGCTGCCGGAGACCATCCGGACCATCGTCGAGTCGGCCTACGGCAACGGCATCGCGGACTCGTTCATCATCGCGATCCCGCTCGCCGTGCTCGGGATCATCGCGATCGCCTTCATCAAGAACAAGCCGCTGTCGACGAAGAACGCCGCCGAGCAGCTGCGCGACCAGGCCGAGGAATCGGTCATCGAGGTCGCCGAGGCGGAGGTGGGAGCGTCGACGTCTACGGGCAGCATCCGCATCGCTGGTGGCGATCCCGCTTCGCGGACCACGGGCTCGGTGAGCGTGCTCGAGCGCGAAGATCGCGAGAATGGGCGCTGACATGGCCGCCGTCGACAGCGCGGTGCCGACTGATGTCGATGACACGGTCGCGGAGTTCCAGGGGCACCTGAACCTGATCTTCGCCAGGGCCCGGTCGCTGTGGAAGGAATCCGCGGCGCAGATCCATGCCGACCTGCAGCCGTCCGGTTACAAACTGCTGACGTTCATCGCCAGGGCGGGCAGCGCGAATGCCCATCAGCTCGCCGAGCGTTTCGAGATGGACAAGTCGGTGGTCAGTCGTCAGGTGCGGATGCTGGAGGATCTCGACCTTCTCGAGTCTCGTCCCGACGATCACGATGGGCGGCAGCGTGTGCTCACTGCGACGCCTGCCGCGTGCGAGACGCTCGCCGACCTGAGAGGTGGCCACGCCGAGCGGCTGCGCGAGATCCTCGCCGAACTGACGCCCGAGGAGTTTCAAGCCGCTTCGAAGGTGTTCCGTCTCCTCGCCGAAGTCTGATGCGCCCGGAGATGCCCCGCCGCAGCGTTCGCCCGCGAGGCGTGCTGCGGCGGGGCTTCGCCGTACACTGGCGATCATGAGCGCCTCGTCTCCCGACCCCGCGTCCACCCCCATCGGCGAAGGGCAGGATCTCGAGAACGCCGTCACGCGGGTCGAGCAGGAGCTGGGGCGCCTGTTCGCACGGATCCGCATCGGCTGGCGTGAAGCCGCGGTCACGGTGCATCCCGATCTGCAGCCGCTCGGCTACCAGGTGCTGATCTCGATCGCGAGCGGCAAGGCGACCTCGGCCGGAGCGATCATCGAGCGCCTGCAGACCGACAAGTCGGGCGTCAGCCGTCAGGTGCGGCAGCTCGAGGAGCTAGGGCTGGTCGAGAGCATGCCGGACCCCGAGGACCGGCGCGCGCGCGTACTGGTCGCCACCGATCTCGCGCAGGAGCGCATCGCGATCGCGCGAGCGCGCTACGAGGGTCGCATCGGCGAGCGTCTGCGCACCTGGTCGGCCGCAGACCTCGATCATTTCGTGGAGCTGCTCGGCGCGCTCGGCCGCTAGTCCAGGTCGGGCTAGTACAGCTCGACCGGCGGCTCCATGACGATGCCCTGCGCCTCGAAGGCGCGGCGTCGCTCTTCGATGCGGCGGTGGAGTTCGACCTGGGCCTCCTCGATCAGCTGCGGATCGAGCGCGACGCTCTCCGCGTGCGGGTCGCCGTGCAGCGCAGAGATGTATGTGTCGAGATCCGGGCCGGAGGTCAGCGAGGTGATGAGCGAATAGCGCGGGGCGTTGCCGCGGTGCCAGACAGCGTGCCAGAAGCGCTGCGTGTCGACGACCATGCGGCTGCCGGCGGGAAGCGGCAGTCGCAGCTCGGTCGCCGGATCGAAGCGATCCTCGCGGAGGATGAGCAGCGAGTCCGGGTCGTCGGTGAGGTTCACGAAGGAGCGGACGACCCAGCCGGTGCCGTCCTCGTTCAGGCGGTTGTTGTCGTCCTGGTGCAGGTTGTAGATCGCGTCGGCGTAGGTGTTCGCCTGCAGCTCGATGACACGACAGCGTCCGACGTTCGTGCCGGGTTCCTGGGCGAGACGGGTCAGCGTCGGTGCGGTGGCGACCTGCGTGTCGATCCAGACGCCGTCCTTGTCGGTGCGCGGCGGGGTGTGGTTCCAGAATCCGTTGCAGTCGATGTCGCCGGCGTAGCTGGCCAACGGTGCGAACCGGGTCACTCCGGAGGAGCGCCAGCGGACGTATTCGAGATCGAGCCACTCGGCGGGCTCGATCGGGCTCGTATGCGGGGCGAGGACGACGTAGCCGGTCTCCGCCAGCGCAGGCGAGGTGATGAAGCTCATGGGACAACCTCCGTGAGGTCATCCTAACCAGGCGCGATCGATCATGACGGAAGGTGTCGCCGGGGATATTCTGCGGCGGTCGCGGTGGCTAGCCTGGGAGCATGACTCAGCCGCAGGGCGCCCTCCTCGTGGGCAGCGTGAACTACGACGACGCGGAGACGACGATCCGCACCTCGGTCGCTCTTCTCGGCGGCCACCTCAAGCGCATCCCCGACGGCGAGGTCGGCAAGAGGTTCCACTGGATCATGTTCCAGCCCGACGTGCTCGGCCAGGCGGACGGCATCGAGCGGGTGGGCGAGGAGCCGATCCCGTTCAAAGCCGGCCTCGACGCGCGGCCGCTTCGGATCGCCGATGGGGTGGACGCCGCGTCGATCACGCTGCCGCCGCTCGGATACGCGGATGCCGCGATCGAGTCGTACCGCGTGTTCGCGCGGCTGCGAGACGAGGGCGCGGTGCCGGACGGCATCCGCTTCCAGGTGTCGCTGCCGACGCCGGTTGCGGTGGTGTCGTCGTTCTTCTCCGGCGACGATCGCGCGGCGATCGAGCCCGTGTACGCGGGTGCCCTGGTGGCTGAGGTGAATGAGATCCTGACCGCGATCCCGCACGATGAACTGGCGATCCAGTGGGATGTGGCCAGCGAGCTGGGCATCATCGAGCACGCCTCCGGTTACGGCGCGGTGATGGACGCATGGTGGGAGGGCGACCCGTTCGACGGACTGGTCTCGCGGCTCGCCGCGCTCGTGGATGCCGTGCCGGTCGACGTCGAGGTGGGCGTGCATCTCTGTTACGGCGACGCGGGTGAGCGGCACTTCATCGAGCCGACGGATGCCGGGACGCTGGTGCGCTTCGCGAACGCCGTGATCGCCGCGGCGTCGCGGTCGCTGTCGTGGCTGCATCTGCCGGTGCCGATCGCGCGGGACGACGCGGAGTACTTCGCGCCGCTGGCCGGTCTCGCGCCGGTGGATGAGCTGTACCTCGGACTCGTGCACCGAGAGGACGGCGCCGAGGGTGCCGCGCGGCGGATCGCCGCGGCATCCGCCGTCGTGCCCGAGTTCGGGGTCGCCACGGAATGCGGGATCGGACGCGCTCCGGCGGGGAGCACCGAGGGCGTCCTCCGCACGCACGCCGAGGTCGCCGCGCCCTGGTGAGCAGCCGATTCGCGCGAGCGGCCGCCGTCGCGTAAACTCTTCCGCGGTGACGTGTCCGAGCGGCCGAAGGTGCAACTCTCGAAAAGTTGTGTAGGGTAACCCCCTACCGTGGGTTCAAATCCCACCGTCACCGCCAAATCGAAGGCCCCGACTCCCGTAGAAAACACTGGGAAGTCGGGGTCTTCGTCATTCCCCGTGCAATGTCGTGTTGCGGGTCCGAGAGCCACCGGTCGATCAGCTCAGCGTGGTCGTTCGCATGACGGCAAGGGTACGACGGGCTATTGACACTGGGCCGGTGACGCCGAACGCGCTATACGTCCGGCTCGAACAGCCCGTCATCGTCCCGGCGAAGGGCGAAAGCGGCCTCGAACCGACGCGGCGTTGACCATCGCGTCGACCTGCTGCCGCGTGATGTCGCCCAGTGTTGCGATGACGTTGACCATGCGTTCAGAGTCGCACAGCTACGGCATCCTGTCGTCGACCACGGGTGCGTTCGTCCGTGCGCGCGACCCGCCGTCGAACCCGGCCGGCGGTCATTCTCCGCCCTCGTTCTCGCCGCGGATGAGCCGCTGGATCTGTTCCTCCGGCAGCGGCTGGATGGATCCCGACGACATCTCGATGTCGGGATCAGCCGGAGATCCGCCGATCGTGCACACGGATTCCCCGTCGTAGCCGTTGGTCTGAGCCGGCACCAGCACGAGCCATTCCGGCGTCACCGTGCGCTTCTCGATGCGGGCAGCCGCGGGGTCGAACACGACATCGGCGTCGTACACGGATGTGGTGACGTCGATGCAGATCTGCGCCAGCTGGTTATCGGTGAAGGCGGGAGAAGTCTCCGGCGAATCAGTAGGCGAAACGGGATCGGGTGTGGGAGACACAGAATCAGCGGTCGGCGAGGGAGAGGCGGACGCCGAGGTCTCCTCCGCAGCCGGCGTCGGCGACGATTCCGAGGCTTCCGGGGCGCACCCGCAGAGGGCCGTGCCTGCGAGGAGCGCGAGAGCGAAGACGAGGGACGGGCCCTTCCGAACTGCGGTCATGGCCTCATCGTAGAGAGCGCGTGCAGACAGCGACGTGCCATCCCCGCTCCGGCGCGTCACTCGAGCTGGAGATAGCCGCCCCACCCGGAGCCGATGAGGATCCGGCTCTTGAGCCGTCCCGTCCCGTCTCCCGGATACAGATGGAGTTCACCCGCCGTGGTGCGAGCGATCAGATCGGGGTGCTTGTCTCCGTTGTAGTCCACGCCTCCCGTGAGCGCGGTGATCGCACCCCAACCGCTTCCGAGTGAGACTCTGGTCCCGAAGCGGCCGCCGAGTCCGGGGTAGAAGTAGAGGGTTCCGTTGTCGGCGACGGCCATGAGGTCACCGAGTCGGTCGCCGTTGAAGTCGCCGCCGACGATGTACCGGATCGTGTTCCACCCGCTTCCGACCACCGTGTGCGGTCCGGGGAGCGCTCCGGTGCCGTCCCCGCGGTAGATCTTGAGCACGCCGGCCGCTGAGACGCCGAGCACATCCTGGATGCCGTCGCCGGTGTAGTCGGCGCCCGAGGTCACATGCTGAAGGTCATACCACCCGGATCCGGGTGTGCCGTAAGCGCCGAAGCCTCCAGTGGTGTTGCCCGCGTAGTACTCGAGAACCCCGTCACTGCGGGCGACGAGCATGTCCGCTCTTCCGTCTGCGTTGAGATCCGTGTGGGTCAGGTGCCGGTGGATTCCCCATGCGCCGGTGACGATCGACGCCTTGAGGAACCCGCCCTTGCCGTTGCCGGCGAGGAACTGAAGATCGCTGTCCCCGGCGACCGCAAGGAGATCGGCTCTCCCGTCGCCGTTGTAGTCGGCCGAAGTAACCGGCGAGAGCGGTGAGGTGCTGAGACCGGGAAAGACCAGGGGGATCGGATTGCCCCGCGTGACCTTGGACAGGCAGACGAAGCCCTGATTGATCGCGGTGTAGACGGATCCGTTCCGCCACACCTCGAAGTGCAGATGAGCGCCCGTCGACGCGCCGGTGTTTCCGACGACCCCGATCTGCTGGCCGCGCGCCACTCTCGCACCCGGGGCGACGGATGCCTGCGCGGCCATGTGGGCGTACCGCGTGACGTACCCCGCCGCGTGCTGGATGTCGACGTAGTAGCCGTAGCCGCTGTTAGAGGCACGCGTCTTGATGACGCCGTCGTATGCGGCGAGGATGGGCGTGCCGCCCTGGCCGGAGATGTCGACGCCGTCATGGTCGCGGTGGTTCGAGCGGCATCCGTCGCCCACCTTGGACTCGATCGAGCCCGATGCCGGGTACACCATCTGGCCGTTCGTCGCGGCCGCTGCAGGTTCTCCGGGGATGAGCGACGGTGAGATCACGCCGACGAGCAGGAGGATCGCAGCGAGCATCGCGAGGTGCGCCAGATGCCACCGTGACGTTCGCTTCATGTCGAGTTCTTCCCAGCTCGGCCGGCCCCAGGGACGCAGCGTCCACCGACGTCACCGTACCAGCGCGTGCGCGCTCGAGCGCGCTTCGAGATGGTTCTCGCGTGTCAGCGCGGTGTGATGCATCGGTAGCATCGAGACAGCGTCGATACGGAGGGCGAAGATGACTTGTGGCTCAGCGGTCCGGACGGTGGCTCTGTGAGCGATCGTCGACGCTTCCCCGCCTCGGTGTACGCACACGGGACCGAGCCCGATGCGCGCTTCACCCTGGCGAATGAGCGCACCTTCCTCGCCTGGATCCGCACCGCACTCGCCCTCCTCGCCGGTGGTGTCGCGCTCGAACTCCTCGGGCTGGAGCTGCACCCCGGGCTGCGGCTGGCAGCATCCCTCGTGCTCGTGATCGCAGGCATCGTGACACCCGTGCTGGCCTGGTTCGGCTGGGGGAGCGCTGAGCGGGCGATGCGCCTCGCGCAGCCGTTGCCCTCGTCACCGCTCGGCGCGGTGCTCGGGGTCGCCGTCACGCTCGCCGGCGTGCTCCTGCTGCTGGCGATCCTGCTGCGATGACACTGTTCGATCCCGGGCTGCAGCCCGAGCGCACCGAACTCGCGTGGCGGCGCACGGCGCTCGCCCTCGGTGCGGGCTCGCTCGTCGCGCTGCGACTGCTCCCCGTGGCGTTCGGCCATCCGGCTTGGGCATTCGGTGGCGTCGCCGGACTGGCGATCGCCGCCACGCTCTGGCTCGCTGCGCGCCGACGCTACCGCGCCGTGAACGACGTGCTCGGCCGCGACGGCGATCGCGGGATGCTGCCCGGTGCCACGATGATCGCGAGTCTGGCCGGTGTGGTGCTCGCCATCGGCATCGTCTCGCTCGCGGTCGTGATCGTCACCGCGGTGCACTCAGCCTGAAGATCGCCGAGCGTCGGCCAACGCGGATGCCGACAGCATCCGGATCTCTTTCCGTCGGCCTCTTGACGGAATAAATCACTGCCCGTTTCATGGGTCGGACACACCCAGGATCCTCCTGCGCGTCGAGTCCGAGCGACTCGCGCGCCAGCAGGGATCCGATCTTCGTCGTGCCGCAGGCACGGCGCTGACGCGCGCCCATTCGGCGCCTTCGATGATGAAGGAGAACCATCCGATGCGATCCCCGACAACTGTGCTCACTGCCGCAGTGCTGACAGCCGCAATGCTCGTGGGAGGCGGGACGAGTGCCAGCGCCGACCCATCGCCGCCCGTGACCTCGACGGCGGACGCCGTGCCCGACGCCCCCTACGGCACGGCCGATAGCAGCCTCGAGCTCATGCCAGATGACCACAACTCGATGATCCTCGATCTCGAGCTGCGTCCGCAGGACGAGCAGCGCGGCCAGGTGTGGATCAGGGACACCTACGTGAACCGCTTCGAGGTGGACGGCGAGACGATCTACGTCGCGACCGGAACAACCCGAGTGCCAGGACTCAAGAAGGCCGCGCCGTGGAACGACGGCATCTACGTGTGGGTCGCTCCTGCTCTGGAGGGGCCGTGGAAGCTGGTCGACACCAAGGGCATCCACCCCGACCAGCCCAAGGGCAAGGTCTGGTCGCCCGAGTTCGTCGGAGAGAACACCCCCGACCGCACGGTCGTGGCGCAGGCAGTCATACAAGAATCCGAACAACCCGGCCACCAAGGCGGGTAACGTCTGGGCTCCCGAACTGCACTACATCGACGGGAAGTGGTATCTGGCCGCGACCATGGGCGATCAGAGCAGACTCACCGGCACGTTCATGCTCGTCAGCGACGGAGGGCCGGAGGGGCCGTACCGGAATATCGAGGCGAGCATCGATCACCCGCTGGGTGAGCCGGTCAGGGCGACGGATCCGCAGTACTACCACATCGACGGCGGGCTCTTCCAGGACGGCGATGCGAACTATCTCGTGCTGCACAACGACCTCTACTCCAAGATGACGCCGGACATGGAGAACCTCGAGAACCCGAAGAACCTGCCGAGGTTCGATCAGCAGGCGTACAGCCCGGAGCCCTACCTGGAGGGCGCGACGGTGACGAAAGTCGGCGACAAGTACTACCTGATGCATGCCGCGTGGGCGCTGAAATCCGGCACTCCGGATGATCCCCGTTGGTCGTATCTGCCGGACTCGGGCGGAGTCAAAGACCAGTACGACGCGATCGTTGCCGTCGCTGACTCCTTCGAGGGGCCGTACTCACCGCGGTACACGGCCGCGATCGGCGCTGGCCACAACAACATGTTCGAGGATGAGGACGGCACGGTCTGGGCGACGTTCTTCCGCAATCCCAACGCCGGCCACTGGGCGGATCCGTCGAGGATCGATGACGCCGCCCTGCCCGGTGTCGTGCGGTTGGAGCATTCCGGGCCTAACGGCGATCTGCTGACTGTCGCGCAGGGCTCGATCGATTCGCGGGCCCCCGGCCATGCGACGCTGTCGAACACCAGCGGACACTCGCACGGGCTGCACGACGGCGTCTACGAGATCGCGATGGACCTGTGGTGGGGCACGCCGGGCCGATCGGTGCGCATCTACGAGAATGGCGAGCTGGTGCACGAACAGGCTCTCGATGCGACAGCGGGCGCACCGCAGCATGTCGTCGTGCCCGTCGAGGACAAGGACAACGGCACTTACGAGTACACCGCCGAGCTGGTCAACCCGTACGGCGCGACGAGCACGACCTCGACGACGGTGACCGTGCGGGATGCCGCACCGTCGGCGCCGGTCGTCTCGCACGACAACTGGGATCGTGACGATGAGTTCACCGCCTCCGCAAACCTGTGGTGGGGGACGAACGCGACCACATACCGATTCGAACTCGACGGTGCGGAAGTCGGGTCCGGCTCGCTGACCGCAGCCACTCCGGCCGCTCAGCACGCCGCGATCGATCTCGTCGGCATAGCGTCGGGCACGCACACGCTGGTTGTCGTCTT
Organism: Microbacterium abyssi; assembly: GCF_015277895.1. Taxonomy (NCBI): domain Bacteria; kingdom Bacillati; phylum Actinomycetota; class Actinomycetes; order Micrococcales; family Microbacteriaceae; genus Microbacterium; species Microbacterium abyssi. The sequence continues at coordinate 2,743,461 of NZ_CP063815.1, read as the reverse complement.
CATCAACGCCCACGGTGAGACGGCGTCCAAGCCGGTCACGGTCACCGTCAGGTGACGCTGCTCCCCGGTCCGTGGGAGCGGGCCGGGGCAGCAGTTATGACGCGGTTCGATCAAATACGCGGATTTTTCTGTCGGGGTGTTGACGGAAAAATTCGCCCCTGAGATTCTTGCTCTCATGTCGATGACGACCGGAGTCCACGCACTCGTGCGCCGGACACACGAAGAACGCGTGCTGGCCGCACTGCGAGCGCACGGAGCGCTCAGCCGTGGCGACCTCGCAGCGCGCGTCGGGCTCTCGCGCACGACCCTCTCCGAGATCACGGCCCAGCTTCTCCAGCGCGGAGCGATCGTCGTGGCGGACACGGACGCGTCGACCCGCGCCGGTAGCGGACGGCCGGCCGAGCGGCTCGCGCTCGACCCGGAATCCGGCCAGTACCTCGGCGTGGACTTCGGCCACCGACGAGTGAACATCGTGGTCGCCGACGCCTCTCACGAAGTGATCGCGCAGGGCGTCGCCCGGTATGCCGACGGCACCGCATGGCCGGATCGCATCAACCGGGCCTTCGACCGCATCGACCAGCTGTCCGAGGAGACCGGAGTCCACTTCGGCGCACTGCAGGCGGTCGGGATCGGCGTGCCTGGTCCGTACACCGCCACGCATTCGAACCGACCGGCCGTCAACTGGAAGGGCCGGATCGCGCCCGAGGGCGTCGAAGCCGCCTTCGCGGCACGTTTCGCCGCGCCGGTGATGATCGACAACAACACCCGACTCGCGGCGCTCGCCGAGGCGATTGCCCGACCGGATGCCGTCGACAACCTCCTCTACCTTCGGCTCGCCGACGGCGTCGGCGGCGGACTGGTCGTCTCCGGACGCCTCGCCACCGGCTCAAGCGGCTTCGCCGGAGAGCTCGGCCATGTCACAGCGGATCCGACCGGCACCACCTGCCGATGCGGCAAGCGCGGATGCCTGGAGACGGTCGCATCCGCCCCCGCGATCATGCGCGTGTGCCGCGAAGCCGGCGCGCAGATCGACACTCTCGAAGACCTCGAGGCGGCGGTGGCCAAGGGCGACCCCCACGTCGATGCGGTGCTCCGCGAGGTCGGCTCGACCATCGGCCGAGTCCTCGGTGCCGCAGCCATGGTGCTCAATCCTCGTGAAGTCGTCATCGCCGGGGAGATCGTGCACGTCGCGCCCGCGCTCGTCGAGGCGGCCGCAGCGGCGTTGCGATTCGAGCTGTACTCCATCCCCTCGGACCAACCTCAGATCGTGCGCGCCGCGCAGCTGCGTGACAACGGCGGTGCACTCGGTGCCATCGCCGCGATCTTCCACCAGTCCCCACTGCTGGCCGGCTACCCCGACGCCGTGCCGGCCGAACCCGCACCCCAGCACCGAAGGAGCGCACGATGAGCGCACGACCCAGAGCAGAAGTCCCACGGGGCGACCGATGGAGCAGGTGATCGACATGACCGATTCGATGGAGCAGGCGGCCGCCCGATCCGTCGCCGCCGGGGGAAGCGCGACGACCGGCGTCGCCCTGCCCGGGCCGGACGCCGGACGCAGGACGCGGCGACGGATCTCCAAGCGCGCGAAGCTGCTCATCCTGAACGCGGTGTCCATCGTCGGCGGCATCGCCATCTGGTGGGCGCTCGCCGAGAGCGGGCTGCAGCTGCCCACACCACCCGAGGTGCTGCAGAAGTCGATCCAGATGTGGAACGCCGGTATCGTCCAGGAGGACGTGATCGCAAGTCTCGCCCGCGTGCTCACCGGCTTCCTGCTCGGCACTGCCGCGGCGATCCCGGTCGGCTTCCTGATGGGCTGGTACACCGCGGCGCGCGGTCTGTTCGAGCCCTGGATCCAGTTCTTCCGCACGATCCCACCGCTGGCGTTGCTGCCGCTGGTGCTCGTGCTCATGGGCATCGGCGAGCTTCCGAAGGTGTTCGTCATCTTCCTCGCGGCTTTCCTCGCCTGCGTGATCTCCACCTACCAGGGCGTCGTCAGCGTCGATCGCACGCTGATCAACGCGGCGCGTGTGCTGGGGGCGAAGGACGGCACGATCTTCGCGCGGGTGATCGTGCCGGCCTCGACGCCGTTCATCCTCGTCGGCATGCGCGTCGGGCTGGGCTCCGCCTGGGCGACGCTCGTGGCCGCAGAGCTGCTCGCCGCGCAGGCCGGCCTCGGATTCCGCATGCAGCAGGCCCAGATCTACTACGACCTCGCGACGATCTTCGTCAACATCGTGATCATCGGCATCCTCGGCCTGGCGATGGATCGACTTCTTCTTCTGGCCGAGACGAAGCTCACCGCATGGCAGGAGCGCCGATGAACGACACGATGAACCCCGCGAAGATCTCCGTCCGCGGCATCCGCAAGACCTTCGAACTCAAGGACACCGAGTTCGTCGCACTCGAACGGGTCGATCTCGACATCGCCGACAACGAGTTCGTCACCGTGGTGGGCCCTTCCGGATGCGGCAAGTCGACACTGATGAACATCCTCGCCGGGCTCGAAGAGCCCACAGCAGGTGAAGCGCTCGTCGATGGCAAGAGCGTGCACGGGCCGGGCCCGGAGCGCGGAGTGATCTTCCAGCAGTACGCGCTGTTCCCCTGGCTGACCGTGCGCAAGAATGTCGAGTTCGGTCTCAAGCTGGCAGGCCTTCCCAAGGCCGAACGGCGTGAACGCGCCGAGCACTTCATCAGGATGGTCGGCCTCGAGCAGTTCGCCGACGCGCTACCGAAGATGCTCTCCGGTGGCATGAAGCAGCGCTGCGCGATCGCGCGGGCGTACGCGGTGAACCCGTCGATCCTGCTGATGGACGAGCCGTTCGGGGCTCTGGACGCGCTCACTCGGGTGAAGCTGCAGGAACAGCTGCTCGAGACCTGGAGCAGCGAGAAGCGCACCGTCATGTTCATCACTCACGACGTCGATGAAGCGGTGTTCCTCGGAAACCGCGTGATCGTGATGGCCGCCCGCCCCGGGCGCATCTACGACGTCATCGACGTGAACCTGCCGTACCCGCGCGCGGAAGACATCCGGCTGAGCCCGGAGTTCACCGAACTGCGCAACCGCGTATGGCACTCGGTCTACCACCAAGAAGCCGGCATCGTCGCCGGAACCGCGTCATCCTGACGCACCTACCCACCCCGAAGGGAACTGCAATGCGATTCACCCGAAAGCTCCTCGGCTCCGCCGCCGTGGGCACCGCCGTCCTCCTCGCGGCCGCCGGCTGCACAGCGTCCGGCGGCGAGACCACCGGGTCAGAAGACGTCGAGAGCGAGTACACCGACGTACTCGACGTCGACTTCGGCTACATCCCCGACTTCAACGGCACGAGCCTGCTGGCCATCGCCGAAGACCAGGGACTCTGGGACAAGTACGGACTCGACGTCAACGCCCAGACGTTCACCAACGGTCCACTGCAGATCCAGGCGCTCGGCACCGGCGACCTGGACTTCGGCTACATCGGTCCCGGCGCCATGTGGCTGCCGGCATCCGGTCAGGCGAAGGTCGTCGCCATCAATACCCTCGGCCAGGCCGACCGCGTGGTCGCCCAGGCCGGCATCGACTCGATCGAAGACCTCGAGGGCAAGACCGTCGCGTACCCGGAGGGCACCTCCGGTGACATGATCCTGACGCTCGCGCTCGAGGAAGCGGGGATGACGAAGGACGACATCGACGCTGTCGCGATGGAGCCGGCGGCGATCGTCGCCGCCCTCTCGTCGAAGCAGGTGGACGGCGCCGGATTCTGGTACCCCGCTCTCGCTACCGTCGAGCAGCAGGTGCCCGACCTCGTCACCCTCGCGGAGAACAGCGACTTCGAGGACACGGTTTCGTTCCCGACCGTCTTCGTCGCGGGCAACGACGTCGTCGCGGACGAATCGGAGAAGGTCGACCGTGTGCTCAAGGCACTGCGCGACGCCACCGAGTTCAGGGCCGAGAACCTCGACGAGGCGATCCAGCTCACGGCCGAGTTCTCGGCCCTCGACCCGGCGCAGGTCAAGGCGGACGCGGGCAACGTGCAGGTGCTCTCGCTCGACGAGATCGACACGCTGACCGAGGACGGCACCGTCAACGCGTGGCTTTCGGGGATGGTCGACTACTTCGTGGCGGCCGGCAAGCTCGAGGCTCCCGTCGACCCCTCCGAGTTCTACACCGGCGACCTGTTCCTGAAGGCTGGCGAGTAAGTTCCTGATGCCGAGCAACATCCTCTTCCTCATGACCGACCAGCACCGGGCGGACACGCTCGGGGCCTACGGCAACGCCCTGGCGGCGACCCCAGTACTCGATGAACTGGCGCGCACAGGCACGCGGTTCGACCGCTGGTACACGCCGACCGCCATCTGCACGCCGGCACGGGCGAGCCTGCTTACCGGGCAGGCGCCGTTCCGACACAGGGTGCTCGCCAACCACGAGCGCAACGTCGGGTATCTCGAAGACCTCGAGGAAGGCAGCTTCACCTTCGTCGAGGCGCTGCGAGAGAACGGTTACAACACGGGGCTCGTCGGCAAGTGGCATGCCGGCACCGAGAAGAACGCGGCGGACTTCGGTTTCGACGGCCCCGACCTTCCCGGCTGGCACAATCCCGTCGACAATGAGGATTACCTCGGCTTCCTGCGCGAGCGCGACCTTCCGCCGTACCGGATCAGCGATCGCATCCGCGGCACGCTGCCCAATGGTGGGCCGGGCAACCTTCTGGCTGCCCGGCTTCACCAGCCGGTGGAGGCGACGTTCGAGTACTACCTGGCCACACGCACGATCGAGCTGCTCGAGCGGTACGCCGCCGACGGCGAGCGCGACGGCAAGCCGTTCTTCCTCGAGTTGAACTTCTTCGGTCCGCATCTGCCGTACATCGTTCCCGATGCGTACTTCGACATGTTCGATCCCGAGCAGATCGAGCTTCCGAAATCGATCGCCGAGACGTTCGAGGGCAAGCCGCCGGTGCAGCGCAACTACAGCGCGCACTGGACGTTCGACACGATGCCGCTCGAGGTGACGCGCAAGCTCATCGCGATCTATTGGGGCTATGTGGCACTCATCGACGAGCAGATCGGTCGTGTGATGGACGCGCTCGAGCGGCTCGGCCTCGTCGACGACACCGCGGTGTTCTTCACCTGTGACCACGGCGAGTTCACCGGATCGCATCGCCTGCACGACAAGGGTCCTGCGATGTATGAGGACATCTATCGCACGCCGGGCATTCTGCGAGTGCCGGGTGGTGAGGCAGGCCAGGTGCGCACGGAGTTCGTGAGCCTGCTGGATGCGACGGCGACCATCCTCGACCTCGCCGGCATCGACCCGTCGCCCGCGATCGACTCGCGCAGCCTGCTGCCTATGGCACGCGGCGAGCAGCAGCCGGACTGGGCTCAGGACATCGTGTGTGAGTTCCACGGGCATCACTTCCCGTACCCGCAGCGGATGCTTCGAGACGACCGGTACAAGCTGGTCGTGAATCCCGATTCCGTCAACGAACTGTACGACCTGCACGCCGATCCCGACGAGCTTCTTAACGCCTACGACCACCCGGAGATGCTGTCGGTGCGTCAGCGGATGATGAAGCGGCTCTACAACGTGCTGCGCGAGCGCGGAGACAACTTCTATCACTGGATGACGACGATGTACGACGTAGGGGAGGTCGACTACGATCCGACCCAGTCGGGCCTCGACGAGACGACGTATCGCGCCAGCGGGGAGGCCTCACTCGCATGACCCGGCCGAACGTGGTGCTGATCCTCACCGATGATCACGCCGCTCACGCGATCGGCGCGTACGGCTCGGTGGTCAACACCACACCGCGGATCGATGAGATCGCCGAGGCCGGTGCGCTCGTGGAGAACTGCTTCGCGACGAACTCGCTGTGCTCGCCGAGCCGTGCGTCGATCCTCACCGGGACGTACAGTCACATCAATGGCGTGACGACCCTGGTGACGCCGATCGATGCTTCGCAGCCGTCGTTCGTTTCGCAGCTGAAGGACGCGGGGTACCGCACCGCGATCGTCGGCAAATGGCACATGGGTGACGGCGACGGGCACAACCCTCAGGGGTTCGATTACTGGGACGTGCTGATCGAGCAGGGCGAGTACGTCGATCCGACATTCCTCACCGCGGGCGGGTTGCGGACCGAGAAGGGATACGCGACCGACCTGATCACCGATCTCGCTCTGCGATGGCTCGAATCGCTGCAAGGGGATGAGCCCTGGTGCGTACTCATCTGGCACAAGGCGCCGCATCGTCCGTGGCAGCCTGCCGAACGGCACGCGGATCTCTATCGTGAGCCGATCGCCGTTCCACGCACATGGGAAGACGACTATTCGACGCGGACGTCATCGGCACGCCGCGGCGCGATGCGGATCGCCGAACACCTCAATGCCGAAGACCTGAAAGCCGAGCCGCCCGCCGGACTGTCCTATGAGGACGAGGCGCTGTGGAAGTACCAGCGCTACATGGAGGACTACTTGCGCTGCGTCGAGGCCGTCGACGAGAACGTCGGCCGCGTCACCGACTGGCTTCGCGCGCGCGGCGAACTCGATGACACTCTGGTGATGTACGCCTCCGACCAGGGGTTCTTCCTCGGCGATCACGGCTGGTTCGACAAGCGCTTCATGTACGAGGAATCGATCCGAATGCCGTTGGTGATGTCCTACCCGCGGCAGATATCCGCTGGTATTCGACACAAGGGCATCGTCACGAACGTCGACTTCGCCCGGACGATTCTGGATGCCGCGGGCGTCAAGGCGTCAGCGCGGATGCAGGGCCGCACCTTCCTGCCGGACCTCCGCGGCACGACGGCGGCTTCGGACACGCCGGATGGCTTCTACTACCGGTACTGGGAGCACGATGACGTCTTCCATCGCGCGCCGGCGCATTACGGCTATCGCACGGCGCACCACAAACTCATCTACTTCTACAACGATGGTCTCGGATTGCCGGGGACCGGTACGTTCACGTATCCGGGGGAGTGGGAGCTGTACGATCTCGACGCGGACCCCGATGAGTTGCTCAATGTCGCATCGGATCCGGCTTACGCGGACGTGTTCGCGGCAATGCGACTGGCACTGCGCGCCGCGCAGTCCGAGGTCGGTGACGAACCGCACCCTTCGGAGCCTCCACTCGGAACACTACGCTGAGTCCTGTGACGAACACGCGCGACATGGTCCGCATTCCGGGCGGCACTTTCCTGATGGGGTCCGAAGACTTCTATCCCGATGAGCGACCGGTCCACGAACGGGAGGTCTCGTCGTTCTTCATCGACCGGTATGAGGTGACCAACGAGCAGTATGCCGAGTTCGTCGACGCGACCGGGTACCTGACGGTCGCGGAGCGCCCACTCGACCCGGCCGCATTCCCGGGCGCCGACCCCGCCGATCTCGTTCCCGGCTCCATGGTGTTCACCCCGACACCCGGTCCGACGGATCTGCGCAACTGGCGCAACTGGTGGCGCTGGCAGGCCGGGGCGTTCTGGCGCCGACCGTTCGGGCCCGACTCATCGATCGACGACCGGATGCGGCATCCGGTCGTGCACATCGCCTTCGAGGATGCCGTCGCCTACGCCGACTGGGCGGGGATGCGGCTGCCCACCGAGGCAGAGCACGAGTACGCCGCGCGCGGCGGGTCGGAGGGAACACCGTTCGCCTGGGGCGACGAGGCCTATCCGGGCGGCGTCGCTCAGGCCAACTCGTGGCTGGGACGCTTCCCGTACGACAATCAGGGCGCCGGCGGCACGGCCCCGGTCGGCTCGTACCCGCCGAACGGCTACGGACTCTACGACATGATCGCCAACGTCTGGGAGTGGACGACCGACTTCTACACCCCGCGGCACCTGCGGCTGTCGGACACCCCCGTCGATGCCGGCAAGCGGACCAACCTCCTCGCGGCCGCCAGCGCCCAGGAGGGCTTCCCCGACATCCCGCGGCGCGTCCTCAAGGGCGGATCGCACCTCTGCTCGCCCGACTACTGCCTGCGCTTCCGGCCCGCGGCCAGGTCGCCGCAGGCCGAGGACACCGGCATGTCGCACATCGGTTTCCGGCTCACCCGCTCCGAGTGAGAACCGCTGGGCTCCGACACTGATCCCTGCTTGGATTCCGCCGAGGGCATCCGCCCCGATCCCCGGTCGAACCAAGGAGCACTCATGGCTGCAGGGCCCAACATCCTCATCATCTGGGGCGACGACATCGGCATCTCGAATCTGAGCACGTACTCCGACGGGCTCATGGGGTACCGGACACCGAACATCGACCGGATCGCCGCCGAGGGCGCGAAGTTCACCGACTACTACGGCGAGCAGAGCTGCACCGCGGGCCGCGCCGCCTTCATCACCGGGCAGAATCCGTATCGCACGGGTCTGACCAAGGTCGGGATGCCCGGCGCGAAGCTGGGGCTCCAGCCCGAGGACCCGACGATCGCAGACGCGCTCAAGCATCACGGCTACGCCACGGGACAGTTCGGCAAGAACCACCTCGGCGACCGCGACGAGCACCTTCCGACCGCGCACGGCTTCGACGAGTTCTTCGGGAACCTCTACCACCTCAACGCGGAAGAGGAGCCGGAGCATCCCGACTATCCCACCGACGAGGAGTTCCCCGGTTTCAGCGAGAAGTTCCGTCCTCGCGGCGTCATCCACTCCTGGGCGAACGACGACGACACTCAGCGCATCGAGGACACCGGCGCCCTCACCAAGAAGCGGATGGAGACGGTCGATGAGGAGTTCCGCGACGCGGCGGCGGACTTCATCCGCCGGCAGGCCGACAGCGACACTCCCTTCTTCGTCTGGTTCAACTCGACCCACATGCACTTCCGCACGCACACCAAGGAAGAGAGCAAGGGCCGTGCCGGGCGCTGGCAGTCGGAGTACCACGACACGATGCTTGATCATGACGACGTCGTGGGAAGCCTGCTGGATCTGCTCGACGAGCTCGGGCTGGCCGAAGACACCATCGTCATGTACTCCACCGACAACGGCCCGCACATGAACAGCTGGCCGGATGCCGGAATGACGCCGTTCCGCAACGAGAAGAACTCCAACTGGGAGGGCGCATACCGCGTCCCAGCGATGGTCCGCTGGCCCGGGCACATCCCCGCCGGAACGACGCTCAACGGCATCGTGAGCCACAACGACTGGTTCGTGACACTGCTGGCCGCAGTCGGCGATGCCGACATCGCCGAGCGTCTGAAGACGGGCACAGAACTGCATGGCACCGAGTACAGGGTGCACCTCGACGGACACAACCAGCTCGACTACATCACCGGTGCCGCCGAGCACAGTCCGCGCAGACACTTCTTCTACGTCTCCGACGACGGCGACCTCACGGCGCTGCGCTTCGACAACTGGAAACTCGTGTTCCTCGAGCAGCGCGCCATCGGAACTCTGCGGGTCTGGCAGGAGCCCTACGTCGAGCTGCGCTTCCCGAAACTGTTCAACCTCCGCACCGACCCCTTCGAGCGCGCGGACATCACTTCGAACACGTACTGGGACTGGGTGCTCGACCACGTGTTCCTGTTCGTTCCCGCGCAGGCCTATGTCGCGAAGATGCTCGGTACGCTCGCCGAGTTTCCGGCGCGGCAGGAGTCGGCGTCGTTCACGATCAACCAGGTGATGTCGAAGCTGGAATCGACGGTCGGCAGCTCCTGACGCCGCGCCGACTCAGGCCCGGCCGCGGCGCTCCAGCGCGGAGCGCGCCTCTTCGACGGCGGACTCCGCGCTGCGGACGCCCTCCGCCGCCTCCGCTGCACGGCCGGTCGTCTCCTCGACGGCCGCGCGCGCCTTCTCCGCCTCCGCCCGCGCACGCGCGAGCTGGGCCTCGAGTTCTTCGACCTCGGCTTCGAGCCGATCGGCGCGGGATGCCGCGGCTTCGCGCTCCTTGTCCGCCTTGGCCTGCTCCCGCTTGGCTCGTTCGAGATCGCGCTCGGCCGCGTGCACGGCCTTCTCGGCCTCCTTCCGCTCGCGACGCTCGCGCACCTCGTCCGCGGGCGGGGAAGGTGGGGGAGTGCGCTCCGGCGCACCCCCGCCGACGGTCGCATCGAAGTCGAGCGGGAACTCGCTCGACGGCTCGAGCTCGCGGACGAGCCTGCCGGAGGCGACAGCGGTCGCGGCATCCGGGTCGAAGAACGCGGCAGTGATCGTCTGCTGCACCGCCTCCACCGTCGAGTCCGTGATCCGAGCGCCGCCCGACGATGCGAGCGACGCCGCCTCGCGCGCGAGCTGACTCGTCAGCGCACGACGGTCGCGGCCGAGCTTCGAGAGCGTGCGCGCATCGAGATCCTCCTGCGCTTCCCGCAGCTCGGCGGCGAGCTGCAGAGCCTGTCCGAGCCGGTCGGCGCGCTCCCTGGCGAACACGTTCACGACCCAGGCCGCGATCGACGGCTTCCGCAGCGTCCGGATCTGCTCGGCGAGCTCTCGATCCTCCACCTGCTTGGCGCGCGCGTTCCGCTCGGCGACGAACTCGCCCGGCGGGACCACGTACAACTCGGCGGCCGCATCGGCCAGAGACGGGTCAGCCATCGCCGGGCCGATCGGATCCTCCGCGCATGCTGGCGACATTACGCGACAGCGGTCTGCCGGACCAGCACGCACAGGATGCCCGGCACAAGCGCCGTCGACGCCCTTGACAGGTCGCGGTGAACACGCGTATCGAGAGGGACATGGCAGCCGATGACGAAGCACTCGACCGGATCGACCGCTGGTGGCGGGCGGCGAACTATCTCAGTGTCGGACAGATCTACCTGCAGGGCGATGAGATGCTCTCGCAACCCCTCGCCGCTGACGACGTGAAGCCGCGATTGCTCGGTCACTTCGGGACCGTGCCAGGGCTCAACCTCGTCTACGCACACGTGAACCGGGTGATCGTCGAGCGCGACGAACCGGTGCTGTTCATCGCCGGCCCCGGGCACGGCGGCCCGGCGATGAACGCGAACGCGTGGCTCGACGGCACCTACTCCGAGTTGTATCCGGACGTGCCACGGAACGCGACCGGCATGCGAGAGCTCTTCCGGCAGTTCTCGTATCCCGGCGGGGTGCCGAGCCACACCGCACCGGAGACACCCGGATCCATCCAGGAGGGCGGAGAGCTCGGCTATTCCCTGGCGCACGCCTTCGGTGCCGTCCTCGACGATCGCGACCTCACCGTCGTCTGCGTGGTCGGAGACGGCGAAGCGGAGACCGGGCCGCTGGCCACCGCCTGGCACGGCAACAGGTTCCTCGATCCACGGCGCGACGGCATGGTGCTGCCGATCCTGCACCTGAACGGCTGGAAGATCGCGAACCCGACGCTACTCGCCCGAATCCCCGAGCGCGAGCTGGCGGCGCTGATGACGGGATACGGGTACGACCCGATCTTCGTCACCATCGATGCCTCCGATCCTTCGGCCGCAGCGCACGAGCGCTTCGCCGCGGCACTCGATCGCGCATTCGACGGCATCGACCGTGTGCGCAAAGTCGCAGCCGACGGCTCGCGCGTGCCCTGGCCGATGATCGTGCTGCGATCCCCGAAGGGATGGAGCGGACCCGAAGAGGTCGACGGCGCGCCTGTCGAGGGGACGTGGCGCTCCCATCAGGTGCCCCTCGGCGACGTGCACGGTGATGAGGACCACCTCAGGATGCTGGAGGACTGGCTGCGCTCGTATCGACCGGCCGAGCTGTTCGACGAGGCCGGAGCCCCACGCGCGGCCACGGCAGGCTGGGGCCCGCAGGGTGCGCGACGGATGAGCGCGATCCCGCAGGCAAGCGGGATTCGTCGAGAACTGGATGTCCCCGGAGCCGATGCCCACGCCGTGGAGGTCGACGCACCCGGCGGATCCGACGCCGGCGCGACCGAGGTGCTCGGCGGATGGCTCGTCGATCTCATCGGCCGCAACCCCGAGACGTTTCGCATCTTCAGCCCTGACGAGGTCGAGTCCAATCGGCTGGCTCCACGCGTTCTCGAGGCGACCGAGAAGCAGTGGAACGCCGCCGTCGAGCCGGTGGACGAGCATCTCGCCCCGCACGGCCGGGTGATGGAGGTGCTCAGTGAGCATCTGTGCCAGGGATGGCTCGAGGGGTACACCCTCACGGGACGACACGGCATCTTCACCTCGTACGAGGCCTTCATCCACATCATCGACTCGATGTTCAACCAGCACGCGAAATGGCTGGAGGCCTGCGCGGAAGTGCCGTGGCGCGAACCCCTCCCCGCATTCACGTATCTGCTGTCGAGCCACGTCTGGCAGCAGGACCACAACGGCTTCACGCACCAGGATCCCGGGTTCATCGATCTCGCGCTGAACAAGAGCGTCGACATCGTGCGGGTGTATCTGCCGTTCGACGCGAACACGCTGCTGGTCACAATGGCGCAGTGCCTCGACGCCACCGACCGCATCAACGTGGTCGTGGCAGGAAAGAAGCCCGCGCCGCAGTGGCTGGGCCTCGACGATGCTCGCACGCACGTCGAGCGCGGCATCGGAGCACTGCCGTGGGCAGGGAACGTGCGCGCAGACGAAACTCCCGACGTCGTGCTCGCCGCAGCCGGGGACGTGCCGACGCAGGAGGTCATCGCGGCCGCCGAGCTGCTGCGCGACGGCATCCCCGACCTGCGGGTTCGCGTCGTCAACGTCGTCGATCTCACGACGCTGCAGTCGCCTGAGCAGCACCCGACGGGCCTCGAGGACGCCGCCTTCGACGCGCTGTTCACGACCGATCGCCCGGTCATCTTCGCCTATCACGGCTATCCGGCACTGATCCACCGGCTCGCATACAAACGGAACGGACACGAGAACCTGCACGTGCACGGCTATCGCGAACGCGGCACCACCACGACGCCGTTCGACATGCTGATGCTCAACGACATCGACCGCTACCGCCTCGCGATCGACGCGATCGACCGCGTGCCCGGTCTTTCGGAGCGCGCCGCCGATGCTCGCGCCCAGTTCGTGGCGGCACGCGAGGCCGCGCGTCGCCACACGCGCGAACACGGCGTCGACATCCCCGCTGTCGCGGACTGGATCTTCACCGCGCGGAGTTAGCGCGCTACTCCCGACGTGCACAGCTGTCAACGGCCTCCACGAGCGACTCTCGCTCGGGTTTCGTGCAGGCATGACAATGCAGCTGAACGATTCCGCACTGACGCACGCGCGCGGCCTGCTGCGCCGTGGCGAGTTCACCGACGACGAGCGCGATGACTGGAGCGAGCACGCCCCGACGACCGACCAGGAGAACGACTTCATCTCCGAGCACGGTCTCGCCGAATTCGCGAAATGGCACCTCGGCGAGGACACCGAGATGGGCGAGGACACGAAGGGGCGCTATCACTTTCCGTACGGTGACTTCCGCACGCTCCACCGGTGCGCCGTGATCTCGGGGGAGAGCCGTGCGGGCCAGTACAAGCACGACACGATAGAGAAGTCGCTGAAGGAGCTCCTCGACGGGATCGACGGCAAGTCGAAGAACCACGAGGACTGACCGCGACACGGCCGCTGGGGTAGGGTCAGCTGTCATGAGCACCGCAGTGACGCAGCCTCACAAGCGCGAGGCATTCGGATCGCGCAACGTCTTCATCCTCTCGGCCATCGGCTCCGCCGTCGGCCTCGGCAACATCTGGCGATTCCCGTACGTCGCCTACGAGGGCGGTGGTGGCGCCTTCCTCATCCCGTACCTGTGCGCGCTGCTGACCGCCGGCATCCCGCTGCTGTTCTTCGACTACGCGATCGGCCACCGCTTCCGCGGGTCCGCGCCTCTCGCCTTTCGCCGCATGCACCGCGCCGCCGAACCTCTTGGCTGGTGGCAGGTGCTCATCTGCGTCGTCATCTCCGTGTACTACGCCGTCATCATCGCGTGGGCGGCGATGTACACCTGGTTCTCGGCCCAGCTCTCCTGGGGTGCCGGGAACGAGAACGACTTCTTCTTCGGCGAGTTCCTGCAGATGGGCGACGTCGCCGGAGGCATCTCGTTGGAGTTCGTCCCGCAGGTCGGCATCCCGCTGCTCGTCGTCTGGGGCGTGACGATCGTGATCATGGGGCTCGGCGTCAAGCGCGGCATCGGCGCCGCCAACATGGTGCTGCTGCCCCTGCTGACCCTGATGTTCGTCGTCCTGGTCGTCCAGTCGCTGTTCCTCCCCGGCGCCATGGACGGACTGAACGCCTTCTTCACCCCGAACTGGGCGGCGCTCGCCGACCCAGGGGTCTGGGCCGCGGCGTACGGGCACATCTTCTTCTCGCTGTCGGTGGCCTTCGGCATCATGGTCACCTACTCGTCGTACCTCAAGCGCAAGACCGACCTCACCGGATCCGGTCTCGTCGTCGGATTCGCGAACTCGGGCTTCGAGATCCTCGCCGGCATCGGCGTGTTCGCGGCGCTCGGCTTCATGGCGCAGGCCCAGTCCGCGCAGGTCTCCGACGTGGCATCCGCCGGCATCGGTCTCGCATTCGTGGCGTTCCCCACGATCGTCTCGCAGGCAGCGGGCGGCCCGATCATCGGCGTCCTCTTCTTCGGTGCGCTGACCTTCGCCGGCCTCACCTCGATGATCTCCATCCTCGAGGTGATCGTCGCCGCCATCCAGGACAAGCTCGGCTGGGGACGCGTGCGCGCGACCCTCATCGTGACGATTCCGCTGGCCGTCATCTCGATGGCGTTCTTCTCGACGACGACCGCGCTCGCCGTGCTCGACACCACGGATGCCTTCGTCAACGCCTTCGGCATCATGGCGGTCGCGCTGGTCGCCGTGATCGCGGTCTCGTGGGTTCTGCACAAGCTGCCCGTCCTGCAGGAGCACCTCAACCGCCGCTCGAGCTTCCGCGTCGGCCTGATCTGGAAGCTGCTGGTGGGGCTGCTCGCCCCGATCGTGCTCGGCTACCTCTTCATCAGTGAGCTGATCACGAAGATCAACACGCCCTACGAGGGCTACCCCGACTGGTTCCTGTCGATCTTCGGCTGGGGCATGGTGATCGCCCTCGTGATCCTCGCGGTCGTGCTCTCGCTCATCCCGTGGAGCGGCCGCTCGCATGCGAAGGACGACCCGGAGTACGACGACTTCCTGGTCGAGGAGAGTTACGAGCCGGATGCCGAGACCGGCGCGATCCGTGTGCCATCGGCATCCTCGTCGAAGGGAGCAGGAGCATGACCGCTGCAGCGATCGCCTTCATGATCATCGCCATGGTCACGGTGTGGGGCGGCCTGATCGCCGCCATCGTGAATCTGATGCGGCATCCCGAGATCGCCGAGAACGAGCCGGAGACGCTGCGCGTCGAACTCTGACGCTATGCGGGTGGTTCGACCTCGTCGACGAGGTAGATACCGCCGGTGGAGCTCACCGAGTTCATCAGCGCCTCGATCCACTTCGCATTGAGGGGCGGAGGCTCGGGTTCGTCGAACACGAACCGGAGCGGAATCGACGGATGCAGCCAGATCGTCGAGCGACCGCCGGGCTCGCCTTCCGGATGCTGCCACGACAGGGTGAAGCTCTCATGCCTGCGCAACCGGGTCGCGATCACGACTTTCAGGTGGGCGAGGGTCCGGTCCTCGATATGGATCGGGCTCCCTGAACTGTCGTAGAAGAGTATGCCCATGACTGAAACGGTAGACCTCCCTGTTCGTCATGTCATAGGAATCTCGAGAATCGGGGATGTCGATGATCGTCGCGGCGATGTCAACCCCCGACCGTGAATCAGCCGTGGCGATGAGACTGAGGGTTCGCGACGAGCAGAGGAGGCATCATGTCCGAACCACGTGCGATTCCCGATGAGGAACGGCCCTTCATTCCTGAGGAGACGTTGCCGGCAAAGGAGAGCACCGACTTCGACGCCGAACCGGCGCAGGACGAGGAGCCCGAGACCGACGACGGCGAAGCCGCAGCGCAGGACGAGTGACGAGCGAAGAGGAGGAGACCGACATGTCTGAATCTCAGCGAGGAAACAGCAAGCACGGCCCGCAGCTGGACGACCAGATGGAGCAGGAGACGCGAGGGATGGTGCAGGGACACGGGAGCCCGCACGCCGAGCCTTTCCGCGAGACCGAACCGCTGCCCGACGACACCGACGACGCGTCGACGGAGCGCGCCTTCCGCAACGAGGAGCCGGGTGAGCACGCCACGGAGTCGGATGAGCGGGCCGCTGACGCCCGAGCCGACGCAGACGAGGGGAGCGGACATGAGTGACCAACGTCTTGTCGATCTTCTCGGCCGTTCAGGCCCCTGGACCTGCGCCTATGCGGACGGTCCGGGTGTGCTTCCGCAGGTGGAGGAGGAGGCGCTTCGCCGTTCCGTGCGCGAGCGACTCGCCCAGGCGGGTGCGCCGCCCGAGGATGCCGAGGCCATCGAGTCTGCGCTCGAGAGCCGGAACGGACTCCCGAGCCCATCCGCGCGCGTCGTGCTCGCAAGGACGGGCGTCGTCGAACTGGACGAAGGCTTCATCGGGGCCCGGATCGGTCCGGAACGGATGGCCCACGGACCCGTGCCGTCGATCCTGCCGCTGCTGCGCCACCTGAGCGCCACCACCCGCTACCTCGTGGTGGAGACCAGCCGCGATGGTGCCGACATCCGGCTGGAGACATCCGGCCATGGGCGCAGCGACGACCATACCGAGATCGAGGGCGACACAGTCGACATCACCAAGGTTCAGGCAGGGGGAATGGCGCACGCCAAATATCACCGGTACGCCGAGAACGTCTGGAAGCACAACCAGGACGATGTCGCCTCAGCGGTCAGCGCTCTCATCAGGGAACAGCATCCTGCCTTCGTGGCGATCGCCGGCGATGTACGGGCACGTCAGCTTCTCGGCGAGGCGCTGACCGACACAGAACGGGCTCTCGTGGTCGAAGTGGACGCGCACACGCGCGCCGACGGCGCGGACTCCGCCGAACTCGACGCGGCGCTCGCCGACGCGATCCGTGAGCGCATGAGCGCCGCCATCGGCGAGGTCCGCGATCGCGCGGCGGTGGACAGCGGCAGCGGAGGCGCGGAGGGCATCGCGGATGTCGTGGCCGCACTTCAGCAGGCACGCGTGGAGACACTGCTGCTCGATGCGCGGATGCTCGACGACGAGCGCACGCTCCTCGCACTCGACGGGCCGCCGTGGCTCGCCGCGGATGAGTCCGAACGGCTCGGCACCACCGTCCTCGCGACGGTCTCCGTGGCCGAAGCGCTGGCGCGTGCGGCCGTACTCACCGACGCGCGCGTCCTGATCGAGGAAGAAGAAACCGTCGCCGACGATGCGCCCAGAGACGACCGACCGGTTCGCGAGCCGGTGGCCGCACTGCGATGGGCGGATGACGCCGACGCGAGCGACCAGGCCTGACACCTACTCCGATTCCACGCTGCTCATGTGGTGCGGCATCCCGACCGGCTTCGACTCGCTGGATCCGCGCTGGCGGAGGTAGATCGAGAAGGCGACCATCGCGCCGACCGCGAGGAACTCCGACTGCCAGTTCTGCAGCGTGCGGTTCCAGAACTCGGGGGACAGCACGTAGTCGCCCCACGACAGCGCAGGCAGTCCGTGCTGGGCGTTCTGCTCGTTCGCCACCACCTGACCCGCAAGGGACTGCGCCAGCCAGGAGAACAGGAATACGGCACCCATCACGAGCAGAAGGGAGTTGGAGTAGATCCAGAGCCGGATGCCGTCGGCTTTGGCCCAGAGCGGCGAATCGGACCTGGCGTGCGAGCGCACATGCTGCTCCTCATCGGTGCCGACACCTTCGTCGCCCGCCTTCTTCGACTCGGGCGATCCTCGCTGGATCAGCCAGATCGTCGCCAGGATGAAGAGGAAGAACTGCAGGAACTCGGACTGCCAGTTCTCGGCGACGTCGACGAGGAAGTCCGAGGACGTCACGAAGTCGAGGTAGCCGACGGGCGGCTGGCCGTGCTGTGCGAGCTCTTCGTTGTTGTACGCGTGGCCGGCGAGGGACTGACCGACGAGGGCGAGCACGAAGATGATCAGGAAGGCGAAACTGAGGCTGCCGCTGCGGAGGAATCGACGCATGGCGGTCACCTCCCCGCCAGGGGCAGAACGATCATGAGCGCGAGCCCGCCCACGATGATCACCATCCAGGACCAGAACGCGATGCGCATGGCACCTTTCGCCTCACTGCTCTCCGGCATCTCGTCTCCCCTTCCGTCGCTGGCGCCGATCCTCGCGCAGGAAGAAGCGCAGGGGAGCACCCTTGACAATCCATCTGACAAAGACCACCCGGACGCGACCGGCCCGGCCGCAAGGGGGTTACGTCTGCGCTGTTCGCGGAGCACACTGGTCTCTTCGCCACCCAAGTGTGAGGAGAAGCCATGTCGTACAAGGTCGGATACTTCGTCGGGAGCCTTTCGTCCACCTCGATCAATCGCGTGCTGTCGAAAGCGCTCATCCGCGTCGCACCCGATGACCTCGAGTTCACCGAGATCCCCATCGGCAACCTGCCGCTGTACAGCCCGGACCACGACGCCGACTATCCGGCCGAAGCCCGCGAGCTCAAGACCGCGATCGAGTCCAGCGACGCCGTGCTGTTCGTCACGCCGGAATACAACCGGTCGATCCCCGGTGCGCTGAAGAACGCGATCGACTGGGCGTCGCGTCCCTGGGGTCAGAACTCGTTCGACCACCTGCCGGCCGCGGTCATCGGCGCCTCGATCGGCGTCATCGGCACGGCCGTCGCGCAGCAGAGCCTTCGAGCCGTCCTGGTGTTCTGCAACGCGCGTCAGATGACGGCACCAGAGGCGTACATCCACTTCACGGAAGAGGTGTTCCAGGAGGACGGCACCATCACGAAGCACGAGACGGAGGAGTTCCTTCGCGCTTACATGAACGAGTTCCGCGAGCACGTCGCCCGCGTGCTCACGGTGCTCCCGCGGCGCTGAGGGTTCGCGGCGGGCCGCTGCTCAGTGCTCGCGGAGCTGCTTGATCAGATCGGCCTTGCGCTTCCCGGAGTACCCGCTGAGGCCGAGCTCCTTGGCGCGCCCACGCAGTTCGTCGACGGTCCAGTCCTCGTAGTCGCCCGACTTCCCGCCGCGACGACCGACCTCTGAGCGCCCCTTCTTCGTTCCGCCGGTGGCGTTCGAGATGCGTGCTGCCTTCTCCTTGGAAGCGCCGTCATCGCGCAGCTCCTCGTAGAGTTCCGGGTCCTTCAGTCGTGAGTTCGCGCCACGAGGCATGATCTGCTCCTTCTTCTCGTTGTCCGTCTTTCTTCCTTCATCCCAGGTCGGCCGTCCGCACTGCGGTCTGCACGGTGGTGAGGATCAGATCGATCGCCGACGCGACCGTCGCGGCCATCACGTCCTCGGGAGATCCGCTCAGCTCGATGAGCCTGTGTCCCTGCGCGCCCTCGGTCGCCCAGCCCAGGTACACCGTCCCCGGTGGGTGCCCGCCCTCGGAGTCCGGACCACCCACACCGGTCGTGGCGACGCAGACATCGGCGGCGAACAGCTCGCGCCCGCCGGCTGCCAGCTGCGCGGCGCACTCGGGCGAGGTCGGGTCGGTGCCTGCGGCGACGCCGAGGAGCACCTCTTTGACCTCTGTCATGTAAGCGACGATCCCGCCCACGAACCATTCGGACGCGTCGGGGCCTGCCCCGACAGCGTGGGCCAGGCCGCCCGAGGTGAGCGATTCGACGACTGCGATGCGCAGACCACTCCGTCGTGCGATCGCGCCGACCGCCGCCACATCGTCCGTCGTCCGCGCCTCCGACAGGCTCATGAGACTCCCTGTCGAGAGATCTCCTCCACAGTCGCGCCCGTGGTCTCGGCACTGAGCGCGAGTGCGATGTCCGCCTGGCTGATGATCCCCACCAGCTGATGGTCCTCGATCACCGGCAGCCGCCGGATCTGGTGCTCGCGCATCCGATCGACGGCGATGCCGATGTCGTCGCCCGCATCGACGGTGATGGGCTTTCCGGCCGCGAGGGTGCGTGACGGCGTGCTCTCGGGATCGAGGCCATAGGCGACGGCCTTCACGACGATGTCGCGGTCGGTGAGCATCCCCTTGAGCCGTCGATCCTCCCCGCAGATCGGGAGCGCGCCCACGTCCAACTCGGACATGACGGATGCCGCGATGCTCAGCGAGTCGTTCTCGCCGATGCACCGCGGTGCCGGCGTCATGATGTCACGGGTGATGGTCATGGTCCTGGTCCCTTCCTCGAGTGCGGATGCGATGACGATAGGTGCAGGCCCGGTCGTCGTAAGGGGCCTTGACAGTCGATCGCGTGCCCGGCAGAGTCCGCCGGTGATCCTCAGCCGTCCCTGACCTCGTCGCCTGCGCCCTCCGGTGCGCGCGCGTCATCGGAGTCGCGATGCGCGCCCTCCGAATAGTCGGGGCGCTGGGGCTGCGGGGGCTGGTCGGACAATTCGCCGCCCGTGCGGCCCCCGTACGGGCGGCCATGGTCGGCGAACTCCTCCCGGCCGAAGACCAGCGTCCACGGACCCGCCGTGAACCGGGCCCCGGTGCGAAGGATCTCCGAACGGCCGCTCGCTCCTGTCTCGGCGGCGCTGGGGACGGCGTTCATCTCGCCCGCCCCGTGCAGTGTCAGCACGTACTCGTCCTGATCATCGTGCATGATCTCGGCGTGTACCGGGTCGGTCTCCGGCAGTTGCAGCTCATTGCCCTCTGCGGCGCCGATGCGCACGGCATCCGCGGTGAGGTTGAACACGAACCGGTCGTCGTCGCGCGTGATCGTCAGATGCGGATTGCCCGCGCCCCACTCGGCGTGGGTGGTCGTCGGCTGATGCGGCTGTCGTTCATCGTGAGAATTCATATGCGCTGTCCTCCTCGCTCGGTGCCTTCACGCTAGGACGGCGGCGATCTCGTCACGAGGGGGTTGACCCGCGCTCAGGGCTGTGCAGAGCCGCCGGGGTCCACCTGCTCCGGCACCAGCGAGATTCCGCCGCTGGAATTCGCCGAGTTCGCCATCGCCGTGACCCACTCCGACGACAGGGGCGGCGGCTCCGGTTCGTCGAACACGAAGCGCAGCGGAATCGCCGGATGCAGCCAGATCGTAGAACGGCCGGAACCGTCAGGATGGCGCCATGAGAGCGTGAAGCTCTCGTTGCGGCGCAGTTTCGTCGCGATGACCACTTTGAGGTGCGCGAGGGCGCGATCCTCGATCCAGATCGCGTCGTTCGTGCCGCCATAGAACATCAGGCCCATGGCACTACGCTACAGATCATGGGCAAGTTCATCTACGAAGGCGGCGTCAAGGTCGAGATCGAAGACCGCGCTCTGACGCACCTGCAGCTCGTCATCAGCGCGAAGCTGCGCCGCGGAGAGCCGTTCGCGTTCAGCTGGCGGGAGGATGCCAGCGTCGGAGGCGGCCGCACGACCGTGTGGGTGCACCCCGGAAGCTCGATCGTCTACAAGTACTACGGCGGCCGCCAGCCGTCGATCAACCGGGCTTGGGTCGACGCCCTCGCTTTCACTGCGAACGCGCCCACCGGCCTGTATCTCGTCCCGGAGCCGGCCGAAGCCGCCGACGAGCCCGGCTCGCCGGACGTTCACGGCTGACGGTCAGTCCAGCGCGAGGTCGAGCCTTCGCTCGGTGACGGACTCGATCCCGGTGACGGTGATCCACCCGTCCGCCAGATGGGCGGCGTCGCTGTCCGGAGTGGGAACGTTCGGCAGCTCCTCGACGGCGAGCCGCACGTAGCTGTCGTCGCTCTCGGCAACGGCCATCTGGACGATGCCGAAGGGCGCGAGCGTCGACTCGCGGACGCCCCTGGGGTGCTCGCTGTTCGGGACGTTCACGTTCATCACGGTGCCCGTGTCGCGAGCCATGAGCTCGGGCACCAGGGCGATCGCGGCATCCGCCCCTGTGCGCCAGTGGAACCGTTCCGGGTTCATACCCACGTCGAGCGACACCGCCATCGCCCACGCACCGTTCAGCGCACCGGTGAGTGCGGCGCCGACAGTGCCGGAGTGCAGGATCGCGCGGCCGACGTTGGCGCCGTGGTTGACGCCGGACAGCACGACCTCGGCGGGATCGCCGAACGCCCCTCGTGCGGCGATCAGGGCGATGAGACCCGGCCCGCCCTGCACGGCGAACGCCTCGACCTCGGGCAGCTCGGGAAGGGTGCGCCGCTCGACCGCGATGCGTCCGTCGGACTCCGTGGCCATTATCGAGGCGCTCGACCCGCTGGACTGCGCGGCGGGCGCGGCGACGGTGACGTCGAAGCCGGCGCTCACGGCTGCCTGTGCGAGGACGCAGAGGCCCGGTGCCTCGATGCCGTCGTCGTTCGTGATCAGCACGCGGGTCATGAGTCCTCCTCCGGACCGGCGATGGCAGCGAGCCCGTCGGGGCTGATGCGTCCTTCGGGTTCTCGGCTCTCGGCATCCGTTCGAGGCACTTCCCGGACGACGACCTTCTCACGGAGGCTGCCGATCAGGTCGGCATCCCCGGTTCCGAGACCGTGACGGGTGACGTTCAGGGCGCCGGCCGCCGCACCCAGCGTGATGGCGTCGCGCAGCCGCTCCTCCCGCACGAGACCGGCGATCACGCCGGCCGTCAGCGAATCTCCCGCACCACGGGTCTCGTTCTCCTCGAATGGCGGAGGGGCGATCTCGAGCACACCTTCTCCATCCGCGAGCAGTAGCGGATCCGCCGCTCGCGTCACGATCACCGCGCCCGCGCCGTCCGCACGCAGGCGCTGCATCGCCGTGAGGATCTCGTCGTCGGTCGTCTCGGTCAGGAGTCCGTCCGCCTTCAGCTCCTCGTGGCTGACCTTCAGAAGATCCACGCCGCCCTCGACGACGGCCCGCAGCCGCTCGCCCGCGAGGTCCGCGACCACCGTCTTGCCTGCCGCGCGCAGGTCGATCGCCAGGCGCCGGTAGAAGTCAGCCGGAATGGTCTCCTCGCCGGCGGGACCGCTCAGGACGACGACCTGCGAGTGCTCGCTGCTGCTCAGCATCGCACTGTAGAGATCGTCGACATCGTGACGGCCGATCGGGTCGCCCCTCTCCTCGTCGATCACGATGCGTTCACCGCCGCGGCGGTCATGGATGTAGGCGGAACCGCGCCCGTCCCGCGTCAGTGCATGCACCGTGATGTCCTCGTCCTCGAGCAGGTGCTGAAGAGCTCTGCCCACCTCTCCGGTCAGCACGCAGCACATGGTCACGGGTACCTGGAGCCGCCGCAGCATCCGCGCCTGCCACACCCCCTGCCCGCCGGCGTGCACGTGGATCTCGGACCCCTGCGGATGGTCCTCGACGGTCACCGTCAATGTCGGCGACGGAGCCAGGATCGTCACATCGCTCATCGAGTGTCCCTTCGGTCGGCGTGCGCCCAGTCTGCGACACCGCCGCCAGGAGTCCGCCCCCGTTGACAGGATTCCCGCACGACACTAGGCCCGGGGCATCGCGCATGCGTGATGCGCGCAAACGCGCGAAGTGTCAACCCCCTTGGGCGCGGGGCGCGTCGAGAGCAAGGTGTTCTCACACCCTCGACCCCTTTCCCTCAAAGGAGCGATCAGCATGAACGACAGCAGCGCCGATCCGCGGCACGCACATCATGACGACCAGTTCCCCGGACAGACGCAGAGCCAGCCGGGTCAGACGGAAGACATGCATCCTGAGCCCGACCACGGAGAGTCGAGCTACGTCGGCCATGGCCGTCTCGAGGGTCGCAGGGCGCTGATCACCGGCGGCGATTCCGGCATCGGCCGCGCTGTATCGATCGCCTTCGCACGCGAAGGCGCGGACGTCGCGATCGCCCACATGGCCGAGGAGCAGGCGGACGCCGACACGACTCTCGACCTGGTGCGGGATGCCGGGCGAACGGGGCTCAGCCTCGCCGGCGACCTGCGCAACGAGGACTTCGCGACCGAAGCCGTGCAGAAGACGCGCGACGGACTCGGCGGCCTCGACATCCTCGTCCTCAACGCCGGCTACCAGCACGACATCGATGGATTCGCGAATCTGCGCACCGACGAGATGCGACGGGTGTTCCAGACGAACCTCGAGGGGCTGCTGTTCTCGGCGCGCGCCGCGTTCCCGATGCTCGAGGCCGGTGCGAGCATCATCGTCACCGCATCCATCCAGTCCTTCAACCCCTCGCCGGGCCTGATCGACTACGCCATGACGAAGGCCGCGCAGGTCGGCTTCGTGAAAGCGCTCGCCGAGGAAGGCGGCCCGCGCGGCATCCGCGTGAACGCCGTCGCGCCTGGCCCGATCTGGACGCCGCTGATTCCCGGGACGGGATGGGACGAGGAGAAGGTCCGCAAGTTCGGCAAGGACACTCCACTGGGTCGCGCGGGTCAGCCCGCCGAGCTCGCCGGCGCCTATGTGTATCTGGCGTCCGGCGAGTCGTCGTACACCTCGGGGACTGTTCTCGCGGTGACCGGGGGGAAGGCGCTATGACCATGACAGCCCCGGAGCCTCCGCGACCGGCATCGGTCTGGGAGGTCATCCCGATCGCCCGCACCGCCTGGCGGATCTGCGACGGCGCGCTCACCGAGACGGATGCCTCCCGCCTCGTCGCCTACGTCGACAAGAACGAGACCGGAACCTACGATGTGCTCTGGCTGCGCAGCCCGTGCCCGACCAGGTCCCGCTACCGCTCTCTTGACGAGCTGCTGGCCGATCTGGACGCAGCCGACGCCGCCGGTGCGCCCTCGCGTGCCGATCGGCCCAGGCAGATCCCGCACTTTCCGCCCCCCGAGTGACGGGCGCCGCCCTGCGGACGTGATTGCTCAGGTGAGGACGACCAGTTCGCGCGTCGACCGCGTCATCGCGACGTAGCGGTCGACGGCTCCCTCGATGCCGGCCCCGAACGAATCCGGATGCACCAGTACCACCAGGTCGAATTCGAGACCCTTCGCCGTTTCCGGCGTCAGCGAGCGGACCCGCTCGTTCGCCGCGTAGGTCGCATCGCCGATGACGCACGCCGTGCCCTCGTCGTTCGCGGCGAGCCATTCGTCGACGATCGTGTCGCGTTCGGCGGTGGGGGCGTACCGTACCGGGATGCCGCTCGAGCGCACCGACGCCGGCACATTGGCGTCGGGCAGCGCGGCGCGGATCGCCGGGGCGGCTTCGGCCATGACCTCCTCCGGCGTGCGGTAGTTGACCGTGAGGGAGGCCAGCCGGACGTCTCGAAGCCCGGCATCGACGAGGCGCTCCTCCCACGTCTGCGTGAAGCCGTGCCTGGCCTGTGCGCGGTCGCCGACCACGGTGAAGCTGCGGGACGGGCAGCGGCTCAGCAGCATCCGCCACTCCGCGTCGGTGAGCTCCTGCGCCTCGTCGACGATGATGTGCGCGAACGGACCGGCGAGTGAGTCGCGGGCGAAGGCGGGCAGGGCGTCCTGGTCGTCCAGGCTGTTCAGCACGTCATCCCCGCGGAGCATCGACATGAGTCCGAGGTCGTCGTCGGACGACTCCATCAGGTAGTCCGCGACGCTCGCTCGGTACTCCCGTTCGGCGGCACGCGCATGCTCGCGTTCGCGGCGGATCCGTCCGGTGTTCGGGTCGCCGACGGCGCGACGGGCGGCGTCCAGGAGCGGCAGATCGGATGCTGTCCACACCGCGGCATCCTCGCGCTGCAGCATCCTCACCTCCTCGGCTGTCAGCCACGGAGCGCACCGCCTGAGGAAACCGGGGTTGCTCCAGAGAGCGGCGACGAGTCCGGCAGGGTCGAGCAGCGGCCAGGCGCGGTTGAACGTCTGGGTGAGAGCTTCGCTCTGGGCGAGAGCGCGGTGCAGCTGCGCGCGGGGGATCTGCCCGGCGAACCGATCGAGCACGATGTCGAGCAGCGCATCCCAGATCTCGTCGCGGGCCTCGTTGTGGGCGGCGCCGGTGTCGGTCTCGAACGCCTCTTCCCAGTCGATCTCCCGCACGCGCAGATCCGTCCACGGCGTCTCGACGACGGTGCCGCGCTCGGGCGGCTGCTCATAGAGGCGCACCGCCGTTCCGACCGCGTCGATCAGCCGCGCTGAGGTCTTGAGTCGTGCGACCGCGGGATCCGTCTCAGCCGGCGCATCGCGACCCTCCGGCACGAGGTCGCGCAGGGTGCAGGTCTGCACGCGGTCCTCGCCGAGGCTCGGCAGCACGTCGTCGACGTAGGCGAGATAGGGCGGGTGCGGGCCCACGACGAGCACGCCGCCGCCGCTGCCGCGCGAGATCCGCGAGTCGGAGTACAGGAGATACGCGGCGCGGTGGAGGGCGACCACGGTCTTTCCCGTGCCGGGCCCTCCGTCGACGACGAGCGTGCCCTCCGAACCTGCACGGATGATGGCATCCTGATCGGCCTGGATGGTCGCCAGCACGTCGCGCATGCGCGAGGAGCGCGAGGTGCCGAGGCTCGCGATGAACGACGACTGGTCGTCGAGTGCGCCGCCGGCGGCGAGGGCCTCGGCCGTGAACGCCTCGTCCCAGTAGTCGCTGACCCGCCCGCTCGACCAGCGGTAGCGGCGGCGGCTCACCAGGCCCATCGGCTCGGCGAGCGTCGCGCCGAAGAACGGCTCCGCGGCGGGTGCGCGCCAGTCGACGAGCAGCTGACGGCCGTCTTCGCCGGTAAGGCCGAGGCGTCCGATGTAGATGTGTTCGCCGGCCTCGGTCACCATGCGACCGAGGCACATGTCGATCCCGTAGCGCCGCAGCATCGTGAGGCGGGCGTTCAGCCGGTGGATCTCGAGGTCGCGCTCGACGGCCGCGCCGCCGACGCCGCTCGGCGAGGCGAGCGTGCGCTCGAGGCGCGCCGATGCGTCGGCGGTGCTGCTGCGCAGCGTGTCGGCGATGGCGGCGAACTGCTCGTCGTCGCGGGTGATCAGGTCGGGGCGGGCTTTGAAGGCGAGGGTGTCAGAGAGGTTGAAGGCGCTGAGAGCGCGGCTGTTCAGGGCTTGGTTGTTCAGAGGGGCAGAGTGATTCACGAGGGCTCCGATCCGGGTGCGCAGGACGCGTCTCGCTGCGCACGATCGACAAGTATGCGCCCCGCAGGGGCCCTTGCCGCAAGCCCCCACCCGACCGGTAAACTGGAAGTGCGGGAAGATGGACGCATGGCTTCTCCCACCCCGCAGACGCAGCGCAACGCGCTTGCTCCTGGGATTCTCGCCGCGATCGCGCTGTTCCTCTCCCCGCTGTTCACCGAGGGCCTCGTCGCGACGATCATCCTGTTCCTCGTCGCGATCCTCGCGCTCGTCGTGGCGTGGTTCGCCTGGCAGGCGCGGCAGTGGTGGTGGACGGTCGTCTTCGTCGCGATCGCGGTGATCTGGAACCCCGTCTACCCGTTCGGTTTCACCGGATGGGTGTGGGTCGGTGCGCAGTTCGTCGCCGCGCTGGTCTTCATCGCCGCCGGCATCCTGATCAAGAACGAGCGCACCGCCGCCTGACGCCCGCGCCGCGCGCCTGGCGGGGTGCTGTATACCTTTCGCCGGTTCTGCGTGCCGCATACCGGCCGAAGGCATACAGCATCCAGTGCGAGCCGCGCGTGAGCATGGCGCTCCGGAGGTTTCGGGCGTAGCGTGCGGGTATGGACGAGCATCGACCGGATCCCGCAGAGGAAAGCCGCCCCGAAGACACCGCAGCGAGCGTCGCCGGAGCCGGGAGCGGTGACACGCCAGGAGGCGGCGACGACGCGCCGCTGGGCGGGGACGACACGACCGAGGAGCAACTCGACGCCGACAACGAGGTCGAGAAGGACATGCTCAAGACGCTCGACCCGGACGACTCTCCGGCCTGAGTTCCGCGGCACGGATGCTGGATGCATCTCGCCGGTTATGGCGCGGTCGGAACCGGCGAAACGCATCCCGCGTGAGCCGTTCACCCGAGCCAGCCGCCCCGGGTGCTCCGGCAGGTGAGATCCTTGAAGGATGAGCTCGCCCACGACCGCAGACGCTCCTCTCGCTGAGACCGACATCGTCCGGCTCCGGGAGGACTTCCCGATCCTGCACACGCAGGTGAACGGGCATCCGCTCGTCTATCTCGACTCCGGGGCCACGTCGCAGCGCCCGTTCGCGGTGCTGGATGCCGAACGCGAGTTCGCCTCGACGCTGAACTCCGCTGTCCACCGCGGCGCGCACACCCTCGCCGCTGAGGCGACCGAGGTGTTCGAGGACGCCCGCGGCACGCTCGCCGGCTTCGTCGGCGCCGGAGACGACGAGATCGTCTGGACCTCCAACGCCACCGAGGCGATCAACCTCGTCGCCTACGCGTTCTCGAACGCCACCGCCGGGCGTGGCGGTGCCGTCGCCGATCGCTTCCGCCTCGGCCCCGGCGACGAGATCGTCACCACCGAGATGGAGCATCACGCCAACCTCATCCCGTGGCAGGAGCTCGCCGCCCGCACCGGTGCGACGTTGCGCATCATCCCTGTCGATGACGACGGCGCACTGCGCTTGGGCGACGCACCGATCGGCGATCGGACCAGGCTCGTCGCCGTCACCCACGTCTCGAACGTGCTCGGTGTCATCAACCCGATCGAGCAGCTGGTCGCCGCAGCCCGCGAGGTCGGTGCGCTCGTGCTGCTGGACGCCTGCCAGTCGGCCCCGCACCTGCCGCTCGACGTGCATGCGCTCGGCGTCGACTTCGCCGTGCTCTCCGGACACAAGATGCTCGGACCCACCGGCATCGGCGCCCTGTACGGTCGCCGCGAGCTGCTCGAAGCCATGCCGCCGTTCCTCACCGGCGGGTCCATGATCACCACGGTGACGACGACCCAGGCCGAGTACCTGCCCCCGCCGCAGCGCTTCGAGGCCGGCACCCAGCGGGTGTCGCAGGCCGTCGCGCTCGCGGCCGCGATCGACTACCTGAGCGGGGTCGGGATGCCGCGCATCGCCGCGCACGAGGCGGCACTCGGGCAGCGGCTCGTCGACGGGCTCACCGCGATCGACGGCGTCCGGGTTCTCGGCGCCGGCATCGACCTGCCGCGGGTCGGGCTCGCGAGCTTCGACATCCCCGGCATCCACTCGCACGACGTCGGGCAGTTCCTCGACGACCGCGGCATCGCCGTGCGGGTGGGCCATCACTGCGCACAGCCGTTGCACCGTCGGCTCGGCGTCACCTCGTCCACCAGGGCGAGCACCTACCTGTACTCGACCGAGGCCGAGGTCGATGCCTTCCTCGACGGCGTCGCCGCCACGATCGAATTCTTCGGAGTGCGCTCATGACCTCCAGTGACCTGCAGAACCTGTACCAGGAGCTGATCCTCGACCACTCCCGCACCCCGCACGGGTTCGGCCTGCGCGACGAGGTCGCGGCGCAGTCGCATCAGCTGAACCCCACCTGCGGCGACGAGATCACCCTGCAGGTGCACCCGGGCGCCGACGGCACCATCGAGGCGATCGCGTGGGAGGGCCATGGCTGCGCGATCTCGCAGGCGTCGGCGTCGCTGTTCGCCGAACTCGTCGAGGGCATGACCGTGCCCGAGATCGAGAAGCGCATCGAGTCGTTCCGCGAGGCGATGCGTTCGCGAGGCAAGATCGAGCCGGACGAGGAGCTGCTCGGCGATGCCGCGGCGCTCGGCAGCGTCTCGCGCTACGTCGCCAGGGTCAAGTGCGCGATGCTCGCCTGGGTCGCCGCTGAAGACGCTCTGCGCAAGCTCGCCTGACGGAATACTCGCGCTCCGGGCACGTTGTCCCTCGCATGACAACTCTCGGAATCATCGGTGCAGGACACATCGGCAGCCAGGTCGCTCGCGCGGCCGTGGCGCACGGCTACGACGTCGTGATCTCGAACTCGCGCGGGCCGGAGACGCTGAGCGATCTCGTCGCAGAGCTCGGGCCTCGTGCACGCGCGGCGACATCGGCGGAAGCGGGCGCGGCCGGCGACGTGGTCGTGGTGACGGTGCCGTTGCATGCGCTGTCGAAGGTGCCGGTCGAACCCCTTGCCGGGAAGATCGTGCTCGACACCAACAACTACTACTTCGAGCGGGACGGGCACATCGACGCGCTGGACAAGGGCGAGACGACGACCTCCGAGCTGCTTCAGGAGCACCTGCCGACCTCGAAGGTCGTGAAGGCGTTCAACCAGATCCGCTCGGGTGAGATCACGACGGACGGTGCACCGGCCGGCGCGGAGGATCGCCGAGCCCTCGCGACTGCGAGCGATTTCGACGAGGCCGTCGAATTCGTCACCTCGTTCTACGACGAGCTCGGATTCGACACCGTGAACGTCGGGCCGCTCCGCGAGTCATGGCGGGTGGAGCGGGATCGTCCGGCTTACGTGGTCCGCCAGAACGCCGCCGAGCTCAGGGAGAACCTCGCCCGCGCGAACCGGCTCCCCTGACAGAGACGGGGCGCCGCGTTACCTTGCGTGTCGCCCCGTGAACCTGCGTGTCGCCCCGTGAACATCTGTGTCATCGCGGGATGACGACACTTCTGCGAATGCGGATGCTGAGGGCATGAGCCACCTGGTCAGCGTCGCGCAGCTGCTGCACCTGCAGCGCGTCGCCGAGCAACGCACCGGACCGCCGGTGCGGCTGCTCGACGTGCGTTGGCGGCTCGACCGGCCGGAGGGGCGTCCGGACTACGTCCGCGCGCACCTACCCGGCGCGGTGTATGTGGACCTCGAGCACGAGCTCGCTCATCGTGGCCAGCCGCAGGAGGGCCGGCATCCACTGCCGCCCCTCGTCGATCTGCAGCGCGCCGCGCGCGGCTGGGGACTCGACGACGGCGACGTCGTCGTGGCTTACGACGACAACCGCAGCGTCCCGGCCGCACGGCTGTGGTGGCTGCTGCGTCGTACCGGGGTCGACGTGCGGGTGCTCGACGGCGGCCTCAGGTCGTGGGCGGCCGAGGAGCTTCCGCTCGAGCACGGCGATGTGCGGCCGCCGCCCGGCGGCGTGACCCTCGTGCTCGATGCGTCCGCCGACGCCGTCGGCATAGACGACGTCGACAGTTTCGCCGCACGCGGCGTGCTGCTGGACGTCCGCACCCCGGAACAGTACAGCGGCGCCCACAACACCAGCGATCCGATCGGCGGGCACATCCCCGGTGCGGTGAACCTCCCGGCCATGGCGACGGTCGCGGCCGACGGGCGCTTGCACCGCCCCGAGGCGCTGCAGCGGCTCTTCGCCACGGCAGGGGTGGATGCCGGTACCGAGGTGGCCGTGTACTGCGGTTCGGGGGTCGCGGCGATGCATGCCGCGCTCGCGCTGGAGCACGCCGGCATCTCGGCCCGGGTCTACCCGGGGTCGTGGAGCCAGTGGGCCCATACGCGGGGGCGCCCTGTCGCGGTGGGAACGCTGCCTGCCGGTCGGTTGACACGCGTGTGATCGCGGCGAGGCCGGGAAAGTGCCCCCGGTATACCAAACCTGTGCCAATGCGCAGATGAGTGGCACAATTGCTCGGATGGGGGAGAGATCTGCGGAGTTGGAGTCCGCCCGGGTGGCACGTCAGCTGCGCGATGACATCGTTCTCGGCCGCAGACGTCCGGGCTCACGGCTGGTGGAACGCGACATCGCCGCGCAACTCAGCGTGTCGCGACTTCCCGTCCGCGAGGCGATCCGCACCCTCGTCACGGAGGGTATCGTCGTCGCGCGCCCCCGGACGTGGGCGGTCGTCCGCGAATACACGCTGGATGACGTGCGCGACTTCGCGGAGGTCCGCGCGCCGATCGAGACCATGCTGTTCGTGTACGCAGCCGAGCGCCACGACGAGGCGGGGCTCGACGGATTGCGCCGGGTGCTGGAGCGCGAAGAGCGGGCAGCGCACGACGGCGACCCGGCCGCATCGCAGGCAGCCGCGGGAGATTTCCACTCGTACATGGCCGTGCTCGCAGGCAATGATGTGCTCACCGAACTCGCCGGCGTCTTCGCGACTCGTCTGAAGTGGATCTTCGGGCTGCATCAGGATCCGCACTCGATGGCCGTCTCCCATCGGGAGCTCTTCGAAGCCATCGAGGCCCGTGATGCGGACCTCGTGCGCCGTCTGCTCGCCGAGCACCTCGCGGCGGGCGCGGCTGCGGCCGAACGCCGCTTCGGAGCCGGGTCGGCGTCGACCCTCTGATCTCACGCCACCGGCGTGGTGGTGTCGGTCGCCTGGCGCAGCGTACTGCGCATCGCACGCCAGTACCCGACCGGCGACAGGCGCACGATCAGGTCGACGAGTCGCGCTTCGCGTCCGATCATCGTGCGCGCTTTCCGGCGTTCGGTGGCGCGGATGATCTGCGCCGCGGCATCCATCGGTTCGGTGTGGTACATCGCGGCCTGCGCCGATGCGGCCCGCGCGGCGACCGCAGGGTCGATCGCGGCGGCGTAACGGCCGTGCAGGATGATCCCGGTGCGCACGCCCGCCGGGTAGAGCGCGCCGACCGTCACGGAGCTGCCCTCCAGTTCGTGGCGCAGAGCCTCGGAGAAGCCGCGTACCGCGAATTTGCTCATCGCGTACGGGATGCGCCCGGCGGGAGCGGCCAGCGCGTAGACGCTGGACATGTGGGTGATGTGCGCAGCCGGCGCGGCCCTGAGCGCGGGCAGCAGGGCCTTCGTGACGGACACGGTGCCCCACAGGTTCACATCGATCAGCCAGCGCATCTCCTCCATCGTCAGCTGCTCGAGGCTGCCGAGCATCGAGGACCCGGCGCAGGTGATCAGCGCGTTGATCCGGGGATGTGCGGCAGTCACGTCGGCGACTGCGGCGAAGGCGGCGACGTCGTCGCTCAGGTCGACGACGTGCGTGCTGACCGCGCCGGGCAGCTCGGCCGCGATGGATGCGAGCGCCTCAGCGTTGTGATCGAGCAGCGCGAGGTGTGCGCCGGCGGCGGACAGCTGCCGAGCGATCTCCGCGCCCATGCCGCTGGCGGCACCCGTGATCACTGTGGTGCTGCCGGCGAGGGTGAGCCGTCGCATGCATCCTCCTCCTGGCACGGTCGGGTCCATGCCTCGCGTCATTGCAGGTGGGGAGAACCTGTCTGGTTCCATTCTGGCCGAGACTCGCGTCGGTGGGGAACGATACGATCAGATCAGGAGGTCGTGGTGGGACGAACAGCGGATGCCATCGCGGAAGGTGTCGCGATCGCGACGGCTGCCGCGCGCTTGACGCTGAAGAACCAGATCCTCGTCGGAACGATCGCCAAGGGCGGTGTCTTCGACTCCGACAAGTACGTCGATGATGCCCGTCAAGCCCTTCTGGCGATGGCGGCCGAGTCCGAGCAGGCTGCCGACGCGATGGTCCGGCTGCGCAAGCGCGCTCGTGGGCGCTACTCCGACCCTGCGGGCACGCACGACTACCGCGATCGCGATGTACGCAACCTCCGGCGCAGGGCCAGGCAGTACGCCGGCGTCGCCGATCGCCTCAAGGCCATGGCCGAAGACCCTGAGAAGCTCGGAGTGCTCGTCGAGGACGCCCGCCAGGCCGCGTGGGCCGACGTGCGCGGCAACCTCGACCGGCGGCTGGTCGTCGAGAGCATGCGCCCCGAGCAGGATCCCGACTACGCCACCATGCGCGAGGCGCGGATGCAGGCGCTCCGCCTCGTCGATCTGCAGGCGCTGTCATCGCGGCAGCGTGCCAAGCGTAAGCGCGAGGCGGCCTCCTGATCGCCGGTTTCGCGTTCGCGCGCTCCGTCATGTATTCTTGCTGAGGCCCGTTTCGCTGAAACAGAGCCGAAGAATGCGCCACTAGCTCAATGGATAGAGCATCTGACTACGGATCAGAAGGTTAGGGGTTCGAGTCCCTTGTGGCGCACACTGTGTTGAGACAGTAGAGCCCCGTCGCGAAAGCGACGGGGCTCGTTTCGTTTCCGCCCCGCGCGCCTCCGATCCGCGCGCCAGCGTAGCCTGGAGGGGTGACTGCGTACGTCTCGGCCTTCGATCTGTTCTCCATCGGCGTGGGGCCATCCAGCTCCCACACGGTGGGCCCGATGCGGGCAGCTCTCGACTTCTCGCAGCGACTCGCCGCTCACGAACGCCTGGCCGGCGTGGCCCGCGTGACCTGCACGCTGTACGGATCGCTCGGCGCCACTGGTATCGGGCACGGCACACCTGATGCCGTCGTCGCAGGGCTTCGCGGCCTGACGCCTGAGACATGCGATCCGGACGAGGTCCGCGCCGCATGGTCGTCGTTCCCCAAGGGCGGCCGCCTGTTCATCGCAGGCAGGCACGCCGTGCCGTTCGCTAAGGACGACATCGAGTTCGCACCGCGTACCCGGCTCCCAGGGCATCCGAATGCCATGACGATCCGTGCGCACGGCGCCGATGGCGGCGTTCTCGTGGAGGATACGTACTACTCGATCGGCGGCGGGTTCATCCGCCGCGACGGCGAAGACGCGCAGATCGCCGCCGGCGGCTTCCCGCTCGACTACACGGATGCCGCCTCGCTGATCGCGCTGTGTGACGAGCGCGGCATCACGATCGCCGACATCGCCCGCGAGAACGAGATGGCCCTGCGGTCGGAGGCAGAGGTCGCGGCCGGGCTCGACGCGATCTGGGATGCCATGGCCGGATGCGTAGACGCCGGTCTGCATGCCGACGGGGTGCTCCCCGGCATCCTCAAGGTCAAGCGTCGCGCCGGCGCGATCCGCGAGCAGCTCGACGCCATCGAGGCGGAGGGAGCTCCCGCGATCCCGGGCGAGTGGCTCGGCGCGTTCGCGCTCGCCGTGAACGAGGAGAACGCCGCGGGCGGGCGCGTGGTCACCGCCCCCACGAACGGTGCCGCCGGCATCCTGCCCGCCGTCGCGATGTACTGGTGGCGGTTCCTCGCCGACTCGGGGCTCGGCTCCGGCAACGCTGTCACGCCGTACGGCGAGCTGGTCGGCAGCGCCCTCCTCGGTTTCAGCGGGAGCGAAGGGCTTCGACTCCCTTCGGTCGCTCAGCCCGTTTCGTCTGCGGAGGCTTCGCCTCCTTCGCTCAACGACCCGCAAGAGGACTTTGAAGCGCACATCGCCGAGGCGAACCGCCGCCGTGGCATCCGCCGCTTCCTGCTCACCGCGACCGCCCTCGGCTCCCTCTTCAAGGCGAATGCATCGATCTCCGGCGCGGAGGGCGGATGCCAGGCCGAGGTCGGCTCCGCATGTGCCATGGCCGCGGGTGGCCTGACCGCGGTGATGGGCGGCACGAGCCGGCAGATCGAGAACGCCGCCGAGATCGCCATGGAGCATCACCTCGGGCTCACCTGCGATCCCATCGGCGGGCTCGTGCAGATCCCGTGCATCGAACGCAATGCGATCGCGGCATCCACCGCGGTGACCGCCGCACGCCTCGCACTGCGCGGTGACGGCGAGCACTACGTGTCGCTGGATGCCGTCGTCGAGACGATGCGGCAGACCGGGGCCGACATGTCGACGAAGTACAAGGAGACCAGCGAAGGCGGCCTCGCGGTCAACGTCATCGAGTGCTGACGAGTCGTAGGCTGTGCCCATGGTGAGCAGACGCGGGCGCGGCAGGCCCCCCGGCGCCTCCGACGCCCGTGCGCGGATCGAGGCCGCGGCGATGCACGAGTTCGGCGAGCACGGCTACGACGGCGCGACCATGCGCGCGATCGCGGCGCGGGCGGAGGTCGACTCGGCGCTGGTGCACCACTACTTCGGCACCAAGGCCGATCTTTTCGCCGAGGTCGCCGGGTTCCCGGTCCGCCCCGACGTCGAGGTGCCCGCGATCCTCCGCGGGCCGCGGGGCGACGCGGGGGAGCGCATCGTGCGCTTCGTGCTGGAGTCGTTCGAGCGGCCCGACGTACGAAAGCGCGGTGTCATGGTGCTCCGCACGGTCGTCAGCGGAAAGCTGACCGGTCCGCTCGTCACGGGCTTCATGTCTCGAGAGCTGCTGCCGCGGATCGCCGCGGAGATCGATGCTCCGGATGCCGAGCTGCGCGCCTCGCTCGTCGCATCGCAGATCGCCGGGCTCATCATCGCCCGGTACATCGTGAAGCTCCCCGCGCTGACGGGGGCATCGGTGGACGAGCTCGTGGCGCGGGTCGGGCCGACGGTCCAGCGCTACCTGTTCGACTGAACCGCACATCCCCTTGACCCCTGGGCGTCACGGGTGCAATATTCATCACATGATGAATAACCCGGCGGTCGAGATCGCTGACCTGCATGTGCGCCGCGGCGCGGTGCGGGTCTTCGACGGGGTCGACCTCACGATCCCGCGAGGGCAGATCACCGGCCTTCTCGGGCCGTCCGGATGCGGCAAGACCACGCTCATGCGCTCGATCGTCGGCGTGCAGAAGATCACTTCCGGTGACGTCATGGTTCTCGGCGAGCCGGGGGGATCGCGGCAGCTCCGGCATCGCGTCGCCTACGGTACGCAGGGTGCGGCGGTCTACGGCGACCTGAGCGTTCGGCAGAACCTCGCCTACGTCGCGTCGCTCCTGAAGGCGCCGAAGGGGGACGTCGACCGCGTGATCGACGAGGTCGGGCTGCGGGGTCAGGCCGGGCAGCTGGTCGATTCCGTGAGCGGCGGACAGAGCATCCGGGTTTCGCTCGGGATGGCGCTGATCGGCTCCCCGGAGCTGATCGTGCTCGACGAGCCCACCGTCGGCCTCGATCCGGTACTGCGCTCCGAGCTGTGGCAGCTGTTCCGTGGCCTTGCCGATCGCGGCGTGACGATGGTCGTGTCGAGCCACGTGATGGACGAGGCGCTGCGATGCGATCGGCTGCTGCTGATGCGCGAAGGGCGGATCATCGCCGACACGACCCCGTCCGCACTCCTGGAGGACACCGGCACGTCCGACCCGGAGGCCGCGTTCCTCGCCCTGATCGAGCGGGATCGCACGGCATCCGCATCGCCGAACGGCGAGACCCGCCGGTCGCGTCGAGAAGCGCGCGAGACCGAAGAGGAGGCCGGAGAGTGAACGGGCGCCGGACGTTCGCGACCGCGGGACGGGTGCTGGCGCAACTGCGGCACGACCCCCGCTCGATCGCCCTGATGCTGATCGCACCGAGTCTGCTGGTCGGGCTGTTCGCCTGGCTGTTCAGCGACCAGGAGGGCGTGTTCGACCAGTTCGGCGGGGCGATCCTGGCGCTGTTCCCGTTCATCGTGATGTTCCTGATCACGTCGATCACGACGCTGCGCGAACGGCGGTCCGGGACGCTCGAGCGGCTGATGACGACACCGCTGGGCAAACCGGACTTCATCCTCGGGTACGCGCTGGCGTTCGGTCTGATGGCGCTGCTGCAGGCGGTCGTCACCGTGAGCTTCGCCGTCTGGGTGTGCGGGCTGTCCGTCGACGGGCCGCTGTGGCAGCTCGGACTCGTCGCGATCGTCGACGCCCTTCTCGGCACCGCACTCGGTCTGCTCGCAAGCGCTTTCGCGCAGACCGAGTTCCAGGCCGTGCAGTTCATGCCGTTGCTGGTGTTCCCGCAGATCATCCTCGGCGGACTGTTCATGCCGCGCGATCAGATGCCGGACGTGCTGTACGCCATCTCCGACTGGCTGCCGCTCAGTTACGCGATCGACACGATCAACGCGGTCGCCGCGGGGGATGAGGGGTGGGACGTGTTCGGTCCGCTGCTGATCGTGCTCGCCTTCGCCGTCGGCGCACTTCTGCTCGCATCTCTCACCCTGCGCCGTCGCACCCGTTAGCCCCGCGCCACCTACGCCCGCTCTGCCCGATTCTTCGTGTGACGGGTCGGCGCGGCATCCCAGGGGTCCTCCGGCCAGGGATGCTTCGGGTACCGTCCCCGCATCTCCGCGCGCACCTGCGCATACGGACCCGACCAGAACGACGCGAGGTCGGCGGTGACGGCCAGCGGGCGTCCGGCCGGCGAGAGCAGATGGAACAGCACCGGCACGCGTCCGTTCACCAGTCGCGGGGTCTGCGCCCACCCGAAGCACTCCTGCAGTTTGACGGCGACGACCGGTCGTGCCGCTGGATCGTCGAGCGGCGGGTAGGCGATGCGGACGCGCGAACCGCTCGGTACCTCGAGACGCTCGGGCGCGAGGGCGTCGAGGTCTGCGGCGGCGGGCCAGGGCAGCAGACGTCGCAGCGCCGGGGCGAGGTCGATGCGCGCAGCGGGGGCGCCGCCTGCGAGGGAATCGAGCTCCGGATCGAGCCATGTGTCGAGGCCGGCGAGCAGTGCGCCGTCCGAGACGTCGGGCCACGGCATCCCGAGCTCTCGATGCAGCAGGGCGAGCCGGCATCGAAGGGCGTCCGCGGCATCCGACCACGTGAAGACGCCGAGGCCGTACTGTTCGATCGCTCGGCGCACGGCGTCGCGGCCGCCGTCGTCGGCCTGCGCGCGCACCGGGACGGACGACCGCACGATCGCGCCGATGCGCCGCTCGCGACGCGCGACGACGCGTCCGCCCGAGAAGTCCGCCTCGACGCGATCGGTGAGGAGATGACCGGCCGCCTGCTCGACGTGTTCCTCGGAGATCGTGGCGGCGGCGCGGATGACGGCCCCGGTGCCACCGGCCGCACGCCCCTGCGCCCGTGAGACGTCCGCCACGGCCAGCCATTCGGCGTCGGCCAGCGGACCGGTGATCCCGGCGCGGGTTCCGGATGCCAGCAGGAAGGTCGCTCCGTGAGCCGAGCGATCCACGCGCCGGGCGACCCGTTCGGGGAACGCGAGCGCGACGACGAGGCCGATGTCGTCGGTGGTCGCCCGGGTGCTGTGAGGGGCCGCGGAGTTCACCGAACGCAGGAGGCGGGTGACCTCCTGTGCCCAGCGACGGGAATCGGGCGCCCGGCGATCTCGCATCGCGACGAGCGCGGCGGCGAGGTCGCCGTCGGCGATGCGGATCTCTCCGCCCAGGAGCGCGACGACTTCGGCGGCGAATCTCGCCCCCACCAGCGGTGCGCCGTCGCGGAGCGCGCGGGCGAGGCGAGGATCGGTCGGAACGCGGGCGAGTTCCCGCCCGGCGGGCGTGGCCCGGCCGTCGTCGTAGATCGCGCCGAGTCCGCGCAGCACGGTGAGGGCGTCGTTCAGGCTGTCGGCGGGCATCGGGTCGAGAAGCCGCAGACCCGCCCCGCCCGGAGCGCCCCAGCACGCGAGCAGCAGTGCGGCATCCGTCAGATCGGTCGTCGCGATCTCGGGTGCCGGACGGGACGGGGCCGCCGCGAACGTGCGCTCGTCGACGCAGCGGATGACCGTCCCCGCGCCCTGGCGCGTCGCGCGCCCGGCGCGCTGGACCGCCGAGGCCCGGGAGGTCGGGCCCGTGACGAGACCGCTCATGCCGCGAGCGGCGTCGCGTTGCGGATAGCGGGACAGGCAGGTGTCGACGACGAGGCGCACGCCGGGAACGGTGAGCGACGACTCGGCGAGCGACGTCGTGACGATGATGCGCGGGGGTCCCTGGATGCCGCGGCCCCGGATCACGGCATCCTGCTCGACCGCGGTCAGCTGCCCGTGCAGTTCACGGACGTCGACGTCGCCGGCGCGCCGGCGGACGCGGTGAGCGATCTCGGACACCTCGCGCGCGCCCGGCGCGAAGACGAGGACGTCGGCCGCCGGATCGGCGCGGAACAGGTCGAGACCGGCTGATGCCGTGACATCCGCCACGTGGTCGAGGAAAGCCCAGGTGACTCCGCGCTCATCGAGTCGTGGTGCGGAGCTCGGTGCCCAGCGCTCCTCGAGCGGATGCTGGGGGACTGTCTGGGTGACGATGGGGGCGGGTGCGGCATCCTGGCCCACGGCGCCCTGCCCCAGCACGCCGGCGATCTTCTCAGCGTCGAGCGTGGCGGACATGGCGACGATGACGAGATCGTCGCGGAGTTCGCGCACCTCGCCGAGGAGTCCGATCAGCAGGTCAGTCTCGAGGGCGCGTTCGTGCACCTCGTCGATGATGACGGCGTCGACGCCGTCGAGCCCAGGGTCCGCGAGCAGGCGGCGCAGCAGCACGCCCGCAGTGACGAACTCGATCCGCGTGGCGGACTCGACTTGGCGCTCGCCGCGGACGGTGAACCCGACGCGGCGGCCGAGCGGAGAGCCGTCGAGCTGCGCCAACCGACGTGCGGCGGCGCGGGCGGCGACCCTGCGGGGCTGCGTGACGATCACGCGGCCGCCGGTGCGGTTGGCGAGGACGGGCGGCACGAGCGTGGTCTTGCCCGTGCCCGGCGGGGCGCTGACGACGACGGACGAGCTCTCGAGCGCAGCGCCGAGGTCGTCCAGCGCCGCCGCGAAAGCGAGGCCGGAGCCGATGGAGG
Organism: Microbacterium abyssi; assembly: GCF_015277895.1. Taxonomy (NCBI): domain Bacteria; kingdom Bacillati; phylum Actinomycetota; class Actinomycetes; order Micrococcales; family Microbacteriaceae; genus Microbacterium; species Microbacterium abyssi. Next base: position 2,703,534 of record NZ_CP063815.1, on the reverse strand, counting down.
CGATGTCGAACGGGGCGCTCTTCACCCTTCCATCCTCGAGCATCATCAGTTCCGGAGCCATGGCTTCGACTTCGTCGCTCCGCGACTGCGCTCAGCCCGTTTCGTCTCGCTCCGCTCGCGGGGCGTCCCGCAGGCGTCCGAGTTGCGGTCGTTGAGCGAAGGCGCGCAGCGCCGGAGACGAAACGGGCTGAGCGAGCGGAGCGAGTCGAAGCCTCTCCGGCACCCGGCTGCGCACGCGCCATGACGGAGACGCCGACCGCGGATCAGTTTCGCGATCGGCGTCGCCGAGGAATCACTCCGCCGAAGCGGGCGGCGGTGGGGGCGTCGCCGAATCGGCGGTCTTCGTGGCCGTCCGCTTCTGCTGCGCCTGAGCAGGGGCTTCGGAAGGTGCCTGCGCGGATGCCGCCCCCGACGCGGCGAGGCTCTCACCGATCCCGCGGCCGACGGCCTGGCCCTGGATGATCGCGGCGAGGTCGAGGCCGGTCGCGGAGCTCACGCTGTCGAAGACCGACTTGAGCGCTTTGGCGTTGTCGGCGCCGACGACGTTCGACGCACCGTCATCTCCGGAACCGCCGACGATCGAGACGCTGCCGATCGCCGCATAACCCTTCGCGAACTCGCCCATCATCGTCGGAAGCACGTCGAGGACGCGCTGGGACAGGATCGCCTCCTGGTTGGATGCGATGGCCTTGGCCTCTGCCTCGACGGCGGCAGCGCGAGCCTCACCCTCCGCGCGGATGGCGTCGGCTTCAGCATTCGCGCGCAGGCGACGCGCTTCGGCTTCGGCGTCGGCGAGTGCGCGCAGAGCGTTGGCTTCACCGGCGGCCTTCGCCTCCGCCGCTGCGGCTTCACCGGCAGCGCGAGCGCGGTCGGCCTCTGCCTGCTGCTCGGCGATGCGGGTGCGCGCCTCGGCCTGCTTGACCTGCTCGATCGCGGCGGCCTCTGCCGCACGCTCGCGGGTGTACAGGTCGGCCTGCGCGCGGGTCTCCGCTTCGTAGCGCTGTGCGTCGGCGACGCGCTTGACGTCGGCATCCAGCTGGGCCTGCCGGTTCTCGGCCTGCTGCTGCAGGACGGCCTGCTCGGCCTGGGCGCGCGCGAGATGCTCGGCCTGCTCGGCTTCTGCGCGGGCGCGACCGATTCCGGCGTTGGCATTCGCAGTGTTCGTGTCGAGGGCGGTCTGCTCGACCAGGTTGGATTCCTGGTTGGCGATGTTCTTCTGGTTGATCGCACGGTCGGCGTTGGTCTGCGAGATCTCCGCGGCCTGGCGCTTGGACTGGATCTCGGGCGCTCCGAGCGACTGGATGTACCCGACGGCATCCGTGATGCCCTTGATCTGGAACGAGTCGAGGATCAGCCCCTGCTCGGCAAGTTCGTGCGATACGTCCGCCGCGATCTGGTCGGAGAATTTCTTGCGCTCGCGCATGAGCTCGACCACCGACAGGGTCGCGACGATGCCGCGGAGCGCACCCTCGAGCTGCTCGGTCGTGAACTGTTCGATCGCGGCATCCTGCGACGCGAAGCGCTCGGCCGCACGGCGCACGTACAGCGGGTCGGAGCCGATCTTCACGATCGCGACGCCGTCGACGTTCAGCGTCACGCTGTCGAGCGACTGCGCCTCGGCGTTCAGCGACACCTGGCGCGAGCGCAGCGAGATGATCTCGTGGCGCTGCGTGATCGGGTTGACCAGCGACTTGCCGTTCACGATGACGGTGACGGGCGAGTCGACGCTCTCGGAGCTCTCGGTGCCGTCGGCGCTGATGATCGCGCGCTGCACCCTCTGCTTGCGTCCCGAGATGACCAGCGCCTCATCGGCGCGCGCGACCTTGATCCAGCTGCGTGCGAACAGCAGCACGATCAGGCCCACGACGATCAGGGCGACGACGGCGATGCCGACGAGGATCAGAATTCCGACGGCTCCGGCGATCTCCATGTGTGTTCCCTCCCTCGCAGCCCGTGTCTGCGGGTCTGCACACCCGACTATGCCAGAGATGGCATGAACCGAGCAGGGTGGGATGCTGCGATCAGTGCGCGCGGAGCTTGTCCGTCAGTCGTCGCAGATGGCGCAGCTCATCCTCGTCGAGCGCTGACATGTGCTCGACGATCGAGCGGCTGTGCGTGGTGGCGACTTCGCGGAAACTGCGCGCACCGGCATCCGTCGCGGTGAGGATCGAGCCGCGCCCGTCCTCCGGATCGGCACTCTTCCTGATCAGCCCGCGGGTCACCATGCGGTCGACGAGACGAGAGACGCTGGGCTGGCTGATGAGCATGTTCGTCGTCACGTCGCGCAACCGCGCGGTCATGTCAGGGGCCCGCGTGACGGTGAGCAGCACGTCGTACTCGGCCTGGGTGATCGGGGTGCCCTCGAAGTCCGCGCTCATGGCCGTGAACAGCTCGTGTTGCGCGCGGAACAGGCCCTCCCACGCTTCGAGCGCGAGCTTGCGGTCTGTCATGAGACACAAGAGTAACGGAATGGTGAAGGGCCGGTCGGAGAGGCTTCCGGCCGGCCCTTGTCCCTTGCACCAAGAGTGTCCTGCAATCACATGCGGTGGATGCCACAGCAAACATTCACCGTGCGACCACTGTATAACGGCGAGGTAACGAATGCAACGGTCGGGTAACGAAATCTTCGACGACGTTCTTCGGGATGGACGATCGCGACCTAGTCGTACGCGTTCCAGGGATCGGCCCGTACGCGCTCGTCGACCGCGGCGGCGTCGTCACCGATGATCACTCGCCACGATCCGCGCTCGACCGCACCGAGAATCGCGGTCGCCGCCGATTCGGGCGAAACCGGCTCATAGTCGGCGAAGAGTCCGCCGAATGCGCGCTTCCACGTGCGAGGCGGCGCGGGCATTCTCGTTCGCACATGACCCGCCAGCACGAGCACAGCCGAGAGGTGCGGCGCATTCCGCTGAAAATCGACGACGAGTGACTCGGTGAACCCGCGCACCGCGAACTTCGCCGACGAGTACGCCGAATGCGGGGTGCGAGACCCGAGACTTGCCCAGAGCGCATTCACCGACGCTGTGTTCACGACCACGCCCTGATCCGCGGCGAGCAGCATCGGCAGGAACTGTCGTGTGCAGTTGTACGTACCCGACCATGACACCGCGAAGGTGCGCTCCCATTCCTCCGGCGGTGAGGTCACGAAAGACATCCCACCCACAGCGCCGGCGTTGTTGAACAGCAGGTGGATGTGGTCTGTGCGATGTTCTTGCGCAACCTCGCGCTGAAACTCGCTCACGGCGGCTCGATCGGACACGTCGCACACGTGCGCGGTAACCTGCACCGCTGGTGCCAGGCGCTGCGCTCTGCGAACCGCGGACTGAAGCCTGTCGTCGTCAAGATCGCACGCGGCGACGTGAACTCCCCGACGCACAAGCGCGAACATCAACTCCAGCCCGATGCCCGATGCGGCGCCGGTGATCACCGCGCGGCGATCTCTGAAACGCTCGAATGCGGGCATAGCGGTCACGATACTGGCCGAGAGACGCCCGGAACCGCTGATCGTGGTGCGACCGCGGATCGTAGTGCCCGGCCGTCAGTCCACGTGCCGGATCACCGTGTCGCTGCCGGGCGAGAGAATCGTCTCGTGCCCGTCGTCGTATCGGACCACCAGCAGCGGATGCTCCTCGGAACCTCGGATCTCGATGACCTCGCCGGTCCGCTCGACGGCACCCACCGTCCGCCCGTGAGTCACGATGCGATCGCCCACGTTCGGTCGCATATCGCACCACCTCCTGGCGCCACCATACTCCGCGCGGTCACGCGTCGAAACGGGTCGTCACGCGCCGCCTCAGCTCAGAACGAACCGCACCGCATTGCCCCACGGGTCGGCGGTGACGACGTGGGAGTCCGACGCGGAATGCTCGATGCCGGCATCTGCGAGACGAGTGACGAGCGCGTCGAGATCGGATGCCGCAGGCACGGCGACGGTGATCCCGCGAAGCCCCGCACTCTCCGCTCGCTGACCCGCGCCCGCGCTCTGCCACGTATTCGTGGCGAGGTGATGGTGGTAGCCACCGGCCGAGTAGAACACCGCGCCCTGAGCCTCGGACGTGACGTCGAAGCCGAGCACGTCGGAGTAGAACGCGCGGGCCTGATCGAGATCACCCACGCGCAGGTGCACGTGCCCCATGGTCGCAGAGCCGGATGCCTCGTCGCCCAGGTTCTCGTCGATGAACTGATTCGGATCGAGCATCGCGCTGCCCATGACGACCTCGCCATCCTCCCAGAGCCACTCGTCACGTGGCCGGTCGATGTACAGCTCGACGCCGTTGCCCTCGGGATCGCCGACGTAGAAGGCGAGGCTCACGGCGTGATCTGAGCTGCCCTGGTATGACTCCGGTGCCAGTTCGGCGACGTTCACCAGCGTGCGCGCCAGTGACGCCGCATCGTCGAACAGGATCGCCGAGTGGTACAGCCCTGCGCTGCGCGGGTCGTCTGCTCCCGCATCCGTCGCCTCGAGACGGATGAGCGGCTCGTCGATTCCGAGTACCGCGATGCCGGCAGACTCCTCGATGACCGTCAGCCCGATCACGTCGCGGTAGTACTCGGTCAGCGTGTCGAGGTCGCGCGCCGCGATCGTGACGGCACCCATCCCGGTGTCGGCCGGCAGCTCGTCTGAGGGGGCCGGCGGCCCGGGCTCCACCGGTGCGGACGTCACGGCGGAGGCGCCGGATGCCGGGGCATCACCCGCCGCGCGATTCTGCGTGGCGATCGCCCACCAGGTCACCATGACTCCGGCGATGATCACGGCGGCGCTCAGGCCGATGATCCAGCGTGCGGTCGAGGAGAGCGGGGGACGAGGAGATGAGGTCACACTCCGGGGGAACAGCATTCAGAGGAATATTGTTCCCGCGGAAACCAAATCTCAGTACCAGTTGACGGACTGCGAGTGACCCCACGCCGAGCAGGGTGTGCCGTATGCGCGCGAGATGTAGTCCAGGCCCCAGCGGATCTGCGTGCTCGCGTTGGTTGCCCAGTCCGAGCCGAAGGTGGCCATCTTGTCACCGGGGAGAGCCTGCGGGATGCCGGTGGCCCCGCCGTTCTGGTTGTAGGCCTGGTAATTCCAGCCCGACTCCTTCTGCCACAGCGAGTTCAGGCAGGAGAACTGGTCGGCGCCCCAGCCGTACTTCTCGGCGGCGATACGGGCTGCCACGTCGCGGGCGCCCTCGGGGGTGTTCGCCGCTGCGACGGCGGCGATGCGAGCAGCAGCGGCCTCTTCGGCCTTCTTCTTCTCCACTGCGACATCCAGGCGCTCGCTCAGCGATGCCGTCTGCTCCGTGATCGTCGTGGTCTGCGCGACGGCGTCGGCCGTCAGGTCGGGGCGCACCAGCGAGGTGACCTCGTCATCCGCGAGCGCGTCGATCGCCCCGAGCAGTGCGGTGGTGTCGATGGCAGCGCCCCCGGCTCCCACGTCGAGGCCGGACGCCTCGACTTCCGCGACGGTGGTGGCAGCCGTCGTGAGTGCGGTGCGGGCCGCCTCGAGTGCGGTCGTCGCTTCCGCCATCTCCGTGCGGAGCTCGCCGCGATCGATGACGGCGACGCGTCCGGAGATGTCTGCGGCGGCGGGAGCGGCGGTGGTGAGTCCGGCCGTGGTGAGCAGGCCGAGGGCGGTTCCAGCCACGAGGGTGAGCGCGATGACGCGGCGACGGGCAGGGGCGACAGTCTGAGTTTCGGGCATGACGAACGTAACGATCCTTTGACGTAGCTGAGCCGCTTCGGGGCGGCGCGTGCACCCTCGGGTCGAGCGCACAAGGTAACGAGTCTGCATCACGGACTCTGTGCGCCGCCTCCGTGTGCCCTGAACGACCGGTGTGAGTGATGGTCTCGAAGAACTAGGTACCTGGTGTTGCCAAGTACTGGTACTCAGTGTTACTTTGTACCGGTACTCAACAAGACTGAGTAGAAGGAGGCAGTGATGGCCAGCCAGATGACCGAGATGCTCAAAGGCACGCTCGAGGGCATCGTGCTCGCGATCCTCGGCGAGCGTCCGGCGTACGGCTACGAGATCACGTCACGACTGCGCGACGAGGGCTTCACCGACCTCGTCGAGGGCACCGTGTACGCGTTGCTCGTCCGCATCGAGCAGCGCGGGTTCGTGGACGTGAAGAAGGTCCCGTCCGAGAAGGGTCCGCCGCGCAAGGTGTACTCGCTCAACAGGCAGGGCCGCACACAGCTCGGCGAGTTCTGGAAGACGTGGAGCTTCCTCGCCGAGCGCATCGAACACCTCCACAACAACGAGCGTCACAGCAACGAAGGAGAATGACCATGGCCGCGAAGTGGATCGAAGCCCTCACCGGGTCACTCGAGCAGAAGAAGCAGTACCGGCAGGACAAGGCACGCATCGACGGCCTGCCCGAGCCCTACGCGACGGCAGCCAAGGCGATGCATCGGTACCTGATGTATTCCGGAGGCGTCACCGACGGCGACACCCTCACGACGATGTTCACCGACTTGGCTGACCTCTGGGAGCGCGCAGCGGTCGACGGAACGCCGGTGAGCCAGATCGTCGGCGACGATCCGGTGGAATTCAGCGAGACGTTCGCCAGCGCCTACCTGGGCAAGCGTTGGATCGACAAGGAACGGGAGCGCCTCACGAAGGCGATCGACGATGCGGAGAAGGGGGAGCAGAGATGATCACCGACACGACCCGAGCGCCTGCCCTACGGGTGGAGGGAATCACGAAGTCGTTCAAGGAACTCGAAGTGCTGCGCGGCGTCGACTTCGACGTCCAGGCGGGCAGCATCTTCGCCCTCCTCGGTTCCAACGGGGCCGGTAAGACCACGTTGGTGCGAATCCTCGCCGCCCTGCTGAAGGCCGACACCGGCACCGCCGTCGTACACGGGTTCGACGTCGCGACGGCGCCTGACGATGTGCGCCGCTCGATCAGTCTGACCGGGCAGTTCGCTGCCGTCGACGAAGTGCTCAGCGGCCGGGAGAACCTCGTGCTCGTGGCCAAGCTGCGTCATCTCGACAACCCGGGGGCGATCGCGGATGAGATGCTCGCGCGCTTCTCGTTGACGGATGCCGGATCGCGGCGAGCAGGCACCTATTCAGGGGGCATGCGACGCCGGCTGGACATCGCGATGAGCCTGATCGGCAACCCGCCGATCATCTTCCTCGACGAGCCCACCACGGGCCTTGATCCGCAGGCGCGCATCGAGGTGTGGCAGACGGTCAAGGAACTCGCGAATGCAGGCACCACCGTGCTGCTCACCACGCAGTACCTCGACGAGGCCGAGCAGCTCGCCGACCGCATTGCGATCCTGCACAGGGGCACCATCATCCAGAACGGCACGCTCGCCGACCTCAAGAAGCTTCTCCCGTCCGCCGAGGTCGAGTACATCGAGAAGCAGCCCTCCCTCGAGGACGTGTTCCTCGCGCTCGTAGGCGAGACCGAAGGGAACTGAAATGACCACTCACGTCCTCAGCGACACCAGCGTCCTCACCGGCCGGTCGTTGCGTCACATCCTCCGCAGCCCCGACACCATCATCACCACGGCGGTCACTCCGATCGCCCTGATGCTGTTGTTCGTCTACGTGCTGGGAGGAGCGATCAACACGGGATCCGATGAGTCCTACATCAACTACATGCTGCCCGGCATCCTGCTCATAACGATCGCATCCGGGATCGCGTACACGGCGTACCGGCTCTTCCTCGACATGCAGGGCGGAATCTTCGAACGATTCCAGTCCATGCCCATCGCGCGTTCCAGCGTGCTGTGGGCGCATGTGCTGACCTCGCTCGTTTCGAATCTGATCTCGGTCGCGATCGTGACGGGCGTTGCCCTGCTCATGGGATTCCGCACCGGGGCGTCCGTCGGCGCGTGGCTGGCCGTCGCCGGCATCCTGATCCTGTTCACCCTGGCACTGACGTGGGTCGCGGTCATCGCGGGCCTGTCGGCGAAGACGGTCGACGGGGCGAGCGCGTTCAGCTACCCGCTCATCTTCCTCCCGTTCATCAGCTCGGCATTCGTGCCCACCGAGTCCATGCCGGGGCCGGTCGCGTGGTTCGCCGAGCACCAGCCGGTGACCTCGATCGTCAATACGATCCGGGCGCTGTTCGCGGGACAGCCGGTAGGGGGCGAGATCTGGGTCGCGCTGGCGTGGCTCGTCGGCATCCTGATCGTCGCCTACGGCATCGCCGTGGCGGTCTACCGGAAGCGGCTGCGCTAGGACCAGCCCCGCTAACCCCTTGACCTCCCGGCCGCAAGGCCATGGGAGGTCAAGGGGTTCTGGCATACCCTCACGGCATGACGAAGAGCGACGAGCGGCCGGGCGCCGAGCTCTGGGTGCCAGAGCATGCGGATCTGTCCGAGCTGCGCCACGCCGCCGAAGAGTGCCGCGGGTGCGAGCTGTGGGAGGACGCCACCCAGGTGGTGTTCTCCAGGGGAGCGGCAACCGCGCCGATGATGATCATCGGCGAGCAGCCGGGAGATCGTGAAGACCTCACGGGAGAGCCGTTCGTCGGCCCCGCAGGCAGGATGCTCATGGAGGCGGCCAGCGCCGCCGACCTGCTTGAGGACGACCTCTACGTGACCAACGCCGTCAAGCACTTCCGGTTCGAGCGCCGCGGCAAGCGTCGCATCCACGACAAGCCCGCCGTGGGGCACATCGTCGCGTGCCACCCCTGGCTCGAAGCGGAGGCGGAGATCGTGCAGCCCGAGGTCATCGTCGCGCTGGGCGCGACCGCCGCACGCGCGGTCCTCGGGCGAACCGTCAAGATCGGCGAGGTGCGCGGGACCGTCCTCGAGCCGCCCGCCGGATGCGTGTCGCCGGTGGTCGTCACTGCGCACCCCTCGAGCATCCTGCGCGTCCGCGACTCCGCCGATCGGGAGGCGGCGTTCGACGCGCTGGTCGATGACCTCCGTACCGCCGCGGACCTCGTCACCCGCTGACGACCTCGCCGCGCGATAGCGTGATCGGATGATCGCTCACGACCTCGGCTCGGGCCCGGTGCTCGTCCTGGTGCACGGATTCGGCGTGGACCACCGCATCCTCCTTCCGCTCGATCGGGCGCTGGCGGATGCCGGGTGGCGACGCGTCTACATCGACCTGCCATGGGTCCCACCGGTCGCGGACGATGCGCCGGACAGCACCCAGAAGATCGCCGACGGGCTGGTCGCTGAGCTTCGCAACCACCTCGGCGACGAGCCCTTCGCGATTCTCGGCAGCTCGTTCGGCGGGATGCTCGCGCGCCACGTCGCCCATGAGCTGCGCGCGCAACTGCGCGGCCTCGCGACGCTCGTCGGCGCGTTCGTCCCGTACGCCACCGATCGGATCCTCCCCGACCGAACGATCCTCGTCGAGGATGAGGCCGCTCTGCAGGCCGCGGGCGACGAGGCCGCCGACTACGCGGAGGTGGCCGTGGTGCAGTCCGCGGACACCGCCCGGGCGTTCGTCGAACTCGTCGCCGCACCGCGCCGGGCCGCTGACGAGGCTCTTCTGACCAGGATCGCCGGCGACTACGCCCTCGACCGCGAGCCCGAGGCGGCGCATCCGGAGCCGTTCGATCTGCCGTCGCTGCACGTGTTCGGGAGGCAGGATCAGGTCACCGGTTTCGAGGACGGACTCGCGCTTCGTGCGCACTATTCGCGTGGCACGTTCGCGGTGCTGGATGCCGGCGGGCACAACGTGCACCTGGAGCGCCCCGCACTGGTCGAGGCACTCGTCACCGACTGGCTCGCGCGGATGGACGCCTGAACCAGCGACATGCTGGATGGATTCTGTCGGTCCTGAAACGCTCGGAACCGACAGAACTCATCCCGCATCGCCGGCCCCGGGCGGGCTGGTCGGCGCGATCAGGCGAACGAGTCCTCGATCGCGACCATCCAAGAGATGCCGTAGCGGTCGACGAGCATGCCGAACTCGCCGCCCCAGGGCGCCTCTCCCAGCGGTATCACAGCGGTTCCGCCGTCGACGAGGCCGTCCCAGGCGCGACGCAAGTAGTCGGTGTCCACCGAACCACCGCTCAGAGACACCGAGATCCCCTGCGGCGTCTGGTACTCCATGCCGGTGGGCGTGTCGGATGCCATCAGCACCAGCCCGCCGGGTGCATTCAGCTGGGCGTGCATGACGAGTTCGCCTTCACCCTCTGCGACGCCGCCGTCGGGCATCTCGCCGAACGTGCTGACGACGAGATCTCCGCCGAGCACGCTCTGATAGAACTCCATCGCCTCGCGGGCGGTGTCGCGGAAAGACAGGTACGGATTGAGGTTCGGCACGATGGCCCCTTCGTCGGACTGCGCGGATGCAACCAGTGTGCGCCCTGAGCCCACGATCCTCAACGGGTTTCAGGGGACGTTCACTCCACGAGCTTGCCCTCGGACGAGACGTCGCGGATCAGCGTGCGGATCTCGGCAGGGACTGGCGGGATCTCCTCGCGGGTCACTCCCGTGGTCGGCGACCAGACCAGGTTCACCTGCAGGTTCGGATCCTCATCCGGGAAATCGCTGCGGTTGTGGCATCCACGGGTCTCGCGCCGCTCGAGCGCGGCCTCGAGGGTCGCGCGGGCGGCCAGGGCAGACGCCTTCAGGTCGAACGCGTGCGCGAGGTCCTGGAAGCCGGCGATGTCCGGGTGGATGCCGACGTCCTGCATCCGATCCTCGATCGTGTCGAGCTCGGCGAGCCCCGCCCGCAGGCCTTCCTCGGAGCGCACGACGCCGGCGTGCTCGGTCATGACGTTGCGGATCGCGCGCTGCAGCGCGCGGACGTTCTCTCGGCCGTCGGCGGCGAGGAGGTCGGCGATCTCGGCGCGTGCCGCGGCCACGGCATCCGCCGATCGGTTCTGTGCCGCAAGTCCCGCGGCATGCGCCATCGCCGCCTGACCGACGATCCGGCCGTACACGAGCAGCTCGATCAGCGAGTTGCCGCCGAGACGGTTCGCGCCGTGCAGTCCGCTGGACGCCTCGCCGATCGCGTAGAGTCCGTCGACGTCGGTGCCGTGATCGTCCGGCCTGACCCACACGCCGCCCATCGAGTAGTGCGCGGTGGGGGCGATCTCAATGGGATCGGTGGTGATGTCGAGCATCTGCAGCTCCATCATCGTCTGGTAGACGCGCGGCAGCCGGGTCATGATCGTCTCGCGCGGCAGGTGCGACACGTCGAGCCAGACCCCTCCGTTCTCGGTGCCGCGGCCCTCGGCGATCTCGGTGTACGCCGCCAGGGCGACGCGATCGCGCGTGGAGAGCTCCAGGCGCTCGGGGTCGTACTCCGACATGAAGCGCTCGCCGAGGGCATTGCGCAGGATGCCGCCCTCGCCGCGCGCGGCCTCGGAGATCAGCGTGCCCGCAGCGTTCTCGGGCTCGATGATGCCGGACGGATGGAACTGCACGAGCTCGGGGTCGCGCAGACGCCCGCCCGCCTCGACGGCCAGGCGGAACGAGTCGCCGGTGTTCTCGTCGCGGCGCGACGAGGTGCGGCGCCAGATGCGGTTGTGTCCGCCGGCGGCGAGGATCACGGCATCCGCGTGGATGAGATAGCGCGTGCCGTCCGCCTGATCGAAACCGTACGCGCCGAACACGACGTTGTCGCGCACGAGCAGGCGGGTGATGTAAACGCCGTCGAGGATCGGTACGGCCTGCTGCTCGGCCCGGCGGACAAGGGTGCGCTGGATCTCCAGGCCGGTGTAGTCGCCGGCGAACGCCGTGCGCCGGAACGTGTGCGCCCCGAAGAAGCGCTGCGAGATGCGGCCGTCGTCCTCGCGGGCGAAGTCCATGCCCCAGCGCTCCAGATCGCGGATGCCGCGCTCGGCGCCCTGCGTGACGACCTCGACGGTGTGCGGGTTGGCGAGGAAGTAGCTCTCCTTGATCGTGTCGGCGGCGTGCTGCTGCCAACTGTCGCCCGGATCCATGGTGCCGAGCGCGGCGTTGATGCCGCCTGCCGCGAGCGAGGTGTGCGCGTCATTGCGCGGCCGCTTGCCGACTGCGAGGACGTCCACGCCGTGCTCGGCCACCTCGATCGCGGCACGGAGGCCCGAGCCGCCGGTGCCGATGACGAGGACGGTGGTGGAGATCTGACGTTCGCGAGTGCTCATCTCTCCACGGTAAGAACGTCCGCGCGATAACTCCAATGCATTGTTCGCCTTGTGACGATAGACTGCAGGCATGAACCTGGAGCAGCTGCGGGGATTCGTCACGGTCGCCGAGCTCGGGCACTTCACCCGGGCAGCGGAGCAACTGCATCTGGCTCAGCCGTCGCTGAGCCGACAGATCTCGACGCTCGAGCAGGAGCTCGGGGCAGAGCTGTTCCACCGCGCTCGGGGCAACATCTCGCTCACGGCCGCCGGTGAGACGCTGCTGCCGCGTGCGCGACGCATGCTGACGGATGCCGACGCGATCCGCACCGAGATGGCCGAGCTCGCGGGGCTCCAGCGCGGCCGCGTGCGTCTCGGCGCGACACCGACGCTCTGCATCAGCCTGATCGCCGAGGTTCTGCGTGCGTTCCACGATGCCCACCCGGGCGTCGAGCTGCAGCTCGTGGAGGGCGGATCGAACCTGCTGATCGAGCACCTCGCCGCCGGAGCCGTCGACATGGCCGTGGTCACGATGTCGGAGGGGCGGCCGGTCACGGGCACGGCTCTCGTGCGCACGCCGCTGCTCACCGAGGAGCTGGTCGTCGTCTCCTCCGCCGATCAGCCGCCGATCGCGGACGCGGCGATCGACCTGGAGCGTCTGTCGACGCTGCCGCTCGTCGCGCTCGCCGAGAGCTACGACCTGCGCGGATCGACGGATGCCGCCTTCGAGGCCGCCGGTCTCACGCCGTCACTCGTGGTCGAGGGGGCCGAGATGGATGCCGTGCTCCGCTTCGTCGAACGCGGGATCGGGGTGGCGGTCGTGCCGGCCACCGTGCCTGTCGACCGGCCCACGCTGCGCTCGGTGCGGCTCACGAACCCGCAGCTCGAGCGCACCATCGTGCTTGCACACCGCACCGACGTGAACCCGACCCGAGCGGCCGCCGCGATGCGCGCCGTGATCGTGCACACCGCTGACTACCTCGCCGCCCGCTCGCCCGAGACACTGCATCCGGTCTGACTCTCGCGAGTCGGGTCGCGACCTGGACGCACACCGAGTGCTCGGGTCGCACAGACTGCCGTTCTGAGCGCGCGAAAGCGGCGGAATTCGCGACCTGAACGGTCAGACCCTCGTTCGTGGATGCAGCACTCCCGATGCTGCGCCAAGGGCGGCGCCGACGATGGTGTCGATGACGCGCTCCAGGGCAACGTCCATCGATCCGATCTGCCCGGTCGCGGCGCCGGTGAGCAGCAGAACGAGCGGCGTGATGATCATCAGCGCGAGCGCGTAGTGACGCACGACCACGAGCTCCACCGAGAACTGCATGATGCCGAGGATCAGCGCGATCCAGAGGCCGGACGGATGCAGCAGTGCGAGCAGCGCGTACACGCCGACGCCCAGGATCGTCCCCAGCATCCGGTGCAGTCCACGCTCGAATGCGGCCCGGCGGTCGGCGGCGACGCCGATCACGGCGATCGCGGCACCGACGATCCAGTAGCTGCGTCCTGGGTCGACGAAGAGGCCGAGCGCGACTCCGAGGACCGACACGATGGCGACGCGCAGGAGCAGCATCCGGGAGGCATCGTCGAAGGCGGGCCCGGGAAGCAGCTCGCGCAGCGGACGCGCCGGATGCGAGCGGACGCGACGGATGAGCAGCGGCGAGAGCGCGACGACGTACGAGAACAGGCAACCGGCGGCGATCACCGCAGAATAGGTCAGCGGGAGGATCCCGGCGTGCGCGGTCACCTGGGCGGAGAGTCCGAAGACGAGGACGAAGAAGATCGGCCCCGGCGGGCCGAGCCGGAATCCGAACGAGAGCGCTGCTGCGACGAGCGCGACGATCACGATGCCGATGCTGACTAGCCAGAGGTTCGCCCCGGCGAACGCGCCGAGCGACGCGCTCACGATGAGCCCGGCCGCGACGATGGGCAGCACCCGCGCTCGCTCGACGACGGGTGCGGCGCCGGCGAAGAGGACGGTGAACGCGCCGGAGCCCGCGATGTAGCCGAGCGTCGGGTGGCCGAGCAGAGTCATCACTGCGATCGGTACGGCCATGCCGATCGCGGCCTGCAGCCCCAGCTGCCACCGCGGGCCACGGGACGGGGCGAAGGCGAACAGGCTCACCCGTCCATTCTCTCGCGTCTCGGGCCGCGCATTCGGGGATACGGACACTCTTCCAGTCGCGAATTCTGCCGCTCTGAGCAGGCGTATGCGGCAGAATTCGCGACCTGGACGTCAGGGATGCTGCGTGGCGACCCAGTCCGCGAACGTCTGCGTGCCGAGGTCGGCATCGGGGCCGGGCAGCGCGAGACCATCCCGCATGCCCTTCATCTGCTTGGTCGGGATGCTGAGCGACGGCACCCAGCCGCGATGGCCGATGGCCTTCGCGTAGGCCTTGACCATGGCATCCAGGGCCTCCTCGCGCGGCCCGGCGATGTCACGCGCCCGGCCCTGCGGGGCTTCGGATGCCACGGTGGCGAGTCGCGCGCCGACCTCGGTAGCCGCGATTGGCTGCGTGCGCGCCCGGGGTGCCAGACGCAGAGGACCGATCTTCGCCTGCGAGAACATCTGCGCTGCGAACTCGTGGAACTGCGTCGCGCGCTGGATCGTCCACGGCACCGGCGACGTCTCCACCACCTTCTCCTGTGCGATCTTTCCGGCGTAGTAGTCGTACGGGATCCGATCGATCCCGACGATCGACAGCAGCACGATGTGACCGACGCCGGCGCGATCGGACGCTGCGATGAGGTTGCCCGTTGCGGCCGTGAAGAACTGGGTGGCGGCATCCGCGTTCAGCGTCGAGATGTTCGCGGTGTCGATCACCGCATCGACGCCGTCGAGCGCGGCATCCAGGCCCTGGCCGGTGACGAGATCGACGCCCAGCGAGCGGGTGAGGATCACGGCCTCGTGCCCGGCCGCGCGCACGGCCTCGACAGTCGGCGCCCCGACGATCCCTGTTCCTCCGGCGATGGCGATCTTCATCTGGTGGTCTCCTTCTCGCTGTCGACTCTCAGTGTCGTGCATGACAGGGCGCGATGGCGACACCTTTCCGCGGTGCGGCAACGAGCGGCGCGGGAGCTAGCATGAGGCCATGCACGCCGTCGTCGCACGCCCCGGCATCGCCGAGCGCCTCTCGCGGATGATCCAGTTGCCGACCGTGTCGGCCGAGCTGGAGCAGCGCGGGATGCAGCCGTTCGACGACTTCGCAGCTCTCATCGCCGAGCTCTACCCGCTCACTCATCAGCACCTCGAGCTCGAGCGGCACACCGACTTCGGGCTCCTGTTCCGGTGGAAGGGCGTCTCGGATGCCGCACCGCTCGTCCTGATGGCGCACTACGACGTCGTCCCAGTCGACGAGTCCGACCCGTGGACGCATCCGCCGTTCTCCGGCGCGATCGCCGATGGCCGGGTGTACGGCCGCGGCACGCTCGACGACAAGGGCCCGCTCCTCGTCGTGCTCGAGGCCGTCGAGAACCTGCTCGCGGCCGGATTCACCCCCGCCCGCGATGTCTACCTGTCCTTCGGAGGCAACGAGGAGACGTTCGGCGCCGCCGCCGTCGAGATCGCGCGCGTGTTCGAGGAGCGGGGGATCGTGCCGTGGCTCGTCGTCGATGAGGGCGGTGCGGTCGTCGACGCTCCGCTGTCCTTCGTGCAGGGGCGAGCCGCGATGATCGGCGTCGGTGAGAAGGGCGTGCTGACGCTGAAGCTCAGCGCGCGCGGCGACGGCGGGCACGCCTCCGCGCCGCCCACGCTCACCGCGGTGCGGCGCGTCGCGCGGGCCGTGAACCGCCTCGACCCCGGCACGTTCCGCCCGCGCACGCCGAAAGCGATATCCCGGATGCTGGCGCAGTTCTCCGAGCAGGCGAAGGGGCCGTCGCGGCTGCTGCTGAAGGTGCTCGCGCGGGTGCCGTTCCTCACCGCACGGGTCTTCGCGGCACTCGGGGGAGAGCCGGCGGCGATGGTGCGCACCACGGTCGCACCCACCATGCAGTCCGGAGGGACGGCGGCGAACGTCATCCCTTCGCAGGCTTCCGCCACGGTCAACCTGCGCATCGCGCTGGGTGAGACGATCGAGGATGCCGTGGCGCGAGTGCGCCACCGGATCCGTGATCCGCTCGTGTCGATCGACGTGCTCGAGGGCAGCGAGCCGTCGCCGGAGTCACCCACCGACAATGCGCAGTTCGCGCTGCTCGGGCGGGCGCTCGCGGACGCGTTCCCCGGGGTGCGGCCGGTGCCGTACGTGATGATGGCGGCCACGGATTCGCGTCACTTCCACCGGTTCTCGCCCGCCGTGTACCGCTTCGCGCCGCTGGAGATGTCGAACGCGCAACGCGCCGCGATCCATGGCGTCGATGAGAGCGTCGAGATCGCTACGCTCGAGCGAGGCGAGACGTTCCACCGGGCGCTGCTACGGCACCTGACCTGACGCGCGTCGCCACTACCCGAAATGGAGCGATGATGCCCCGTACCGCGACCCTCGGCGCGCTCGCCGCCGTCGTCGGATTCCTCGCGTTCGTCGAGTTCACCAGTGGCGTGCTGCAGGGCTACTACACCCCGATGCTCTCAGACATCGCTCGGCACCTGCAGATCCACGATGCCGACGTGAACTGGTTCGAGGGCACCCAGCTCATGCTGTCGGCGCTCGTCGTGCCGGCGTTCGCGAAGCTGGGCGACATGATCGGGCACAAGCGGATGCTGCTGATCTCCACCGCGCTCACGGCCGCCGCGGCGCTGGCCCTGCCGTTCACGGATTCGTTCTGGGTGTTCCTGGTCGCGTGGACGCTGATGGGTTTCTACGTCGTGTGGCTGCCCCTGGAGATCGCACTCATCTGGTCGCGGTCGCGGCGGCTGGAGGGACGCTCTGTGATCACGGCCAAGGCCGCCGGGCTGCTCGTCGCCGCCCTCGAGACCGGCGCGATCCTCGGCGCGCTGGCTGGCGGTGCGCTGATCGATGTGCTGCCGCTGACGATCGTACTGCTCATCCCCGCGCTGTTGGTCGTCGTGTGCTTCTTCGTGATCCTGTTCGGGGTGAAGGAGTCGCCGGAGCAGACCGGCGGCGTGCTCGACACCGTGGGGCTCGTCCTGATCTCGCTCGCGCTGATCTGCTTCACGGGCGGGCTCAGCCTGCTGCGCCTCGACGGCGGGCTGGTCAATCCGTGGTCGTGGGCGGTCGTCGTTCTCGGGCTGCTGCTGATCGTGCCGTTCGTGCTGTGGGAGCTGCGCCACGGCGACCCGCTGATCGACGTGCGGATGTTCCGCTCGCCGGCGCTCGGGCCCGTGTTCCTCACCGCCGGTCTCTTCGGCGTCAGCGTGCTCGGTGCGCAGGCGCCGTTGTCGACCTTCGCGCGCACCGACCCGGACGTGTACGGATACGGCCTCGGCACGACCGGCTTCGCGACCTCACTCATCATCGGCATCTATCTGGTCGGCATGATCACCGGCGCCCTTTTGTTCCCCGTGATCGCCCGGCTCGCGACCCCGCGGGTCACTCTGATCGGCGCATCGGCGTTCGTCGCCGTCGGGTTCCTGCTGTTCCTGCCGTTCCACGACAGCTACCTGCAGGTGATCACGAACATGGTGATCGTCGGCCTCGGCTCGGGCGCCCTCGTCGCCGCGCTCCCGGCCGCCGCGGCATCCGCTGCTCCCGAGACGCAGACCGGCGTTGCGACCGGACTCACGAACTCCGTGAAGACTGTCGGCGGAGCGATCGCCTCGTGCGTGTTCGGCATCGCGCTGCTGCACGGCGTCGCGTCGACGGCCGGGGGAGCGGAGGGCACAGCCGGCTCCCTGGAGGGCTACTTCACCGTCTGGATCGTGTGCGGCGTCACCGCGCTGGCCGCATCGGTGCTGCTGCTGTTCGTGCCCAAGCAGGCCTTCACAGACCGGACGGTGAACGAAGCGGAGCAGCAGCCGGCCGTGATGTGAACGCTCAGCCCTCGGCCGTCGCGCGTGGCGGGTTGTGCATGAACTCGATCCGGATGCCGCAGTCATCCTCGACGAAGGACGCGTAGTACCGGTCGGAGAATCGCGGATAATCCTTCGGCTCGCGCACGGCCGTCCACCCGGCATCCATCGCGATCGAGTGCAGACGATCCACCTCGGCCCTGGAGTCGACCGAGAAGGCGAGGTGCTGCCAGCCGACGCGACCGTGCCGATGCGGCCCGGTGCCGGCTTCTCGGGCGGGGAAGAGGATCAGCTCCGTCTCGTCGTCGCGGTACCAGGAGACGCTGTTCTCCGCATCCGTGCGGGTGAACGCGAGGGCTGCCATCGCGGGGTCGAATTGCGCGATGCCACGCGGCAGGTCGTCCACGGTGATGCCGAGATGATCGAAGACAGGCATGAAGAACAGTCTTGCGGAAGACCTCGGGATCGTCGAGGCCGCCCGCTCAGTGCGGTGCGTGGTACTCGGCTTCGCCGCGCTTCCAGTAGCCCTTGACCGTCGCATGGTCGGTGTCGACGCCCCAGCGCGCGAGCAGTGCACGGCCGGGCTTGACCACGGACTGCTCGGCGGCGATGAAGACGAACGGGTCAGTGCCGACGGCATCCGATTCGCCCAGGCCCTCGAGGAGCGAGATCAGCGCGGAACCCGCCGGCGCGTTTCCGCGGTGCAGCCATTCGGCCTTCGAGGGCGCATCGATCGCGATCTCGTCCTCTGAGCCACGCACCTCGACGACGACGCGCGCAGGCTGGTCACCGATCAGGGCGGCGAAGCGCCGGATCGCAGGAATCGCCGTCTCGTCCCCTGCGAGGAACCACGAACCCGGTGTCCCGGTGATCACTGCCGAGCCGCGAGGACCGCCGACGCCGATCTGCGAGCCGAGCGGAGCGGTCGCAGCCCAGCGCGCCGCGACGCCCTCGTCGCCGTGGACGGCGAACTCGACCTCGAGCCAGTTCTCCGCCCACACCAGCGGCGTGTACTCGCGGCTCGGCGCCGCACGCAGCTCTTCGACGGAATCCGGCATCTCATCGGGGAAGAACAGGCGCATGTGGTCGTCGCTGCCGAGCGAGGTGAAGCCGAACAGGTCGTCACCCTCGAGTCGCACGCGTACGTAGTTCGGGGCGAGCTGCTCCCGGGCGGTGAAGGTGACTGTGCGGAACTGGAGGTCGAGCCGTTGACGCTCCAACGAGAAGGAGGATTTCGGGTTGGTCATGAACTTAGGCTAGCCTGCGTAGCGAACAGTCAGGTAAGCCTTACCTAAGCTTGCATCGGTTCGGTCTCATGTCCACGTCACAAAGGAGCAATCCATGTCCTCACGTCGCGCTTTCGCCCCAGCCGCTCTCGTTCTCGTCTCGGCCATGGCCCTCGCGGGCTGCACATCCACGACGGCAGAGGCGGAGTCCGAGACGGATCCGGCAGAGCCCGGGACGCTGACCTACAGCTGGGATCGCAACGTCGCCGGCGAGGACGAAGAGCCCGAGTACGAGGAGACCACGGTCGAAGTGCCTCGGAGCCCGGACAAGATCGTCGCGTTCGAGATGTCGAGCGTCGACACGATCGGCGCCTTGGGCGGGGAGGTGGCCGGGGCGCCGCTCGATTCGGTTCCGGAGTACCTGCAGGACAACCTCGCCGACGACGCCTTCAACGCAGGCACGCTGTTCGAGGCCGACCTCATCGAGATCGAGGCGCAGCAGCCCGACCTCATCATCATCGGCGGACGCTCCTCGGGCCTCTACGAAGAACTGAGCCAGATCGCGCCGACGATCGACCTGGGCATCACCGGTTCCTATCTCGAGACCCTCGAGCGCAACACCACGTTCTTCGGCGAACTTCTGGGGGCCGAAGACGAAGCGGAAGCGGCGCTCGAAGAACTGACCGTCGGCATCGACGAGGCGAAGGCCGCCACGGCGGACGCCGGCGACGGCCTGGCTCTCATGGTCTCCGGCGGCGAGCTCAAGGCCACATCGCCGGCACCGGCCGAGGGCGGGAGCGCCGCCGTGCGCGGTGGACTCATCTACGACGTCTTCGGCGTGGAGCCTGCGATCGACGACATCGCCTCGGCAACGCACGGCGAGCCGATCTCGTTCGAGTTCCTGCTCGAGCACGACCCGGCGACGCTCTGGGTCGTCGACCGTGACGCGGCGACCGGCGAAGCCGCCGAGGGAACCGCTGCTGCGCAGGTGCTCGACAACGACATCGTGAAGCAGACCAGCGCGTTCGAGGACGACCGGATCGTCTACCTCGACCCCACCGCCTGGTACATCGTCTACGGCGGAATCGAGACGACCCAGCTCATGATCGACGACGTCCTGCAGATCGCGGAGTGATCGCCTTCTCGCACGTCTCATCATGACCGTCACCGCCCCAGCGGCTTCGAGCACCCCCACCCAGGTCCGGCCCCGCCGGACCTGGGTGGGGGTGCTCATCGGCGTCGTCCTCGTGGCCCTCGCCCTCACGAGCCTGTTCGTCGGCGTCTCGGACGTCTCGCCTGCAGCACTGCTGGGCGGCGGTCCGGACAGTATGTCGGCCTTCCTGTTCGTCGCCAGCAGGATCCCGCGCACCGTGGCCGTGCTCCTCACCGGTGCATCGCTCGGCATCGCCGGACTCATCATGCAGATGCTCGTGCGCAATAAATTCGTCGAGCCGAGCACGACAGGGGTGACCGAGTTCGCCACCTTCGGGATGCTCCTGGTCATCATCTTCGCGCCTGGGATGGCGCTGATCGGCAAGATGGGCGTCGCTGCGGTCTTCGGTCTCATCGGCACCTGGGTGTTCCTGCGAGTCGTGCGGGCGGTGCCGGTGCGCCAGCTCGTGCTCGTGCCGCTGGTGGGCATCATGCTCGGCGGTGTCGTCGCAGCCGCCACCACGTTCTTCGCCTACCGGCTGGATCTGCTGCAATCGCTGGGCACCTGGGCGCAGGGGAGCTTCGCGGCAATCATGCAGGGTCGGTACGAGTTCCTCTGGATCGCCGGTGTGATGGTGCTCGTCGCCTGGCTCGCCGCTGACCGTTTCAGCGTGATCAGCCTCGGCGAGGAGTTCGCGACGAACCTCGGTCTCGACTACCGGAGGGTCGTAGCCCTCGGCATGGTCATCGTCGCGATCATCACCGCCGCTGTACTCGTCACCGCCGGGATCATCCCTTTCCTCGGTCTCGTCGTGCCGAACGTCGTCAGCCTGATCATCGGCGACAACGTGCGACGCGGCATCCCCTGGGTCGCCGGACTCGGCGCCGTCTTCGTGCTCGGCTGCGATCTCATCGCTCGCGTCGCGCGCTTCCCCTACGAGATGCCGCTGTCGGTGATCGTGGGCGTGGTCGGTGCGGGTCTGTTCCTCTGGCTGCTGCTGCGAACGGGAAGCCATGCCCACTGACACGCTCACTCGGACGCCGGTGGCACGGCAGCGCCCGCACAGTCGCTGGTCGACCCCGCAGGTGCGGATCGGCGTGCTGGCCATTGCCGTCCTGGTGCTCATCGCGGTGTATCTGCTCACCGACATTCCCGGATCGCTCGCGTTCGCCCTGAAGATCCGCAGCCTCACGGTGATCGCGATGCTCGTCGTCGCCACTGCCGTCGGCGTCTCCACGGTGGTGTTCCACACGATCACGCAGAACCGCATCCTCACCCCGTCGATCATGGGCTTCGACGCCTTCTACATGCTCGTCTCGACGATCATCGTGTTCTTCTTCGGATCGAACTCGTTCCTGGCGGCGGACGATCTGCTCCTCTGGAGCGTGCAGGTCGTCGTGATGGTCGCGTTCAGTGTCGTCCTGTTCACCTGGCTGTTCGGAGGTAAGCGGCGCAGCATCCATCTCATGCTGCTGGTCGGGATCGTGCTCGGGACGTTCTTCCGCGGGTTCACCGAATGGATGCAGCGGATGCTCGACCCGCTGGACTTCCAGATTCTCTCCGACGCCATGTTCGCGTCGCTGACGCGTCCGGACCCGACCCTCCTGGCGTTCACCGCGATCCTCGTCGCGCTGGGTGTCGGCGCCGTGATCCCGCTGCTGCGCACGCTCGACGTGCTGACGCTGGGGGATGCCGCCGCCATCGGCCTCGGCGTGAATCACCGTCGTACCGTGATGGCACTGTTCGCCGTCGTATCGATCATGGTCGCGGCATCCACTGCTCTGGCCGGACCCATCCTCTTCTTCGGCCTCATCGTCGCGAATCTCGCCTACTCGCTGGCCGGCACGTTCCGGCATGCCTGGACGCTGCCGGCGGCGAGCCTCATCGGCGTCGGATGCCTGCTGCTCGCGCAGATCATCCTCGAGCAGATCTTCGGTTTCGGCGGCAGCCTGTCGATGGTGATCGAGTTCGCCGGCGGCCTGTTCTTCCTCTATCTCGTCCTTCGAAAGGGTGCACGATGATCGTGCTCGACTGCGCCACCAAGCGCTACAAGAACCAGACCGTCCTCGACGACGTGACGATCACCCTCGGCGACGAGGGGGTGACCGCGCTGATCGGACCGAACGGGGCCGGGAAATCCACGATGTTCGGGTTGATCGGACGCCTCATCGCGCCGAATGCCGGCACCGTGAGCGTCGATGACGTGGATGTGTCGGCGACGCGATCTCAGGAGCTGGCGAAGATCCTGGCGGTGCTCCGTCAGGACAACCACATCGCGGCCCGCCTCACGGTGCACGACCTCGTCGAGTTCGGGCGCTTCCCGCACTCGCGCGGGCGCCTGACCGTCGCCGACCGCGAGCACATCGAACGCGCGATCGACTACCTCGACCTCGGCGCGTTCCGCGAACGATTCCTCGACGAGCTCTCCGGCGGGCAGCGGCAGCGGGCGTTCATCGCGATGGTGCTCGCGCAGGACACGAAGTACGTGCTGCTCGACGAGCCGCTGAACAACCTCGACCTCAAGCACATGACCGAGATCATGAAGCTCGTCCGGCGGATGGCCGATGATCTCGGCAAGCGGGTGATCGTCGTGCTGCACGACATCAACTTCGCGGCGACCTACGCGGATCGGATCGTGGCCATGCGCGACGGCCGGGTGGTGGCGGATGCTCCGTCCGACGAGATCATGCAACCGGACGTTCTCGAGGCGGTGTACGGGACCGCGGTCGACGTGCGAGAGATCGACGGCCAGAGGCTGGCGCTGTACTACAACTGACCGCGTCGCGATCCGGCTAGAGCTCGATGCCGTGCGACTCGTCGTTGACGCCGGCGTTGCCGCCCTTGCGTGACTCGGTCGCGATGAGCCAGACGACCGAGACGATCAGGGCGAGCAGGAGCCCGAGCCAGACGTTCTGCAGGATCAGACCGATCACGATCCCGAGCACGAAGAGCACGACAGTGCCGCCGAGCCAGGTCCAGCGCTGCTTCTTGGATGCCGCCATGGCCCCAGCCTAGGGGGACGGCCCGGCGCTCAGCGGCGACGGTGGTCTTCGGGGGCGAGACGAGGACCGCGGCGCGGCTCGGCGACGCCGCTCGCGAGAATGAGGCGGATGACGCGCTGGCGGTGGCCCGCCCAGGGGGACAGCAACTCCAGCATCCCGTCGTCGTCGACGCGAGAGCCGGTCAGCGCGTACCCGACCTGATGGGCGAGGTGGTAGTCGCCGACGCTGACGGCATCCGGGTCGCCCAGCGCGCGGATGCGGGTCTCGGCCGCGGTCCAGGCGCCGATTCCCGGGAGGCTGGTGAGCACGCGGTCGCGGTCGTCGCTGGTCTCGGCGGTGAGGACCGCGTCGGCGATCCGCCGGCCGCGTTCGGCGGCGCGCACGATCGCGCGGGACTGCGGCGGTTCGACGCCGGCACGATGCCAGGACCACGACGGGATGCGGCGCCACCCGTCGATGACAGGAGGGGCGAACATGGGCCGGGGCGTGGGCCCGGGGGCGCGCTCGCCGAAGCGGCTGATGAGCACGCGCCACGCGCCGAACGCCTGGTACGAGGTCACCTTCTGCTCGATCGTCGCGCTCGCGAGGGCGTCGAAGACGAGGTCGGTGCGGGTCAGGCGAGTGCCGGCCGTGCGTCGTGCGACCTCTGCGAGCAGCGGATGCCCCGCGGCGGTCAATGACGACGCGTCGAATCCGGTCGCATCGTCGTCGGCACCGCACAGTCGTGGCAGCTGCGTGAGCGCCCAGTCGGCGCCGGTGCCCCAGGCTGTCGCGTGCGCGCCGTCGCTGCTCTGCCTGAGCGCGAGCGTTGCGACGCCTTCGGGCGTGCAGGCTGCGCGCCACAGCGTCGATCCGTCGACGAGCATCGTCGGGTCCTTCGGCCCCCGCATCAGCATGCCGACCGTGCGGAACAGGTGCAGCGGATGTGCGGGGCGGTAGACCGTGTGCAGCGGTTCCGTGCGCGCGGCGGCGGTCGCGGCATCCGCTGTCAGGGTCATGAGATCACCCTACGTGGCGCCGCTGACAGTGGCTCGCGGCATCCAGTGCGCGTGGCTCGGCGGGCGGCGGGAGGTGGCGCGAATGGTCGTCATCTCGCGTCTCAGGCGGGCATTTGCGACCCCTGGCGGCGACAGAGGTAGCCGCGCCTGCCTCAGAAGCGGTCGGGCGAAGGCGTGCCGTGGCCGTAGCGGATGACGACGTCGGCGTGGCGGTCGAAGCGGTAGCCGACGCCACGCACGGTGCGCACGATGTCCTCGTAGCGGCCGAGCTTGGCGCGCAGGCGTCGCACATGCACGTCGATCGTGCGCTCGCCGGGCGTCTCGTCCTCCGGCGACTGCCACAGGGCGTCGACGAGTTCGGAGCGCTCGATGGTGCGGCCTTCGCGGAGCACGAGGTACTGCAGCAGCTCGAACTCCTTGTACGTGAACGCGGCGGACTCGCCGTCGATCAGCACGCGCTTGCGCGAGATGTCGACCGTGACGCCGTAGTCCTCGGTCTTCTCCTCCGTCTCGGTGGCGGCCTTGGCGCGGGCGACCGCACCCGGCTCCTGCAGGGCGAGGCGCACGACGTCGAGGTCGCGTCCGCCGGAGCCGTGCGGTGCGAGCGCGACAGTGGCGTGGGTCTCGGCGCCGGGGGCGAGCTCGGCGAGGGTGCGGCGCAGAGCGTCGACGAGCAGGGGAAGGCTGACGCCGGCTTCGGCCGCCTTGATCTCGTCGAGCCCGACGTAGAGGGCGAAGCCGCGCGGAGAGCGGGTCGCGGGCAGATCAGCCGGAACGGCAGGCGCGGCGGGCGCGGCGGCCTCGATGATCGGCGGAACGGGGCGGAGGTGAGGGGCGCGGGCAGTGGGACGCTCGAGGAGTGCGATGTTCGACATGATGATGAAGTCCTTGGAAGGGTGAGCCGATACGGCTCTGATGTGTTGCGTGAATGACCCGAGGGCCGAGAACGAGCACACGGGGTAGGTGCTCGGGGCTCACGCTTCGCAGATGGCGAAGGGCGGAGCCGGGAAGGGTGGCTGAGTGATCAGCGACACATTCGGCAACACATGCCAACGCAGCCGGGCATCATCATCCCGGCAGTCCTGTTCGCCTCCTGGGCGGACAAAGGGCGCGCGTTGGTGGTCATGGGGGCGATTATGTCTGACGATGTCGCCCCGTGTCAAAACGAGTCCCGATGTGACGCCGTGGCCTAGCGTGGGAGGCATGACGGATTCCACGATGATCGACGGGTTCCTGGTCACCGACGAGAAGGATGCTTCGCGCTACACCCTCACGCGCGACGGAGTGCTCGTCAGCGCCCTGGACTACCGCGACGACGGCAAGACGATCGCCCTCACCAGAGCCTTCACGATCCCGACTTTCCGGGGGCACGGGTACGCGGCGAAGGTGGTGGCCGGCGCGGTCGCCGACATCGAGAGCCGCGGCGAGCGCAGGGTCGATCCGGTGTGCTGGTACGTCGCGGAGTGGTTCGCTCAGAACCCGGAGCACGCGGGGCTGCTGCGCCGTCGTTGACGCTCGCGGCGACGGCATCCGATATCGATCCGATATAATAGAAGTCTGCTCAGCACCGTTCGCTGAGGCGGTCAGCCCCTTGAACGGAGCCTGATCCGAGGCTTGAAACCTCCGGCATCCTCACCAGACACCGGAGGTTTTTCCATGTCGTCATCCCTGCGTTCGCACCCCCTTCGCTTCCATCCCGCGGCCAAGTGGTGGGCACTGTTCGTCATCTCGCTCACGCAACTCGTCGTCGTCCTCGACGGCACCATCGTCAACATCGCGCTGCCGCAGGCGCAGGTTGCCCTGAATATGGATGACCACCTGCGCCAGTGGGTCGTCACCGCATATGCCCTCGCGTTCGGCGCCCTGCTGCTGCTCGGCGGGCGCATCGCCGACTACTGGGGCCGTAAGCGCACCTTCATGGTCGGCATGATCGGCTTCGGTCTCGCCTCGCTCTACGCCGGTCTCGCCACCGCCGGGTGGGAGCTCATCCTCGGCCGCGGCCTGCAGGGCGTCTTCGCCGCCATGCTTGCCCCCGCCGCCCTCGCACTGCTGACGACGCTGTTCCCGTCCGGCAAGGAGCGCAACACCGCCTTCGCAGTCTTCGGCACTGTCGCGGGTGCGGGCGCCGCCGTCGGTCTCGTGCTCGGCGGATTCCTCACCGAGTTCCTCGATTGGCGCTGGTGCCTGCTCGTCAACCTGTTCTTCGTGGCCGTGGGCCTGATCGGCGGGGCGCTGTTCCTCACCGAAAGCAAGGCGGGCGGCGACAACCGCTACGACCTGTGGGGCGCGCTGCTGGTGACCCTCGGACTCGGCTCGCTCGTCTACGGCTTCAGTCTCGCCGAGACGGGCTGGGGCAACCCGCTCACCATCGGGTTCCTGGCGCTGGGTGTCGTCCTGCTGGCGGTCTTCGTGTGGGTGCAGGCGAAGGTCTCGAATCCTCTGCTGCCGTTGCGCGTCGTCACCCATCGGGTCCGCGGCGGTGCGTTCCTCATCCAGGCGGTCGCCGGCAGCGTCATGATCGGCGCCACTCTGTACCTCACCTTCCATCTGCAGATCGTGCTCGGTCAGGGCGCTCTGGAATCGGGCATCGCCAGCCTGCCGCTGCCGCTGGGCACCATGCTGCTCGCTCCGCTGGCGACCAAGCTGCTCAGCTCGATCGGCCCGCGCCCGATGCTGATCGGCGGTCCGCTGGTGGTCGCGGCGGGCCTGTTCTACATGTCGTTCATCACCCCGGGCGGTAATTACTTCGTGCAGGTCGCTCCCGCGCTGCTGGTGATGGGCTTCGGCATGGCGTTCGTCTTCATCCCGCTGCAGAACGTGGCGCTCACGGGCGTGAAGCCGCATGACGCGGGTGTCGCATCGGCCGTGACGAACTCTGCGATGCAGATCGGCGGCTCGATCGGCCTTTCGGTGTTCACCGCCGTGTACGCCGCGGTCGTCGGCGGGCACGCGCAGGGCGGCATCGGTCTCGAGGTGCTGGCTGACGGATACAGCGCCACCTTCATCGCTGCCGCGATCGGGATGCTGATCGCCTCCGCGATCGCGACCACGATGGTGCGCGGCCGCAAGGAGGATCTGCTGCCGCAGGGCTCGGCGGAGTCCGAGACGCCGGTTCTCGCACACTGAACCCTGCCTCCGAGGCGTGCTGCGGCACGCCTCGGAGGCAATGTCGGTGGCCGTCCGTACGGTGTGAATATGCGAATCCTGCACACCTCCGACTGGCACATCGGCCGCACCTTCCATGGCAACTCGACCATGGATGCGCTGGCCGAGGTCTTCGGTGCGCTCGTCGCCCAGGTGAAGGAGCATTCGGTCGACGTCGTGATTGTCGCGGGCGACGTCTTCGACTCCGCGACTCCGGCCGGGTCCGCGTACACGCTGCTCGGTGACACGCTCGCGGCGCTCCACGACACCGGCGCCCGCGTTATCGTCACCAGCGGCAACCACGACTCCGCGGCGCGGCTCGGGTTCCAGGCGCGGCTGCTGCGCGACGGCATCCACGTGATCACCGACCCGCTCTCGATCGGCGAGCCCGTCACTGTCCACGACGCTGACGGTCCCGTTCACTTCTACGGCATCCCGTACCTCGAGCCGGCGATCGTGCGGCAGCACTGGGATGGCGTGCCCCTGCGCACGCAGGCGCAGACCATGTCCCACGCCATGGGCCTGGTTCGCGCCGGGATGGCCTCGCACGACGGGCGTTCGGTCGCGATCGCGCACTGCTTCGCCGCGGGCGTGGATACTACGGCCGGGCTCGAGCGCGAGGTGCGCCAGGGCGGGCTCGACGTCGTCCCGCTCGAGGTGTTCGAGGGGCCCGACTACGTCGCACTCGGCCACATCCACGGTCGGCAACAGCTCAGCGAGCACGTGCGCTATGCAGGCGCTCCGTTGCACTACAGTTTCGGCGAGCAGCACAAGGAGCGCGGCTCCTGGCTCGTCGACCTCGATGCCGCGGGGCTTGCGACCGTTGAGTGGCTGGCGCTGCCGGTGCCGCGTCGCCTGGTGACGCTAACGGGCACTCTCGATGAGATCCTCGCCGACTCGAACGTCGCAGCGCATGCCGGCGATTGGGTGTGCGCCGTGTACACCGACGCTCTGCCGCAGGCCGAGCCGATGCGTCGGCTCAAGGAGCGCTTCCCGCACTGCGCGATGGTGCAGCACGCTCCTGTCCTGACCGGGGAGGGCGAGGAGCGCTCGTATGCGGCGCGGCTGAAGTCCGCCGTGACCGACACGGAGCGCATCGAGGCGTTCCTCGAGCACGTCCGGGCCGGGCAGGGGGCGAGCGAGCGCGAGAGCGAGCTCATCCGCGAGGTGCTCGACGAGCGCGTCATCGCGGAGGCCCTCGTCTAGTGCGCCTTCACCGTCTCGAGATCGAGGGGTTCGGTCCGTTCCTCGGCAGGCAGACCGTCGACTTCGACCGGTTCGCCGACGACGGCATCTTCCTGATCGCCGGGCGCACCGGCGCTGGCAAGTCCAGCATTCTGGATGCCGTCTGCTTCGGCCTGTACGGTTCCGTGCCGCGATACGAGGGCGGCGACAAGCGACTGCGCAGCGACCACTGCGAACCCGACGATCCGAGCGAGGTCGTCGTCGAGTTCAGCACGGGTTCGGGGCGATACCGGGTGACGCGTTCTCCTGAGTACCTGCGTCCGGCCAAGCGCGGCGGCGGGCTGACGAAGCAGGCCTCAGGCGTGCAGCTCGACACACTCGACGCGCGCGGCGGCGATTGGGTCACTCTCGCGGCCAAGGAGAAACGGGTCGCGGACGAGCTCGACGAGATCCTGCAGCTGAGCAAGGAGCAGTTCCTGCAGGTGATCCTGCTCGCGCAGAACCGGTTCGCGCGGTTCCTGCTCGCCGACAGCAAGGAACGGCAGGGGCTGCTGCGTCGGCTGTTCGGCACTGAGCGGTTCGAAGACGTGCAGGCGCGCTTCGACGAACGCCGCCGCGCCTCCGAGAACGCCCTCACCGGCGTCCACGCCACCGTCGACGCACGGCTCGGCGAGGCCGAGCGTGTCGTGACCGCCGCAGAACTGTGGGGTGAGCGGGGCGCCGAGCTCGTCACCGCGTCGACGCAGGAGCGCATCGATGCACTGCGGGCGGCTCTCACCCGCGCCGAGTACCGGGTGGAGCGTCGCGGGGCGGATCGAGACGACGCCGAGAAGCGTCTGGCGGCAGCCGACGCAGCGCTCACAGCCGTCAGAGAAGAGCAGAAGGCGCAGCAGGAGCGCGATCGTGCACGCACGGCGATGGCGCGGCTGGACGCCGAGCAGCCCGAGATAGACGCGGCCAGGGCCGCCCTGCAGCGGGGGCGTGCCGCCGAGTCGCTGCGCGCCACCCTCGCGGCGACGGCGCGTGCCGAACAGGTGCGCGATGCGGCCGTGGCGGCTGAGCTCGCCGCGCGCGCCGACTGGGACGACGTGGGCGTCGAACTCGACGAGCTCTCAGCCGGCGCGCTCGAGGCGTGGGCCGTCGCGCGCACCCGCGAGGCCGGCGCCTGGGAGCGCGCGGCAGAGCTGGAGGCTGGGGGCCCTGCGCTGCGAGCAGAGGCCGAAGATGCGCGTGCGCGGGTGGAAGCGGCATCCGCTCTGGTCGACGAGGGCGAAGCCGAGCGTGCCGAGCTGCCGAGGCGTCTCGCCGAGCTCACGGACAAGCGCGACATCGCCAGGCGCAACGCCGACCGCGTCGACGATCTGGCGCGCGCGCTCACCATCGCGACATCGCGCCGCGATGCGGCCGTCGCAGTTGCGAAGGTCGATGACGAGCTGACGATGGCAGAGCGCGTGCTCGTCGACGCGAGCGCGACGCTGGCCGAGACTCAGACGACGCTCGCACAGCTGCGGAAACGGCGGCTGGACGGCTTCGCCGGGGAACTCGCGAACGCGCTGGTCGCAGGGCAGCCGTGCGCCGTGTGCGGATCGACCGAGCATCCGGCGCCCGCCGAGCACGGCGACCCGGTGTCCGCGGAAGACATCGACGCGGCCGAGACCGTGCGGGATGCCGCGCAGATCGCCGAGCGGACCGCGCAGGAGCGGGTGGCGACTGCCCTGGCCGAGCGCGCGGCCGCTGCCGCTGTCGCGGACGGCCGGACGGTCGCGGTCGCTGAGGAGGAACTCGCTGCTGCCGTGCACGCGCACGCCCGGGCCGCGGAGGCGTCTGGTGCGCTCGCAAACCTCGAGGCAGAGGTCGCACAGGTCACCGACGCCATCGCCGCGCTCGACGAGAAGCGAGCGGAATCCGCCACGGCTCTGGCCGCGGCGCGCGAGGCCCTGGCGCTGGTCGCGCAGCGGGAGAAAGAGGCGGCTGCGCAGATCGGCGAGGCCAGAGGGACGTTCGAGACGGTCGCGAAGCGGATCGCCGAGGTCGTCGGGCAGTCCGCAGCCGCTCGCGCGTTCTCGGCCGCGCTCGCCGACCGTGCGCGCAGCGAGACGTCGTACGCCGCCGCGAAGGACGAGCAGGATGCCGCGCTGGCGGCATCCGACTTCGATGGCGTCACGGAGGCGCGCGGGGCGATGCGTTCGTCGGCTGAGCAGGAAGCGCTCGAGGCGCGCATCAGCGCCCACGCCGTGCGGCGTGAGAAGGAGCGCTCCACGCTGCTCGACCTCGAGCTGCGCACTCTGCCGGAGGAGCCGATCGATCTCGTCCCCGCCGAGTCCGCGGCGGCAGAGGCGCGTACGGCCTGGAGAGCGGCGCTGGATGCCGCGGGGCGCGCCGAATCCGCGACGGAGCAGCTCGCGAGCCTGATCGAATCCGCCGCGTCAGAGCACGCGCGCAGCGCAGAGCAGCAGGCGGAGCACGAGGTCCTCCGCGGACTCGCCGACACCATCGCCGGTCGCGCCGGTAACACCCACAAGATGACCCTCGAGACGTTCGTGCTGGCGGCAGAGCTCGAGGAGATCGTCGAAGCGGCGAACCGGCGCCTCAGCGACATGTCGACGGGGCGCTATCAGTTGCGGCACTCCGACGCGCTCGCGTCGCGGGGCGCCGCGTCCGGCCTCGGCATCGTCGTGTTCGACGCGTTCACCGGACAGACACGTCCCGCGCAGTCGCTGTCCGGCGGTGAGACGTTCCTCAGCTCCCTCGCCCTCGCGCTCGGACTCGCCGAGGTCGTCACGGCTCGTGCGGGCGGCATCCAGCTCGACACGCTCTTCATCGACGAGGGCTTCGGCTCGCTCGATGCCGACACCCTCGAGATCGCCATGCGCACACTTGACGAGCTGCGCTCGGGCGGCCGCACAGTCGGCGTCATCAGCCACGTCGAGTCGATGCAGGAGCAGATCCCCGCGCAGATCGTGGTCGAGCAGACCGCCGCGGGCCCGAGCCGCATCCGGGCCTGAAGGTTTCGGCTCCGGCGCTGCGCGCCTGCGCTCACCCGTTTCGTCTCGCTGCCCTCGCTCAACGCCCCGCGTATAGATGAGCCTTCGGTCGCGGGTCGTTGAGCGAAGGCGGCGCAGCCGCCGTAGACGAAACGGGCTGAGCGAGCCGGAGGTGAGTCGAAGCCTCCCCTGAAGCCCGAAGCCTGAGCCCAGGCTCAGACCCTCGCCGGGCTCCACTCCGACACGGCATCCAGCGCCTGCAGGTCATCCGCGGTCAGCTCGAGCGTCGTGCTCGCGAGCAGATCCGCGACCTGCCCGACACGAGAGGCGCTGGCGATCGGCGCGGCAACGGTCGGCTGGGCCTGCAGCCACGCCAGGGCCACGGACGCGATCGAGGCGCCGTGCGCCCCGGCGACCCGCTCCAGCTCATCGATGATCTTCAGCCCCTGCGGCGTGGCGTACTTCGCGGCTCCGCCGGCGCGCGGCGACGAACCCGCAGCATCCGTCGACCGGTACTTGCCGGTGAGGAAACCGCTGGCGAGCGCGTAGTACGGCACCAGGCTCATCCCGAACTCCTCCGCCACCGGGATGATGCTCTCCTCGACGTCGTTGCGGTGCACGAGGTTGTAGTGCGGCTGCACGGCGACGGGCAGCGGAATGCCGGCATCCTGCGCGATCGAGATCCAGGAGCGGATGCGGTCGGCCGAGTAGTTCGATACCGCCGTGTGCCGGACGAGACCGTCCGCGACCAGCTGGCCGAACGCCGCGACGGTCTCCTCGAGCGGCGTCTCGGCATCGTCGAAGTGCGCGTAGTACAGATCGATCGTGTCGACGCCGAGGCGCTTCAGCGATGCCTCTGCGGCCGCGCGGATGTTCTTCGCCGACAGCCCCTGGAACTCCGGGTGGCTGCTGACCTTCGTGGCGATCGTGAGTCCCGACGGCTTGCGGGAGGCGAGCCACTCGCCGATGAGCGTCTCGCTCTCGCCGCCGCTGTTGCCCGGCACCCAGGCGCTGTATCCGTCGGCGGTGTCGATGAAGTTCCCTCCGCCCGCAGTGAAGGCATCGAGGATCTCGAACGAGGCGTCGCGGTCGGCCGTCCAGCCGAACACGTTGCCGCCGAGGGCGAGGGGGAGCACATCGAGGTCACTGCGGCCGAGGAGGGTCATGGTTCTCGCTTTCGTCAGAGGTTCACTGGCCACAAGGCGCTCGGTTCCGGAGCTATTCCCATTGCGTCATACCTGCGTAACAGCGACGGGACGATACTTGGAGGCATGACACTTCAGCAGGAGATCGCAGAGACGCTCGGTGTGAAGTCCGAGATCGACCCGGCCGCCGAGATCGAACGTCGCGTGACGTTCCTCGTCGATTATCTCGAGAAGAGCCGTGCGAAGGGATACGTGCTCGGCATCTCGGGCGGGCAGGATTCCACGCTCGCCGGACGCCTCGCCCAGCTCGCCGTCGAGCGCGTGCGCGCGGATGGTGGAATGGTCGACTTCATCGGCGTCCGCCTGCCGTACCGGGTGCAGCACGATGCGGATGACGCGAAGGCCGCCCTCGAGTTCGTTGCCGCCGACCGGGTCGTCGAGGTGAACATCCAGAACGGCGTGGACGGCGTCGAGAAGGACATCGAGCAGGCCGCCGGAGCATCCATCTCGGACTTCAACCGCGGCAACATCAAGGCGCGCATCCGCATGGTCACGCAGTACGCGCTCGCAGGTCACGACGGGCACCTCGTCATCGGCACCGACCACGCCGCTGAGGCCGTCACAGGGTTCTACACGAAGTTCGGCGACGGCGCGGCCGACATCCTGCCGCTGGCCGGACTCACCAAGCGCCAGGGAAAGCAGCTGCTGCGCGCTCTGCGCGCGCCGGACCGGCTGTGGATGAAGGTGCCGACCGCCGACCTGCTCGACGACCAGCCCGGACGCTCCGACGAGGACGAGCTCGGGATCGCGTACGAGCAGATCGACGACTACCTCGAGGGCAAGGCGGTGGAGGCCGACGCCGCCGCCCGCATCGAGCAGAAGTACCTTGCGACTCGGCACAAGCGCGAGCTGCCCGTCACCCCCGAAGACGACTGGTGGCGTTAGCGGCTTCGACTCGTCGCTGCGCTCCTCGCTCAACGACCCGCGGCTCCAGCCGGACTCTGTCATGGGTCGTTGAGCGAGCGAAGCGAGACGAAACGGGGTGAGCGAGCTGCAGGCGAGTCGAAGCCGCCCCGAGCGTCGGTGTCTGAGCCCCCGGCTACGCTCGAAACATGCGGATCGATACTCAGGCGCAGCGCGTCATCTGGAGCGCGAGCGACCTGAAGGCGGCCGCCGAGTGCGAGTTCGCGTGGGCTCGCGCGATCGACGCGAAACTCGGCCGCGTTGCCGCGGTCGTCGAACCCGAAGACGCCACGCTCGCCCGCGCCGCGAAGCTCGGCGACGTGCACGAGGCGAAGGTCCTCGTGGCGTATCGCGAGCGGCTCGGGGCGAACGCCGTGCACGAGATCGTGCGCGCCAGCTCAGCCGATGCCGACGCGCTCGCCACGGTCGTCGCCGAGACCCAGAAGGCGCTGCGATCCGACGCCAAGCTGCTGTTCCAGGCCGCATTCGCGACGGAAGAGTTCGTCGGATTCGCCGACTTCCTGTTGCGCGAGGACGACGGCCGCTGGCGCGTGCAGGACTCCAAACTCGCACGAATGGCCCGTGTAACGGCCCTCATGCAGCTCGCGGCATATGTCGATCAGCTCGACGGGCTCGGCATTCCGCGGTCCGACGAGGTCGATCTCATCCTGGGGGACGGCACGATCAGCACGCACCAGGTCGACGATCTGCTCCCGCTGTTCCACGTGCGCCGCGCGCGCCTGCGCACCCTGATCGCCGATCGCGACGTCCCGGCAGGTGCCGCCGGCGTCGCGCTCGCCTGGGGCGACGAGCGCGGCGACATCGGCCTCGTCGCCTGCGGCCGGTGCGCGACCTGCACCGAGCAGGTGGATGCCGCGCGCGATCTGCTCATGGTGGCGCGGATGCGCCCTGTGCAACGGGCCAGGCTCCGTGCGGCCGGCATCGAGACGATCAACGCCCTGGGCGCGGCGACGACGGCTCCTGCGGGGATGAACATCGACACGTTCGAGTCGCTGCGGGCACAGGCGCGGCTGCAGCTGCGCGCAGACGCCGACGATGAGTCGACCTACGACGTGTACCACCCCGAGGCGATCCACACCCTCCCGCGGCCGAGCCGCGGCGACATCTTCTTCGACTTCGAGGGCGATCCGCTCTACACCGAACCGGCGGCCGACGGTCACGCGCACTGGGGCATCGACTACCTGTTCGGCTGGGTCGACAACGACGACCAGTACACGCCGCTGTGGGCGCACACCTTCGCCGACGAGAAGCGTGCGCTCGAGCTGTTCCTCGACTTCGTGAACGCGCGCCGCACGGCGCATCCCGACATGCACATCTACCACTACGCGCCGTACGAGACCTCGCACCTGGTCGCTATGGCGTCGCGCCACGGCATTCGCGAGGCCGAGGTCGACAGACTGCTGCGCGAAGGGGTCTTCGTCGACCTGTATCCGCTCGTGCTGCGCACCGTGCGGGTCGGGTCGCGCTCGTACTCGATCAAGAAGCTCGAGCCGCTCTACATGGGCGAAGAGGTGCGCACGAGTGACGTGCAGAAGGGCGACGACTCGATCGTGCAGTATGTCGCGGCGCGTCAGCTCGCGGCTGCGGGCGAGGCCGCAGAGGCCGATGCCGTGCTGGCCGACCTCGCGGACTACAACCGCTACGACTGCGTATCGACGCGGCGACTGCGCAACTGGCTGATCGAGATCGCAAAGGAGAAGGGCGTCAACCCCGCACCGCCCGACCAGCCCGACGACCTCATCTACGAGCCGTCCCCGCGCTCCGTGGCGCTGCTCGCCGATGCGGAGCGGGACGTCGCGGCAGGCGGGGACGGAGAGGCGCACCGCGTCGCGGCCGCCGCGATCGACTACTACCCGCGGGAGGCGAAGAGCTTCTGGGTCGGGCACTTCCAGCGGCTGCGCGAACCCGTCTCGATGTGGGATCAGACACGCGACGTCGTTCGGGTGGATGCGGCGACGTCCGCGCTCCGCCGCGACTGGAGCGTGGAAGAGGGCCGCAGAGTCATGTCGCGCGAGATCGAGATCCGCGGCGAGATCTCGCCGGGGACGACGCTCGGCGAGGGGGGCAGCCCGTTCGCGCTGTACCCGTTCCCCGCACCGTTCGACGTCGAGGCGCCGTCCCGAGCGGTGCATGTGCCGCGCACGGTGACGATCGTCGAGGTTCTCGACGACGGCTACGTCATCGCCGAGAACGCGGCCGGCGGGCAGACCTGGGACGAGTTCCCGCTCGCCCTCACCCCCGCCGCCCCGCCGCGGGTCGTCTCGCTGCAGGGCGCGATAGACGAGTGGGCGGATGCCGTGCACGAGGCCGCCCCGGCCTTCCCGCAGGACGCCGCCACCGACATCCTGCGCAGGCTGCCCCCGCGCACGATCTCCGGCGCAGGCCTCCCACCGGCGGACGGCGACGTGATCGATGCGATCGTGCGCGCCGTGCGCGACCTCGACCACAGTTACCTCGCCGTGCAGGGCCCTCCCGGGACGGGCAAGACCTACACCGGATCCCACGTGATCGCGCGGCTCGTGAACGAATACGGCTTCCGCGTCGGCGTCGTGGCGCAGTCGCACGCGATCATCGAGACGCTGCTCGAGCGCGTCCTCGCTGCCGGGGTTCCTGCCGGGCAGGTCGCGAAGTCTCCCAAGGAGAAGGGCCTCGAGCCGACGTACACGCCGATCCCGAAGACCGGGATGGCGTCGTTCCTCGCCGAGCGCGAGGGCCAGGGGTTGGTCGTCGGCGGCACCGCATGGGACTTCAGCAACACCGCACGCGTCGACCGCGGCGGGCTCGACCTCATCGTGATCGACGAAGCGGGGCAGTTCTCACTCGCCTCCACCATCGCCGTCGCCGCCGGCGCGAAACGGCTGCTGCTGCTCGGCGACCCCCAGCAGCTGCCGCAGGTCAGTCAGGGCGCGCACCCCGAACCCGTCGACACGTCGGCGCTCGGTTGGGTGATGGACGGCGATGCCGTCGTCCGGCCCGAATACGGCTACTTCCTGGATCGCAGCTGGCGCATGCATCCGGCGGTCGCGAGCCCGGTGTCGCGGCTGGCGTACGCGGGGCAGCTCGCCTCGGCATCCGGCACCGAGCTCCGCGCGATCGACGGCGTCGACGCCGGACTCCATGTCGTCCCGCTCCGGCACAGGGGCAACGCGACGCAGTCACCCCAGGAGGCCGACGAGGTCGTGCGGCTGGTGCGCGACCTGATCGGGCGCGGATTCACCGAGCCCGGCGCGCCACCGCGCCCGCTCACAGAGTCCGACATCATCGTGGTCGCGCCGTACAACGCGCAGAAGCAGCTCGTCCACGACGCTCTCACCGCGGCAGGATTCGGCGGGGTGCCGGTGGGAACGGTCGACAACTTCCAGGGCAAAGAAGCGGCGGTGTCGATCACCACGCTCGCGGCATCCAGCGGACGCGATGCGCCGCGCGGTCCGGAGTTCCTGCTGCTGCAGAACCGGCTCAATGTGGCGATCTCGCGGGCGCAGGTCGCCGCCTACCTGATTTACTCGCCGGCGCTGCTCGACGACCTTCCGCGCACGCCGGAGGGCGTTGCGCGCATGAGTGCCTTCGCCCGACTGGTCGGTGCCGACCGCCACTGAGACCCGAGGGCCGAGTCGATGTCTGATCCCGCTGTTAGCGTTTCGTCATGGCATCGAAACCCCGGCATCACACGCTCGACTACACCGAACTCACCGTGACGGATCTGGCCGCGGCGAAAGCGTTCTACGAGGCCGCGTTCGGCTGGACCTTCGTGGATTACGGGCCCGACTACGCCGGCATCGCGTCCCCTGACGGCGATGGCGAAGAGGTCGGCGGGCTGCTGGTCTCACCCGAGGGTCGCCCCGTCGGCGGCCCCCTCGTCCTGCTCTACTCCGACGACCTTGACGAGACCGCTCAGGCGATCGTCAGCGCCGGCGGCACGATCGTGCAAGAGGCGTACGCGTTCCCCGGCGGACGGCGGTTGCACTTCGCCGACCCGAGCGGCAACGAGCTGGGGGTCTGGGCGCGGCAGTAGCCGCAGAGACCTCGCGGTCAGACCGTGCCGTACAGGCGGTCGCCGGCGTCGCCGAGACCAGGCACGATGTAGCGGTTTTCGTCGAGACCCTCATCCAGGGCGCCGAGCACGATCGTCACGTCGCGGTCGCCCACGAGCCTCTCGATCGCCTCAAGGCCCTCGGGGGTGCCGAGCAGGCAGATCGCGGTGACGTCCTTCGCACCGCGGTCGAAGAAGAATTGGATCGCCGCCGCGAGCGAGCCGCCCGTGGCGAGCATGGGGTCGATCGCGAAGCACTGGCGGTCGCTGAGGTCTTCGGGGAGGCGCTCGGCATAGGTCGTCGGCTCGAACGTGGTCTCGTCGCGCACCATGCCGAGGAAGCCGACCTCCGCCGTCGGCAGCAGCTTGACGAGGCCCTCGAGCATGCCCAATCCTGCCCGCAGGATCGGGACGACGATCGGGCGCGGCTCGGAGATCTTCACGCCCATGGTGGTCGTCACCGGCGTCTGGATCTCGACCGGCGAGACCTTGACGTTCCGCGTCGCCTCATAGGCGAGCAGGGTCACGAGCTCTTCGGTCAGCTGCCGGAAGACCGGCGACGGGGTGCGCTCGTCGCGCAGGACCGTGAGCTTGTGAGTGATGAGAGGGTGGTCGGCGACGTGAACA
Organism: Microbacterium abyssi; assembly: GCF_015277895.1. NCBI lineage: Bacteria > Bacillati > Actinomycetota > Actinomycetes > Micrococcales > Microbacteriaceae > Microbacterium > Microbacterium abyssi. The sequence continues at coordinate 2,665,135 of NZ_CP063815.1, read as the reverse complement.
CGCATAGATACAGGGTAATGCGCCGCGCGTCCGGATACGCTCGGAACATGCGCCAGGCAGACAGCGATGGGATGCTCCGCGCTCTCGCGCTCGCCGAAGAAGCGGCCGCGGCGCGGGAGGTGCCGGTGGGCGCCGTCGTCCTCGACGCCTCCGGCGGCATCGTCTCGGAGGGGCGCAACACCCGCGAGGAGACCCACGACCCGACCGGCCATGCCGAGATCGTCGCGCTCCGGCAGGCCGCGGCATGCATCGGGTCATGGAATCTCGAAGGACACACCCTCGTCGTCACACTCGAGCCGTGCGTCATGTGCGCGGGCGCGATCCTGCAGGCGCGCGTGGGGCGCGTCGTCTTCGGCGCCTGGGACGAGAAGGCGGGCGCCGCCGGTTCCATGTACGACGTGCTGCGCGACCGCCGGCTGCCCTATCGCGCCGAGGTCGTCGGGGGAGTTGCCGAGGATGCCTCGACCGCCCTGCTTCGCGCGTTCTTCGAGCAGCGACGCTGAGTCTTCTGCGTGCTGGCTCAGTCCTCGGACTTCAGCACGAACACGTCCGTCGAGGGCTCGGGATCGAGCGACGGGCGGTAGATGTCCGGCTGGATGTAGATCGCCCGCGCAGCCGTCACCGTCTTGCGGATCTGCTCCTCGATCTCGCCTATGACGTCCGCGACGTCGCGGACGGTCTTCTCCGCCGGAAGGGCGATCTTCACGGCGACGAGGAGCTCGTCGTCTGCGATCTGGTACGTCTTGAGGCTGATGAGCTTCTCGACGTCAGAGCAGCCGAGGACGGCATCCATGATCAGGTCGAGGTCGTGTTTGCTGGCAGATCCGCTCATGCCGCGAGTCTAGTTCCGGCGGCTGTTATCCGCAGGAGGCATCCTCGGCGCTTTCGGATGCCGCGCATAGGATTGCCGCATGGCTGAATCGCTTCCGTCCCTCGCATTCCTCGGCGCCGGATCCATGGGAGGCGCCATCCTGCACGGCGTGGTCGCCTCCGGCATCCATGTCGATGGTGGCATCGTCGCCACGAATCGCACGGCGGAGAAGGCCGCGACCCTCGACGGCCTCGAGGGTGTCACCGCGATCGCCCTGGAGAACACCCCCAGCGGGAATACGGATGCCGCGGCATCCGCCCGCATCGTCCTCGTCGGAGTCAAACCGGCGATGGTCCCCGACCTGCTCCGTGAGATCGCGCCCGCGCTGCGCGAGGATGCCATCGTCGTCAGCCTCGCCGCGGGCGTCACGCTCGCGACCTTCGCCGAGGGACTCGGCGACGACGTCCGCGTCATCCGCTCGATGCCGAACACCCCCGCCACGGTAGGGAAGGCCGTCACCGGCCTGGCAGCCGGCGTCGCCGCTACGGCGGAGGACCTGGCGCTCGTGCGGCAGCTCTTCGAACTCGTCGGTGCGGTGGTCGAGGTGCCGGAGGAGAAGATCGACGCGCTCTCCACGATCTCCGGATCGGGCCCCGCGTATGTGTTCCTGCTCATCGAGGAGCTCACGAAGGCCGCCATCGGCAAGGGCTTCGACGAGGTGGACGCCCGGCTCATGGCCGAGCAGACGTTCATCGGCGCGACCGCGCTGCTGGTCGCATCCGGGGAGGAACCGGCCGAGCTCCGCCGCCGCGTGACGAGCCCGAAGGGCACGACTGAGCGGGCGGTCGCGGTCCTGCAGGGCGCGCACCTCGACGCGGTGTTCGCCGAGGCGACGGACGCTGCGCTCGCGCGCGCGAAGGAGCTCGCCGAAGGGAAGTAGCGGGTCAGGCGCCCGCGTACCCGATCCGCTCGAGCAGCGCGGCGCGGAACTGCGCAGGGCGCTCGAGGTGCGGCGAGTGTCCGACGCCCTCCCACTCGATCTCGGTCACCGAGCCCCCGGCATTCCGATAGGCCGACAGCACGTTCCGGGTCTGCGTCACCATCTGCTGCGCCGGAGCGACCTCGGCGCCCGGCCAGCCGGGTATCGCCCCGACCGCGCCCAGATGATTGAGGTCGAAGAACGACGCGTCCGACACGATCGCGTCCTCGGTGCCGCGCACCCACAGGATCGGCGGCTTCTCCGCGAGCTCGACGATGCGCGAGACGTTGAAGTGCTTGGGTGCCATCGTATTCAGCACGCCCGAATCCCCCGCGCCGAAGCCGGGCCAGTTCGCACTCGCAACGCCGTCGCCCGGGTAGTTGCCCTCAGCGGTCGAGGTCGTGTTCATCGAGGCGATCCAGATGTCCTCGTGGTCGCTCGTGTATCCCGGGGCGACGTAGCTCGCCCGGAACACACTGCGCGGCGACGTCGCCGCATCCGCTGACATGTCGCCGGAACGCAGCCGCCCGATGAAGTCCGGGTTCCCGCCGCCGCCGCCGCATCCGGCGTCGTCGTCCGTGAGGCGCGAGCCGTCCGGACGCGTGCCACCGAACCCGTACGGCGAGACCGGCGCCTGCAGCGTCAGGCTGAGTACGGGGTGGTCGAGCGCGTACTGCATCACGACCCCGCCGCCCATCGACCACCCGACCAGATGTGCGGTCGCAAGACCCAGCACATCCAGCGTGGCGTGCACGTCGTCGCTGAAGTCCGTCAGCCCCCGCGTCGCATCCACCGGCAGTGATTCGGTGTCGCCGAAGCCCCGCAGATCGATCGCGATCGCCCGCACGTCCTCAGGCAGACCGAGCATCGTCTCCTGCCAGAACAGCGCCGACGAGACATTGCCGTGCACGAAGACGATGGTGCGCTCCGGGGGAGTGTCGGCGTCATCCGCCGCGCGCTCCAGGAGATTCACCCGCAGCCGCGGGGTGTCGATCACGCGCGTGGTGACGCCGTCGAGAAGCGAATCCTGGATGCTCGTCATGGCAGCCGATCCTTCATGCCGTGACGCGGCCCCGATGCCGCGTCCGGATCGACTCTATCGTCCCGAACGGCAGATGTGAATAAGCTTTCAGGTTTTCGCTTGCGCGGAGCCGGCGAAGTCAGCGATCGAGCGCCGCGAACCTCTCGATGTCGCTGTTAGTGCCCGAGACGATGATGAGGTCATGGTTGGTGACCACCGTGGCCGCTTCGGCGTAACGGAACGGCTTGCCGGGACTCTTCACTCCCACGACCGTGACCTTGTACTTCGACCGCACGCCCGACTCGTTCAGTCCCACGCCGCGAATGAACTTGGGCGGATACATCTTCGCGAGCACGAAGTCGTCGTCGAAGCGGATGAAGTCCAGCATTCGCCCGCTGACGAGGTGGGCGACACGCTCGCCGGCCTCGCGCTCGGGGTAGATGACGTGGTTGGCCCCGACGCGGGCGAGGATCTTTCCGTGCGACTGAGAGACCGCCTTCGCCCAGATCTGCGGCACCTTCAAGTCGACGAGATTCGCCGTGATGAGCACGGATGCCTCGATGAGCGAGCCGACCGCGACGACGGCGACCTGAAAGTCCTGCGCGCCGATCTGCTTGAGCGCGTCGACGTTCCGGGCATCGCCCTGCACGGTGTGGGTGACCCGGTCCGACCACTTCTGCACGAGCTCGAGATTCTCGTCCATCGCGAGCACCTCGCGGTCGAGCCTGTCCAGCTCGCCGGCGCAGGCGGCGCCGAAGCGCCCGAGTCCGATGACCAGCACTGGTGCATCGCTGCGGAGACCTTCAACCAACGATCGGCCTTTCGACGGGCAGCCCGTAGAGCTGCGTTCTCGTCGTCGCGGCGACCGCCGCGGCGAGTGTCACTGTACCAACGCGTCCCATGAAGATGGTCAGGGCCATGACGTAGGTCGCTGAATCAGGCAGCTCCCCGGTGAGGCCTGTCGAAAGCCCGACAGTGCCGAACGCCGAGATGACGTCGAAGAGCACATCGGCGATCGGCGCCTTCGTGATCTGCGCGATGACGATGGTCGACAGTGCGACGATCGTCGCGCCCCAGGCGACGACGCTGAGGGCGACGCGCTGAACATCGCTGGGGATGCGGCGACCGAAGGCCTCGACGGACTGGCGGCCCCGAGCCTCGGACCACACTGCGATCGCAAGCACGGCGAGCGTCGTCACCTTGATGCCGCCCGCAGTCGACGCCGAGCCGCCGCCGACGAACATCAGCATCGCCCCCGCCACCAGCGATGAGCCGTTCAAGTCGCCGATGTCGACCACGCTGAACCCACCGGATCGTGTCATCGCAGACAGGAAGAATGCCTGGAACGTCGTGTCCACGGCGTCCATCGATCCGAACGTCTTCGGATTGTCGTATTCGAGGAGGAGGAACACCAGCGCACCGGCAACGAACAGGATGGCGGTCGTGATCAGCGTGAGCTTGGAGTGCAGCGACCAGCGCTTCACGTGCCAGACGTGCTTCAGGAGCGTGTAGATGACCGGGAACCCGATGCTCCCCAGAAACACGCTCACCATGAGCACGGACAGGACGAAGTAGTCGTCGGCGAACTCGGCTACCCCGCCGGCGTTCGGCGTGAAGCCGGTGTTGGTGAACGACATCGCCGCGTAGTACGGCGCCTCCCAGAGCGCGGCAAGCGGGGGGATGCCGGCCATCAGCAGGCCCGGGTAGAGCAGCGCGGCCACGCCGACCTCGATCACGATCAGCGACATCGCCACGGTCGTCAGCAGCTGTCCGACCTCACCGAGGCGCACGGTCTGCCCCTCGTTGACGACGCCTCCGTGTGCACGAAGCGGATTGCTGTCCCCGGCCGCGAGCAGCTTCGCCCGAAGTCCCAGCTTCTTCGAGATCACCAACCCCAGTACCGATGCCAGGGTCAGCACGCCCATGCCCCCGATGTTCACCCCGAGGAAGACGAGCACGTGCCCGAACGGTGACCAGTGGGTCGCCATGTCGACCGTGGCGAGACCGGTGACGCAGATCGTGGACACCGCCGTGAACAGCGCGTCGCTGAGCGGGGTCACGGTGCGGTCCGCCGATGCGATCGGCAGTGAGAACAGCGCCGTGAACAGCAGGATCAGCGCCGCGAAGATGAGGATCGCGAAGCGCGACGGCGACGACGTGATGAAGCGGCGTACGAACTTCCAGAGGTTCCGCGTGTTCCCGCGCGACGAGGTCGACCAGCCGATGCTCGACATCGCGCTCCTCCCGGACTCATCTGCGACTGCCCGACGCGCAGGTCACGCCGAGCCTTCGTCATGGTACTCCGGGCGCGGGACGACTACCCTGAACTTCATGACGGACATCTTCGACGTGATCGCAGACGGCACGAGGCGCGACATCCTCCAGCTCCTGCTGCGGCGGTCGACAGAAGGGGATGCCGGCACCAGCGTCTCGCAGATCGTCAGCGAACTCGGCATCAGTCAGCCCACCGTCTCGAAGCACCTCAAGGTGCTGCGCGACGCGGAGCTCGTCAGCGTCCGCGAGGACGGTCAGCGCCGTTTCTACAGCATCGAGGTCGAGCCGCTCGAGGTCGTCGACGACTGGCTGGTCCCGTTCCTCGTCGATGCGTTCGGCGACGAGGCGCCCGATATCGACCTGTCGCTGATCCCTCTGCCGGATGGTGCAGCGCATGCCGCCGAGGTCGTCGGCCGTGCCGCGGCATCCGCGAAGCACGTCGTCACCACAGCCCTCAAGCGCCTCGGGGCCTGAGCCTCGCAGCCCAGACCCCGACCCTTCGCGGGCAGCTCAGCGCTGACCGGCCTTGCGGCGGAACAGCCACGCGCCCCACACGGCCGCCACGATGAGGATGCCGACGCACCACAACACGGCCCAGATCGGCTGCGTTCCGGCATCCGTCCCCATCAGCAGGCTCCGGATCGTCTCGACGATCGGCGTGATCGGCTGATGCTCGGCCACCGGCTGCAGCCAGTCCGGCATGCTCGCCACCGGAACGAAGGCGCTGGAGAGATACGGCAGGAACAGCAGGATGAAGCCGTAGCCGTTGGCGCCCTCCGGCGAGCCTGCCGCGAGCCCGATGGCCGCGAACAGGTAGGTGATCGCCAGCAGGTACAGCGTGATGAACAGAGCCATCAGCCCCCACTCGCCGAAGTTCGCGGTCGGGCGGAAGCCGACGAGTACGCCGACGCCGATCACGATCGCAGTGGCGACGAGGTTGCGCACCAGGCTCGCGACCACATGCCCGGTGAGAACCGCGCCCGACCGCACCGGCATGGTGCGGAAGCGGTCGATGATCCCGGTGCGCATGTCGTTCGCGACATACACGGCGGTGGATGAGGCGCCGAAACCCGCGCAGGTCAGGATGATGCCCGGCACGACGTAGTCGACGTAGGCGCCGGAGGGGTCGATCGCCCCGCCGAACACCCAGGTGAACATGAGCATGAGCATGACGGGGAGCAAGATCGCCATCAGCAGCGACTCCCCGTCGCGCAGGGAGTGGCGAAGGCTCCGGCCGACGAAGACGGACTCCGCGGTGAGGCCGCGCAGCGGCGGGCGGACGGCGGGGGCGGATGCCGCGACGGCGGCGATTGCGGTGGTCATGCGTTCTCCTTCGTGAAGGTCGGAGCGTGCTCCGATGCCGTGACTGCCAGGAAGACATCGTCGAGGGTGGGGCGGCGGAGGGTCACGGTGCCCTCGGCGCCCTGCTGGTCGAGTTCGTCGAGCGCTCGCCGCAGGCCGGGCACGGACCCGTCTGTCGCGATCTCGCGCAGCAGTGCGCCATGCTCGTCGTGCAACTCGACGGTGTCGCCGCCGACGCGAGCCTTGAGCTCTGCGGCCGTGCCGAGCGCGGCGACGCGTCCGTCGTGCAGCACGGCGATGCGGTCGGCGAGCTGGTCGGCCTCTTCGAGGTACTGCGTGGTGAGGAACACGGTCGTCCCCGCCGAGGCGAGCGAGCGGATGATGTCCCAGAGGTCGCGTCGGCTGAGGGTGTCGAGACCGGTGGTGGGCTCGTCGAGGAACAGTACCTCCGGTGTGACGACGAAGCTGAGCGCCAGGTCGAGCCGGCGGCGCATGCCGCCGGAGAACGTCGCGACGCGCCGGCTCGCGGCATCCATCAGTCCGAAGCCCTCCAGGAGTTCTTTCGCGCGGCGACGGCTCGCGGAACCGGAGAGGCCGGCGAGACGCGCGAACATCACCACGTTCTCGATCGCGCTGAGGGCGTCATCGACCGCAGCGGACTGGCCGGTGAGGCTGATCCGGCGGCGCACCTGCATCGCGGCGGATGCCACGTCGAACCCGCTGACGGTGGCGGTGCCGGCATCCGGCTCGGTGAGGGTGGTGAGGATGTTGATGACCGTGGTCTTACCGGCGCCGTTCGGGCCGAGCAGCGCGAAGACCTCACCGCGCGAGACGGTGAGATCGAGACCGTCGATCACGGTCTGTGCGCCGAACGCCTTGCGGAGCCCGCGTACTTCGATGGCTGGTGTCGTCATGAGCAGATCCTTCTGTGTAGGGGAAACTGTGTACGCCGCTAACAACTGTGTATGACAGTAACACACTGTTTACTAAATAAACAGAAGTAGGATGAGGGCATGAGCGACATCGAACCCCCGGAGCTGCCCAGAGGCATCGCACTCGCGTGGGGTGTGGCGGCCAATCCACAGCGCGGGCCCAAGCGCGAGATGAGCGTCGAGAAGATCGTCGAGGCCGCGGTCGAGCTTGCGGATGCCGACGGGATCGGCGCGGTGTCGATGGCGGCCGTCGCCGCCCGACTCGGATTCACGCCGATGTCGCTGTACCGGTACGTCACCGCGAAGGACGATCTGCTGCTGCTCATGCAGGAGGAGGCCACGGGGCTCCCGCCCGAAGAACACCGTCAGGAGGACGGCTGGCGGGCGAAGCTGCGGGCGCTGTTCGAGGCGCAGGCGCGGCTCTATCTCGCGCACCCGTGGCTGCTCTCGATCCCGATCACGGGTTCGCCGATCACGCCGAGCAGCTCCGCCTGGCTGGATGCCGCGCTGGAGAGTCTCGATGGGACTCCTCTCGACGAGGGTGATCGCCTCGCGGTCGCGCTCGCCGTCACAGGGGCTGCGCGCTGGTACGGAATCGTGATCGCGGGCTATGCCCAGCAGGCGCGGTCGACGGGCATGTCTCCCGAGCAGATCACCGTCTACGAGGCCGAGCTGTTCGACAGGGTGATCACGGCGGAGGAGTTCCCCTCGCTGCGCGCGGCGATCGAGGCGGGAGTGTTCCTGTCCGAGGACGACCCGTTCCACTTCGGGATCGAGCGCGTGTTCGATGGCGTCGAGGCGTACATCGCGAGCATCGATCGCGACGAACCGAGGGTCCAGCCCGACACCTGGCTCCAGTCCGAGCCTGCCGAACTCGCCGAGGACAAGAAGGTGCGCGAGGCCCGCAAGGCCGTGCGTGCAGCCGAGAAGGCGCTGTGGGACGCCCGCAAGATCGAGCGGCAGGTGCTGAAGGATGCGCGTGAGCGTACGGCTCGTCGACAGTGAATGCACAGCAGTCACATAGACCACATTCGTCCCGTGGGTTTACAGGCGTCCCGTCTTCCCCATAGAGTTGGGCATCACCAGAAAGGGGTACGTGGGATGCCCGATGTTCCTGAAGTCCGATTCCTCACGGTCGCAGAGGTCGCAGAACTCATGCGCGTGTCCAAGATGACCGTGTACCGCCTCGTGCACTCCGGCGACCTGCCGGCGATCCGATTCGGACGCAGCTATCGAGTGCCGGAGACCGCCGTCGCGAATGCGCTGCAGCGCCCCATCTCCGACGTCGGCTGACGGCGGGACGAGCCGGCGCGACGGAGTGCACTTCGCATGGTGTCGCGTTTGCTAAACTGATCCGAGGCATTTTCCGTGCCCGTACCCGGGTGTCCGATTTTCGGAGACGCCCAGCCCCTGACTTAGTGAGGTTTCCGTGGGTTCAGTCATCAAGAAGCGCCGTAAGCGCATGGCGAAGAAGAAGCACCGCAAGCTGCTTCGCAAGACTCGCCACCAGCGCCGCAACAAGAAGTAAGCGGCCAGACACCGAGCGCCCCCGACCAGCTCTGCGAGCTCGTCGACGGGGCGCTTCGTGTGTCTCCCGCCGCATCTGTCGCTACGGAGAACCGAGGACCCATGAAGTCGATCACCACCGCCGACCTCGCAGCACGCGAGGGCGTCCCGCTCATAGACGTGCGCGAGCGCGACGAATTCGACGCAGGTCACGTGCCCGGCGCTGTGAACATCCCGATGTCCGAGCTCGGCGGGCGCCTCGCGGAGCTTCCCTCCGAGGCGTTCGACGTCATCTGCCAGGTCGGAGGTCGCTCGGCGCGCGTCGTGCAGGCACTCGAAGCGCGAGGATACGACGCGACCAACGTCGAGGGCGGCACCGGCGGATGGATCGCCGAGGGCAAGCCGATCGAGGTGCCGTCGGCGTGACGACCATCACGGTCATCGGCAAGCAGGGCTGCCATCTGTGCCCGACGGCGCTCGGCATCGTCGAAGAGGTCGTCGCCGGCCTGCCCGACGAGATCGGCGATGACATCGAGATCGTCGAGCGATCCATCGAGGACGATCCCGTGCTGTACGACCTGTGGTGGGAGAAGATCCCGGTCGTCCTGATCGACGACGAGGTGCACGCGCACTGGCGGGTCTCGCCCGACAAGCTGCGCCAGAGACTGGAGAACAGATGGTCGTGCTGAGCGACCGGAGGGAGTCGAAGTGATCCGTCACGTCGTCACGTGGAAGCTCGCGAGCGAGAATGCCGCCGAGCGCGGCGCGCAGGCGGCCGAGGTCGCCCGTCGCCTGAACGCGCTGGACGGCGTGGTGCCCCAGCTGCGATCGATCTCGGCCGGCGCGAACTCGGTCTACGCGGACGTGAACTGGGACGTCACGCTCGTCGCCGACTTCGATTCCGTCGCCGATCTGGAGCAGTACCAGGTGCACCCGGCCCACGAAGAGGCGGCGGCGTACATCCGCTCCGTCGTGGCATCCCGTGTGGCAGTCGACTTCGAGATCTGATCGGCGGCCGGGCGGCGAAACGGAAACGTGACCCGGCAAGGTGTGAATTCAGCCCTGCGCCGTGTCAGGATGATCTGCATACCCGTCCGCGGGCCTCATGGCCCCGTCAGTCTGGAGCGGTCATGACCCGTCGCCGTCATCTCATCCTCGGCCTCGCCCTCGCGGCGACCGCCACCCTCACCCTCGCCGGCTGTGCCAGCAGCGGCAACGAGACCGGAGGCGACGACGCCCCGACCTCTGCAGGAGACGACTACGGCCTCGTCGAGGCGGGCACGCTCACCATCTGCTCCGACATTCCGTACGCGCCGTTCGAGTTCGAGGGCGGCGACAACGGCACCGGCTACACGGGCTTCGACATCGACCTGCTCGACGCGATCTCGAAGAAGCTCGACCTGAAGCTCGCCGTGCAGGACGTCGGATTCGATGCCCTGCAGTCCGGTACGACCCTCGCCTCGGGCACCTGCGACATCGGAGCGTCGGCCATGACGATCACCGACGAGCGCAAGGCCAACCTCGACTTCTCCGACCCGTACTACGACTCGCTGCAGTCTCTGCTGGTCCCCGCCGACTCGGAGATCAAGTCGATCGACGACCTCGACGGCAAGATCGTCGGCGTCCAGCAGGGGACGACGGGCGAGGCCTACGCCACCGAGAACGCCCAGGGCGCCGAGCTGCTGCAGCTCCCGTCCGACGGCGAGCTGTGGCCGGCGATCCAGGCCGGCACGATCGATGCGATCCTGCAGGACCAGCCGGTCAACATCGAGCACGAGAAGGCCGACCCCAACTACAAGATCGTCGAAGAGTACGACACCGGCGAGTCCTATGGCTTCGCCTTCGCCAAGGGCGAGAAGGCCGAGCTGCTCGAGGCGGTCAACGGCGCGCTGCAGGAGCTCCGCGACAGCGGCGACTACAAGACGATCTACGACACCTACTTCTCCGCGAACTGAGCTTGTAGGGACGGTCGGTCGAGAGGACCTTGGCGATGGCGTTGAGGCGCACTCAGAAGCAGAAGGTGTACCGCTACTCGGTGTACGCGATCCTCATCGCGCTTGCGGTGTGGGCTGCCGTGACAGCGGACTGGGCGCGACTCGGTCCGCTGTTCTTCAACCCCGAAGTCGCCGTCAAGATGCTCCCCGGGATCATCACGACGGGCCTCGTGAACACGCTGTGGTTCACCGCCGTGGCGTTCCTCGGCGGGTTGCTGCTGGGCGTCGTGCTGGCGCTGATGAAGCTCTCGGTGATCGCACCGTTCCGGTGGATCGCCACGGTGTGGATCGAGCTGTTCCGCGGCCTTCCGGCGCTGCTGACGATCTTCGCGATCGCCTACATCCTGCCGATCGCCGTCGGCGTGCGCAATCAAGACCTCGGCGGCCCGGTCGTTCTCGGCCTCGTCGGCCTGATCCTCGTCGCCTCGGCGTACATGGCCGAGACGATCCGCGCCGGTCTCCAGGCCGTGCCGAAGGGGCAGACCGAAGCCTCCCGCTCGCTGGGTATGTCGCCTCTGGCGACCACCTTCTGGGTGGTCATCCCGCAGGGCTTCCGGATCATCATCCCGCCGCTGACGAACGAGTTCGTGCTGCTGCTGAAGGACACCTCGTTGCTGTTCATCGCGGGAAGCTTCATCTGGTCGAAGGAGCTCACCACCTTCGCCCGCGACGCCACGACTCAGAACGGCAACGCGACTCCGTTGATCATGGCGGCTCTGCTGTACCTGATCGTGACGATACCTCTCACGCGGTTCAGCGCGTGGCTCGAGCGACGAATGGCGAGGCAGCGATGAGCACCGATCTGATCGACATCCACGCGCCGGCCATCGAGGTCCGGGGTCTGCGCAAGAGCTTCGGCGACAACGAGGTGCTCAAGGGGATCGACCTCACCGTCACCGGCGGCGAGGTCGTGTGCATCATCGGACCGTCGGGCTCGGGCAAGTCGACGCTGCTGCGCTCGGTGAACATGCTCGAAGAGCCCACCGGCGGCGAGATCCTCGTCGAGGGCATCGACATCACCGACGAGGACACCGACATCGACCGGGTCCGCACCCGCATCGGCATGGTGTTCCAGAGCTTCAACCTGTTCCCGCACCTCGACGTGATGGGAAACCTCACGCTCGCGCAGCGGCGGGTGAAGAAGCGCTCGAAGGCAGAGGCCGAGAAGGTCGCGCTGGCGATGCTCGCGCGGGTGGGGCTCAGCGAGAAGGCTTCCGCGTACCCGGGGCACCTGTCCGGCGGTCAGCAGCAGCGCGTCGCGATCGCGCGGGCACTGTGCATGAACCCCGACATGATGCTGTTCGACGAGCCGACCTCTGCGCTCGACCCCGAGCTGGTCGGCGAGGTGCTGCAGGTCATGCGGTCGCTCGCGGACGAGGGCATGACGATGCTCGTCGTCACGCACGAGATGGGCTTCGCACGCGAGGTCGGAAGCCGCCTGATCTTCATGGACGCGGGCGCGATCGTCGAGCAGGGCGATCCGCGCGAGGTGCTCGCGAACCCGCGGCATCCGCGCACGCAGGACTTCCTCTCGCGCGTGCTCTAGCCGCGGCATCCGCCCGGCACACCTCGATTCTCGACGTGCAAAGCAATTCTCGGGTCAGTCGCGCGCGCGGACGGCGACGGGGACCGGCTCGATTCCGAGCCAGACGCGGTCACCGAAGGCCGGATGCTGGTGCGCGTCGTGCTGCACGCGGACCAGCTCGCCGGTGTCGGTCTTGACGAGCGTGCGGCGGATGCTGCCGAGGAAGGTGCTCTCCTCGACGACGCCTCCGGTCGCAGCATCCGCCTCGCCGGTGAACCGCAGGTTCTCGGGGCGCAGGTGCACCTCGACCTTGCCGGTCGCCGGAGCATTCACAGGAAGCGAGCGACCCCACACCATGACCGTGTCGCCGGATGCGACTCCCGAGACGATGCTCGACAGCCCGACGAACGCGGCGACGTGGGCGGTCGCCGGCCGCAGGTAGAGCTCCTCGGGCGAGTCGATCTGGTCGATGCGTCCGGCATCCATCACGGCGATCCGGTCGGAGACGGCGAGGGCCTCCTCCTGGTCGTGCGTTACGAACACGGTCGTGATGCCCAGGCGCAGCTGGATGCGGCGGATCTCGTCGCGCAGCTGCACGCGCACCTTCGCGTCGAGCGCCGACAGCGGTTCGTCGAGCAGCAGCACCCGCGGCTCGGTGACGAGCGCGCGCGCGAGCGCGACGCGCTGCTGCTGTCCGCCGGAGAGCTGGTGCGGAAACCGCTCGGCGAATCCCTCGAGTCCGACGAGAGCCAGGGCATCGAGCGCTCGGCGGCCGGCCGCGGCCTTGCCGATGCCCCGACGGCGCAGGCCGAACGCGGTGTTGTCGGCGACGCTCAGGTGCGGGAACAGCGAGTACGCCTGGAAGACCATGCCGATGTCGCGCCTGTTGGTGGGGACGCGCGAGACATCCTGACCGCCGAGCAGCACGGCGCCGCCATCGGCGTTCTCGAGGCCCGCGAGCACGCGCAGCGCGGTGGTCTTGCCGCAGCCGGAGGGCCCGAGCAGCGACACGAACTCGCCGGGTGCGATGTCGAGGTCGACGCCGTGCAGCACGCGGTTCGAGCCGTAGCTCTTCTCGATGCCCTGGAACTGCACGCGCGTCCCATCGCCGGCTTCGGCCAGCAGCTGGTTGTCCTTGGTCGCGGGGAGTGCGGTGGTCATTGGGAGGCCTTTCGGTTGCCGCGTGCGGCGCGGCCGATGATGAGCAGCAGCAGGAAGCAGAACAGCAGCGCGAGCAGCGTGAAGATCGCGGGCGCGTAGGGATCCTGTTTCCCGACGACGACCATCGCGGTCTGGAACACCTGACGATTCAGGAGGGATGCGATCGTGAACTCACCGAGCACGACGGCGATCGAGATGAGGGATGCCGATAGCAGGCCCTGACGCAGGTTGGGTGCGAGCACCTTCATCACGACGACCGGCCAGCTCGAGCCGAGCGACCGGGCGGCCTCCGACAGCGTGCGCAGGTCGGCGGCGTCGATGGATGCCTGGATCGAGCGGTACGCGAAGGGCAGCACGGTGATGCCGTAGGCGAACGCGAGCGTCCACGTTCCGGTGCCGAGGGCCCGCCCGATCTGCAGGTAGATCGGCGACAGCCCGACGACCAGCACGATCGCCGGGATCGAGATAGGCAGCAGGGCGGTGAACTCGAAGACCGACTTGAGCTTCGGGAACCGCAGATTCACCAGGATCATCGTCGGTGCGAGCAGCAGCAGGACGATGATGACCGTGACGAGAGCGAGGACCAGCGAGTTGCCCAGGCCCGTCCAGATCGGCTTGATCGCCGCGGATGCCGCGGGGTCCAGCAGCGCCGCCCAGCGCTCGAACGAGAGCCGGCCGCCGGTGCCGCGCAACGTGTAGAGGAAGGTCGAGATCAGCGGGATCGCGAAGAACGCGCCGATCAGGATGCCGATGATCCACCGCGTCACGCGAGAGGGAGCGAGCTTGTTCATGACTGCCACCTCGCGGCTCGCCGCTGGATCAGCGAGTACAGCACCATCACGACGCCGACGATGACGATCATGCCGAGTGCGAGGGCTCCGGCAAGGTTCTCGCGCCCGAGCACGGTCTCGCTGGTGAGGGCGGCGCGGATCTGCAGCGGAACGATCTGCGACCCTTGGCTGGCGAGCGCGGCCGCGGTCGCGTACGAGGAGAACGCGTTGGCGAACAGCAGCAGCAGACTCGCGAGGAAAGTCGGGGCGAGAACCGGGATTCCGATGCGGGTCCAGAATCCCAGGCGCGTACCGCCGAGAGTCAGGTTCGCCTCGGACCACTGCGGCTTCAGTGCCGCGAGCGCGGGCATGAACGTGATCACCATGAGCGGCACCTGGAAGTAGATGTACGGGAAGATGAGCCCTGGGACCTCATACAGCCACATGCCGTTCTCGAAGATATTGAGCCCGAACGAGTCGCGCAGCAGCACCGTGATGACGCCCTGCGCGCCGATCGTTGCGATGAACGCGAACGCGAGCATGACGCCACCGAACTGCGCCAGCACGCCGGCTGCGGCATCCACCATCTGGCGGACCGCCCCCTGCGGGTTCATGCCGAGCATGGCGTAGCAGACGAGGGCGCCGGCGACCGCGCCGACGACGGCGGTGAGCAGCGAGATCCACGCGGAGTTCGCGAAGGTGTTCAATACGACCGGGTCGACGAGGGCTGCGATGTTGGTCCAGGTGAACACGCCATCGCCGTCGAAGAACCCGGAACCGATCGCGAGGATCGTCGGCACGGCCAGGAAAAGCAGCACGTACGCGCCGAAGGGGACGAGCCCCAGCCATGCCCAGGAAGGGCCGAACCGCCGGACCGTGCGAGACGGTCCGGCGGTGGTGGGGGCGGATGCCGGAGCATCCACCCCCGTCATGATCGCTGTCACTGGACGGCCGCGGCCCACTTCTCGCCGAGCAGGGTGCCGGCCGCCGTGGACTGCGCCTCGGTCGGGACGACCGTTTCCGCGGGGACCTCGGGGAGGGCGGCTGCGAGGTCGGCGTCGATCGTGCCCGCCTCCGTCATGGCCTCCATGCGAGCCGGACGCGCGCCGCCCTTGAGCCACAGGTTCTGCACCTCGTCGCTGTAGAGGAATTCCTGCCACAGGCGGGCAGCCGCCGGGTTCGGGGCATCCTTGTTGATGGCCTGGTTGTAGTACGAGGCGTAGCCGACGCCGTCCAGGACGGTAACGTTCCAGTTCTCGTTGTCAGCGCCGGCGGCGGCGTTCAGGTAGTCCCAGTCGAAGACCACAGGGGTCTCGCCGCTGGTGATAGTGGCGGGGGTCACGTCGACCTTGAGGAAGTTGCCGGCCGTCTGCAGCTCACCGAAGTACTCGATGCCGGGAGTGAAGTCGTCCAGGTCGCCACCGGACTGCACGGCAGCGAGGCCCACGGCGGCGAAGGCGGAACCGGCCTGGGTCGGGTCGCCGTTGATCGCGACGGCGCCCTTGAAGTCGGCGCCCTTGAGGTCGTCGAGCGAGGTCGGTTCGTCGAACTTCGAGGAGTCGTAGCCGATCGACATGTATCCGCCGTAGTCACCGACGAACAGGCCGGTCGGCTCCTTCAGAGCATCGGGGATCTCGTCGAAGTTCTCGACCGTGTACGGCGCGAACATGTCGGTGTTCGCCAGTGCGACCGCAAGGCCGAGGTCGAACACGTCAGGGGCGGTGTCCAGGCCCTGGTTCGTCTCGGCGGCCGTGATCTCTTCCTGGCTGGAGACATCCGGGGATGCCTCATTGATCGTGATCTCGGGGTAGCGCTCGGCGAACAGGTCGAGGATCTCGCCGTAGTTCGCCCAATCGCGGGGGAGGGCGATCACGTTCAGCGCGCCCTCGGCCTTGGCTGCGGCCTCGAGGTCCTCGAAGGTGCCGAAGTCGGCGAGCGAGGTGGCGTTCGCGGCGTCGGTGGAGTCGCCGCCGTCCGTGCCGTTTCCTGCGCTGCTGTCGGCAGCGCAGGAGGTCAGCGCCAGGGCGGCGGTCGCTGCCAGGGCGATGCCGGCGACGAGACGCGCGCGGCGGGTAATGGTTGCCATCAGGGTTCCTCTCGGATGACCGGCGCGAGCGCGCCGAAGTCGGGTTGCCCAGGACGCTACGGGTCCTGAGTTACCGGATCTCCCGGGAGCGGTGAACGTGCGGTGTCGTGAATGCGAACGCCGAGGCGGCGGTGCCCTCCTCGAGAATCGGCCTGCCGCGCGAGAATCTGGCAGACCGATTCTCGCCGCGCGGAGCAATTCTCAGGTCAGTGGGAAGGGATACTGGAGGGATGGAGATCGGTGAGCTGCTCGGGCTCGAACAGCTCACCTGGGGGATGCTGGTGCTCGTCGTCCTCGCGGCGTTCGCGGCCGGCTGGATCGACGCCGTCGTGGGCGGAGGAGGGCTGCTGCAGCTGCCGGCGCTTCTGCTCATCCCCGGCATCTCACCCGTACAGGCGCTCGCCACCAACAAGCTCGCCTCGGTGTTCGGCACCGCAACCAGCAGCGTGACGTACTACCGTCGCGCGAAGCCCGACATCCGCACCGCGCTGCCGATGGCCGGGATCGCGCTGCTGGGATCATTCGGCGGCGCAGCGGTGGCCATCGTGCTACCGCCGGCTGCGTTCAAGCCGATCATCGTCGTGGCCCTGCTCGCCGTGGCGATCTTCACGGTGTTCAGGCCCGCGATGGGCGCGGTGACGACGTTGCGCTTCTCCGGACACAGGCACCACATCATGGCTGGCGCCGCCGGGCTCGTGATCGGGTTCTACGACGGCATGATCGGTCCGGGCACCGGCACGTTCCTCGTCATCACGCTGGTGGCGCTGATGGGATACGACTTCCTGCAGGCGAGCGCCAAGGCGAAGATCGTCAACCTCGCCACGAACGCCGGCGCGCTGCTGCTGTTCATCCCGCACGGAGCCGTGCTGTGGCTGCTCGGCGGCATCCTTGCGGTCGCGAACGTCGCCGGGAGCTACCTCGGGTCGCGCATGGCCGTCTCGCGCGGAGCGAAGTTCATCCGGATCGTGTTCCTCGTCGTCGTCGTGGCACTCATCGGGAAGCTCGGCGTCGACGTGTGGAACGAGAACATCGTGCCGGGGCTCGCGCTGCTGCGGTAGCGGCTTCGTCTCGCTCCGCTCGCTCAGCCCGTTTCGTCTCGCTGCGCTCGCTCAACGACCCGCGGGGGAGAGCTCCGCTAGGGAGAGGTCCTCAGAGAGTTTCTGCGGGAGAGCTCCCCCGGGGAGTTTTCTGGAGGGTCGTTGAGCGAGGAGCGCAGCGACGAGACGAAACGCGTTGAGCGAGCCGAAGGCGAGTCGAAGCGTCGCCAGCACCCAGAGCTCAGGCCCCGGCATCCTCCGGCTCGAAGTCGACGCCGGCCTCGGCGCGCTGCGCGTCGGTGATCGGCGCGGGCGCCGCGGTCAGCGGGTCGAAGCCGTTGCCGGTCTTCGGGAACGCGATGACCTCGCGGATCGACTCCGTCTTCGTCAGGTGCTGCAGCACGCGGTCCATGCCCAGCGCGATGCCGCCGTGGGGCGGGGCACCGAACTTGAACGCGTCCAGCAGGAATCCGAACTGCTCGTCGGCGACCTCGTCCGAGATGCCCATGACCTCGAACACGCGCTTCTGCACGTCTTCGCGGTGGATGCGGATCGATCCGCCGCCGAGCTCGGTGCCGTTGCAGACGATGTCGTACGCGTAGGCGAGCGCGGATGCCGGGTCGGTGTCGAACGTGTCGGCGAACTCCGGCTTCGGGCCGGTGAACGCGTGGTGCACGGCCGTCCAGGCGCCCGCTCCGACGGCCACATCACCGGATGCCACGGCATCCGCCGCGGGCTCGAACATCGGAGCATCCACGACCCACGTGAACGCGAATGTGTCGGGGCCCTGGAGGCCGAGGCGACGGCCGATCTCGACGCGCGCCGCACCCAGCAGAGCGCGGCCGTCCTTCGCCGATCCGGCCGCGAAGAACACGCAGTCGCCGGGCTCCGCGCCGGTCAGCGCGGCCAGGCCCGCCTGCTCCTGCTCGGACAGGTTCTTGGCGACGGGGCCGCCGAGCGTGCCGTCCTCGTTGAAGAGGACGTAGGCGAGTCCGCGTGCGCCGCGCTGCTTGGCCCAGTCCTGCCAGGCATCCAGCTGCTTGCGGGGCTGCGAGGCGCCGCCGGGCATGCGCACGGCACCGACATACGGGTTCTGGAACACGCGGAACGTGGTGTCCTTGAAGTAATCGGTCGCCTCGACGAGCTCGAGGCCGAAGCGCAGGTCGGGCTTGTCGGAGCCGTACTTCGCCATGGCGTCGGCGTAGGTGATGCGCGGCAACGGCGTCTGCACCTCGACATCGATCGTCTTCCACATCGCGACGATGAGGGACTCCATCATCTCGATGACGTCCTCCTGGTCGACGAAGCTCATCTCGATGTCGAGCTGGGTGAACTCCGGCTGACGGTCGGCGCGGAAGTCCTCATCGCGGTAGCAGCGGGCCATCTGGTAGTACTTCTCGACGCCGCCGACCATGAGCAGCTGCTTGAACAGCTGCGGGCTCTGCGGCAGGGCGTACCAGCTGCCGGGGTGCAGGCGCGCCGGCACGACGAAGTCGCGGGCGCCCTCCGGAGTCGAACGGGTCAGCGTCGGGGTCTCGACCTCGACGAACTCGCGCGCGTCGAGCTCATCGCGGATCGCCTTGTAGACCTTCGAGCGCAGACGAAGAGCGGATGCCGCGGACGGGCGTCGCAGGTCGAGGTAGCGGTGCTTGAACCGCACGTCCTCGCCGATCGTCTCGGTGTCGCCGAGGCCGGTCGACACCTGGAACGGCAGGGGAGCGGACTCGTTGAGCACCTCGACCTCGGTCGCGATGACCTCGATGTCGCCGGTGGGCAGGTTCGGGTTCGCGTTGCCCTCGGGGCGGCGGGAGACCTCGCCGGTGACCTTCAGCACGAACTCGCTGCGCAGTGGGTGGGCGACCTCTTCATCGCGGATGACGACCTGGGCGATGCCTGAGGCGTCGCGCAGATCGATGAAGGCGACTCCTCCGTGATCACGACGACGATCGACCCAGCCCGTGAGGGTGACGGTCTGACCGATGTGTTCGGCTCGCAGAGAGCCGGTCGTGTGAGTGCGAAGCATTCCGCCATTCTACGGGGGTGTGCGCCGGGGCTCCGCGGGGTGGAGCGCCGGCTGGATAGACTCGGCCGCAGTGGGGTTGCGCCGGGCAGCCGGAGAGCAGGGGGAGCAGGCCGTGGATTGGAATCTGATCAGCGACCAGGTGGCCTCCACGACATCGATGTGGCTGAGTCTCGGGCTGTACGTGCTCTACGCCATCACGATGTGGAAGGTCTTCGTGAAGGCGGGCTATGCCGGCATCCTCGCTCTGATCCCGATCGTCAACGTGATCTTCCTCGTGAAGATCGCCGGCATGTCGGCCTGGTTCTCGCTGCTGTATCTGATCCCGATCGTGAACATCGTCTTCGCGATCGTCGTGGCGGTCAAGGAGGGCGCGAACTTCGGAAAGGGCGGAGCGTTCTCCTTCTTCCTGCTCTGGATGTTCCCGTTCATCGGCCACCTGATCATCGGATTCGGGTCGGCGACCTACCGGAAGGTCTGAATGCCTGCCGAGCGTCTGCACCTCGTCCGTCACGGGGAGGTCCACAATCCCCGCCGCCTCCTGTACGGGCGGCTTCCGCACTACCGGCTCAGCGAGGACGGCAGGCGGATGGCACGGGCGGCCGCCGAGTACGTCGAAGGACTCGACAGGCCCGTCACCTCGCTGCACTGCTCGCCGCTGGAGCGCACGCAGGAGTCGGCGGAGCCGTTCACTGAGATCTTCGGGCCGGAGGCCGTGCTCGATGAGCGGGTCATCGAGCCGACGAACGTCTTCGAGGGCACCAGGATGAGCCGGTCGCTGCGCGATCCCCGCAACTGGTGGCACCTGCGCAACCCCTCGGTGCCGAGCTGGGGCGAGCCGTACCTGTCGATCGCCGACCGCATGGAGGACGCGATGAACAGCGCATGGAACGAGGCCGACGGCGGCGACGCCGTGATCGTCTCGCACCAGGCGCCGATCTGGATCACGCACCTGCATGTCGCCGGACTCCGCCTCCGGCACGACCCGCGCACCCGGCGCTGCGCGCTCTCGAGCGTCACCTCGTTCGAGCGCGTCGGCGACGTGTGGCGCGAGGTCGGTTACGCGGAGCCGGCCGCCGCCGGCGTCGACCTCGGCGCGGTGTGACGTCGCTCAGGCAGTCGGATGCGGCGCCGCGAGCTGCTGCACGATCCCTGCGGCCGCCAACTGGCCGGCGGCCGCGGACTGGATGACGGATGCCACGGGCCCTGGGAGCGACGCGCGGTGGGCGAGATCGCCCGCGGCGAGGATGCCAGGGGCCGAGGTCTGACCGAAGTCGTCGATCTCGATCGACCCCGAGGGCAGCATGCTCAGCCCGAGATCGTCCGCGAAGGATGCGCGCTGCCGCACGGCTCCCGCCGCCACGAACAGCCCCGCCACGGCGAGGCTCTCACCGCCGGTCGTCACCCGCACGCCGTCTCCTTCCGCGGCGACGGCGTCGACGAGCTCCGGGTGGATGCGCACCCCGGCGGCGACGAGCACCGCACGGTCCTCTTCGGTCGGGTGCTCGCCGACGGGGAACACCGTGATGCTCGCGACGATCGGCGACAGCATCCCGATCAGGTGCGCCGTCCGTGCGGATGCGCCGAGGATGCCGATGTCCTTCCCGGCGAACTCGTGACCGTCGCAGAACGGGCAGGTGAAAGCGCGCAGGCCCCACAGCTCCTGAAGTCCGGGGACGCCGGGCAGATCGTCGACGACACCGGTCGCGAGCACCACTCGCCGCGCGTGCTCCGCCGAGCCGTCGGCGAGCCGGACGGCGAAGTCGTCGATGGTGCCGTCGATCCGCTCCGCTGCGACATCGCGGAGCTCGACGGTGGCGTACTCCGCGAGCTGCGCGCGTGCGGTGGCGCGGAACTCCGCCGGTGGGGTGCCGTCGGACGCTATGACGTTGTGCATGTGCTCGACGGGGCCGTTGCGGTATTCGCCGGAGTCGAGCAGCAGGGCAGTGCGATGCATCCGGCCCAGGGTGAGGGCGGTCTGCAGACCGGCTGGGCCGGCGCCGATCACGATCGCGTCGTACATGGTGGATCCTCCTGATCTTGCGTTCTCGACCAGTGTGTGACTTCATGTCAACATGAAGTCAAACGATGCGCATCCCTGGTCCGTCGGCGATGTCGCCGAACGCTTCGATCTGCCCACGAACGTGCTCCGGCACTGGGAGAGCGTCGACCTTCTCCGCCCCGAACGGGATGGCGCGGGGCGGAGGCGATACGGCGAGGCGGATGTCGTGCGCATCGCGATCATCCAGCGCAGCAAGCTCGCCGGCATGACGCTCGAGCAGATCGCCGTGCTGCTCGACGACGGACGCTCCGGACGGCACGAGGTGCTGCACGCGCACCTGGACGATCTCGACAAGCGGATGCTGGAGATGCAGCGATCCCGTGAGATGACCGAGCACGCGCTCCGCTGCCGCGCCCACGACATCATGACGTGTCCGCGGTTCCGCGCCGGCGTCGACGACGTCTTGGCGCGGTTCTGACCCGCATCGCCACCGTCGCACCTTCCAGATCAACCATAGAAACCCCTGCGTAGACTGGGAATGTGCCTTTCGCCTCGACGATTCGAACGACTCGCGACGGCCGCCCCTCCCGCAATCGACGCTCTCGTCGGCTGCTCGGAGCCGCGCTCGCCGCGGTTATCGCCGTCTCCCTGAGCGCCTGCGGCGCCGACCCCGTCGCCCAGCAGTACCTCTCCGGTGACGGCAAGGGCTACATCTCCGCGGACGGAGCGGTCGAGGAGATCCCGGTCGCTGAGCGCGGGGAGCCCGTGGTCTTCGGCGGGGTGACGGAGAACGGCGAGCAGTTCGACAGCGCGGACATCGCCGGTGACGTCACGGTCGTGAACTTCTGGTACGCCGGTTGCGCGCCGTGCCGCGTCGAGGCGGGTGACCTCGAAGAGGTCTGGCGGGAATACAGCGAAGACGACGTGTCGTTCGTCGGCATCAACATCTACGACCAGGCAGACACGGCCCGCTCGTTCGCGAAGACCTACGGCGTGACCTACCCCAGCATCATGGACGTCGACAGCGGTTCGGCGAAGCTCGCCTTCGCCAGCGCCACCCCGATCCAGGCCACTCCGACCACACTCGTGCTCGACAAGCAGGGGCGGGTCGCCGCTCGGATAATCGGACCGGTGGACGGCCCCAGCATCCTCTCGACGCTCGTGGGCGACGCGCTCGCGGAGGGCGCGTGAACACGAGCGAGCTGATCGGCTCCGGCGCACTCTGGCTCGCGATCCCGGTCGCGATGCTCGCCGGACTCGTGTCGTTCCTCTCTCCCTGCGTTCTCCCGCTCGTGCCGGGCTACCTCGGTTTCATCGGGGGAGCGGTGGCGCCGCGGGGCGCGGCAGCAGGCAGCGCCCCCAACCGCGGCCGTCTCGTGCTCGGCGTGCTGCTGTTCATCCTCGGCTTCAGCATCGTGTTCATCGCGTTCACGATCATCGGCGGCGCGGCATCCGTCTTCTTCCTGCAGTGGGGCGACCTGATCACCCGCATCCTGGGCGTCGTCATCATCGCGATGGGCCTGGTGTTCCTGGGGCTCTTCGGCTTCGCCCAGCGCGAGTTCCGGATGCACGTCACTTCGAAGACGGGGCTCATCGGCGCCCCTCTGCTGGGTTTCGCGCTCGGCATCGGCTGGGCGCCGTGCATCGGTCCGACGCTGACCGCGATCACCGCGGTCTCGTGGACGCTCGGCGACCCCTGGCGCGCCTCGTTCCTCGGCTTGGCGTACAGCCTCGGCCTCGGCATCCCGTTCCTGCTCGTCGCCCTCGGGTTCGGCTGGGCGACGAAGACCATCGGGTTCCTGCGCCGGCACATCCGCATCGTGAACATCCTCGGCGGCGTGCTGCTCATCGCGCTCGGCGTCCTGATGGTCACGGGGCTGTGGACCGACCTCATGTCCCGACTGACGGCGGTGATGGGCAGTGTCATCCTCCCGCTCTGATTCCCGCACCCATTCTGATACCGACACCGCCCAGAAGGATGCCGTGACGTCTTCCGATCCGCTCCGCCCGTCCGACCACATCGACGGCGACGGCGCCTCGATCAATCAGCCGCGTCTCGGGTTCGTCGGCTGGCTGCGCTGGGGCTGGCGCCAGCTGACGTCGATGCGCACGGCGATCATCCTGCTGCTCGTCCTCGCGATCGCCGCGATCCCCGGCTCGATCTTCCCGCAGCGGATGGCCGACCCGAACGGCGTCACGCAGTGGGAGACCGACAACCCCGACCTGTTCCCCGTGCTCGATGCGATGGGGCTGTTCGACGTGTACCTGTCGCCGTGGTTCTCGGCGATCTACCTGCTGCTGTTCATCTCGCTCGTCGGCTGCGTCATCCCGCGCATCAAGCACCATCTCAAGGCCCTGCGCGCACGTCCGCCGCGGACGCCCGCGCGCCTGCAGCGTCTCGAGGATCACCGCGAGGTCGTGCGTCCTGCGGGCGCGGATGCCGACGCCGAGGCATCCCGCTCCATCGACGTCGCGCAGAAGCAGCTGAAGGCACTCGGCTATCGCGTCGAGCGGTACGACACGGCATCGAAGTCCGGCCGCACGTACTCGGTGTCGGCCGAGCGCGGGTACTGGCGCGAGACCGGCAACCTCATCTTCCACCTGGCGCTGGTCGGCGTGCTGATCACGGTCGGCGTCGGCGGCAGCTTCGCCTACACCGGCCAGCGCGTCGTCGTCGAGGGGCAGACGTTCGTCAACACGCTGTTGGACTACGAGTCGATGAACCGCGGCCGGTTCGTCGGCGATGACGCGCTCAGCCCGTACTCGATGACTCTCGACTCGTTCGATGTGACCTACCAGGAGTACGGCTCCGCGGCATCCGGGCAGGCCGGCGACTTCTTGGCCAACGTGACCGTCCGCGAGAACGGCGAGACCCGCGAGGATGCCGTGCGCGTCAATCACCCGCTCGACATCGCCGGCGACAAGATCTACCTGCTCGGCAACGGCTATGCGCCGACCATCACGGTGCGCAATGCGGACGACGAGGTCGTCTACAGCAACTCCGTGCCCTTCCTGCCGCAGGACAACGCGCTCACCTCGCTCGGCGTCATCAAGGTCACCGACGGGATGCCGGAACAGCTCGGCATTGCGGCATTCCTCTACCCGAGCGCGGTCCAACTCGAGAGCGGGGCCTACGCGTCGGCGCACGGCGACCTGCTCGCGCCGCTGCTCACGCTCCGCATCTACGAGGGCGACCTCGGCGTCGACGACGGCACACCGCGATCGGTGTACGTGCTGGACACCGAGGAGCTCACCCCGATCGTCGGCGATGAGAGCGGCGCACCGTCGATCGAACTGCAGCCGGGGGAGACGGCAGAGCTTCCGGACGGTCGGGGTTCGATCACCTTCGAGGACGAGTCGCCTGCCGGAGCCACGGACTTCACTCAGTCGGTCAAGCGGTTCGCATCGCTGCAGGTGCACCACGACGCATCCGCCGTGTGGGTGCTCGTGTTCGCGCTGCTCGCACTCGCCGGCCTCATGCTCGCGCTGTTCATCCCGCGTCGCCGCATGTGGGTGAAGGCATCCGTCGCCGAGGGCTCCGACGGCGAGAGCACAGTGCGGCTCGAGTACGCCGGTCTCGCCCGTGGCGAGGACCCGACCCTGGGCGCCGCCGTCGATGACCTCGCTGCGGGCCATGCGCGACTGCTCGACTCCCCTTCCTCTGAAACCACCCGAAAGTAGACTGGGACAATGCCCGACCTCGATTCCCTCTCGATCCTGCTCATCTGGACGGCGATCGCGATCTATGCGGCGGCCTTCGTGGCGTACGCCTTCGACCTCGCGCGTCGCTCCGAGGTGAGCGCGGATGCGCGACTGGTCCGCGAGCGCGAGGCCGTGCTCGTCGGTGCAGGTGCAGCTTCTGCGGGTGCGGACGCTGCGGACGCGGCATCCGAGGAGCCGACGAAGCCGCGGTACGTGATGGCGCGGATCGGCACGGCGCTGACCGTGTTGGGTTTCCTGTTCCAGCTCGCCGCGACGATCACGCGCGGGATCGCGGCGGAGCGCGTGCCGTGGGCGAACCTGTACGAGTTCGCCATGACCGGCACGCTGCTGGTCGTGCTCGTCTATCTCGTGGTGAACACGCGGATCGATCTGCGGTTCCTCGGCACGTTCATCACCGGGCTCGTCGTCGTGCTGATGGGGGCTGCGGCGATCAGCTTCTACGTGGGTGTCGTGCCGCTGATGGATCCGCTCAAGAGCGTCTGGCTCGTGATCCACGTGTTCGTCGCGTCACTCGGCACCGCCTTCTTTGCCCTCGCGTGCGCGCTGTCCGTTCTGCAGCTGATGCAGTCGCGGCGCGAGCGGCGGCTCGTCGAGGCGGTTGAGAAGCCCGGGCCGAAGTTCCTCGGTACCCTCCCGAACGCCGACCGCCTCGAGGGCATGGCATTCCGCTTCGCGATCGTCGGATTCATCTTCTGGACCTTCACGCTCATCGCCGGTGCCATCTGGGCGCAGGACGCCTGGGGCCGCTACTGGGGCTTCGACGTCAAGGAGACGTGGACCTTCATCATCTGGGTGCTCTACGCCGGATACATCCACGCCCGCGCGACCCGCGGCTGGCGCGGCAACCCGTCCGCGTGGCTGTCGATCGTCGGCTTCACCGCTGTGATCTTCAACTTCACGATCGTGAACGTCTTCTTCAAGGGACTGCACGCCTACAGCGGCTTGAGCTGAGGGTCCGCCCTCAGCGCCCTCCGCTCTGTGCCTCTTGGCCCAGTCGAAAGGAGGAAAAGGCACGCTCCCGAGCCGGTTCGCGTGCGTTTTCCTCCTTTGAATGACGGATGCCGGGAGCGGTGATCCCGCGACGTCAGCCGAGAGGGATGACCTCGGCGTGCTCGGCGCCGTCTTCGTACCAGACGAGCTCGGCCTCGGAGACGATGCAACGGGGACGTTCGGTCAGCTCGCGCCGCGAGGCGCGTTCGAGCTCGGCCCAGGCGTCCGGTGACAGGGTCTTGCCGTAGACGATGGACAGGTGGAAGATCCAGTCGTCGAGCGGCCGCTCGTCGAGACGGCGGAAGTCGGTATGTTCGAGCGCGGCGGTGAGCGACGAGTACGCCTCGAGGAGGGATGCGGTGCGCGCCAGCCGCATGATCACGACCTGCCATGGCGCCGGGAATGCATCGATCGCATCCGCGATGATCTCTATCGGATGCTGTCGAGTCGCCCATTCGCGCACGAGTTCCGCGACCTTCTCGCGGCGTTCCGGCTCGAAGAAACCCCGGAGCGTGACGTGCTCGGTGTGTGGATGCTTCGTGCGTTCCGGCACGCGCGCGAGAAGCTCGCCCTGCACCAGGCGGTACGCCTCGGACACCGGACCGGTCGGGCGCAGCACGAGGTACTGCTGGCCCTCGAGCGAGGCCAGCTGGTCGGGGTGGGTCATGAACGGCCGGCGCATCCCCCGACGGTAGCGGACCCCGCGCGGCAGGGGTCGCAATGTGTCGCCATAACCGGTGGCGAGCGACGACAAGCGACACCTTCCAGGTGTTCCCGGGTCGCTGGTGGGCGGGGCCGGTCGGGAGGTGTCGCCTCTTGCCGTGCAGACTCAGCTCGTGCGGCAGAAGGCGACACCTCCGGGGGACTGGCAGGAGGCGCCATGGCGGATGCTACGCCGCGGCGAGCACCGCCTTCGCAGAGGTCGTGCGCCGCAGTGCCACCACGACCGTCGTGACGATCAGCGACAGCACGCCCCATACGACGAGTCCCGCGACGGCAGCGCCGTTCGCGGCGATCAAGCCGGTGAACGCGGGCGCGGTCGGAAGCGCCGCCCCGATCGAGGCGAGCCATCCGGGCACGGTCGAGATGAGCCCGGTCGCGACGGCGACGACGCCGATGAGCGCGCTGATCCAGCGTCCGGCGCCACCGAAGACGGCGACGAGCGCCTGGTTCACCGCGGCGAATGCGACGCCTGCAAGAACTGCGGTCCCCGCGAACGCCCACCAGGTGGCGGCGTCGTACGAGGCGACGATCTGCACGATCAGAGCGACGAGCAGCCCCTGCCCCGCACCGATCGCCGCAGCGGGGCCGAACGCGCCCAGCGTCAGCCACGCCGACGAGCGGCGCGACGTAAGAGTCCGTGCGGTGTGCGCGCGCATCACGAGGAACGACGCGAGTCCGCCGAACCACAGCACCACGGCCGCGAGAAGCGGGATCGCCGTCGGGCCGAAGATCGTGTTCGCCTCGGCGTTCGAGGTCACCGGGTCGGCGATGACGGACGCAAGCGACGTCGACTCGTCGTCGCTGAACGACGGGAGCTGCTCCGTCGCGGTCTGCAGTCCGCCGGCGAGGTCGCCGGTTCCGGTCGCGAGCGTGTCGAGGCCGGTGGCGAGCTCGCCTGCACCGTCGGCGAGGGCGGTGGCGCCATCGCTCAGCTGCGTGGCGCCGGTACCGAGTGCGGAGGCTCCGGCCGCGGACTGGTCAGTGCCGTCCGCGAGCTGGGTCAGGCCGTCGGCGAGGCTGATCGCCCCGGCTCCGGCGGTGTTCAGCTGTCCGGCGACGTTCTTCGTCGCCTCTGCGTCGAAGGCGCTGAGTCCGGTTGCGGTTCCAGCCGCGGCCTTCGAAGCAGCCCCCGCCACGCCCTGCAGCTGCGGCATCCCCTGTGCCATGTCTGCGAGTCCGACGCAGACCGGATCGGTGGTCTCACGGCCGACGCACGCGGCCAACAGCGCATTCATGCCCTCGGCCAGGTCGTCGACGCCTGTCTTGACGCCCGCGGTCGCCTGCTGCGCGCCGTCCGCCGCAGTGAACAGCTGATCGGGCACGAGCCCGCTCTGATTCAGCGCCGCAGCGCCACTCGTCAGCCCGTTCCCCAGTTCAGTCGCCCCGCTCGCGGCATCCCGCGTCCCCGACGCGATGGTCCCGAGTCCAGAGGACAGTTCCGATGCACCCGATCCGAGCTCCGCAGCGCCATCGGCGAGCTGCGTCGCACCGTCCGGCAGCTCGGCCGCCCCGTCGGCCGCAGAACGCGCGCCGTCGGCGAGCTCCAAGGCCCCGCTCGCCGCTTCACCGATCTGGTCGCCGATGGTCGTGAAGCCGACCAGCACGTTCTCCATGGTCGCCTCGCTCAGCATGGTGCCCATGCTGCTGGCCGCGACCGACGCGATCTGCGAAGTGATGAGGTCGTCGGCGACGAGCCCGTCGTCCGGGGTCGTCACCCGGATCGTGGCCTGCTCGGGCGACCCGCTGCCGTTCGAGATGGTCTGCCCGGCCGAGGTCGCCGCCGCGGAGAACTCCGCGGGGATCGTGACGACGGCCTGGTAGCTGCCGTCGGCGAGGCCATCCACGGCATCCTCCTCGTTGGAGATGACCCACGTGAGGTTCGAGTCCATGTCATCCGACCCCTCGACCAGACCCGATGCGAGCTGACGCCCGAGCGGCGTGGTCTGGTCGTCGATCGTGACGGGCTCGTCGAGGTTCACGATCGCCGCGGTCATCGTGTCGAGCCGCTCGGTCGGATTCTGCAGCGCCGCGACGAGAATGCCGCCGATGATGGCCGGCAGCAGCAGCACACCGAGGATCGTCAGCAGGGTGATGGGCTTGCGGGACCGTGCCCGCTCGATGGAGAGGTTCATGCGTTCACCTCGAGGTCGTTGCGTGCCGACGCCTGTGCGACGTCGATGATGTCGACGGACGGCCAGGAGGCCTCCGCCAGGATGTCGCGGGCGATGCCCGGGTCGGATGCCGTCGCGAACACCGCGAGCGGACGAGATGCCGCAGCGTGCTGCAGCATCGTGGTCGCCTGATCGCGCTGGCCTCCGGTGAAGCGGTCGATGCCGTCGATCACGACGAGTGCCGATCCGCCTCGCAGCGCTTCGCGCAGGTCGACGAGGGCGGCATCCACGTCGTCGACCAGCACGCTGCCGACGTGGCGGCGCACCCAGGCGGCACGTCCGGGAAGCAGGTGCCCGGCCACGCGCAGCTTTCCGGCATCCGGAGTCAGGCGACCCGCGACGGTCAGCGCGATCGCGCGACGAACGCGGCTGTCGCCGCCCATCGCGACGAGCGCCTCGCCGGGCGCGACGCGCAGCGACAGAGGCTCGACGATCGGGGCATCCGCGCTGAGGACGAGCCCGTCGGCGGCGACGACCGAACCGTCGCCCGGCCATGCCGCGAGGTGACGCTCGCGCTCGACCGCTTCGCCCTCGATGTCGACGCTCGGCAGGATCTTCTCCAGCCACGCCGGGATCTGCCAGGCGCGCTCGCCGAGGATCGCCATGAGCGCGGGGATCAGTGTCATGCGGACGAGGAAGGCATCGATCGCGATGCCGGCGGCGAGCCCTAGCGCGATCGGCTTGAGCGACGAATCGCCCTCGGGCACGAACGCCACGAACACGGCGAACATGATCAGGCCCGCGGCCGTGACGACCTTCGCCGAGCCGGTGAATCCGCTCCGCACCGCGCGCAGCGCGGCAGCACGCCGGTCAGCGCGCGACGCCGACTTCGAGTCCGCGTCGTGAACGAAGTCCTCACGCATGCGCGAGACGAGGAACACCTGATAGTCCATCGCCAGGCCGAACAGCACGCCCATCAGGATGATCGGCATGAAGCTGATGATCGGGCCGACCTTCGCCACGTGCAGGGCGTCGGCGAGCCAGCCCCATTCGAATACGGCGGCTACGACGCCGAACGCCGCGATGATCGACAGCAGATACCCCAGGGCCGCGGTGACCGGCACCCAGATCGAGCGGAACACGATGGTCAGCAGGATCAGCGACAAGCCGATCACGAAGACGCCGAACGGCAGCAGCGCGCCGCCGAGCTGGTCGGAGATGTCGATCGCGACGGCGGTGAAGCCGGTGACCTTCGCGTCGATGCCGAACTCGTCGAGCCACTCGTCGTGGTGCGAGCGCAGCTCGCGCACGAGGTCGCTGGTGGCGGGGTCGTCCGGGGCGGTCTCCGGGATCACCTGGACGATGCCGGTGTCGGCGGTCTCGTTCGGGACGGCGAGTGCGACCTCCTTGACCCCGTCGATCTCGGCGACGGCATCGCCGAGGTCCTCCATCAGGGTGAGGGGGTCGGTGGACGTGATGATCGTGCCGGTGAGCACGAGGGGGCCGTTGAATCCGGGGCCGAACTCCTCGGCGGTGAGGTCGTAGCTCTGGCGCGCCTCGTCGTCGGGTGCGAGCACGCCGGCGTTCGGGAGCGCCAGGTTGAGGCTCAGCGCGGGGACGGCGACGATGCCGAGCCCGATGATGACCGCGAGGGATGTGACGACCGGATGCTTCGTCACCCCGCCGACCCAGCGCTCGCTGAAGCCGCGGCGCGGCTCTTTGCCCTTGCGCTGCTTCTTCGGCCGTCCGACGATCCGGCCTTTCAGGAACCCGAGCACCGCGGGGGTCAGCGTGACGGCGATCGCGACCGCGACCGCGACGGCGACGGATGCCGCGATACCCATGGTGGTGAGGAACGGGATGCCGGCGAAGCCGAGGCCGATCAGGGCGATCAGCACCGTGATGCCGGCGAACACGACAGCCGAGCCCGCGGTTCCGACTGCACGTGCGGCGGACTCCTCCGGCTCGACGCCGTCGCGCACCTGGTCCTGGTGCCTGGCCATGATGAACAGGGCGTAGTCGATGCCGACCGCGAGCCCGAGCATGAGGGCGAGCAGGGGCGTCGTCGACGACACGCTGGCGAAGGCGGTGGCTGCGAAGATGCCCGCCATCGAGATACCGACGCCGAGCACGGCGGTCAGCAGTGGGAGCCCGGCGACCACGAACGACCGGAACGTCACCACGAGCACGAGCAGCGCGATCACGAGTCCGACCGCCTCGGTGAGCGTCACGCCGGGAATCGAGATCGCGAACAGATCGCCGCCGAGCTTCAGCTCAGAGCCGTCGGGCAGTTCATCGCGCAGGTCGTCGACCATGGCGGTGAGCTCTTCCTTCGTCTCGTCCGAGACGTCGGTGGCCTGGCCGTCGAACTGCAGCTGAACGATGGCGGCGGTGGCGCCCTCGTTCACCATGCCCTCGACCATCTCGTCGTACGGCGAGGTGACCGCCAGGACGTCGTCGAGGTCGGCGAGCTCGCCGACGGCATCCTCGATCGGCACGCGGTAGGCGTTGTCCGTCACCTGCTCGCCGTCTGCGGCGACCACGATGAACTGCGCGTTCGTACCGCTCACCTGCGGGAACGAGCGCGACAGCTGCTCGAGCCCGTCCTGCGCCTCCGTGCCGGGGATGCTGAACGAATTGTCCGTGCCCTGCTGGAGAACCACGGCGCCTCCGCCTGCGGCGGCGAGGATGATCAGCCACGCGACGAGAACCCGCCACGGGTGACGGAACGACCAACGTCCGAGGGACGACAGGAGTGTGGACACAGGATCCTCCGAGAGCACGGATGGGAGACTTGGATACAGAGATGTATCCGATACACCTGTGTATCCTACGTTGAGCCGGGGGTGTGAAACTGTGCGGCGGATGTGAACATTTCGGCAGGCTCAATGCATCGCATTTCCGCAATGATGGGAGGGAGGAGGGTTCGATGACGATTCCCGTGACGAGGCGGCGTGAGAACACGCGGGCGCGACTGATGGATGCCGCGGCGCAGGTCTTCGCCGAGGCCGGTCTGGAAGGCGCCAGCGTCGAGGCGATCTGCGAGCGCGCCGGCTTCACGCGCGGAGCCTTCTATTCCAACTTCGCGTCCAAGGACGAGCTGTTCCTCGAGCTCGCATCCTCTGTCGCCGAGCAGCGGCTGGCATCCGTGCGCGGGCGGATCGAGGAGTTCGTCGCCACGGGAGTGCTCAGCGGCGACGCCGATCCCACGGCGCTCGTGCAGCGGGTCATGGATTCCGGGCTGGACGACAGGCTCAGCGTGCTCATGATGAGCGAGATCCGCATCCGGGCGCTGCGGGACGAGGAGTTCGGCAAGGCCTATCTCGCGCAGGATCGGGCCATGATCGCGAGCATCGAGGGCATCGTCCAGGGCATCGTCGACTCGGGGCTGTTCGCGCTGCGCGTCGATGTGCCGACGGCCGCGCAGATGCTCACGGTCCAGTGGGAGGGCTGCATGGCCCGTGCCGCGGTGTCGGGCTGGGATGGCGAGAAGCTGCACCGTGCCGGTGCCGAGGCGCTGGGTCAGCTCGTCGACCTGATCATCGCGCCCGCTGAGGGCTGACCCCGGCCGCGAGAATTGCCTTGCCGCGCGAAACTCGCGCTGGCAGCACGATTCTCGCGGCGTACGGCGATTCTCGCGCTCAGCTGGCGGATGCCGCGAGCAGCGCGTGGCAGCGCCGCAGACGATCGAGCCACCACTCCGTGCGCTCGGCGGATGCTGAGAAGCGGTCGAGCCGCGCGGCATCCGGCGTGACGCGGCCCACGGGGATCGCGCCGTCGACCGGCGAGAGGTCGGCGACGTCCTGGGCGAACAGGGCTCCGGTGCCCAGGCCGCAGTCGTAGTCGAGGTGTGGGAGCGCCGCGGCGAGAGCCGCGCCCTGACTGAGGCCGACCGCCGTGTCGAGTGCACTGGAGACCACCGCCGGGAGACCCGCCGCGACGACGATCTGCAGCGCGTGCGTGATGCCGCCGAGCGGCGGCGCCTTGATCACGATCAGGTCGGCGGCGCCGGCCCTGGCGACCGCGAGAGGATCGTCCGACTTGCGGATGCTCTCGTCCGCGGCGATCGGGATGCCCATGTACTTGATGCGCGTGCGCAGCTCTGCCAGCTCGTCGACCGTGGCGCACGGCTGCTCGGCGTACTCGAGGTCGAACTCGGCGAGGGCATGCAGGGCGCGCTCGGCCTCGTCGACGTTCCAGGCGGCGTTGGCATCGATGCGGATGCGGCCCTCCGGTCCCAGCGCCTCGCGCACCGCGCGGACGCGGGCGACGTCGTCGGACAGCTGTTGGCCGGGGTCCGCGACTTTAACCTTGGCGGTACGGCATCCGGGGAAGCGCTCCAGGATCTCGGCGACGTGGGCTGCGTCAGCCGCGGGCACCGTGGCGTTGACCGGGATCCGGTCGCGCAGCGGTGCCGGCTGCGAGTTCCACGCGTAGTCGGCGGCTGCGGCGAGCCAGGCGGACGCCTCGGCATCCGCGTACTCGACGAACGGCGAGAACTCGGCCCAGCCCTCCGGACCCTCGAAGAGCAGCGCTTCGCGCACGTCCACGCCGCGGAAGCGCGTCGTCATCGGCAGCGCGACCACCCGGGCCGTCTCGAGCAGGTCATCCAGTCCCGGTGTCATGCTGCCCATTCTGCCCCGCCCAGTGATTCAGATCGCATATTCTGCCGTTCTGCCGCGTGCATAACGGCGAATTGCGCGATCTGAACGCGCTGCCCCGCTACAGCTTCTTCTGGAACTCGCCCATGCGTTCGGACGGTGCGAAGCCCAGGCGGCGGTTGATGTCCAGCATGTGCCGGTTGACGCCGGCGTTGTACGTGTACACCGAGCGCACATCCGAGGCGTACTCCTGCAGCATCCGCAGATTCGCGATCTTGACGGACATGCCGAGCCGGTGCCCGCGGGCTTCGCTGCGTACCAGCGTGCCCCACTGGTACGCGTTCCCGTCGTCGCCGGACACGACCAGTTGCGTGTGGGCCACCACGCGCCCCTCTGCATCCAGCGCGACGGTTCCGTAGCTGCGGCGATTCTGCTGGGCGAGCAGCGCCTCGTTCGCCCTGATCTCCGCGACGTCGACGGCCGAAGGCTCGATGTCGAGGTCGCCGACCGGCGCCTCCGTCTCGACCGCGGCATCCAGCTCAGCCCAGCCGTGGACGACATCGCTCGGCGCGCTGCCGATCCAGGAGCGCAGCCGGTATGCGGCCGAGCGGGCTGCGGCCTCCGCCTCGAGACCGTCGAGCAGGTCGGCGTCGATCGGCAGTCGCAGGCGGCTCTGCACGTCTCCGAGCGCGAGGGTGTAGCCATGGCGTCGCGCGAACTCCCGGCCCGGGATGCCGGCACCGTCGTCGCCCGCGGCGTAGGGCCACGACGCGCTGGACTTCAGGATGCTGCGACCGGCATCCCTCGCCGCCGCCTCAATCGCGCTGAGCACCGCTGTTCCGGTGCCGCGTCGTCGCCGCTGGGGCGCGACGTGCACACCGAGGCTGGCGGTGCGCAGATTGTCGCGCAGGGGGAGGGCCAGGCGTGCCGAGGCGACGACTTCTCCGTCGAACAGCGCGAGGTATGCCCGCCGCTCGACCGTGTCCGTCTGCTGCCGCAGTTCATGCCGTGACTCGTCGCGTGTCCACACAGCCGTGTGCGCCCCGCGATCCGCGCGTTCGGCGGCGGCATAGATCTCCCACCACAGATCCACCGCGGTGTCGTCGAACGGGTCGACCTGGCTGAGTTGCAGCATCCTGCAACCGTACCCCGCTGCGAGTCCATCAATGGGTGATTGACAATAGTGTGTCTTACACAGTAATGTGACGGGCATGGACGAAACCCTCGACACTCACCTGCAGGAGCTGCGTCGCGGCACGGTGGTGCTCGCGTGCCTCCAGCTGCTGCGCACCCCCGGCTACGGCTACGGGCTGCTCGAGGACCTCGGGCGTCACGGCTTCGCCACCGACGCGAATACGCTGTACCCGCTCCTGCGCCGCCTCGAGAAGCAGGAGTACCTCACCAGCGAGTGGAACACCGACGAGGCACGGCCTCGCAAGTTCTATCGCACCTCGGATGCCGGCATCCGCCTCGCCGACACCCTCACGACCGAATGGGCCTCGCTCACCGAAGCGATCGCCACTCTCACCGAAGACACCCCTGAGCAGGAGGACTGATCATGGCTGCAACCCTCACCGAGCGCTACATCAGCGCCGTGACGAAGTCCCTGAACCCCGAAGCGCAGAGCGACGTGCGCGCAGAGCTCGAAGCATCCATCGGCGACGCCGTCGAGGCGCGCACCGATCAGGGCGAGCCGAAGGTGGACGCCGAGCGCACCGTACTCACGGAGCTCGGCGACCCCGCGGTCCTGGCCGCCGGCTACGCCGACCGCCCGCTGCACCTGATCGGGCCGAAGTACTACCTCACCTGGTGGCGGCTGCTGAAGCTGCTGTGGATCATCGGTCCGATCTGCGCCGCGGCGGGGGTGACGATCGCGAACATGATCGTCGACAAGCCCGTCGGCGAGATCATCGGGCAATTCTTCGTGGTCGGCATCACCACGATCGTGCACATCGGCTTCTGGACGACGCTGGTGTTCTTCATCCTGGAGCGCACCGGCGCCGACACCGGCGTGAAGTGGTCGGTCGATTCGCTGCCGGAGCCCCAGGAGACCGGTGCCGGTCGCGGTGACCTCATCGCGTCGCTGGTGTTCCTCGGCATCATGGCCGGCGTCCTGCTGTGGGACCGCTTCATCGGCTTCGTGCTGGTCTCTGCGGACAGCGTCGACGTGGGGATCGGGCTCGGGTCGCAGACGTCGGCCATGCCCATCCTGAACCCGGAGCTGTGGCCGTGGTGGATCGGCGGCGGCCTGATCCTCATGGGCGTCGAAGCGGCGCTCGCGATCGCGATCTACGCCGGTCGCGGCTGGCGCCCGGGGTTCGCGATGCTGAACACCGTGCTCGCGATCGTGTTCGCGGCCGGGGCGCTTTATCTGCTGATCAGCGGCCGGCTGCTGAACCCGGACTTCCTGGACTTCACGCTCGGACGAGCGGACGTGCCCTCCGAGGTGGGCCGGATCCTCGCGGTCCTGCTGGCCGTCGTGATCGTCGGCGTCGCGGTCTGGGACATCATCGACGGCTGGCTCAAGACGCGGCGCGCGCAGCGCGCGGTCGTGTGATCATGCGCGCGCAGCGCGCGGAATAGGCTGGAGCCATGGTCTCCGATCTCTTCGATCCCGCGGAATGGGTGCTCGCGCCCGGCGCCGAGGCGTACACCGACATCACCGCCCACGTCACTCACGACGGCGGCGTCGCGCGCATCGCGTTCAACCGGCCGGAGGTGCGCAACGCCTTCCGCCCGCACACGGTCGACGAGCTGTACCGGGCGCTCGACATCGCCAGGCAGGACCCGAAGATCGGGGCCGTACTGCTCACCGGCAACGGCCCGAGCGCGAAGGACGGCGGCTGGGCGTTCTGCTCCGGCGGAGATCAGCGCATCCGCGGGCGCGACGGGTACAAGTACTCCGACGACGAGACCACGGTGCACGACTCGGCGCGCGCCGGACGGCTGCACATCCTCGAGGTGCAGCGCCTGATCCGCTTCATGCCGAAGGTCGTCATCGCCGTGATCCCGGGGTGGGCGGCCGGCGGGGGGCACTCGCTGCACATCGTCTGCGACCTGTCGATCGCCTCTGCCGAGCACGGCAGGTTCAAGCAGACGGATGCCGATGTCGGCAGCTTCGACGCCGGGTACGGCTCGGCGTACATGGCGCGCCAGACCGGGCAGAAGATCGCGCGCGAGGTGTTCTTCCTCGCCGAGGAGTACTCCGCCCAGCGCGCGTACGAGATGGGTTCGGTCAACCGGGTCGTCCCGCACATCGAGCTGGAGCGCGAGGCTCTCGCGATGGCGCGGACCGTGCTCACCAAGTCGCCGACCGCGATCCGGATGCTGAAGTTCGCGTTCAACGCGGTCGACGACGGGATGGTCGGGCAGCAGGTGTTCGCCGGCGAGGCCACCCGCCTGGCCTACGGCACCGACGAGGCCGTCGAGGGCCGCGACTCCTTCCTCGAGAAGCGCGCCCCTGACTGGTCCCCATACCCCTACCACTTTTAATCCCCCGACCGCCCGCGAGACTTCACCTATGTCACGGAACGAGGCACTGAGCATGACACAAGCGAAGTCTCGCGAGCTGGTGGCGACGACGGGGGACGATGTGGGGGAGCTGAGGGATATGCTCGTCCGCGCGCTCGACGGCGGCCCCGCGATCGGGCTCGGGATGCTGGGCGATCAGCGCGCCGAGGTCGAAGAGGGCACAGCCGTGGTGATCGGCACGTCCGGATCGACCGGCATCCCGAAGCGCGTCGTGCTGAGCGGTGAGGCGCTGCGCGCCGGCGCCGAATCCACGGCCGAGCGGATCGGATCCGGCAGGTGGCTGCTCGCCCTGCCCGCCGGCTACGTCGCCGGCCTCCAGGTGCTGGTGCGTTCGATCCTCTCCGGCACCACCCCCGTGGTCCTGCACGGCAGCTTCTCGCCCCGCGCCTTCGCCGAGGCGACGCTCGGCATGCTCGCCGGGACGCCCCTGTTCACGTCCCTCGTCCCCGCGCAGATCGCCACTCTGGTGGATGCCGCGGACGACCCGACCGTCCTCGCTGCACTCCAGGCGTACCAGGCGATCCTCGTCGGGGGACAGTCCCTGCCGCAGCCCGTCCGTGAGCGCGCAGCCGAGCTCGGAGCGCGCCTCGTGCGCACCTACGGCTCGACCGAGACCAGCGGTGGCTGCGTGTACGACGGCATCCCGCTCGACAAGGTCGCGGTGCGCACTGTCGACGGCGAGCTGCAGATCGCCGGTCCCATGCTCGCCGACGGCTACCTAGGCGACGCGGCGCTCACCGCACGGATCTTCACCCGCGACGAGCATGGGATCCGCTGGTATCGCACCGGCGACCTCGGCATCGTCGAGGACGGCGTCGTGCGCGTGCACGGCCGCGCCGACAACGTCATCGTCTCCGGTGGCATCAACGTCTCCCTCGACCGGGTCGAGCGCATCGTCCGCGGCATCCCCGGCCTCACCGGCGCTGTCGTCGTCGGCGTCGACGACCCGCGGTGGGGTGAGGCATCCGTCATCGTCGCGCCGCGAGGTGGGGCGCTGCGCCGCAGCGAGTCCGAGCAGCTCGAGCACGCGCGCGCGGCCGTCGCCGCCGAGATCGGAAAACCCGCTCGCCCTGCACGGCTGATCCTCGTCGACGAGCTCGCCACGTTGCCGTCGGGCAAGCCCGACCGCGAGACGATCCGCCGGATCGCCGCCGAGCTGCACTGACCGGATACATCCTCAGGCGGATGCTGCGGAACCATCCCTCGCGTACCGTGAAGGAGTGATCCGCCCGCTTTCCCGCGCCTCCCTCGTCCTCGACATCGTCGGGGCGTTCGTGCTTTTCGCGCTGGTCGTGCCCGGGTCGCTGGCGTTCTACGCTCCGGGCAGTCTGAGCACGAGCACCTCCGACGCGGTGGCCATCGCCGCGGTGGTCGTCGCCGGGCTGCTGCAGTGCGGCGCGGTCGCGGTCGGCCGGTTGGCTCCCGGCGTCGCGCTCTGTGTCGCCTGGGTGGGCGCCCTCGTGCAGATGTCGGCAGGCCTGGGGCCACTGCCGATCAACGTCGCGATCCTGGGTGTGCTCTACGCCACCGCGGCGTGGGGTGCCACGCGGACGTTCTGGGCGGGCCTGGCATCCGTCATCGCCGGCGGGTTCATCGCCTCGCTGTACCTGGTCCTCGTGAACGGGCTGCTCACCGGGGTCAGCGTCACGAGCACGATCATCAACATCGTGTTCTTCGGCATCATCAGCGTTCTCGCGCTCGGCGCGCCGTGGCTCGGCGGCTTCGGCTGGCGCATGGTGCTGCGGTGGCGGACGAGCCGAGAGGCGCAGGCACGCGCCGAGATCGCGGCGTCAGAGGAGCAGGAGCGGGTGCGCATCGCCCGTGACATGCACGATGTCGTCGCCCACTCGCTCGCGGTGATCATCGCCCAGTCGGACGGCGCGCGATACGCCGCGGCGTCCGCGCCCGAGATCGCGACCGAGACGCTCAGCACTGTCTCGCAGACGGCGCGTGCCGCGCTGTCGGACGTCCGGATGCTGCTCACCCAGCTGCGCCACCGCCAGGGCGACGGACCGCAGCCGACCATCGCCGACCTCGAGCAGCTGTTCGAGCACGTGCGGCAGGCGGGGATCGAGCCGCGGGTCATGGTCGATCCGATGCCGCCGGGGGAGCCGCCCGCGGCTGTGCAGCTCGCGGTGTACCGGATCCTGCAGGAGGCGCTCACCAACGCGATCCGGCACGGGAAGGGCGGCGTCGTCGACGTGCGGCTGGCATGGATGCCGGACCGCGTCGACCTCGAGGTTCGCAACGCAATCGGTACGACTGCCGTGGGAACGGCGGGCGGTCATGGGATCGTCGGCATGCGGGAGCGTGCGCAGCTGATCGGCGGCTCGCTGCGCGCGGATCGCGAAGGCGGCCAGTTCGTGGTTCATGGGACATTGCCGATCGGGAACCCCGGGTCCATCGGGGCTTCAGGGTCGGTCGACAGCCTGTCGGGAGAAGACGCATGATCCGAGTGATGCTGGTGGATGACCAGGCGCTTTTCCGCGCCGGCATCCGCATGCTGCTCTCGTCGCAGCCCGACATGGAGATCGTCGGAGAGGCCGGCAACGGGCAGGAGGCGCTCGCCGCCGTCGCGGCGCACCGTCCCGACGTCGTGCTGATGGACATCCGGATGCCCGTGATGGACGGGCTCACCGCGACGGCCGAGATCCTGTCGCGGCCGGAGCCCCCACGCGTGGTGATGCTGACGACGTTCGACCTCGATGAGGCCGCGGCCCGAGCGATCCGGCAGGGGGCGAGCGGGTTCCTTCTGAAGGACGCCGAACCGGAGTTCCTGCTCGCGGCGATCCGCACCGTGCATTCCGGATCGAGCGTGATCGCGGCATCCGCCACTCGCGAGCTGTTCGCGCACTTCACCCCCGAGACGCGGCCGGTGCCGGACTCGTTCGCCGCGCTGACCGAGCGCGAGCAGGAGATCTTCGCGCTCGCCGCCCGCGGTCTGTCGAACGGCGAGATCGCCGGTCGGGAATACCTCAGCGAGGCCACCGTGAAGACCCACATCAGCCGCATCCTCAGCAAACTCGCCCTCCGTGATCGCGTGCAGCTGGTCGTGTTCGCGTTCGAGCACGGCCTCGCCTGAGCGCTGCGGGATCATCCTTCGGATGTACGCGGATGCTACGCACGGGCGATGCGGTGCGGCATCCGCGGTTCGTAGCGTGAAGAGCATGGAGATCACGACCACTGACCTCGGGCTCGCAGCCCGCGTCCAGCACCTGACCAAGACCTACGGATCCGGCGAGGGATCCGTGAACGCGCTCGACGACGTCAGCGTCGGCATCCGCCGCGGGCAGTTCACCGCGATCATGGGTCCGTCCGGCTCGGGCAAGTCGACGCTCATGCACATCATGGCCGGGCTGGATGCCCCGACCCGGGGCCGCGCGTGGATCGGCGACACCGAGATCACCGGACTCGGCGATCTCGAGCTCACGATCCTGCGACGCCGCCGCGTCGGGTTCATCTTCCAGGCGTTCAACCTGGTGCCCACTCTCGACGCTCTCGGCAACATCCTGCTGCCGTTCGAGCTCGATGGGCGACGTCCGAGCGCCATCGAGCGGGCTCGCATCGATGGGCTCGTCGAACGGCTCGGGCTGTCTGCGCGTCTGGGGCACCGTCCGCACGAGCTGTCCGGCGGACAGCAGCAGCGCGTCGCCATCGCCCGCGCCCTCGCCACCGCGCCCGATCTCGTCTTCGCCGACGAGCCGACCGGAAACCTCGATTCGCGCAGCGGACGCGAGGTGCTGCAACTGCTGGCCACGGCGAGCCGCGAGCATGGGCAGTCCATCGCGATGGTGACGCACGACGCGATCGCCGCGAGCCACGCCGACCGGGTGCTCTTCCTCGGCGACGGGCGCATCGTCGCCGACCATCCGCGCCAGAGCGCCGAGCAGATCGCTTCGTACATGCTCGCCGCAGAGGTGACCGCATGAGCGCCGTCGTCACCACGTTCGTCCCGGAGAGCACCGCCACAGGTCCGCGATTCGGCTGGCTGCGCGACAGGGGAATGGGCGCGAGCATCCTCGTCGCAGCGCTGTCGTCGGCGTTCGGCGTCGTGCTGGTCGAGGCGACCGTGTACATCGGCGCGATGCTGAAGGCCGACCCGTACATCGGCGACAGCGGCACGCTTGCCGCGGTCATCGCGATCCTCTCCGTGCTGCTGATCGGAGTCGCCCTGTACGTGGCGGCGATCGTCACGGCCAACACGTTCGCGACGATCGTCGCCGGCCGCACCCGCCGCATCGCGCTGATGCGCCTGATCGGGGCGACGGCGCGCTCGCAGCGTGCCGAGGTCGCCGGTCACGGTCTCGTCGTCGGCGCGCTCGGCGCCCTGCTCGGCGTCGCGGCGGGGCTTCTGGTAGCAGCATCCGGAGTGTATGTCGCCGACCAGCTTCTCGGACCCGTGCCCGAATTCACGCTGGTGCAGCCGGCGGTCCTGATCCCGGCGCTCGGCGTCGCACTGACGACGTGGGCTGCCGCGTGGATCGGCTCGCGCCGGGTGCTGTCGGTCACGCCGCTGCAGGCGATCGGCGGCTCCGTCGAGCGATCGCATCAGGATGCCGCGTCGCGCCCCGCGCGTCACGTCGGCGCGCTGCTGCTGCTGATCCTCGGCGCGGCGCTGCTCGTATTCGGAGTGCTCGCCGGCCTGGTCACGCCGCTCGGTGTCGTCGTGTCGTTCTTCGGCGGACTGCTGTCGTTCACCGGCATCTCGCTCGCCGCGGTGCTCGTGATGCCGCCGCTGCTGCGGCTGGTCGGGCGCCTCTTCGGGCGGTCTGCGACCGCGCGGCTCGCGGCGGAGAACGCGCACCGGTACCCGGAGCGGTCAAGCCGCATGGCGATCGGGGTCGTGATGGGCGTGACCCTCGTGACGATGTTCGCCGTCGCATTGGAGTCGGTGAAGGTGCTGCTGACCAGGGCGGCCGGCGGCGAACTCGACGCGCAGTTCTCGCTCATCATGGACAGCTTCGCCGCCGTCATGATGGTGCTCGTCGGGATCTCGGCCGTGATCGCGGCGGTGGGGCTCGTGAACCTGCTGACGATCGGGGTCGTGCAGCGGCGCCGGGAACTCGGCCTGCTGCGCGCGATCGGACTGTCGAACCGCCAGGTGCGGCGGATGATCCTGCTCGAGGCGCTGCACATCACCGTCACGGCGACCGTCACCGGGCTGCTGCTGGGCGTGCTGTACGGCTGGATCGCCGCGCAGTCGCTGCTCGGTTCCGTGCGGATGCCCCCGACGTTCGAGCAGACCGCAGGGCTCGTGGCGCCGGCCGTGCCGTGGATACCGGTGGTCGTCATCGTCGTCGCGACCGCTGTGCTGACCCTGGTCGCCGCGGCGGCCCCGACACGGCTGGCGACTCGCGTGGCCCCGGTCGAAGCTCTCGCCGTGGACTGAGCCGGCGCGCCGACGGTCTGGCCGGGAGGTGTCGCTTCGTGCCGCTTCAGCTGCGACCGGGCGACCGCAAGTGACACCTCCCGGTGGGCGTCACGTGGGAGGCAGCGGCCGTAGGCTGGAAGAATGCCGCAGCCGTTCGATCAGTCGTCGTATCAGGTCCGCTTCGAGTGGGGAGTCGCGGGCCTCGCGCGCCTCGCGCCGGCGGACATCGTCGTGGTCGTCGACGTGCTCCGCTTCTCGTCGACGGTGACGGATGCCGTGGCATCCGGTCGTACGGTCTCACTGACGAATGCCGTCGACTGGTCCCGCAACGGCGCCGCCGTCGCGGCCGCGGCGGGGGAGGCGACGGTGCTGCTCGGATCGCTCCGTAACGCCTCGGCCGTCGCGCGCACGGTGCTCGAGATCCAGAACCGGCGTCAGCAGCGGACCTCGGTCACGGTGATCGCAGCCGGTGAGCTGACGGATGCCGGCGACCTCCGCTTCGCCGTGGAAGACCAGCTCGGCGCGGGCACCATCATCGCCGCACTCAGCGACCTCGGCGCCGACCACACCTCGCCCGAGGCCGCGGCGGCGTGCGAGTCGGCCCGCGGGCTTCGCCGTGCGATGCGGCACCTGCTGACGGCATCCGGATCTGCCAAGGAGATCGCCGGGGGAGTCGCGGCGACAGCGCGCATGGAGGCCGCAGGCCTCGTCCCGACCGAGTCCGCCGCTGCCGCGCAGGTCGACGCGACGGACGTCGTGCCGGTGCTCGAGAGCGACGAGTTCGTGGCCTTCGCCTGAGGCAAGGTTTCGACTCTCGAGGCGAGGTTTCGACTCGCCTTCGGCTCGCTCAACCCGTTTCGTCTCTTCGCTGCGCTCGTCGCTCAACGACCCGCAGGCGCGAATGCCCGCGGAGCGCAGCCTGCCCGCGGGGACCTCATCCCGCGGGTCGTTGAGCGAGCGCAGCGAGACGAAACGCGTTGAGCGAAGGCCGCGCAGCGGCCGCAGTCGAAGCGGGCTGCAGCGGAATGGTGCGCTCAGCGCGGGGTGCTCGCGGCGAGCCGCACGGCCGGACTGATCTCGCGCCGCACCCAGCTGAACTCGTTCTGCGGGTCGAACGTCTTCGAGCACTTGGCGCACGAGGTCGCGCGACTCGGCCGGCGATGCCGGTACGTGATGTGTCCGGCGGGGCAGGTGCCGACCCACGGGGCGAGCTCCTCGGCGGTCTCGCCGTGATGGGTGGTGCCGCCGACGTAGCCGAGCTCGAGGGCGATCCGCCGCCACGACGGTCCGTGAGCGGCACGGTGACCGGCGAGAGCATGCGCGACCTCATGCAGCAGCACCTGGTGGATCTCGTCATCCTCGAAGCGTGCGGCGAGATAGCGCGATACGGTGATCCGCTTCGCGCGGAAGTCGCACTGCCCTGCGCGGCGCTTCGCGTTGTCGAACCCGAACGCCCACGTCTCGTCGAGGTGCATGCGGATCAGCGCCTCTGCCCACACTCGCACGCGATTCAGATCCGCCATTCGCCCAGATTAGAACACGGTGCCGACATTCGGCTCGCGCGCGGAACCCGCGCTCAGCTGGAGACGAGCTGCCCGCTGCGGCGGCGCTCCGCGGCCTCGATCGCGAGCAGCACGGTCTCGAGCTCA
Source organism: Microbacterium abyssi (assembly GCF_015277895.1). Classification (NCBI taxonomy): domain Bacteria; kingdom Bacillati; phylum Actinomycetota; class Actinomycetes; order Micrococcales; family Microbacteriaceae; genus Microbacterium; species Microbacterium abyssi. Next base: position 2,621,016 of record NZ_CP063815.1, on the reverse strand, counting down.
TCGTCCGGTGCGCCGGCCTCACGCCGCAGGAACAGCGCCTGCTTGAAGCTCTCCCGCGCCAGCTCGAAGTCTCCGGAATCGTAGGCGTTGCGGCCGTGGTGCTGGTAAGCGAATGCCGCGATGCCGGCCCAGTTCTGCCCCTCGGCCTCGCTCGCGCACGTCGCCAGTTCCTGTTCGGCGGCCGCATGCGCACCCCGGGCCTGCAGGATCGTCGCGTGCAATACGCGAGAGCGCAGGACGTCCTTGCGCGTACCGGCCATGCGCGCCACGCGCACCGACTCGTCCGCGAGCGCGAGCGCCTCATCGAGCCGCTCCAGCACCTTCAGCAGCCAGACGCGCTCGAGCAGCGCCGGAAGGCTCCGCTGCTCCTCGATCTCCGCGAGACGTCGGGCGCATTCGACCTGGTCGACCTGCTCACGAAGAGTCTCCGAGTCGTAACCCTTGATGTAACCCACGTGCTCTCCCTTCGCAGCACGTCCAGTCTGCCTCCGAGTGCGCCGGAGCAGGCGTCGGCGCGCCCCGCACGCCGATTTCAGCGCAGGAAGATCGACGCGTCGGGCTTGGGGGATGCCACGGCATCCGCATCGGTGACGATCCGCGCGCCCTGCGCGAAGGACGCCACCTCGACGCCCTGGGCGATCTTCGCCGGGTGTGGCCCGGCCGCCAGCATCCGCGGAAGCCATTCGGTGGGCAGGGGAGAGGCGGATGCCGCGATCACGAGGTTGCCGAACCGGCGGCCCTTGAGCACCTGCGTGTCGGCGAGCAGCGCGACCTCCGGTAGCACGTGCGCGATCGTCGCGACCTGCCGTCGGGCGAAGGCCAGTCCCGGCCCGTCCGCGACGTTCACCAGTAGCACGCCGGTGGCGGCGAGCAGCGCCGACAGCTCCCGGTAGAACTCGACGCTCGTCAGATGCGCCGGCGTCTGCGCGCCGGAGTACACGTCCGAGACCACGAGGTCGCACACTCCGGTCAGCGCACTCGGAAGGCGGGCGATGCCCTCGCGCGCATCCCCGATCCGGATGCGGATCGACGCCCCCCGCGGCAGTGGCAGATGCTCTCGGACGAGCGCGGCCAACGGTGCCTCGAGTTCGATCACCTGCTGCCGGGAACCGGGCCTGGTCGCTTCGATGTACCGCGGGATCGTCAGAGCCCCGGCGCCGAGGTGCACGGCGGTGAGCGGTCCGTCGGCGAGCTGATCGATCACGGCACCCATCCGGACGATGTACTCGAAGTGCAGATGCGTCGGGTCCTCGAGGTCGACGTGCGACTGCGGGGTGCCATCGACCACGAGCTCGTATCCCGATGTGAACGACGATGGCGAGATGGTGGCGATGCCGCCGTGATCGAGGCGCGCCTGTGGGTGCTCGGCATCATTCGATCGCGTTCGTCCCACGGCCCGAGCCTACGTGTTACAGCTCGATGACGATCCCCTCGGCCGAGTTGCGAAGATTTTGTTAGTGGTAAATACTTTTTCGAAGTCGGCATGCAACCGTTGTGGCCGAGGGCAGTTTTCAATGAGGAGATTCACCTGATGAAGAAGCGCATTCTTCCGATCGTGGCGCTCGGCGTCACGGCATCGCTGGGCCTTGCAGGCTGCGCAGGCGGCGGCACCGACAACAACAGCGGAGCCGACGGAGAGGGCCAGACTCTCAACGTCTGGATCATGAAGGGCACCAACCCCGACGCGACCGCGTTCTACGACGAGGTGTCCGCGGCCTTCGAAGAGGAGACCGGTGCCAAGGTCGAGATCGAAGAGGTCCAGTGGGCTGACGCGCACGACCGCTTCGTGACCGCCATCGCCGGTGGCACGACCCCCGACGTCGCCGAGACGGGCACCACCTGGACGGCCGAGTTCGCCGACGCGGGGGCGCTGCTCCCGATCGACGAGTATGTCGACGGCGAAGACGGCCTCCGCGATGACCTCGTCGAGGGCCTCGAGGTCGCCGGCACCTACGACGAAGAGCTCTACGGCATGCCGTGGTACGCCGGTGTCCGCGCCCTCGTCTACCGCACCGACATCTTCGAGGAGCTCGGGCTCGAGGCTCCGAAGACGTGGGACGACATCATCACCGCAGGCGAGGCCATCAAGGCCGCCTACCCCGAGATGATGGCCTTCCCTGTTCCCGGTGACGCCGAGTTCCAGGTCTACCCCTGGGTCTGGGGCGCCGGCGGCGAGATCGCCACGCAGGACGGCGACGAGTGGACGAGCGAGCTCGACAGCGCGGAGTCGCAGGAGGGCATCCAGTTCTACACCGACCTCGCGACCGAGCACGGCTTCTCCTCCGCGGGTGCCACCACCTGGAAGGAGACCGACCTCAGCGACAACTTCGCACAGGGCAACGTCGCGATGATGCTGTCCGGTTCGTGGACCCCCGCCTCCCTCGTCGAGGCAGGCCCCGACCTCGAGGGCAAGATCGGCGCGGCGGTCATCCCTGGCAAGGACGGCGACATCGCGCCATCGGTGCTCGGTGGCTCGCACCTGTCGATCTTCAACACGACCGAGAACGCCGACCTGGCGTGGGAGTTCACGAAGATGATGACCACGGGCGAGTTCGCTGAGAAGTGGGCTGCACAGACCGGTTACTTCCCGGGTGTCGCCTCGGCGATGGAAGAGGCCCTCGCCTCGACCGACCCGCTGGTCGCCCCGTTCGCGCAGCAGATGGTGGAGGGCGGCGCTTCCGTGCCCGTCACCCCGAACTTCGGCGCCGTCCAGGCGAAGAAGACCACCAACGCGATGATGCAGTCGATCCTCAGCGGGCAGAAGGACGTCGCCACGGCGACGAAGGATGCCGCAGCCGAGATGACCGAGCTGCTGAATCAGTAAGACTGGTAACTCCAGCAACGACAAGTTAGGCAATATCCCTTGATGTCGACGGTGCATGCACCGCTGCCGACACCCACGGAGGCGGGGAACACCCCCGCCTCCGTGGCCGGTGGCCGCCGATCCAACCGCTTCACCCTGATCGCCAGGTCCCGACCTTGGCTGCTGCTCGCGCCGGGCCTGATCATCCTCGCGGGGCTGATGCTGTGGCCCCTGGTGCAGGTGTTCATCTATTCGCTGCAGGACTACGGCCTGCGCGAGATCAACACCGGCGAGAACAACTGGATCGGCCTCGGCAACTACATCGAGGCGCTCACAGACTCCACGCTGTGGACCATCGTCCTGCCGAACACCGTCGGCTTCGCCGCCGTCGCCGTGTTCGCCACGGTCGCCCTCGGCACGCTCGTGGCACTACTGCTGCAGCGCCTCGGCAAGACCTGGCGGCTCATCGTCTCCAGCTGCATCATGATCGCCTGGGCGATGCCCGCCGTCACCGGCACCTACGTCTGGACGTTCATCTTCGATGCCGACCGCGGCATCTTCAACAGCATCCTGCTCGACCTCGGCCTGATCGACGGGCCCGTCAACTGGTTCACCAACCAGTGGTCGTTCTACGCGATCGTGCTGCTGAACGTCGTGCACCACGGCTTCCCGTTCGTCGCGATCACCGTGCTCGCCGGCCTGCTCGGCGTCTCCAAGGAGATGCTCGAAGCCGCAGCCATGGACGGCGCCGGTGCCTGGCGCCGCTTCTGGAAGATCGTCTTCCCGACCCTGCGCCCGGTGTTCTCGGTCGTGATCATCCTCTCCACCATCTGGGACTTCAAGGTCTTCGCGCAGGTCTACCTGATGCCCGGCGGCTCCGGCTCGAACCGTTCGGTGCTCAACCTCGGCGTCTGGTCGTACGTCGAATCGTTCGGTCAGAACCGCTACGGCTTCGGCGCGGCGCTCGCCGTGCTGCTCACCCTCGTGCTGATCGGAATCACGATCGTGTACATCCGCTCGCTCATGAAGGAGGACGAACTGTGAACCCGAAGAAGTCCGTCCTCTCCCGCGTCGGCATCGGCATCGGCGTCGCGGCGCTCCTGGCGTTCACGCTGTTCCCCGCGTACTGGATGGTCTCCAGCGCGTTCGACAAGAACGCCTCCAGCGGCGGTCGATCGTTCATCCCGGAAGAGTTCACCCTCGACCACTTCATCTTCGTGTTCAACGAGGGTGGATTCGGCACGTATCTGCGCAACTCCGCCATCGTGGCCATCGTCACCGTGCTGGTCAGCGCCCTGGTGTGCCTGCTCGCCGCCGTCGCTGTGGCCCGCTTCAGGTTCAAGTTCCGCACCATGATCCTCATGATGATCCTCATCGTGCAGATGGTTCCGCTCGAGGCGCTGGTGATCCCACTGTTCCTCCAGGTCAAGAGTCTGGGGCTGCTGAACAGCATCATCGGCCTGATGATCGTCTACGTCGCTCTCTCGCTCGCGTTCGGCATCTGGATGCTGCGCGGCTTCGTCGCCGCCGTCCCGGTCGAACTCGAGGAGGCCGCGTACCTCGACGGCGCCAGCTGGTGGCGCATGTTCCGCTCGGTGCTGCTGCCGCTGGTGATGCCGGGTCTCGTCGCCACCAGCATCTTCAGTTTCATCACCGCGTGGAACGAGTTCATCTTCGCCATGACGATGCTCGGCGGCGCCGCCGACCAGTACACCGTCGCGATCGGACTGAAGTCCTTCTTCGGGCTGCACTCCAACGACTGGGGCAGCATCATGGCGGCATCCACCATCATCACCATCCCGGTCATGATCTTCTTCGTCATCGTGCAGGGGCGTCTGGCGAGTGGCATGACGTCGGGAGCGGTGAAGGGATGACGGACGATCTCACCCGCCTCGCCAACAGCGTGCTGTGGCCGGGCTTCTTCGGCACGCGTCTCGAAGGCGAAGGCGCGCCGGAGTGGCTGCGCGATGCGCTCGAGCAGGACCTCGCCGGCGTCGTCTACTTCGGGCAGAACATCTCCGAAGAGCTCGCGGCCCTGAGCGCCGAGATCCACACCGCGAATCCCTACGCGCTGATCGGCATCGACGAGGAGGGCGGCAGCGTCACCCGCCTCGAGGTCGCCACCGGGTCCACGCTTCCCGGAGCGGCGCAGCTCGGCATCCTCGACGACACCGCGGCCAGCGAGGCCACCGGCGCCGAGCTCGCCCGACGCGCCCGCCGGGTCGGCGTCGACGTGGTGCTCGGGCCGGTCGCCGACGTCAACACCGATCCCCGCAATCCCGTGATCGGCGTGCGCTCTTTCGGCGCGGATGCCGCGCTGGTCTCGCGCCACGTCGCAGCAACGGTGCACGGGCTGCAGAACGGGGGAGTGGCCGCGTGCGTCAAGCACTTCCCCGGGCACGGCGACACCCACCTCGACTCGCACCACGCGCTGCCGGTGATCACGCTCGATCCATCCGAGGTCGACAACGTGCACCTGGAGCCGTTCCGCGCCGCCATCGCCGCGGGCGTGGACACGATCATGACCGCGCACATCGTCGTCCCAGCATGCGGTGCGCAGCCGGCAACTTTGAACCCCGCGGTGCTCGAACGCCTGCGCGAGATGGGCTTCGACGGCGTCATCATCACGGACGCCCTTGATATGGCCGCCGTCCGCGAATCGGTCGGCCTCGGCGGCGGAGCCGTGCAGGCCCTGGCCGCCGGCGCCGACTTACTGTGCATCGGCAACCCGACGAACCCCGGTGACGATGCGCACCCGGATCAGGACGAGCGCGACTACCTCGCCGCGCGCGAGGCGATCGTCGCGGCGCTGCGGAACGGGACGCTCTCCCGCGAGCGGGTCGAGCAGGCGCGCGAGCGCGTACGGGTGCTGGCTACCAAGCTCGCCGCCGCGACGTCGGCGGCCGTGCCGAACTTCGACGGGGCATCGATCGTCCGTCGCGCGCTGCGTGTGACCAGTGAGCTGGATGCCGCGGCATCCGCCCTGTCGGTCGTCGACGCGCGCCGGCGGTCGACGCTCGCGGTCGACAGCGCCGCGGCGTACGTCTCAGAGGCCCTCGCCGGCGACGGCTTCCGCGTGCGCCTCGACATCGCCCGGGCGACGGAGACGGAGCGGGATGCCGCGCTGGACGCGGCGGTCGCCGCCGGCGGACGGCTCGTGCTGCTGATCGACCGGCCGGATGTGGACGCCGGCCAGCGCGCCCTTGTGGAGCTCGCAGCCCGGCGGCAGCCGGACGCGGTCGTGGTGAACGTGGGCCTCGCGGCGCAGCATCCGCTGCCCCTGCCCGTCGTCGAGGTCGCCGCCGCCAGCCGCGTCGGCGCCGAGGCCGCTCGCGCCCTCCTGCTCGGCCGCTGACGCCGCTCACCAAACTCCTCTCGGGAGGGGAAGGGACGGGAGCGTTACAGAGCTGATACCGGATCGCAACATGGATGCGTTTGGATTCCAGGTGCGGGCTGGGTAGCGTCAATGCATCACGTGTAACGGGAGCGACGACGCGACCGGCACGCGCAACGAAGCGCCCCACTAGGGAAGGTACACAGCATGAACCACACATCCATGCGCCGGCGGCGAGGGCTCATCGCCGTCACCGGCACTGCGATCGCAGCGATGCTGCTCGCGGGCTGCGTCGCCAGTGAACGCGGTGACGACACGGCGGACGGCGGCGGAGAAGAGGTCGACAGCACGTTCGTGTTCGCGGCATCCTCCGACCCGGCCAGCCTCGACCCCGCCTTCGCACAGGACGGCGAGACCTTCCGCGTCTCGCGCCAGATCTTCGAGGGCCTCGTCGGCACCGAGCCCGGCACCGCCGACCCCGCACCGCTTCTCGCCGAGTCGTGGGAGTCCGCCGAAGACGGCATGTCGCACACCTTCGCGCTGAAGGAGGACGTCACCTTCCACGACGGCACTCCGTTCAACGCCGAGGCCGTCTGCGCCAACTTCGACCGCTGGTACAACTGGACGGGTCTCGCCGCATCCGAGGCCTTCGGCTACTACTACAACAAGCTCTTCCATGGCTATGCCGAGAGCCCCGAGAACGCGGTCTACAAGTCCTGCACGCCCGACGGCGACTACTCGGCGACCGTCGAGCTGAACAAGCCGTTCGCCGGCTTCATCCCCGCACTCTCCCTTCCCGCGTTCGCGATGCAGAGCCCGGCCGCGATGGCCGAGTTCGGCGCTGACGAGGTCGCGGGCTCTGCCGAGGCCCCGCAGATGTCGGAGTACGCCGAGGCGCACCCCGCGGGAACAGGCCCCTTCAAGTTCGACGAATGGGCTCGCGGCGAGCAGCTGACCCTCAGCTACTACGAGGACTACTGGGGCGAGAAGGGGCAGATCGACGAGATCATCTTCCGCACCATCGATGACCCGACCGCACGCCGCCAGTCC